>NZ_JBQKLF010000001.1:0-941438 GCF_052116365.1 Fundicoccus sp. Sow4_D5 | reverse complement strand
CCTGTAGCTCAGCTGGTTAGAGCGCACCCCTGATAAGGGTGAGGTCGATGGTTCGAGTCCATTCAGGCCCATTTAGCAGACTAAGGATAGACAAACCATTTGATCACTTAAGATGGGGAAGTACTCAAGAGGCTGAAGAGGCGCCCCTGCTAAGGGTGTAGGTCGCTTTATAGCGGCGCGAGGGTTCAAATCCCTCCTTCTCCGTAGTTTAACTGCTAGACAGCATTAATAAACACAAGGCCCGTTGGTCAAGCGGTTAAGACACCGCCCTTTCACGGCGGTAACACGGGTTCGAATCCCGTACGGGTCATGATTGAATAGAATAGCTCAGTCAATATGGAGGATTACCCAAGTCCGGCTGAAGGGAACGGTCTTGAAAACCGTCAGACGTGTAAAAGCGTGCAAGAGTTCGAATCTCTTATCCTCCTTACTAAGTTTACTTAGTCATTTAAATTATCGCGGAGTGGAGAAGTTGGCATCTCGTCGGGCTCATAACCCGAAGGTCG
This sequence comes from Fundicoccus sp. Sow4_D5, assembly GCF_052116365.1. Lineage (NCBI taxonomy): Bacteria > Bacillati > Bacillota > Bacilli > Lactobacillales > Aerococcaceae > Fundicoccus > Fundicoccus sp. Sow4_D5. The sequence continues at coordinate 940,932 of NZ_JBQKLF010000001.1, read as the reverse complement.
TAGGTTCGAGTCCTACCTCCGCAATTGGTCCGGTGGTGTAGGGGTTAACATGCTTGCCTGTCACGCAGGAGATCGCGGGTTCAAATCCCGTCCGGACCGTTTTTAGACTTACTTAGGTAGGTCTTTTTTTGTGTACAACTATATGAACCATTTGATATTGACTATTATTTATTAACTACACTACTATTTGCTATTATTTTTTTGCTTCAATTTATATAATATTTCGATATATATTTTTATAGAATAAAACATCAATAAAACGTTTTCGTTATATTTTGTTATCAATTTTGATTGACTCTTCAATGCATGCATGGGTATAATGTAAATCGTTGTGTAAATTATATTGAATGGAGATTGAAAATGGAAAAGAAGGTATTAGTTACAGAAATCACTGCGAATCCAGCACCGTTAGGATTGATGGGGTTTGGGATGACAACGATTTTATTGAATATTCATAACGCAGGTTTTTTCCCGTTAGATTCAATGATATTAGCAATGGGAATTTTCTTTGGTGGTATGGCTCAAGTTGTTGCAGGAATTATGGAGTTTAAAAAGAATAACACTTTTGGTACTACTGCATTCACTTCATATGGTTTTTTCTGGTTATCATTAGTTGCCCTAAACATCTTACCGGTAATGGGTTTAGGTGAAGCAGCTGATTCATTATCAATGGCAGCTTTCTTGTTTATGTGGGGATTTTTTACATTATTTATGTTTATTGCAACTTTACGTATCACTAAGGCACTTCAGGTAGTGTTTGGAACATTAACTTTATTGTTCTTCTTATTAGCAATTGGCAATTTTACAGGTTCTACTTTAATTTTGACTATTGCAGGTTATGAAGGTATTATCTGTGGTTTTTCAGCAATTTATGCCGCTATGGCACAAGTAATTAACGAAACTTATGGTAAGACTGTATTACCAATTGGCGAACTATCAGCTCACTAAAATATAAAATAACAAACATCCTTTCTCGCGCGAGTATATTTGCGTAAGAAAGGATGTTTTTTATTATAAGGGATTATTACAAAAGTTGATAGCCAACATAACGAGGCTTGATTCTTTACTATGTGATCAGTGATGTTGAATATGGTGACGAATGCTTGGTTCAAATCATTACATTGTAGAAAATTTGCTTTCTTCAGATAATAAGCAATCCTTTTTAAACTCTAGCAGCTTAAGATGACTGTGCTTCACTGTGCCTGATGATATAGTTCTCGATAGAGATTTTCACTACCAAACTGTGTTCTTTCGATATCTAAAATCTCAATAGCTTGTTGGTTTAATTCATAAATTAATGGATTTAATTGTTCTTTAGAAACAAGTAACTGATTATTTATCCTTTCTTCGACAGACATTTTTCTTAGTGTCTCTTTATCTGGAAGTTGAGAAACTGTGATTAAATAAGAATAGATTTTATACTTGGCAAGGTTGCGATATAAAATATCTCCATCTTTTAAGAAAAAAATGTTGCGAGTCATTCTGTCGATTTCATCCAAGTTATGAGAGGACAGAATGACTGTCGTTTTATTATCAGAGAGTTCTTCTATTAATTCGCGGATACGAATTAAACTCGTCGGATCAAGACCATTGAAAGGCTCATCTAATAAAAGAACTTTAGGATTATGTAATATAGCAGAGGCAAACAAAAGATGTTGCTTCATACCTAAAGAATACTCACCAACTTTTTTATGTAAGTAATCAAAATTACCAACTCTTCTAGAAATTTTTTCAATATCAGATGCCTTAATGTTTTGCGCATAAGCAACGTATGCTAAGTGGTCATATCCAGTTAAATAGGGGTACAAGACACTGTTATCTTGCATAAATCCTACTTTACGATACATGTCAGTTTCACTAAACGAAGTGTCTGCCATTACGACCTTTCCATTATCTAAAGGTATCAGTCCCATCATTGACGATAGAAGGGTAGTTTTACCAACCCCATTTGGGCCGACTAGGCCCACCATGTCACCATAATTTAGTTCAAAACTGATTTGATTGAGTACTGTTTTATTGTGATATGTTTTTGTTATATTTTGTGCGGATATCATATAGTCTGAGGTCTCCTTTTTAATTAGCCTTTTTACGAACGCGTAAGAAAGTTAATAGGCTGAGTATTAGGCCAAATACGAATTGTGAAGATACACCTGTTATCCAATTGAAATACTGATAGTTATGCGTAATAGATGATTCACCTGATAGAACATCTGCAATATTTAAGTAAGCAAAAGGTGAAAATTGTTGCAGTTGGTTAGGTATGTAATAGAAAAATACCATACCGATTCCTAAAAATAAGATACTTGTTGTAGCAACAAGCCATCTGTTTTTGATAGCTGTTGAAATGAAGTAAGTTAAATTGATTGCGACAAATGCATTTGATAGTAGAAGAGCTAGCCCCATCAGCACTAATTTCCATAACGGTAATATTTGAAAGTACTCATTGAAAGATGGAATGTTAAAATAGCTAAACTCATTGGAATCTCCGATACTTTTAGCAATGTATTGGATAAAAGGAAAATCCATTTGTCCTGGGCCATTGAATAAACTACCGATTGTGAATGTGATAAGTAAACTTAATAAAATAAATAGAAAAGTCATTGCGTATGCTACTTTTAGTTTAGTCGAAATAATTTGTACGAGCGTCTTAGGTTGAGTGACTAAGTAACGAATCGTTTGGCGATTATCTAATTCTGTCGCGTAGCTTGTCGCGAAGAATACAATGATTGTGATAAGTAGTATTAGGTATATCGAGTCAGTTAAAAGTGAAGCAGATAAATTTAGTCCACTAATATATTGATGTGGTTTTGAAACGGTTGTTAAATAATTTTCAAAAACAGCTTGATCAATACTTAAAGGAGGTTGATTCTCTCCACTGCGTGGGGTTTCTTCGTACTCAGGAATAAATAATGTATGGAAAGGCCCACCTAATGGAACGAAGTCAATCGAGTGTTTTTGCTTCCATTGGCTAAGTTCATAGTTGATATAAGCATTCGGAACGAAAATATGATGTCGCAAAGGAATTCTTCTAGAAAATTGAACCTCAGCTTTCCCCATAACGAAATGATAATCTTGTTCGAGACTATCTGTTGCTTCTTGATTAAATAATCGATAATCATTGGCTTTAATGTCGATAAGTTGTTGATTTATTATGGCATGATTTGCCAGTGTATCAGAGTAACTTTCTCTCAGATACTCCAATTGTTCTTCATATTGACGTCGGTCAAAATTTTGCAGTTCTTCATCAGCTAATATTAACTCGATAGAAGTAATAGACTCTTCAAATAATTGTTTTGTACGCGCTTGGTCTGCCACTGCTGCTTCATTTCTTTCCACTAGTGTACTTAAGTCATTAGTGTATTGTTGAAATTGAGAAATAGCGAGTGTCAATACAAAAGAAAACACTATTGCGAGACTATAAAACAAGAAGTTTTGTCGGCGTATTTTGAGCCATTCAAACTTAACAAAAAATAATTTATTTAATGAGTGTTTTTGCTTATAAGTATCTTTAAACGACCATGGCCGTAGATAAGCACCTTTTAAAAAGACAAAGAAAAATAATATTAAAATAAATATGACAAGCAAACTAGCTGTTAATACTAAGTGTAACCGTGAATTATGTATAATATGGTAATTGCTATTGAACCAAGCAAATGGATTGTAGAACTGAGAGTCTTTGTTATAAAGTTGATTGATTTGAATACCTGTTGTAAAAAAAGTAGCAAAAAGAAAAGAGACGAATAGCTCATTGCCAAAAATAAAGGCGAGAATGCTAATGAGTATCAAACTAAGCAAACTTAGTAGAATAAAACCGATGATTTGATAAGTAAAAACCTCCCATAATGGTTTCACTATAACGGATTCAGTGAGAGTGGAAACGATGGGATAATTTAACTGAGTAGTTAAAGGGTTCTCATCTAATAGAAGACTAAACATACCAAGAGTCAATAGACTCATGACGAGATAAATAACGAGCATTGAAATAAAAAGTTTTAACTTTGTAAATAAGACTTTTGCATACGGGATAGGTAGCACTCTAGAGAAATTAAACTGCTCACGTTTAGCTTCTAAGAAGGATTCTAATCCGAATAGATAGATAATCATAACAATCGCTGGAAGTCCTAAAAGGAGCTGGAAACTGTTAAACAAAACGAAAGCAGAATGGTTATCTGTTTCAAAATCTAAATGATCAATATTGTGCTCGATTAACCAATCTAACTTATAGGTGTCAGCGATTAGTTCATCATGATTTAAAGATCTTAAATTTTCACCGGCGTCGATAACCTTAAGTAAATTAAGCCAAATTTTCTGTTTTGATTGATTTAAGTCAGCCCAGTTTTCATGATACGCTGCGACGCTGTAATGAAATCTTTCACGCTCAGATGCATCCAATAAATCATAGATGTATTGCTGATGTTCAGTAAGCTCGTCAGGATTATTTGCTTGGTTTTGACTAGGGCCATAATAACCTCTTTGATCATTATATTCAGCGAGTCTCCAACTTAAATCACTAAGTAGTCTATTAGCAGTTTGTTGCTCTTGGCGTCTGAAATCTATAGATGAATTAGAACGGTAAGTATACAAACCGGCTGTTACGATAATGGGAACTAAAAACAATAAAATAATGAGTCGCTTATTCTGAATTTTTTTAAGTTCAAAGTAGAGAGCTTTCATAGACATCCCCTTTATTGATTGGATTATAAATATATTGAGTTGATGTTATCACTGTCATAATGAATATGCAAACGGTTTACTATTAAATTGTATAAAAAAAAGCCGTTGACTAAGTCAAAGGCTAATGATTTAAAAGACATAGCTCAAGCCATAAAGGATACTAAAAATTAGACTGATGCTACTGTAATAGTTTATTTTATTCTGTGCTTGTTTAGCTTGTTTGGTCACGACTAGAGTTGGCAGAATACTAACTGTCGTAATTAAGAAGAAAATGCTTTGGACCATGTAAAAAGTACTACTTGGTAGACAGAAGTAGACTGCTAGGCCAAGGGCAATGAAAGAAAAAATGACTGAAAGAATGGTACTGCCTTTCAACCAAAAGGCTATCTTTGCTTTTCCCAGTAATTGTTTTAATCGTGTGGTTTCCAATTGATTACCTGCTACAAAGAGTACAACAGGAATTAAAGCAATTAATATTTCTGGTGTAATACCATTAGTCTGGGTATAAAAGGCAATAACATTTAAAATAAAAGAATGGAAAAAGACATTAAGTAAATAATGATAGAATGTTCCAGTCATTTTATAGGGGAACCATTGAAGATGAATAAAAATTAAGTACATCGTCAGCAACAAACTGATGATTATATGTTGCTGCATAAAAAATATGACTGCACTTACAACCATGACCACTTCACATAAGTAGAGCAATACCATCGGTGTCGCGTCATCTCTCTTACGTGAATATTTCAAAAAGAAAAAGTGATCAATTAAATGGGCCATCGCAACGATAAGATAAAGTAACACAATATTTAGCCACTGGGGCTGACTGGTCATCGTTAACCCTGTAATCAATCCAAATCCAATAAAGGCTAGAGGTGATAATAAGATTTTAAGCAGGGGATGTTGTAAAAGTTTAATAAATTGTTTCATGCTATTTATACCTTTCGTTTGAAACCTTGTTTAAAATCACCAAGGATTTCTTCAATAAAACTACCTATATTGACTATATTAATGTATAATTAAGAACGTTACAACCAAAAGTTCCCGATAGGGTTCACTTGTCTATCAAGTGAAATTGCCTTGTAACCAAAATTTAATATGGGGGAAAAGAAATGAAAGAGAAAAAACTATTTACATCTGAGTCAGTAACTGAAGGGCATCCAGATAAAATTGCCGATCAAATTAGTGACGCAATCTTAGATGCAATCCTAGAACAAGATCCTTTTGCACGTGTGGCTTGTGAAACTGCCGTTAACACGGGGTTAGTTTTAGTATTTGGAGAGGTGACTACTACAGCGTACGTCGATATCCAACAAATTGTAAGAAAGAAAATCGCTGAGATTGGTTATGTAGGCCGTAAATATGGTTTCGATGCTGATAATGTTGCGGTGCTTGTCTCTTTAGACGAACAATCACCAGATATTGCCCAAGGAGTGGACGATGCTATTGAAACTCGAGGAACAGATGTAACTCAAAAAGAAATAGGCGCAGGCGATCAAGGGTTAATGTTTGGCTATGCCAACGATGAAACAGCGGAAATGATCCCATTACCAATTTCTTTAAGTCACCAGTTGGCTAAACGATTAACAGATGTACGTAAAGAAGGAATTGTTCCTTACTTAGGTCCAGACGGAAAAACACAAATTACTGTTGAATATAATGACGATGAATCTATTAAACGTTTAGATACAATTGTTATCAGTACTCAACATGATGAAGGTATTGAGTTAGAACAGTTACGTGCGGATGTGATTGAACATGTTGTTAAACCCATTATACCTAGCGAATGGTTAGACGACGATACGATTATGTATATTAACCCAACAGGTAAGTTTGTCATTGGTGGTCCAGTAGGAGATTCTGGATTAACCGGACGTAAAATCATTGTGGATACCTATGGTGGTTTTTCACGACATGGTGGAGGAGCGTTTAGTGGTAAAGACGCAACTAAAGTTGACCGTTCTGCCAGCTATGCTGCTAGATATATTGCCAAGAACATTGTTGCAGCAGGATTAGCTAAAAGATGTGAGATTCAATTATCTTACGCAATTGGTGTGGCAGAACCATTATCAATTGCCGCTGAAACTTTTGGAACAGGCACAGTCTCTGAAGCTGAATTAGTAGCAGCAATTCGCAAAATCTTTACGTTAACTCCAAATGGTATTATTAATATGCTCAATTTACGTCAACCAGTTTACGCAAATACAGCTGCTTATGGTCATTTTGGACGATTAGACCATGAATTTACGTGGGAACGTACAGATAAAGTAGAAGAATTAAAAGCTGCTTTTAATGCTTAATAAAAATAAAGCTTTTCAGTTAATTCTGAAAAGCTTTTTTGTATTGAGAAAATTATCTTTTCTCTATGATTATAACCATAGGAGGATTATTTCTCTGATTGATGAATTCATATTGTAAAACTTGAAAGTTTTCTTGTGGCCACGTGCTCAGTGCTTGAAAAAGGGATTCCTTCTCAGCTTGTCCAGCTGGATGACCAGAATAAACCACGATGATAATTTGGCCTTTTGTGACAAGGCGACTTCCCATCTCTTCAATGGCTAAAAGGGTAGAATTTGCTTGTGTTGTAATAGAATGATCGCCTCCAGGTAAGTAGCCTAAATTAAATATAGCACCATGGATTTGTTCGTCACTTTCTAAATAATCTGCTAGTTTGGCATGGGAATTTTGAATAAGTTGGTATTCCCCTTCAATACCATGCGTATAAATTCTTTCTTGAGTCGTTTGTATGGCAGCTTCTTGAATATCAAAACCTATCACTTTTCCTGTGAAATGAGGGTGGGTTAATACTGATATTAGGTCATTTCCTTTGCCAAGGGTAGCATCAATAAATGTACCGTTTGGAAACTGAGAAACGAGTGTACGTAGAAGCTCTTTGCTGTAGTGTAAGGCTTTTAACATTGAAATCTCCTTTAAATTTTATGGATTTTAGTAATATTTTATGTAATGTTAATCTTAGCATAAGGATGAAGATACTATTCTTTTATTGTGGTAAAGAAAATAATTTAGCTTGTGCACTATGTTACGTTATTGTTACATTTATTAAGACTAAACAAAAAGACTGATTTATTCAAGTTTTTTGTGTGAATGTTGACTATAATAACGGGTGTAGTTACAATTTTGGAATATTTTTACAGAATTAATTTGGAAACTGGGAGGTAAAATGAGTGATTAAAACGAGACAATCAGTCATAGAACGTAAAAAAGCAATGAAACGTTTAGACTCATCAAAAAAACTCATTATTAGAATCAATACAGGACTTGTATTGTTTTCAGCAAGTGCTGTATTAAACCAGTTGACTCCTGAAACACAGTCAACTACTGTTTATGCACAAAGTAATAGACTAAGTCCGTCAGAATTTCTTAAGAACATATCTGGTTACGCTAAAGATATTGCAGCAAAAAATGATTTGTATGCTTCTGTAATGATTGCGCAAGCAGCTTTAGAATCTGCTTGGGGTAATAGTACTTTAGCTCAATCACCAAACTATAACTTGTTTGGAATTAAAGGCGACTATAATGGAAATTCAATCCATGTAGAAACATTAGAAGATGATGGTTCAGGTAATTATTATACTATTACGGATGATTTCCGTAAGTACGAAAATTATGATCAATCATTAGGGGACTATGCGTCACTTTTAACCGGTGACAATGACCCATCTAGTTGGCGTTATGAGTTCTATTCTGGTACGCGTTACAGTAATACTGAATCGTATCAAGATGCCACTCAATATTTAACTGGACGTTATGCAACAGACACTTCATACGCAACAAAGTTAAATAAAATTATTGAACAATATGGTTTAGCTGAATTCGATATGAATGGTAATCCGGTAGCGCCTGAAACACCAGTTGAAGAAGTTCCAGCAAATCCGGAAGTTTCAGAAACACCATCAACGCCAGATTTACCATCAACTTCTGTTGGTAGTTACACAGTCAAAGCGGGAGATTCATTATATAGAATTGCCGCAAATCATGGTATTTCATTAACGCAATTGATGGAAGCTAATTCATTAACTTCTTACTTTATTGCGCCGAATCAAAAGCTAGTCATTCCTGGTGGAACAACAGATAATGAAGCGGCTGATACTGCACCTGAAGAAAGTACTAAGCCTGAAATTGATAATCCAGTGACAACTCATCCTTCTGCTCCAGCAGCAGGTGGATCTTATGTAGTTAAAGCTGGCGACAGCTATTGGGCTATTGCAAGTAAATATGGTGTTTCAATTGCTGATTTACAAAAATTAAACGGTACAACAAGCTTTTTAATTCACCCTGGTCAATCGTTGAAAGTGCCAGGAACAGGAAGTTCAACAACACCAGAAACAAATGTACCAGAAGCAACAACACCTGGTAACGTAGAAAATGGAACGGTCACACCACCGACAACACCCTCTACATCTGGGGCTTATTCAGTTAAAGCTGGCGACAGTCTTTATGCCATTGCATCAAAACATGGGATGACATTAAGCCAACTTAGAGAATTAAATAATTTATCTGGTAGTTTAATTTATCCAGGTCAGTCATTGAAAGTAAGTGGAGCGACAACAACTCCGTCAACAGCTGCACTTGAGGTAAGTACACCAGAAACATCTGTTCCAACGACTCCATCAACACCTGAAACTAGCACGCCAGTTACAAGTTCAGGAACGTATACAGTTCAACGTGGAGACTCATTATACGCAATTGCAACTAAACATGGTATGTCATTAAGTCAGTTACAATCACTAAACGGCTTATCTGGATATTTAATTCATCCTGGTCAAGTATTGAGTGTATCTGGAACAGCTGCTGTACAAACACCAGTTGAAACTATAGTTGAAACTCCAGAAACTCCAGTAGCTACACCTGAAGTTGAAGTAACAACACCAGTTGAGACAGCACCGGTCGAAAGTGCACCAAGTGAAAATACATCTAGTGTAGGGACACATGTTGTTCAAGCAGGCGAAACACTATATGCTATCGCTCAAAAACATGGTGTAGATGTTCATAAACTAATCGCAATTAATGGCGGTAATAACATCTTAGTTGGACAAGTTATCAGCTTGAATTAAGGGAGTAAATTTGTTATATTAGTCATATAATAAATGACTTCGTTAGGAATAGTAGAATTAGAATCTGTTTAGAGAGCTTATGGTTGGTGAAAATAAGTCAGATATCTATCTTGAACTCGTCTAACTTGTTTCTTGCTTGAAATTAATAGTAGAGTGAGACGTCTTACTGCGTTAAAGTACTAAGGTTATTGTTTATACAATAATAAATTTAGGTGGTACCGCGAAAAAATTCGCCCTATATTGTTTAGTTATGCTAAATGATATAGGGCTTTTGTTTTGAAAAAAATTAACTGGAGGCTTTTATAGTGACTTATCAACATCGAATAATAGAGAAAAAGTGGCAGGCTTATTGGGATGAAAATAAAACATTTAAAACTAAAGAAAGAGAAGGGAATCCAAAATTCTATGCTTTAGATATGTTCCCTTATCCATCTGGACAAGGATTACACGTTGGTCACCCAGAAGGCTACACTGCAACTGATGCTATTGCACGTATGAAGCGTGCTCAAGGTTATGATGTATTACATCCAATGGGATGGGATGCATTTGGTCTACCAGCAGAGCAATATGCTTTAGATACGGGTAATGCACCTGCAGAATTTACTGCGACAAACGTAGCAAACTTTAAGCGTCAAATTAAAGAGCTTGGTTTTAGCTATGATTGGGACCGAGAAATTAATACAACTGATCCAGAATTTTACAAGTGGACTCAATGGATTTTCTCGAAAATGTATGAGAAAGGCTTAGCTTATGAAGAAGAAGTTGCTGTTAACTGGTGTCCGGCCTTAGGAACGGTTCTTTCGAATGAGGAAGTTGTAGATGGGGTAAGTGAACGTGGTGGACATCCGGTTTATCGTCGTCCGATGCGTCAGTGGGTCCTAAGAATTACAGCTTATGCGGAACGACTATTAGACGATTTGGAAGATTTAGATTGGCCAGAAAGTCTAAAAGCCATGCAAAGAAATTGGATTGGTAAATCAGAAGGTGCTTTAGTTAACTTCCAAATTATTGGGCACGATGCATCGGTTCAATCTTATACAACGCGTCCAGATACCTTATTTGGTGCAAGCTATGTTGTATTAGCACCAGAACATGAACTTGTAAAAGAAGTGACAACAGCCCAGCAGCAAGAAGCAGTTGAAGCATATGTTAAATCCGTTGCAACAAAAAGTGAGCTTGAGAGAACATCGTTAAACAAAGAGAAGTCTGGTGTATTTACTGGAGGATATGTAGAACATCCAATTACTGGCGAAGCATTGCCAATTTGGATTGCGGACTATGTTCTTTCATCTTATGGAACAGGTGCAGTAATGGCAGTGCCTGCTCATGATGAACGTGATTTTGAATTTGCAACATCCCATGAATTACCAATCATCAAAGTGATTGAAGGAGAAACCGAAGGTTCTGGTGCATATACTGGAGACGGTAATCATTTTAATTCAGATTTCATCAATGGTATGAATAATGATGATGCAATCGCAAAAATGATTGAATGGTTAACAGACAATAATAAAGGTGAACATCAAGTAAACTATCGTTTACGCGATTGGTTGTTCTCACGTCAACGTTATTGGGGAGAACCTATTCCAGTCATCCATTGGGAAGATGGTACGACAACTTTAGTTCCAGAAGAAGAATTACCAGTTAGACTGCCAGAAGCAACTGAAATTAAACCTAGTGGGACAGGTGAATCACCATTAGCAAAAATTGAAGAGTGGGTTAACGTCGTTGATCCAATTACTGGAATGAAAGGTAAACGTGAGACACATACAATGCCTCAATGGGCGGGTAGTTCTTGGTACTTCTTACGTTTCATCGATCCTCATAATGAAACTCAAATCGCAGATCCAGAAAAATTAGCCAAATGGCTTCCAGTCGATCTGTATATTGGTGGAGCAGAACATGCCGTTCTTCACTTATTATATGCGCGTTTCTGGCATAAATTTTTGTATGATTTAGGCGTTGTCCCTACTAAAGAGCCATTCCAAAAGTTATTTAATCAAGGAATGATCCTAGGTGAAAATAACGAGAAAATGTCTAAATCTAAAGGGAATGTTGTGAATCCTGATGACGTTGTAAAAGAGTATGGCGCTGATACATTACGAGTTTATGAGATGTTTATGGGACCATTGGATGCTTCAATTGCATGGAGCGAAAATGGCTTAGAGGGTAGCCGTCGATTCTTAGATCGTGTGTGGCGCTTACTAGTTAACGAAGAAAAAAACGAGATCAGTGCAGCGATTCAAGATAGTGAAAACAAAGAATTGACTCGTGTGTATCATCAAACTGTTAAAAAAGTAACAGAAGACTTTGATAATTTACATTTCAACACTGCTATTTCACAACTGATGATTTTTCTAAATGCAGCCAAAGATCAAAGTGTGTTACCACGTGAATATGTTGAAGGGTATGTTAAATTACTTTCACCATTGGCGCCGCATTTGATGGAAGAACTCTGGGAGATGTTAGGGCACACAGAAAGTCTTTCAGAAGCATCATGGCCAACCTTCCAAGAGGAATTAACCGTAGAAAGTACCGTAGAAATCGTTATTCAAGTAAATGGAAAAGTGAAAGTAAAACTTGAAATCGAATTAGACTTGGCGAAAGAGGAAATGGAAAAACTTGCATTGGCTGATGAAACAATTCAATCTGAGATTGAAGGTAAAACAGTCCGTAAAGTGATTGCTATTGAGAATCGTCTGGTCAATATCGTGGCAAATTAAAGAAGCCACTGCTCTTGTTTAGCATCTTTCTTGAAATAAGTTATAATAAGTCTATGTCTCGAGAATGCTAAAGAAGCATAAAGGAGTTGAGAAAATGCGTAATAATTTTGATTCAAAAGGTGAGAACGATAATTTAAATAAACGTCGCTCATATAAGCCGATGGATGAATCTTTATTTGAGACGATTCAATTTACAGAAGAAGAATTAAGAAAAATACGACAACCAAATAATCAACCATTGGACGGTGACTATTTCGCTAATCATTCAGGTGCCAACTCTCAAAGAACTGGTAATGAATCTGAACTTAATGATGGGGAAGAAAATCCGTTTAACCATGACGAATTAAGCGAGGGAGAGTCTGAACAAAATTCAATTGAATTTATAGATATTAAAGGTCCACCGGCACCAAGTCAAAAACAAATCATTACTGCACCAGAAGATAGCGAGTTTCACTATAAGAGCCCAATTAAAGCTCGATTTGAACAAGAAATTGAGCAAGAAAAAGCAAAAGAAGACATTGAATATTGGGATGAATATGAAAAATCTGAAATGGAATTTTGGAATCATACCGGTGAAACAGAGAGAGTAGAAGAAGATAACCTGGCTAAAGAGCGTATGAGTCGTACACGCTCAGATAATAAACGACCATTATGGAAGTTTAATCAATCGACGGATGAGCAGTCAGATTCAAGGAATAAAACCTTTAAGAAAGTAAAGGCTGATGACGAAGCTATTGTGACTGATGATGAAGACTTTATGAACAAACCAGACATTGGGAAGAATATTGTGGATAAAGTTAAGTCATTGCTAAATGGTCAAGATGCCGTTGAAATAGATGAGTATATTCAAGAAACTCAACAATCGACAGACAGTGCATCTAAACAGTCTAAACAGTCTAAACAGTTTGTAGATGCATCTATCAAGAATGATAAAAACTTTTTTAATCGTGCAAAAACTGCGATAGAATCTCGCTTAAGTCGCTCAGTTGAACAGGAACTAGCATCAGATATAGAACACAACGACCCTCTTCAAAGGAAATCAGATGACATCGAAAATGAAATTAAAGAAGTGTTATCTAAAGAAGAAACGATGACAATGGGACTAGGTTCTCAGGAATCAGCGAATGAAATAATTGATCCTGTTTTTGACGAAGAGTTCCCTTCAGAAAAAAAATCTAGTGAAGATACTCTTGAATTTACAGACGTTCATGAAGTAGAAAAACTTCCGAAAAATTCAATAAAAGAGTCCGATACTTTAAGCGAAGACAATGAATTATTAGCCACTGTCGATAAAGAGGTAAACAAAGCGAGTGATTCAGATGTAGACGAAGAAGCGGCAGCAGATTTGTATAGTGAAAAAGTTAGTCAAGAAACTCAACGTTTTTCAGAGCCTATTTTGACAGATCAAGTGCTTGAAGAAGTACTTGGTTCTGATGATATCACGATTGATGATGAACTTGATCACCAATCAGAGAGTTTTGTTAAAGGCGCTGCATGGCTAACAATCGGAAGTGTATTTTCAAGAATTTTAGGTGCACTGTATATCATTCCTTGGAGTACTTGGCTAGGGGCGGAATATACACAAGCGAATACACTCTACAGTGCGGGCTACACGCCTTATTCTTTATTTTTAGCAATAGCCACAGCAGGGTTCCCGAGTGCCATTGCTAAACAAATGGCTTTTTATCATTCCCAAAAAGAGTATCGTGTAGCAGATAAATTGTTTAAGAATAGTATTGTCTTAATGTTGATTAGTGGTTTATTTTCAGGCGCGTTATTGTACTTATTAGCACCGTCTCTAGCATCGATTACTTCAACAGATAATCCACTTGGAGCGACACTAGTGATTCGTTCATTAGTACCTGCTTTACTGATATTGCCTTTAATGAGTATCTTAAGAGGGTATTTCCAAGGCTTTAATGACATGGTGCCCTCTGCCATCTCTCAAATTATTGAGCAGATTGCTCGAGTGTTTTACTTGTTAGCTGCGACGTATGCTATCATGATGGTTTATCGTGGTGAGGTTACGCAAGCTGTTGTTCATTCAACTTTTGCTGCTTTCATTGGTGCTTTGGCAGCTTTAGGATACTTAGCTATTCTATACTTTAAGCGTCTACCAATGATCAATAAACTAAAAGAACGCTCATTAGATTTAATCGAAATAGATTTCAAAGAAAGTATTCATATTATGTTCATGGATAGTGTACCTTTTATCCTATTGGGATCAGGGATTATCCTTGCGCAGGTGATTGATACGTACACATTCAAACAAATTTTGTTACCAACAACTGTTATGCTGTTAAGAGAAATTAGTGAATTGTACGGTGCGATGAGTTTAGACGTGAACAAATTAGTGATGATTGTCGTTTCATTAGCAGTAGCCTTAGCTTCCTCAGTGGTACCATTGATTACAAGCAAATTTGCTGCACGTGATATTAAAGGGACAAGCTCTCTAATCGAGCAGATTGTTGAAGTATTTAGTTTTGTGATGTTACCTGCTGCTATTGGTATGATCGGAGTTTCAAACAATCTATACACAATGTTCTATCCACAAGGTCATACGAGTGGACCGTCCTTATTAATTACTGGATCCATTATGAGTATCTCACTTGGCTTATATACCGTTTTATCAACCGTTTTACAATCGATGAACTTCCGTCGTTTAGCGGTGAGGTTTTTGGTAGTTGGTTTATTAGTTAAAATCATTCTACAAGTACCACTTGTGGCATTTCTACATGCACATGGTGCAATGATTGCCACAACCATTGCCTTTGCAGTTTCATCCGTATTAATGTGGATTAAAATCCAACGTGAGGTAGAACCTGATATGGAAAGACTCTTTAAATCAGTCTTTAAAATCATTATAGGTACTGTCATTATGGGGATTGCAGTTTCTCAATGGAATTCATTACTAGATTTATTAATGGGCGAAGTGGGACGTTTCTTAACCTTTGTTAAAGTAATGCTTGGTGTTGGAATGGGTATCTTTGTATATGGTGGTGTCATGGGACTTTTAGGTCAATTATCTATATTATTAGGTGACAAAAAACAAGATTTACAAGAAAAAATGAGGATGTTTTAAGACATGCGATTAGACAAATTACTCGCTCATACAGGCTATGGCACTAGAAAAGAAGTTAAACAACTGATTACAAGTGGTGTTGTAAGAATTAATGATGAAATATGTAAGAAAATTGGCCAAGCGGTAAAAATCGATTCAGATGTTGTAACAGTCATGAATCAACCCGTTTTTTACCAAGAATACTACTATTATATTCTAAATAAGCCTGCTGGTATCATCAGTGCGACTGAGGATAACTATCATGAAACGGTTATTGACTGGCTCGGCCCAGATTTTAGTTACATGGAGTTATTTCCAGTAGGACGTTTAGATATTGATACAACAGGATTGTTATTGTTATCGAACAATGGACAATTGGCTCATCAGTTATTATCACCTAAGAAAAAAGTGTCAAAACGATATGAAGCGGAAATAGAAGGAATAGTGACTGAAGAAGATATTGAAGCTTTTTCTCAAGGGTTAGATTTGGAGGATTTCATTTCTCAACCAGCTCAATTACTTGTTCATTCAACAGATGAAGAGTCAAATCGTTCATGGATAGAAGTTGAGATTTGGGAAGGAAAATTCCATCAAGTTAAACGTATGTTTGAAAAGGTGGGCAAAAAAGTACTCACGCTTAAAAGAAAATCGATGGGGCCACTTGAGTTAGAAGAAGACTTAGAAGAAGGTATGTGGCGTGAATTGACTGAAGAGGAAAGAAACGCTTTAGTTCCATTCGGATATGAGTAAGAAAAAAACATAGGGGGAAGATATTATATGGTAAATTGGCTTGCAGAAGTAGAACAAAGAAAAGAAACTTTACTAATGGACTTATTTCGTTTACTAAGTGTTCCATCTGTTAGAGAAGACCACTTAGCAACACCGGAAGCGCCTGTTGGACCAGGACCTTTAGCAGCTTTAGAAGAATTTATGAAAATGGCTGAAGAAGATGGCTTCAAAACTGAACAGTTTGGACCTTGGGCTGGGCGAATTGAAATAGGTCAAGGAGACGAGTTATTAGGAATTCTTGGTCACGTAGATGTAGTACCAGTAGGCTCTGGCTGGGATACCGATCCATTTAAACCAGTAATTATTGACAATAAAATCTTCGCAAGAGGATCTAGTGATGACAAAGGACCTACTGTAGCAGCTTATTTCGCTATAAAATTATTGCGGGAATTGGGTATCGAATTTAATCAAAGAGTTCATTTAATTGTCGGAACAGATGAAGAAAGTGGCTGGCAATGTATGGATTACTACTTTGCGCATGCTGAAATGCCGGACTATGGTTTTTCTCCTGATGCTGTTTTCCCAATTATTAATGGCGAAAAAGGAAATGTATCTGCCACATTTAGCTTTGATGTTAAAGAATTTACACAAGCTGACTACCGCCTAATTAGTTTTAACGCTGGTTTGCGCTCGAATATGGTGCCACAAGATGCAAGTGCCATTATAAAAGGGACTAATCTAGAGTCAATTGTTGAAAGCTTTAAAGCTTTTGCTCAAGAAAACCAACTAAAAGGTTCGGTTGTGACAATGGATAATCAATTAGAATTAGAATTAGTAGGAAAAGCCGCTCATGGTTCAACACCGGAAAAAGGTGTTAATGCAGCTACTTATTTAGCTAACTTCTTAAAAGATTTATCGTACGATAATGTGTCTGCTCAAGATTTCTTAACTATCTTAGGTGATAAACTACATGAAGATTTTGTTGGGGAGAAAATTGGAGTTAACGTGACACATGAAGTAATGGGCGAGTTATCAATGAACGTTGGTATTGCCAATTACTCAATGACTGAAGGGGCATCTATTGATGCAAACTTCCGTTTCCCAGTCGGAACAAATCCTGAAACAATTCTAGCGACGATTAAACGCCATGTAACAGATTATGAAGTGGCAGTTACAACTGATGAAGGTAAAGAACCTCATTATGTCCCCGCCGATGACCCACTCGTAAAAACACTTCTAGAAGTTTATGAAAATCAAACGGGTGAAAAAGGGACTGAAATGACTATTGGTGGCGGAACTTATGGACGACTAATGCCTCGCGGAGTGGCTTATGGCGCTTTATTCCCAGATTCAACAGATACAATGCATCAAGCAAATGAATTTCTATCAGTTCGTGATTTGGTTCGTGCAACTGCTATATATGCTGAAGCAATTTATCGCTTAACTCGTTAATGATGGCTAAACAAGAACTCATTTCGTCACGTCAGAATGTGAAAGTCAAAAATTGGCGTAAGCTCCACACAGCAAAAGGCAGAAAACAACAAGAACAGTATTTAATAGAAGGAACGCATTTAGTTCAAGAAGCTTTACAGCATAAGCAGACAGTCCTTGAAGTAATGGTAACTCCAGATTATTTAGCCTCTGCAGAGTGGCAAATGATTGAAACCCTCATGCCAAGGAGTGTTTCACCTATTTTGATAGCGCCAGACGTTGCACAAACGATTAGTGCTACAGAAACGAACCAAGGCATACTTGCTGTTTTATCTTTACCAGAAAAAACAACAACGTGGGCACCCTCTGGTAAGAAGTATTTATTACTTGATAAAGTTCAAGATCCAGGTAATTTAGGCACAATGATTCGAACGGCAGATGCTGCTGGTTTTGATGGTGTTGTAATGGGGAATGGAACAGTCGATTTATACAATGATAAAGTGTTAAGAGCCACACAAGGATCTGTCTGGCACTTAGAAATTGTGACAACCGACTTAGCCCATGCTTATCAAGCTTTACGTGAAGCTAATATAACTATTTATGCCACAGCACTTCATCAAGAGGCTATTGCTTATCAAGCAGTACCAGACAGGGATAAAGTGGCAATCGTTATGGGGAATGAAGGGCAAGGCGTTGCGGCTGAATGGATTGAACAAGCGGATCATGCTATTTATATTCCGATGTTTGGTCAAGCAGAATCTTTAAATGTTGCGATTGCAGCCGGTTTGCTTATGTTCCAATTTGCTAAATAAATCATATACAGGAAGTAACTCAATTAATTTGGTTACTTCCTTATTTTGCCTGTCATTATATTTGTTGCTCTTGTCTGATAGTGGAAGAGCTTCATATCATAAAATAAAATATACGCTCAGTAATTTCAGATGCTTTAAAGTTTCAAAGGATTTGTTAAAAATGCTTTAAAATGCGAAATTATTCCTTTTTATAAAGAGTGAGTATGTTAATATAAGGAACAGTTAGACCAAACGCTTAAATGAAAACAGTTATATAAAAAAATCTATAATAACGTTAGAACGTATTTACAATAAAACACAATGATTATGAAGTGAAACTTATTTGGGGGAATTCAATATAATGACAATGAAATGGCAAAGAGATACAGAATATCTTGAATTAATTAAAGATTTAATTGAACATGAAGATGTGAAAAATCTTGAGAAATATGTCCACCATAAGGTTACTAATCGATTAGCACACTCGATATCTGTGTCTTATAGTAGTTTCTGTTGGGCCAGAAGATTAAGATTAAATACTCGCGCCATTGCAAGAGCAGGCTTGCTACATGATTTGTTTTTCTATGAGTCCGAGACGAAAAACACTGTAGGTGGTCGTGGACATAATTATGAACACCCACGTATTGCGTTAGAAAACGCACTTAAAATTACAGAATTATCTGATTTAGAAAAAGACATCATTTTAAAACATATGGCAGGCACTACACGCGATATTCCTAAATATCCAGAAAGTTTAATTGTAACGTTGATGGATAAACAGTGTGCCGTGGTAGAATGTGCAGGCGGCGTGAGAACCTTTTTAGCTAAAAAGTTTAGTGAAACCAAAGATTATGCTTATCAATTGATCGCAATGCAACACAACTATCAATCTTATTTGACCTATCAAGGCGTTGACGAACGTGAAATCTAAAGGTATACTTAAGCTTCAATACAATAATCATTCATAAAAGACTAGGATGAAATCCTTAATAAATGCAATCTACAGGGAAATTTAGCAAGACTGAGACTAAATTATGTCAGACATTTATTAAATTCAATTTCGGAGTCGATCTGTTAAGAAAATTTATTTTCGAAAAAGATACCGCCGGCCACGGTTATAGGCTCTGAGTGCTTAGAATATCATTAGTTTTTCTAAGAACGAGGGTGGTACCACGATGATTCGTCCCTTTTTATAGGGGGCGTTTTTTTGTATTTAAAATTATAAATCAAAGGAGTATGACAATGACTGTTTCAATAACAGATTTACAATCATCAATTGAATCAATTATTAAACAAGCACAAACGGATATTCAAGCAGCTAATTCTACAAAGGAATTAAATGACGTACGTGTGAAGTTTACCGGTAAGAAAGGTGCTTTAGCTAACATATCGAAAGAAATGCGTCATTTATCAGCTGAAGATAAACCAAAACTAGGAGAGCTTATTAAAGAATTCCATAGTGCTTTCAACCAAGCATTCGAGGACAAAAAAACGCTTTTGGCAACGCAAGAATTACAAGCTAAATTGACTGCTGAAACAATCGATATTTCTTTACCAGGGCGTAGTGTACCAGTAGGTTCACGCCATATTATTACACAAACAATGGAAGAAATAGAAGATTTATTTTTAGGAATGGGCTATCAAATTATTGAAGGTCCAGAAGTAGAACTTGACTCATATAACTTTGAAAAAATGAATTTACCAAAAAATCATCCAGCACGTGATATGCAAGATACGTTTTACGTGACGGATGAGGTTCTATTAAGAACTCATACCTCACCCGTTCAAGCGCGGACTATGGAACAACATGATTTCGAAAATAAAGGACCATTGAAAATGATTAGTCCTGGTAAAGTTTACCGCCGTGATAGCGATGATGCGACTCATTCTCATCAGTTCCATCAAATTGAGGGCTTAGTGATCGATCAACATATTACATTAGCTGATTTAAAGGGAACTTTACTACAATTTGCTCAAACTTTGTTTGGCGCAGAACGTGAAATTCGATTACGACCAAGCTACTTCCCATTTACAGAACCATCAGTAGAAGTAGACGTTAGCTGCTTCAAATGTAGTGGAGATGGTTGCAATGTCTGCAAGCAAACGGGTTGGATTGAAATATTAGGTGCTGGAATTGTTCATCCGAATGTATTAGAAATGTCGGGAATTGACTCAAGTAAATATAGCGGCTTCGCATTCGGACTAGGACCAGATCGAGTGGCAATGTTGAAATACAATATTGATGACATCCGTCACTTCTATCAAAATGATTTACGATTCATTACACAATTTAAAGGAGGCCAAAATTAATGTATTTATCTTATGAATGGCTGAATGATTTTCTAGATTTAAAAGAATGGTCAGCGGACGATATTGCTGATAGAATGTCACGTACTGGAATTGAAATTGAAGGTGTCGAAAATATTGGTGCCAAGCTTTCCAACTTGGTCATTGGTGAAGTTGTTCAGATGGAAAAAATGCCTGATAGCGATCATTTGAGTATTACACAAGTTGATATTGGACAAGGTGAGTTGACGCAGATTGTATGTGGTGCGCCTAATGTACATCAAGGAGCAAAAGTAATAGTAGCAGTACCAGGAGCTGTATTACCTGGCGAGTTTAAAATAAAAAAGGCAAAAATGCGTGGTTATGAATCTAATGGGATGTTATGTGCATTACAAGAATTAGGTTTCCCAGACAACGTTGTACCTAAAAAATATGCTGATGGTATTTATATATTGCCTAGCGATGCACCTGTTGGTGCGGATGTGGTTGACTATTTAAAGCTTGATGATCCAATTCTCGAATTATCAATTACACCTAACCGAGCAGATGCTTTAAGTATGCGTGGTTCGGCTCATGAAATAGGCGCAATCATTGGCCAAGCACCTAGATTTTCGCTAACTTCTGATTACTCAGTAATCGAAGATCAAGCATTATTAGATTCTGTTTCAGTAGAAGTGGCGATGCCGGAGTTGTCCCCACATTATCAATTACGTTTGATTAAAGACATTGAAATTAAGGAAAGTCCTGTGTGGTTACAAATGCGGTTAATGAAGGCAAATATGCGACCAATAAATAATGTTGTCGATTTAACTAACTATTTCATGTTATTGTATGGGCAACCATTCCATGCGTTTGATTTCGACACATTGACTGCATCTAATGTAAAAGTTAAAGAAGCAGATGAAGGCTCTAAATTTACAACCTTAGATGGAACTGAACGCACATTAACATCTGCTGACATCCTAATCTGGGGTGGAGATGTTCCAATTGCGTTAGCAGGCGTAATGGGAGGTTTAGATTCAGAAGTTTCAGATTCAACGAAAAATGTGTTGTTAGAAGCTGCTGTCTTTGATCCTCAAAGAGTTCGCATAACATCTAACAAATTTAATCTACGTTCAGAATCAAGTTCACGATTTGAAAAAGGCATTAACCCTGCAACGGTTGATGAAGCAAGTGAACAGACTGCTGCGATGATCGCTACCTTAGGACAAGGCAAAGTTGTAAAAGGGAAAGTCGAAAAAAATACACTCGACGTTCTTGCGACTGAAGTCACACTTGCCTTTGAAGTCATCGAGCGTAAGTTAGGAATTCAAATGACAGAAGATGACTTAAGTGAAATTATGAGACGTCTTGGTTTTTCTATCACTTTTAATGATAATTATTTTACAGTAACCGTTCCGCCACGCCGCTGGGATATTTTAATCGAGGCAGATGTTCTTGAGGAGATTGCGCGAATGTATGGATATGATCGCATTCCGACTACTTTACCGACAGTGCCAAGTACGCCAGGCAAGTTAACAGAACGTCAGCGTTTAATTCGTCAAACTCGTGCGATTAGCGAAGGGTTTGGGTTAAATCAAGTGATTAGCTACGTTTTAACGTCACCCAAAGAGGCAGAACTGATTAAATCAGACTCTCACCCGTTTGTTAAGTTAACGTTGCCTATGAGCGAAGAACGTTCTGTTTTACGACAAAGTATGTTTCCTGCGATGATGGAAATCGCTAAATATAACAATGCCCATCAGAATAAACCGCTAGCTTTTTACGAAACTGGTAAAGTATTCTATGGACAAGTGGATGCCGCTTTACCTCTTGAAGAAGAGCGTTATGCAATTCTGATTTCAGGACAAGCAGAAGCAGCCTCCTGGTATGCTCCACAACGTCAATATGATTTCTTTACATTAAAAGGGATGGTTGAAGGGTACTTTGAAGCGATTCGTTTAGATCATATGGTGAGATTTGAAGCAGTGTCGGATATTGATGTGATGCACCCTGGACGTACCGCAAACATTTATTTAGGTGACCAAAAAGTTGGTTTCTTAGGCCAAGTACACCCTAATATAACAAACGACTATGATTTGGATACTGCAAGTTTTTATGCTGAAATTGATTTAAGCTATGTTGTATCCATCAGTCGTGAGGCTTTAGTTCAATTAAGCATTTCTAAATTCCCTGAAACTTCACGTGACCTAGCTTTATTAGTATCTGTCGATCAAACACATGACGTGTTAGTTAATTTAATTACTGATAATGCTGGCCAATATTTGAAGAAAGTATCTTTATTCGACTTATATAAAGGCAAGAATATTGCGGAAGATAAACAATCACTTGCATACCATTTAGTCTTCCAGAATCCTGATGCAACATTAACAGATATAGAAGTTAATGAGGCGATGGAACGTGTAACGACTGCTTTATTAAGTATCGATGGTTTAGAAATTAGATAATCATTTTTAAAAGGTGTTGGTGAGTTAAGTGCTCACTGACACCTTTTACATTGTGAGAAGGATGATTTTAATACCGAAAGTTGCTAATTGATCGTCTAGAATTTAACATTGAGGAATTAAATTATGTGTTTTAACCTTACACGGCTAAAATCAAGCTCTTTTGCCTTGTGGAATGGATCAATCGTCCATTAGTTAAGTAAAAAGAATTCTAGAAAAATAAAATGATAGTTGAGACAACAGTGGCTTTAGTTAATTTTAACTCGAATTAATTCAGTCTATTGGCTCTGTTTCGAAGGATAGTCACGCTCTCAGTAATATGAATTATCTATGAAAAATTAAAGCTAAATTTGACCAAAAGGTGCATTACTATTGATTATTTGGTAAACTATATGAAAATAAATCAAATTTTATTGATGAGAGTGGGGGAAGCAATGGACGGAAAGAAAAGATTTAAAGCAAAGATAGCAGGCAAGGATTATACAATCCTAGGGTCTTTATCTGCAACACATTTGAATACAGTGGTTGACTTGGTGAATCAACAAATAGATCAATTAACCGAGCTTGCGCCGGAGTTATCAAATGCGGACCGTTGCGTTCTAATGGCAGTAAATGCTGTATCAGATCAGCTGGTTAAAGAAAAAAGGATTATAGCATTAGAAGCTCAACTAGCACAACTTCAAGAGAAGCCTACACCGAAAACTCAGTCAAAACAGGCTGATGAAAGACCGACAATTAATGGCCGTTCAACAAAAGGAATGATTGCGGACCATACAAATATAAATCAAAGCTTGGAATCACAAGCAAAATCTAATTTAACACATGAAGCTAAAACGGAGAGCACAGAGTTTCCGTTTAAGCGTAAGTAAGGAGTTTGCCATGCTAACTATTTTGATTGTTATCGCTTTAGCAATAGGTTTTTATACCGGTTATCGTCGCGGTTTAATTATGCAAGCGATTCGTTTAATCGGTTATATCGTGACCTTTATTTTAGCCACGAAGTATTATGATGTGATTGCTACATATGTTGAGATGCTTATTCCATTTCCGGCTGTCCAACAGGGGAGTCATTTAGCCATCTATACGGAGTCAGAAAGTTTTATGCTTGACCAAGCTTTTTATAATGCGATTACCTTTCTATTGATTGGTATTGTGGGTTGGTTAATAACGAATTTCTTGGCAATGTTTTTCACACGTGTCACATATTATGACGTGATGAAATATGTTAATTATATTGGTGGTGGGCTAATTAATGCATTAGTGACTTATGTCATCGTTTTTATTTTACTATACATTCTATCACTGATCCCCATTGAGTTTATCCAACAACAGTTTGTTGATAATCCTCTTGCTTTTTGGATTGTGGATCGAACACCGTTCTTTGCAGATTTCGCCAAAGAGATGTGGATGCAAGTGAACCCTACAAGTTAATATTTATGGTAAGAAACGTCATCATTGTGAGCATGGTGACGTTTCTTTTGTTATAATAAACTGTGTGTCAAAATATGAATTTAAAAACCTTGGCTTAGAATTAGTCAGGTTAATATATAAGAAGGGATGTCATCTCTAAATGATGAACGAGAAAATTTTTGAAACATTAGAGTTTGGCAAAGTTTTGCAGAAAGTTCAAGCTCATGCACAAACTGAATTAGCCAAAGATCTAATTAAAGAAATGAGACCTAGCTCAAATCGTAAGACCTTAGAGCAACTACAAGCTGAAACCGAGCAATCCCTCACATTGTTAACTCAGAAGAAACAAATACCCATTCCTCGTCTACAAAACTTAAGCAATGCTTTAAAAAGATTAGAACTAGGAGCTGGTTTAAACGGGTTAGAAATCGCACAAATTGGGAAGCTATTATCAACAACTCACCAATTAATCCAATTCTTCTCTCAATTATCTGAGGAAGAAAAAGACTTCCCAGCATTAAATCGTTGGGTGGAGCAAGCAATTAGTTTGCCCGATTTAGTTAAATTGATTGATCAATCTGTCTCTGAAGAAGGCTCTGTACTGAGTAACGCTTCAGCTAAATTATCTGGGATACGTCGCGGTCAACAACAAAGTGAGCAACAAATACGTAATCAGTTGAATCAATTATTAAAGAGTAAGGCAAATCAATTATCAGACAGTTTAATTACTGTTAGAAATGGTCGTTATGTCCTTCCAGTAAAAGCAGAATATCGCCATCAATTCGGAGGAACAATTCACGACCAAAGTAGTACAGGTCAAACTTTATTTATTGAACCTCAAACTGTGCTGCAGTTAAATAATAAATTAGCAGAATTACAAGTTGAAGAAAGAAAAGAAATTGAACGCATTCTGTTAGAAATCTCGCAAACATTAATGCCTCATTACCAAGATATTGAGAAAAATCAACTAGTCATTGCTCAATTAGACTTTATTCAAGCACGTGCTGAATATGCGAGAGAAACTGAAAGCACTAAACCAATATTCTCGCAGGATCGCCATGTCGCCATGTGGCAAGCTCGCCATCCATTATTAGACTCAAATGAAGTCGTGGCGAATGACATTATCCTTGGAGAAAACTATCAAGCTCTAATTATTACCGGACCTAACACAGGTGGTAAGACCATTCTATTAAAAGCCTTAGGTTTGATTCAGTTAATGGGGCAATCAGGTTTACATATTCCATGTGATCGAGGTAGCCAGTTAGGTATTTTCGATCAAGTGTTTGCTGATATCGGCGATGAACAGTCGATTGAACAAAGTTTGAGTACATTCTCAAGTCATATGACTAATACTGTCAGAATTTTAGAAAACATGACCTACGAATCATTACTGTTATTTGATGAATTAGGTTCAGGGACTGACCCACAAGAAGGGGCAGCCTTAGCAATGGCAATTTTAAACTATATTAATAAAGTTGGCTCAACCGTAATGGCGACGACTCACTATCCAGAGTTAAAAGTATATGCCCATGATGCGCCAAATACGATTAATGCCAGTATGGAATTTGACAGCAATAGTTTATCGCCGACTTATCGCTTACTCATTGGTATACCAGGAAGAAGTAATGCGCTAGATATCTCCCAACGATTAGGTTTGCGTACAGATATATTAACTGAAGCAAGACAAGGTATTTCTCAAGATACACAATCTGTGAATGAGATGGTTGCAAACTTGGAGAGAGAACGTCGAGAAGCTGAGTTAAACCATTTAGAAGCGATGGAACAACTGGAAGCGGCAGAACAGTTGCATCAAGATTTAAGAACCGAATATAATCGTTGGTTAGAACAGAAAAATGACATTGTTGAGAATGCTAAACGTGAAGCTAACGAAAAAATTAATGAAGCACAAGCTGAAGCAAGTAAATTAATTCAAGAGATTCGTGAACTTCAACTTGAACAAGGACAGAGTCAAACCATTAAGGAACACGTTTTAATCGATAAGAAAAATGCTTTCGATCAATTAAAAGTTCCCGAAAACTTAAAGAAAAATAAAGTACTAAAACGTGCTAAATTTCAACAAACGCTTAAGGCGGGCGATGATGTTGAAGTCTTATCTTATGGACAAAGAGGAACAATCGTTGAAAAATCAGGCAAGGATGAGTACGTTGTTCAAATGGGGATTCTCAAAATGAAGATTGAAGGTAAAGATTTAACACCGCTTAACAAAGTAGAGAATAAAACAAAGGTAAATGTTCAAAGAAGTGCGGGGCCTAAAGTACAAACGAGCTTAGATTTAAGAGGTGAACGATATGAGCAAGCAATTCATCGTTTAAGCCAGTATTTAGATTCTGCCTTGCTATCAAACCACTCCATGGTGACGATCATCCATGGTAAAGGAACGGGTGCATTACGAGAGGGTGTGAAAGATACACTGAAAAAACACCCACAAGTCGCACGATTCGAATATTCAGCAGCTAATGCTGGCGGAGATGGATCGACTGTGGTATACTTCAAATAGATTCAAATGATCACTTGATTGTTTGAGCTGAATGGTGGTAAGCTTTAATGAACCATGATAAAATAAAAATATATTAGAAATAGAAAGGGTTATGTAGAATGGCAAATATTTTAACTGATACAGATTTCGAAACAAAGACAGCAGAAGGCGTCACTTTAGTAGACTTTTGGGCACCTTGGTGTGGACCATGTCGTATGCAATCACCGATTGTTGATGAGTTAGCAGAAGAGATGGAAGGCCAAGTGTCAGTTTTTAAAATGAACGTAGATGATGAGCCTAAAACTGCACAAGGATTTGGCATTATGTCAATCCCAACATTGCTAGTTAAAAAAGACGGTGAAGTTGTAGAAAAATTAGTTGGTTTCCACGATAAAAATCGTCTGCAAGAAGTTTTAAATCGTCATATCTAATTTTTTTCATGATTGTTTTATAGAAGTTTTAACTCCAAATAAATCGCTTTTACTCCAGTAAAAGGTTGATTATTTGGAGTTTTTTCATTTTAAAAAAGCTTTAAAAAGGCATATCATTTTTAAATTTAGTGGAAAACATGCTATACTTATAGATAGCCACAAAGTCACAACTAATCAAGGAGGATTATATTTTGATAATCGGAGTACCTAGAGAAATAAAAGCTAGTGAGAATAGAGTAGGCTTAACACCAGGTAATGTTGCTACTTTAGTTGAAGAAGGACATAAAGTGTTCGTAGAAAAGGATGCCGGAATCGGCTCGAACTTTACTAATGAGGAATATGCAGAAGCCGGTGCTGAAATTAAAGAAGATATTGCAGATGTATGGTCAGCAGAAATGGTGATTAAAGTTAAAGAACCTTTAAAGGAAGAGTACCAATTTTTCCGTGAAGGGTTAATCCTATTTGCTTACTTACACCTTGCACCTGAGAATGGTTTAACTGAAGCTTTATTAGAAAATGGTGTCACTGCTATTGCTTATGAAACCATGGAATACCAAGGAACCTTACCATTACTAACACCTATGAGTGAGGTTGCAGGACGTATGGCAATTCAAATTGGTGCAAACCTATTAGAACAACCCAACGGTGGTAAAGGCATATTACTTGGCGGGATTCCAGGAGTATCAAGTGGTAAAGTCGTTATTATTGGTGGAGGAACCGTAGGGTTTAATGCAGCGAAGATGGCATTAGGTATGGGGTCTCAAGTCACCATCTTAGACTTAAACCCAATTCGTTTAGCTGAATTAGAAGATAT
Organism: Fundicoccus sp. Sow4_D5; assembly: GCF_052116365.1. Lineage (NCBI taxonomy): Bacteria > Bacillati > Bacillota > Bacilli > Lactobacillales > Aerococcaceae > Fundicoccus > Fundicoccus sp. Sow4_D5. Next base: position 912,566 of record NZ_JBQKLF010000001.1, on the reverse strand, counting down.
TTTAGGCGACCAAGTAGAGACTTTAATGTCTAATGCTGAAAATATTGAGAAATCAGTCGTTGATGCAGATTTAGTTATTGGTTCTGTATTAATACCAGGTATGAAAGCACCCGTTTTAGTAACGGAAGATATGGTTAAACAAATGTCAGAAGGTTCAGTTATCGTTGATATAGCAGTTGACCAAGGTGGGAACTTTGAAACAACCACTCATGCAACCAGTCATGCTGATCCTACTTATGTTAAACATGGTGTTGTTCACTATGCAGTAGCAAACGTGCCTGGAGCTGTTCCGCGTACAGCAACTTATGGATTAACCAACGTCACTTTACGTTATGCGCAACTTATTGCCAAGCAAGGCGTACGTTCAGCCGCATTAAACAACCATACTATTTTAACAGGAATCAATACTTACAAAGGGAAGTTGACTCAAAAAGGAGTCGCTCAATCACAAGAGCGTAAGTATACTGATATTAGTGATTTAATTTAACGTCATATTTTTGAAACTGTGCATAAGCTAGTTTTGAATAAACGTATCACGTAATAAACACTAACTAAAACAAGCAGATATTAAACTCTTATCAGATTGAATCTGATGAGAGTTTTTTTATTGATGCAATCGTTGAGAATGACTGAAAAACTATGGGCATAAATAGATAGATGAAGAAACAATTGATTTATATAATAGTAACATCAGACCTTAGAAATGAAGGCGTTTGTATATCGAATTTAAGAGATTTAGCTTATAATAAAGTATAAAACCTTTAAAGAAGTAATAAGAGCTATTAGAGAGTAACTATATGGGGTTATCGCTTAGTAATGAATTGCGTGGATGAAAGAGGGGACAGAATGAATTTTAATTTTTTAGATATTAGACAGTTTGATTTTCATGAACTACATTTTTACACAATTTTTCTCAGAATCTTGTTATCACTTGTAGTAGGAGGCATTATTGGTTTAGAAAGAGGTATCAAAAGTAAATCTGCTGGCTTTCGTACCTATATGCTAGTCTGCTTAGGATCAGCGATGGTCATGATGACGAATCAGTATATTTATGATACTTTTGGTAGTGGCGATCCGACCCGAATGGGAGCACAAGTTGTTAGTGGGATTGGTTTTTTAGGTGCCGGAACGATATTAGTGACTCATCGAAATCAAATAAGAGGGTTAACTACTGCAGCAGGCTTATGGGTAGCAGCTTGTTTAGGCTTAGCAATCGGAATTGGCTTCTATACAGGCGCAGTTCTTGGTGGAATCACCGTCTTATTTATTCTAACTTTATTTGAAAAAGTCAAAATATTGATAGAAGATCGAACACGGACGATTGATTGTTATATTATTTTTGAGTCTGCTACTGATTTTCATAATTTATTAAAGCACACAGCAAAGCAAGCTTGGAAAATTATAGAGATTGAATCAGAACATAGTGATTTCGATGCCCCACATCATATTTATGAAATAACTTTCCAATTAAACCATAATGATCAAATGGACCATTTTATGGAATACTTAGAAAAACGTGAAGGCATTCTCTTTGTTAAAAAAATAAGACAATAAAACAGACGATGACTTGTTCTAACGAACAAGTCTATTGGCTTATGTATGAAAGTCTTAAGACAAAATTATATCAGATTGTGAAAAGATTAGCTTTCATTTCTCAAAAACTTATGTATAATAGAGTTTGTTAATCTAATTCTCATTTAATTGGGTGTTTAACAATAAAAACAATAAGGGAGCAAATCGAATGACAGTGTATAATTTTTCGGCTGGACCAGCCGTTTTACCTAAAAAAGTACTCAAGCAAGCTCAAAACGAATTTCTAGACTACCGCGGTAGCGAAATGTCTGTAATGGAGTTGAGTCATCGGTCCTCCCTTTATGACGACATTATAAAAGAAGCCGAGGCTTTATTACGTAACTTAATGGGAATTCCAGATAATTATAAAGTGTTATTTTTGCAAGGTGGCGCTAGTCTACAATTTAGCATGTTACCTTTAAATTTAGCAATTGGAAAAAAAGCACTTTTTGTAAATACAGGCGCATGGGCCAAAAAGGCGATTTCAGCAGCTAAACAAGTTCCAGGTGTAGAAGTAGAAGTCATTGCTTCAAGTGAAGATAAAAACTTTACATACATCCCTACACTCACTAAAGATATGATTGATCAAACAGCCGCTTATTTACACATTACCACCAACGAAACGATTGGTGGAATTACCTATCAAAATTTACCAGATGCAGGAGAGGTTCCGATTGTTGCGGATATGTCATCAAATATTTTAGCCAATGATTACCGGGTTGAAGACTTTGGCGTCATTTATGCAGGTGCTCAAAAGAACATAGGAGCTGCTGGTTTAACTTTAGTGATCATTCGTGAAGATTTATTAAATAATAAGCCTGTTTTTGCACCGATGTTAGACTACCGTGTGCAAGCAGATAATGATTCTTTATACAATACTCCATCAACCTATAGCATTTACATTGCTAAATTGGTATTTGAGTGGTTAAAAGATATGGGAGGACAAAGAGAATCGTATCGTCTAGCTCAAGTTAAAGCTAAGTTATTATATGATACAATCGATAGCTCTACACTGTTTAAAAGTCCAGTATCGAAAGAAGACCGTTCGCTTACTAATATTCCATTTATTACAGGTGATGCGGTATTGGATAAGCAGTTCATAGCCAAAGCAGAAGCAGTTGGCTTTGAAAACCTGAAAGGTCACCGTTCAGTTGGCGGTATGAGAGCAAGTATCTATAATGCCTTTCCTCTTGAAGGGATACAGGCACTTGTTGAATTTATGAATAACTTTGAACTCGAATATGGAAATGGAGCGAAATAATGTATCAAATTAAAACATTTAATGCAATTGCTGCCGAAGGAATGTCACGTTTTAGCAAAGATAAATATGCCATTAATGAATCAGAACAACCAGACGGCATCATTCTAAGAAGTCAAGACTTACACAATTATGAGTTGCCTGAATCACTTTTAGCGATTGCTAGAGCCGGTGCTGGGACAAATAATATCTCAGTCAAGCATTGTACAGAAAATGGTGTGGTAGTCTTTAATACACCGGGGGGTAACGCAAATGCGGTTAAAGAATTAGTCTTAGCGAGTCTATTAACGAGTGTGCGTCCTGTGATTCAAGGAGCTGCTTGGGTTCAAGAGTTGACGGGTTCAGATATTGAAAAACAAGTAGAAGCGAATAAAAAGCAATTTGCTGGGAATGAATTGGTAGGGAAAAAACTCGGTGTTATTGGTCTAGGCTCTGTTGGAGCGATGGTCGCAAATGATGCCTATCGTTTAGGAATGGAAGTAATGGGGTATGATCCTTATGTTTCAGTTGATACCGCTTGGAGCATCTCACGCCGTGTTCAACGAGTGTTGGATAGCGATGAAATTTTTAAAAATTGTGATTTTATCAGTATTCACGTGCCATTAACAGAAGAAACTTGTGACTTTGTGGGTGCGCACGAATTATCTATGATGAAAGCTTCGGCAAAATTATTCAACTTTGCTCGCGGTGAAATTGTCAATTCTGATGCGGTCTTAGCAGCTATCAAGGAAAATCGTATCGCAGGCTACACGACAGATTTTGCCGAAGAGAAATTACTACAGATTCCGAATATTACGGTGCTTCCACATCTAGGCGCTTCAACTGAAGAGGCAGAAATTAATTGTGCCAAAATGGCCGCTCGTAACTTAAAACGCTACTTAGAAACTGGGATCATTAAGAATTCTGTTAATTTTCCAACTGTTGAAATGGGCTTCAACTCGCCTTATCGAATCACAGTGGTTAACCGAAATGTGCCAAATGTTCTGGGGCAGGTTTCAACAAAAATTGCGACAGGTGGTATTAATATTGACAACATGATTAATCGTGGACGTGGCGATTATGCCTATACTTTAGTTGACGTTAACGAAATTAATCTTGAAAAAATAAATAAAGTAGCACAATCGCTACATGATTTAGAAGAAGTCGTCCGCGTTCGTGTAATCCCACAACCAACGACAACTTATTAAAAATAGTGAATAAAATAAGCGGCAGGGACCAGTAGGGTTGCTGCTGCTTATTTTATTGTTGAAGCTTTCTACTAGAAAATCAGCTCAAGCGGCTCTGGTCTAATAAGTCATAAAGTAAGCGAATGGCTTGATCAACGTCTTCCTCGGGAATCGATGAGAAGCTTAAGAAAAGCGTCTGCTTATCTTGGGGGATTTTACCGAAAGAGTAGTCAGAAAGAGTTCTGATTTTAATACTGTTCGCTTGGGCTAATTGTTTAAATCGCTCGGGCTGATAATCAAGTGAAGGACTCAATAGGATATAGAGACCTGCATCTGCCCCCAGAATATGGGCGTTAGGGTCCAGTTGTCGAATACTTTTAATCAAGGCATCGCGTTTCTTTTTATAGAAACTGCGTGAATGGTTCAAATGACGTTCAAATTGTCCACTGGCCATGAAATCATAAACCAGCCACTGATTCAACGTGTTCAGACTGCTAGTCAGTTGATTGAAGCCGATGCGATATTTATCTAATAGATAATGAGGTAACACCATAAAACTTATGCGAATACCAGGTGAAATTGAGCGGGAAAAACTACCCATATAAATGACTTTATCCTGCGTATCGAGTTGTTTTAAAGGCGGAATCGGTCGACCAGAATATTTGAACTCACTATCATAATCATCTTCAATAATAAATCGTTCGCTTGAACTATTGGCCCATTCTAGCAAAGACTGACGTCTTTCAAGTGGCATAATACTGCCAGTCGGGAATTGATGATTGGGCGTGCTGTAGAGTAATTGCAACCTAGCATCTTCTAAAGCCTCAGGTTTGGCACCACTTTCATCCAAGGGAATCGGCTGAATCTCAATCTTTAAGTGAGAAAGTAATTGATTTGCACCGAGATAGCCAGGAGACTCCATGCCAATGTTTGAGACTTCTGGTAATAGCTGAAGCAACAATTGAATTAAGTATTGGGAACTAGGTCCCAGGATTATCTGATCAGCCTGACAAGGCACACCGCGAGATTGACTCAAATATTGTTGCAAGGTCGAGCGGAGTTCATATAAGCCTTGGTGCTCAGTGGCATGTAGATAAGTAGAATTTTCCGAATCGAGCAATTTTTGATAGATTTTTTTTATGGCTTTGAAAGGAAAGAGCTGTTGATCGGGAATTGAATCGGTAAAATTATATAGGTAATCTATTTTGGCTGGAGCGGTAGTTAGTTGTTTTGCGTCATTATGATTAGACGTAACTGCTGTCTCACGTGACTTAAATAATAGTTCGACATCGGCAACGAAATAGCCAGAACGTTCGATGGAATAAATATAACCTTCAGTTAGCAGTTGGTTGTAGGCATTCATTACCGTATTCTGGCTGATGCCATTGATCAAGGCTAATTGTCGCTTACTGACCAGTTTCATACCAGCAGCGAGTTCTCCAGTTTGGATCAACTGCTTCAATTGTGTATAGATTTGAAAATAAAGTGGTTGATCTATAGAGCTGTCTAATTTTAATTGCATAGTAAGCTCCTTTCTAGTCTTAGAGTTTAAATCTGATACCATCATAATGTAAAAAACTGGACCTTTCAATGGAACCAGTTCTTATTTAGAATAAGTATATGGAAACAAAAGTGAAGAGAGTTAAGATAAGATGAGAGAACGGGAGTGGCTTTTTGGAAGATAACATACTTGTCGTCAATGACTTGCCTGGTGTGGGGAAAGTAGCCGGCAACATCAATATACCAGTATTGTCAGCAGGGCAGTTGGAAGTTTCAATTTTGCCAACGCTTTTACTGTCGACTTTTGCTAGTGGCAAAGGACAGGTGATTCGACATTGTTTGGCTGATGATTTTCAAGCAATGTTAGAGCATTGGCAAGAACTTGAAGTTAAATTTTCAACCATATTAACTGGCTACTTCGGTAACAGTCAACAAGTTTTAGCCATTAAAGCTTATGTTGAGCAACAAACACAGGCCATTAAATTGATCATTGATCCAACAATGGGGGATTTAGGTAAGTATTATAAAGGCTTTGACCAAAGTATTTCTGATACGATGCTTGAATTAATTCAATATGCTGACGTGATTATGCCAAATATTACGGAGGCCTGCTTATTAACTAATACGCCTTACCGTCCTGATTTTTCAATTGCTGAATTAGAAATAATTGGTCATAAGTTATTGGAAACTGGTGCTAAACATGTAATTATTTCAGGCGTGTCACCGAGTGCGGTTCAGTTGGAATCGATTGGTTTTCTCTTAATTAGACCTGATGTGGTTGCGGAATTAATTGTTCATAAACGTTACGATCAGTTACTTTATGGCACTGGGGACCTGGCGATTAGTTTATTGACGGTATTATATGTGGCGGGGGTGCCGATTGTAGAAGCTTTGGAAATGACGGGCCGCTTGATGGAATCGGCGATTGAAAGTACTTTAAAAGCTAATCGTCCAAAGGAAGCTGGTTTAAGATTTGAACCAATGTTAGTTGAGTTAATGCAAGTGATTCAAGCCATTCGATAGAAAAGAGGATTCTTTATGAAAAAACAATCAGATGTGTTTCAAATGATAGAAGTGAGTATGTATGCAGCCTTAATTGTTGTGGCGATATATTTTGTCCGAATTCCGATGCCGACGGCCTTTGTACATCCGGGGAATGCTTTGGTAATTCTGGCCGTATTACTGATGGGCTTTCGAAGAGGTGTGATGGCAGCGATGCTTGGATTGTTTATCTTTGATGCAACGGCTGGTTATATCACATCGGTGCCGTTTACTTTATTAGAAAACTTTTTAGTTTTACTAGTAATAGAAGGGATTTATCGTGTGGCCTTTAAGCGAGAAGATTATTTTCTGTCGATTGTTAGTCTGGGGATTTTAGGGGCTGTGACAAAAATTGTGGCGATTTTTATCAAACATACGCTGACACAATTAATGTTAGGTAGTACACTAGCAACGGCTTTAACTTTAGCTTTATCAAAGATGCCAGCTTCTTTTATTACAGGTGTGGTGACGGCAGTTTTAGTGCCAATGCTTTATTATCCAATGAAAAAAGTGTTTGAAAGATTTCACCCAATCAACCAATAAATGTGTGTGTTTCTAGCCTCAATAATGCGCAAAATCTGCAGAAAAGTCAAAGATAGAGTATACTTATATTATGATATGAAAAGGCAGTAAATTTTTGAGGAGGCGTACGATATGAGAAACAAGCAAGCAGGAGAAATTTATAAAGAGAGAGATCGTTATGTGTTGGTTTTATGCCTACTTCTAATGACGTTTTTAGCAGGTGGGCGTGATGCGAATGCTCAAACTGAAGTCAAAGGGTTAAGTTATGCACCAAACGTGTTTTATCAAGTTTATGACTATCTTGGGGACGGTAACGAGTATGCCAGCCAGGTAGTAAATTTACAGTATCCACCAAATGATCAAGGTATTTATCAGTTCAGTGTGAGTACCGCGGGAACAAGTATCGTCTTCGTCTATCAATTATCAAAAGAGGGCGTCTATGAGTTAGCATATTACCCAGAAAATTATGAAGACACGGATTTACGTAATCATGCGGATGCGACTGATTCACAAAAATCACTAGTTTTCCCAGCGACCTTATCTGTAGGCACGGAGTTTAAGCGTGGCTATCGTAAAGAGGAAACTTATCGTGTCGTGGATTTATTGGCAACTTTCGAATTAGAAGGGGCAACCTATTACAATGTGATTGTGGTTGAGCCAGTTAATCATCCTGAAGGTGGCGAACAAAGATTTTATTATGCACCGAATATTGGCCACATAATGGATGAATTTATCTTCACTGAAAATGATGACGATTATCCAGTCACAACAAGTCTCGATACACTTAAAGGGCCAACTTATGTTTGGCCAACGGATTTTGAATAATTAGAGAGTTTGCTGCCGCTATGTAAAGTAGAGGCAGTTTTTGTGTTGATTACTGTAGAAAGTGTAGTAAATGTAAAACTCATGCCAAAATTTTACTAATAATAGGATATGAAATTAAGAGTTTCTTAGGTAAAGCATTCAAGGTAATACTTGATAGTACCTGGGAAAAGCTTGGCTCCAACAATCTAAAGATTATCATCAATTAGGCAATTAACTATTAAAAATTAACGTATTCTTCAAACCTTTGTCCAAGAAATACGTTAATTATCTGCCTGGTAAGTGGCACTTTTGGAGTTAAATAATTCTATAAACAGATGATTGTCACAAGTAAAGTTAATCCACTAATACTATGAGCTGCATGGTGTTCTCTGATATAAATACTTTGTTTTTATTTAACATAATGTTAGGATAAATTTTGACAAATCTTTTTGAAGAAGATAACTTTACACGATTACTACACGAAAAACGCTATAAACGCTGTTTTAACAGCGTTTATAGCGTTTTTTAGGGCTGGTCGATTTAGGACAATCCAGTTTTATCATATATAATTTACAGTTCTGAATTGTGAAGCGCTAATTACTTGATATGGCTTGGGCTTATTAGTTAAAAAAATAACAGCTTAAGGTTCCTCACTTCTAACATAAGTCGTGTTTTGGTGATCTTCAAGCGAATTCTGTTCAACATCTAATTCAAATGACCATGTACTTTTATCTGGAAAAGTGATTGTCAAATAATCATCAGCAAAGTAATACTTTGGATTATAAATGTTAACAGCAAACATTGGGAAAACCTCACCATCCCAGAATTCTATAACAACTTTTTGAGAATTGGGCTTAAGAGAAGCTTCATTGACATTCTCTTCACTAGAATCAACAGTTAATGTATAAGAATCAATATTTTTAAGATAGTTTCTGATATCCATTATTCTCTGATAATTGCCATCGGAAGCTATTGTATCTGAATAGTTATTTAGGACAATTTGGAATGTGTTTTGTTCTATAATCAGTTCCTTAATAATGCTGGCTTCGCTTGGAACATAATGGCCATAGAAAGCTTCGTTTGCGTTCACATTTTTAGGTAATGCCAAAGTTAGCATTAATCAAATTAAGCAAATATATCGAGAAAACGTCGATTATTTAGTCATCATAAACCTCCTTTCTAGCTGGAATTGGATAGGGATGACCCTCACGATACAGATAACCTCTGTAAACTCTGTCCGGTCTATATAATTTCTTCATAATTCATCCCTTCTCTTAATGACATAAGAAACAAAATGCAAGTGACAAAGCGATGATGTTTCATAATGTCAGCGAAACGTAATAATGTATCGGTTGTAATTAAAAATATATAGTGATAAATGATGCAACGAAAACTATTAACCTCTTCTTGAAAGATAATGATGTGTTCAACATTCGAATATTCTGAAGGGTACATTAGTAGTTGACCATATATATAATGAGCGATGAAGTATAAGTGAAATGTGGTTTTTTTTGAGGTCACTCGTTAACTGAATTCTAATGTTTATGGTCTTTATTTTTTTCTTTTTCTTTTATATGTCAACAGCAATTGCTATTGAACCTTATTATGTAAATAGCTCTAAGTGCAAGGAGGGCTTTATGATTAATGAGGGAAATGCCTATTTTCTTTTAAATGAGCATAATAAATACGAACTATATGTTAATAATCAGTTTCTTCAGATAGTAACAGATGTATCTCATGAATCGTTTACTAATATACCAAAATTTGAGTTAAAGAATGGGATTATAGATGAAAAAAATTAAATTATTACTTGTAGACTTTATTCTATTAAGTTTTGTGTTTCCAAAAGAAAGAGCAATCAAAGCGCAGACCGATGAGTTTGGTAACGCTTACGCAGTGAAGCTTTTGTCAGATGTTTATGAATGGCACTTTAAAATGATTAATGGTAAATTGCATAGAAGAAAATTGAAAACCTCTACAAATACGTGGGGCGGTTATTGGGAGCCAGTATGATGCCAGTTATTGGAATGGTGAACTGGATATCATTTGATGATTTTATAAGATAGTTTGGTGAATTGTCTTATCGTATATTCAAAATTTACATACAAATTTGATTTTTCACTACACTTATTTATAAAGTGATTAACCAATAAATGCCATATCCCATCCTGGCATCTTTTTTTCGATGTCAGGGTGCTTTAGTTTTCTCAAGCCTTATTGTCGTTTATCTTACTCATCCCTTATTCATATTCTGCCCTTAATTTACCATGATATAGAGGTTTAGAAGATAGGGCTAAAGTCCCAATTGCTAATTGATGTAAAAATGCTTACAATTAAAGTAAGGTGTTCATTGTGAACAAAACTTAGGAGGTTTTTTATGAAAGACGTAACAGGTACAGCTAAAGAGAAAGCGAAAAAACAAAAAACGGGCGGTAAACGAATTCGATCACTATATATTCTGTTAGCTATCGCGTTGTTTATTTATTACTATGTGACTTTACCAGCAATCCATTATGCGGCAATTGACTTTTGGTTCTTTGTATTACTAGCGATAATAGGAATCGTAGTGATTGAAGTCTTAGCCGATAGTTCTAGCTTTATATCAGAATTAAAATCTGGCGATGTTAAAAATGTCAAATGGCGCTCAGTGCCAAAGAAATACTTATTATTGATTTTACCACTACCTATTTTATGGTTAGTAGCAATGATTGGTAATTTAGTGTTTTCACCATTCTTTTTTTCAGAAGGCTATTCTACAATGATTGACATTGAACAAGCTGATTTTGCGACAGAATTTCCGCAAACTGACTTGAACCAAATCACTTTAATCGACCGTGATACTGCGACACGATTAGGTAATCGTCATCTTGGAGCCTTAACTAATCTAGTTTCTCAGTTTGAAGCAGCAGACGATTACACACAAATCAATATTGAAAGCTATCCATACCGAGTGACACCTCTTGAGTATGCTGGTTTCTTTAAATGGTTAAATAATTTTAGAGAAGGAATTCCTCATTACTTTAAAGTCGATAACGTCACAGGGGCAGTAACGGTAGAAACTCCTGAACAACCCATTAAGTATAGTTATTCAGACATGTTCAACCGAGATGTGATGCGTAAATTACGTTTCAGTAATCCATTTACCTTATTTGAATCACCCAATTTCGAAGTGGATGATGAAGGAAGACCTTACTATATTGCCACAACTTATACACGTAACTTTTTCTTACGTGAGCCAGAAGCCAATGGGTTAATCACTTTAAATGCGATGACAGGTGAAACAACAACCTATAAATTAGAAGAAATTCCAAGTTGGGTTGACCGTGTGCATAGTTCAGAATTAATTCTGCACCAGTTAGAAATGAACGGAAGATATCAAGGCGGCTACTGGAACTCAATATTTTCAAAACAAGGTGTTACTGAACCAACGGCAGGCTATAATTACTTACCGATCGACGACGACTTATATTTATATACCGGTATCACATCGGTTGTTTCTGATGAATCGAATATAGGATTTGTACTAGTCAATATGCGAACGAAAGATACGCGCTTTTACCCACTCAATGCTGCGGAAGAATTCTCAGCCATGCAGTCGGCTGAAGGTAGTGTTCAAGAAACAGGCTATGTTGCCACATTCCCATTACTTATCAGTATTGAAGGACGTCCAATGTATATTCTCAGCTTAAAAGATAGTTCAGGTCTAATTAAGGAATATGCACTGATTGATGTACAGAATTACCAAAATGTTTATGTGGAGTCTAGTGTCGAACGTCTGATGCTAAGTTACGCAGAAGATAATCCAATAAATGTTGATGAAATTGAGACAGAAGAAGAACTCGCCTCAATCAATGGTCAAATTGAAGATATACAAGCCGTTGTAGTAGAGGGAAACACGATCTACTACTTCATGGTCGATGGATCAGTTTACACTGCTAACATCAGCTTGAGCGAACAATTACCTTTTGTGGAAGCGGGCCAAGAAGTTCAATTTACAGCGACAGAAAACGGCGTCGTTCGTGAGCTTGAATTTGAATAAACTTACTAACAGATTGCACTACCTAATTTAAGGTTTCTGCAATCTGTTTTTTCCCAAAATAGGCAGCTAAACTGCTTGAGTTAAGCCACAAACATTTGGACTGCCCCCCAATAAGGGGAATAAATTGACACAAAATCAAATGGAATGCTATATTTACACTATAAAAGGTATAACACACATGACAGCAAGCTTTAGTGAAAGCGAGGTGATTTAATGGCAAGAGGTGGTGGAAGTCGTGGTGGAGGCAGTTCAAGAGGCGGCGGCGGATCCTTTGGTGGAAGTCGAGGTGGCGGCGGTCGAATAGGCGGCGGAAGTCGCGGACGTGGTTCATTTGGAAGTAGTGGTAGTAGCGGAAGTCGCGGAAGTCGCGGTAAGAGTTCAAGTGGAAGTAGCTGGGGAAATCGTTCACCACGTATTGGACCAATAATACGTACGGGCCCAACCTACAGAAATTATGGCGGTGGTGGCGGCTATGGCTTTGGTGGCCCGGGGAGCAGTCAAAACAGAGGGTGCGGCAAAACATTAGGTATTTTGGTACTCATTGTAGTTGTTGTTCTCATCTTATGGTCAGTACTAGGCAGTTCTGGAAATAATCAATCGTCCGGCGGCCCAAATAATATCACGGTGTCAACGGTTGAGCGAGAACCACTTCCTTCAGGATCAGTCAATGAAACTGAGTATTTTACAGATGAAGTCAACTGGATTGGTAATCGCACTCAAATGACAGATGGTTTACGCTATTTCTATCAAGAAACTGGGATTCAACCTTATGTCTACATTACGGACAGACTTCCAGGAATTGATACAGTTAATATGGACGATATTGAGAATTATGCGAATCAACTTTATGAAGAGTTATTTACAGATGAAGCCCATTTATTACTATTGTTTTATGAACCCTTTGAAGCAATAGGACCTTATGGTGATCAATATATTTCTTATTACGTCGCAGGGACACAAGCAAAGCAAGTCATTGATACTGAGGCAGGCGATATACTCTTAGATTATATCGATCGTAACTATTATGATAGTAGTTTGAGTGAAGAACAGTTCTTTAGTAATTCTTTTAAGGAAGCAGCCGATCGAATCATGGAAGTCACAACCTCTCCTTGGATACCAGTTATGCTGGTAGGTGGAGGCATCCTTTTAGTATCAATCTTGTTTGTTTGGTGGAGATCTCGTCAAAAACAACGGGCACTTGAAGCCAAACGAACTGAAGATATGCTCAATAAACCACTTGATACATTTGGACAAGCCTCACAAGCAGATGAACTAGAGAAAAAATATTCGGACATAAAACCAGAGGAATAGCTAATTATTAGGAGGAAAATAATATGTCAATATTAAACCGTTTTAGTAAAATTATCAGTGCAAATGTCAATTCAATGATTGATCGGATGGAAAATCCTGACAAAATGATTGATCAATACTTACGTGATATGATGGAAGATTTGGCTGAAGTAAAAGAAAGTACCGCAGGAGTGATGGCTGAAGAAACGCGTGCTAAACGCAGAGTTGATGAAAATGAAGCCGAAGTTCAAAAATATGCACAATTAGCAAAAAAAGCATTAGAAGCAAGTAATGAAGATGATGCGCGTATTTTCTTAAGTAAAAAACAAGAACTTGAAAATGTGGGAGCAGGCTTAGCGACCACTTACGCATCAGCCCATGAGAATGCGGCTAAGATGCGTCAAATGCATGATAAATTAGCCACAGATATCGAAACCTTACGTAGACGTCGTGCAATGATTAAAGGAAAGTTATCAGTAGCTGAAGCTCAATCCAAAGTGAATGAAGCGACCCAATCAATTTCTAATTCAGAAGGTGCGATGAGTAACTTCGAGCGGATGGAAGATAAAGCCAACCGCATGCTTGATGAAGCGAATGCGATGTCTGAATTAAATACCGAACCAATTGATAAAGCTAAAGACTTAGAAGCTAAATATGCATCCAAATCAACAGCATCTGTTGAAGATGAGCTTGCTCGCATGAAAACTGAAATGGGCTTAGACGAAAATAATCCCAATTAACGTTTACGCTAATTGGATGACATACCTTGTGGTAAACCTCAGACTATAATCTGAGGTTTTTAATTTAGCAAAATATATACAGACGATAAACAGCTGACTGACTGATAGATACATGAGTTGTTAAGTCGTTCTTCACTACTGCTTTACACCAAAAAACACGAACAAGAGCAGTAATATTAATTGATAGTGTGAATAAATATTGCATTATAACTTTATTTTAATAATAATTGTGATTAATATAAAAAATTAATGAAATTAGGAGTGACTAAATGAGTCAACTAATGAGTTTGGTCGAAGTTCTGAATAGCTGGTTATGGGATGTCTTGTTAATTGGATTACTGTCTGGCATGGGCTTGTATTTGTCTTTTAAGTTAAAATTTGTACAGTTTCGTCTTTTCCCGGATAGTTTCCGTAAAACGTTCGGATCAATATCTTTAAAAGGGACTAAGGCTAGTCAAGAAGAGGGAATGACATCCTTTCAATCTTTAGTCACATCGATATCTGCCCAACTTGGTACGGGGAACTTAGCGGGAGTAGCAACGGCGATGGTGTCAGGAGGTCCAGGAGCGGTTTTCTGGATGTGGATGAGCGCGATTTTAGGAATGGCGATTATTTATGCAGAAGCAATTCTTGCACAGCACTACCGCACAACGGTCGAAGGTCATTTGGTCGGTGGGCCAGTTTATTATATTCGTGCCGCATTTAAAGGCCGTTTGGGTAAAAGTTTGGCGAGTGTCTTTGCTGTCTTACTAATTTTTGCTTTAGGTTTTATGGGGAATATGGTTCAAGCCAATTCAGTTGGACAAGCGATGCAGACTGCTTTTGGGGTGAATCCATGGATAACCGGTAGTATAATGGGCGTTTTAACCTTGATTGTATTCATGGGAGGGATTGGTCGAATTGCGGCTGTCACTGAAAAACTAGTTCCTTTGATGGCTTTGTTCTTTACGATAGCGTCAATTATTGTGATTGCAATTCATATTGACCGTGTTCCTGCTGCATTCGTCTCAATTTTTGTGGGGGCTTTTAGTCCAGAAGCTGTCTTGGGAGGTGTCTTAGGTGTATCAGTTCAGCAAGCGATTCGATTTGGTGTTGCCAGAGGACTTTTTACTCATGAAGCAGGGATGGGTTCGACGCCACATGCTCATGCCTTAGCTCGTGTAAAGCATCCAGGAGATCAAGGGTTAGTAGCAATGATGGGTGTCTTTATTGATACGATTGTTTTATTACCTTTGACGGTTTTAGTAATTTTAGTGACTCAGTCATTAGATGGTAGCCGTACGGGGATTGAATTAACTCAATTTGCATTTGCGCAAGTTTTTGGTCAAGTAGGTTATTCTGTAGTGGCCGTCTCTGTGTTCTTTTTCGCATTTGCGACAATCGTTGGCTGGTATTTCTTTGGCGAGGCGAATGTTAAGTATATGTTTGGAGCCAAAGCTGTTCCACTCTATAGCGTTTTAGTTTCTTTATTTGTTGTAGTAGGCTGTAGTTTACAAGTAGAATTGGTGTGGGCTTTAGCTGATTTATTTAATGGTTTGATGGTGATACCGAATATCATCAGCCTATTTGTTTTAACCAAAGTGGTCGTGGCGTTATCAGAAGATTATGAAAAGCCTGCAATGGAGCGTTTGTATAATCATCACTAATTATAACGATAGATTCAGTTTCTTTAAGGGGTGCTTACCATTTCCTTAAAGAAACTTTTTTTATTGGTCTTATTTAGACCTCGATAGTTGTTGTAATTAGTTGACTTTATACGTGTTTTTGTTCACTATAACGATAGAGGTAAAGTTTTTTATAGGA
Organism: Fundicoccus sp. Sow4_D5; assembly: GCF_052116365.1. Classification (NCBI taxonomy): domain Bacteria; kingdom Bacillati; phylum Bacillota; class Bacilli; order Lactobacillales; family Aerococcaceae; genus Fundicoccus; species Fundicoccus sp. Sow4_D5. The sequence goes on along the minus strand of NZ_JBQKLF010000001.1, from coordinate 896,831 downwards.
GGTTAGTTATGCTGGAAGTAACAAATTTAGTTAAAACTTTTGGTGATTTGAGAGCTGTGGATGATGTATCCTTCAGTATTGAATCTGGTTCTATTATTGGGATTATTGGTCAGAATGGTTCAGGTAAGACGACTATTTTTCGGATGATATTAGATTTTTTAACACCAGAAGAAAATGGCCGTGTGCTTTGGAATGGTCAAGAAATGGGCAAGGAGTTATATAATATTGTTGGCTATTTACCGGAAGAACGTGGGCTTTATGAAAAGCTGACAGTGGAGCAGCAAATTATGTATTTTGCTCGTTTAAGAGGAATGGATGCTCAAGATATTCTGGATAAAATTGATTTTTGGATGGAAAGGTTTGCTGTTAAAGGGAAACGTTCGGATAAAGTAAAAACTTTGTCAAAAGGGAATCAACAGAAGGTGCAGCTTATTTCGACTTTAATTCATGAACCTAAGTTGGTCATTCTTGATGAACCTTTTAGTGGCTTAGATCCGGTCAATTCTGATTTATTGATGCAAGGGATTTTGGATTTGAAAGCTAAGGGGAGCAGTATTATATTTTCAAGTCACAATATGAATAATGTTGAAGAGTTATGTGATAAGTTAGTGATGGTTCATAATGGAAAACGAGTACTCTATGGAACGGTTTCGCAGGTTCGTGAGAGTTTTGGTCGCACGAAGCTATTTCTGGATACAAATCAATGGAACGTGGATAGCTTATCAGTTTTGGAAGGCGTTGCGAGTGTGAAACAGCGTGATACTGATAGTTTCTTATTAACTTTAGAAGATGATTCTTATGGAGAGGTATTATTTAAACAAGTGACTCAAGGACAATACATTAGAACCTTTAGTCAGCAACCGCCGACGCTAGAGGAGATCTTTAAGATGAAAGCGGGGGAAGCGACTCATGAATAAAGCATGGATTGTTATTAAAGAAGTGTATCGTAAAAATGTGCTGTCTTGGTCATTTTTCTTTATGGTGATGAGTCCAATCTTTATGATTGCGATTTTTGGGGGAATTGGTTATCTAATTGCTCAAGATCAAATGTCATCAAGTGTGGGTGAGATTGCGGTTGTAAATGCTGACAGTGAAGTTCAGGAAGTTATTTCTGAAAGTGGTGGCCAACATAATGTCATTTTTACTTTAACAGAAGAAGAGGCCAATCAAGCCTTGACTGCCGATGAAATCGATGGCTACTTAGTGGTCGATCAAACAGAAGAAACTCTAAATGGAATTTACTACCGTAAACCAACAAGTAAGGATATAAATATGAGTTTAATCCAACAGGCTTTGGGAAATTTTCATTTAAATAATGTGGCCGAAAGTATGGGGATGAGCCAAGAGCAGTTGCTCCAAATTCAATCCAGTACAGTTGGAATCGACACGATAATTTTACAAACTGGCGATGATGGGACGACAACAGAGACCTCTTCACAAGATCCTACGGTGTTAGTGCGTCAAGGGGTTGCTTATGGTGTGAGTTTTATCGTCTTCATGTTTATTATGACTTACGTCGGCATCATTTCTCAAGAAATTGCTGCTGAAAAAGGGTCACGTATTATGGAGATTATTCTCTCAAGTATATCAGCTACGACTCATTTCTTAGGTAAGATGATTGGCGTTGGTTTAGTTATTTTGACACAATTAGCAGCCTATGTCGTTATTTTCTTTTTAGTTCGATTAGTAGTTCAACAAATGGACTTCTTTAATTTCTTAGATGAGTTAGATATCGGTTACTACTTAAGTAATAGTGGTAATGTTTTAGCACTAGGAGCACTTTACGCTATTATCGGGATTTTGATTTATACAAGTATAGCTGGCTTCCTAGGCTCACTTGTTTCAACAACGGAAGATGTTAGCAAGATGATTACACCGATTATCTTTACAGCATTAGCTGGTTTTTATATTGGTTTATACGCCAATGTGTCGACTAATAATCCCATTGTTCGAATTGGTTCACAAATCCCTTTGTTTACACCTTTTGTTATGCCTTTTAGAATCGCAGCTGAAACGGTTGGTAACGGAGAAATTGTGTTATCCTTTATCCTATCGATTATTTTCATGATTCTTTGCCTATGGTTCTCGGCCGTCTTTTACAAGAGTAATGTGCTAGTTTATAGCGACAAAGGGATAATTAACACCTTTAAACGATCATTCGCACTTTGGAAATCAGAAAGAGAAGCGTCATAGTTCAATAAAAAAACATACCAACACCCGCTTGCTCGTAATGAGCTTGGTGCTGGTATGTTATTTTTTTTGAGGAGAGTGCTTAAAGGGGCACTACGAATGATTAGCGATTGGATCCAATTTTAAAAAGTTGTGCTCTCACTAAATTAAAAAAAAGCTTAACAAACTCTCATAAATTGTTTGTTTATGGGAATAGTTTTTCTTCTAAAGCATCGGCCAAAGTTGCCGAAAAATTAATTTTTTTCTTTTCAGCAAGTAGCGCAAGATACTCTGGGATATAAGTATTTTTCTTAATTTTTTTATGATTCATGCGAGAACGAAATTCCATTAAGTTGATGCTCACTAAGACGATTCGATCCGTTGGTTTGAGATCTACGTGGGTGAAATCAAGCGTTGGTTCAGGTAAGTTCGTTTGGTCATAAAGCGCGTTGCCGAGAGTGTTTTGAGCATATTGGAAAGCCTCAGATAAATTATTACCAAATGTAACAGCTCCAGGTATATCTAGAAATTGAACAGTATAAGCACCTTCTTTATCTTTAAAGAAAATTGCAGGGTAAAAAACTTCTGGTTGTGTCATCAGAAAACTCCTTTCATCGATTGATTAAACAGACAATATCTACTCATCTCTAATTCTATCAAAATTAGTAAAATCTTGATAGCCAATTCTTAAAGAATATTTATTGAGATTTAAGTGTGTATTGGTTCTAATTTAAGTGAGAATTCGGTAAAATTGTAAGGATGGCAACTTTTTCTAAGTATAATATGATAGAATTAAATTATGAATAAGTGAGGTTTTTTAATGAAAAATTTACCCATAGGTTTTGTTGATTCAGGAGTTGGTGGCTTAACGGTCGTTAAGCAGAGTTTACGACAACTCCCTAATGAATCAATTATTTATTTAGGAGATAATGCTCGTTGTCCTTATGGACCAAGACCACTTGAAGAAGTCAAACGTTATATCTGGCAATTAACAAATTTCTTGAGAGAAAAAGGCATAAAAATGTTAGTTATAGCCTGTAATACTGGCACAGCAGCTGCTCTAGATGATATCCGAGCCACTTTAGCGATCCCCGTTGTAGGTGTCATTCATCCTGGAAGTCGCGCGGCCATAAAGCAAACGACTAATAATCGGATTGGCATTATTGGAACCCAAGGGACAATTAACAGTGAATTGTATGAAACAGTATTAACTGAAAAAGTAGAACACTTAGATGTGACGAGTGTCGCTTGTCCTGAATTTGTGGAGATTGCTGAAAGTACAGTATATAGTCAAGCTGAAATTGATGAAATCGTTTCAAAGCGAATGAGCGCCTTTGAGGGCACTCAAATCGATACATTAGTTCTTGGCTGTACACATTATCCTTTGTTGAAAGAGGCAATCCAAACAGCAATTGGCCCTCAGGTTCACCTAATCGATTCTGGGAAAGAAACCATCAATGAAGTGAGTACTTTGTTAGATTATTTTAATTTAAGTCGGTCGGCTGAGGATGCAATTGCTGAACCAGCGACACAAGTCTATTACACTACAGGTGAAGTGGAACCCTTCAAGACAATTGCTAGCCAATGGTTAGAAGAGGCTCAACCTAATATCAAAAGTGCTGTTATAAAAGGAGAGATTGTAGTTGAAAGTGATTATAGCCAGTCATAATGCAGGAAAAATCAAGGAATTTAAAGAAATGTTTGCTCCTTTAGCAATGGAAGTCCAATCATTATTGGATTTTCCAGAGTTAGCGGAAGTTGAAGAAACAGGTACGACGTTTGAAGCAAATGCTCGATTAAAAGCAGAACAGATTGCGAAAGAATTAAACTGTATTGCCTTAGCAGATGATTCTGGTCTTGTTGTCCCCGCATTAAATGGTGAACCAGGTATTTATAGTGCACGATATTCAGGCGAACCTAAAGATGATAAACGCAATAATCAAAAATTATTGGCCCGTTTAGCTGAGGTAAATGCAAGCGATCGTTCCGCTTATTTTGTTTCATGTATCGTCGTGGCTCATCCAAATATGGAAAGTTTAGTCGTCGAAGGACGTGCCCACGGAGAAATTCTAGAAGAATTACGTGGTGTTGAAGGCTTTGGTTATGATCCATTGTTCTACGTAGCATCAGAAGATAGCACCTTTGCAGAAATTCCTTTATCTATAAAAAATAAGATTAGTCACCGTGCCAATGCTACGGCACAGTTATTAGACTTATTACCAAGTTGGTTAGAGGAGTTGAAGCAATTATGAGGTTTTTAGTCATGAGTGATAATCATGGACGATGGCAGAAAGTGCAAGAAGTGATTGATGCATTTAAAGATGATGTGGATTATATTTTCCACTGTGGAGATTCAGAATTTCCATCGGATGATCCAATCTGGGAATCTGTTGCACTGGTTGTTTCTGGTAATATGGATTACGATCCACAATATCGAAAAATTGGTAATTTAACGACGGATGAGGGAAAAGTACTTGTGTTACATGGACATCGTCACGGTGTCAATCATTCTAACCAACAAGTGTTAGAATTGGCAAATGAAATAGGGGCGAAATTTGTCTTTCATGGCCATACTCACCGCTTATATGCTGAAGTTAAAGATGACGTTTTGTTATTAAATCCTGGGAGTTTAAATCAATCTCGAGGACCAGTTCCTGAAAAAACTTTTGCTGTCGTGAGTTTATCTCCTGAAGAAATATTGGTTGAATTTTATGATGATAACTTAACTAAATTAACGCGTTTAAGTCAAAGCTTTACTCGCTAGAAAGTAGATGCAAAATGATACATCCAACAATTGAACGTTTTATCTGTTCTGATATGGAACAATTGATGATACCGGCTGACAATGTAGCGAGTGTCATTTCAACACATACTTTGAATCATGGTTTACTGGTTTTGTCTCAAGTGAAGTATTCACTGATACCTGTTTTGTCTCCGAAATCACAATTGGTCGGTCTAATCAGTATGCCTTTAATTATTAATGCAGCTGTTACTTTAGACTCAATAGATATCAATCAATTGGACCAATTAAAGATAGAGGATGTTATGCGCACAGATGTAACGACAATCCATCCAGATACACCATTTGAGTTTATTTTTAGAGAATTAATCGATCATAACTTTGTATGTGTCATTGATCCAGAACGTGACAATAAATTTCTGGGTCTGATTACACGACGAGAAATTCTAAAACGATTCAATCATTTCATTCATAGAATTTCCGGCAACTCTGAAATAACGAAACAAATTGAAACACTACAACATGTCTTGATTAATTAGACAAAAAGACCACCAGGCATTCTTGAGAGAATCCTTGGTGGTCTTTTTTTGTCCGATTTTACGGCTTTAAGGCGTAAAAGTACTGATTGGGAATTTTATATCGTTTTCTTGTAAAGCCAAAAAGTATCGTTCATAAAACTCACTATTGAGTTGATATTGTTCGCCATTTAGCACGTAAAAAGTGATGCGATATAAAAAAGTTTGATGTTCGCCCCGGATCATACCTGTTATCGCGGGTTCTTGCGTCAGAGAATCACTAAAATCTTTCTGAATATCATCGGTTGTCTTTTGTACGACGGATTTAAATAAAGACAAATCCATATCGTCGTCTAAAGGTAAATCGATAACGATACGCATTGCTTGTCGACTTTGATTATTGACAATTGCAATATAACTATTCGGTACGAAGTAGGTATCGCCGGTGGCAGCTTTGAGCGTGGTTGTTCGAATCCCGGTGCTAATGATAGTGCCTGTAATCCCTTCTTGCGGAATTTCCACGAGGTCCCCAACTTCAAATTGGTGTTCTAAAATGATAAAGAATCCATTAATTACATCTTTTACAAAATTTTGAGCACCCAAACCAAAAGCAACACCAGCAATCCCAGCACTGGCTACTAAAGTTTCGATTGGAAAGCCAAACAGTTTTAAAATTGCGTAAGCATAGATGAAATATAAAGCGTAATTGGCTGCATTGCGTAATAAATTATTGATTGTTTTCATTCTTTGAGGCGAACTATTTTTAGTAATTACCTTTAATCTTGAATTAAAGCGGTTATCAAAGATCAGGTCAAGTAATTTACTTGCTAAAATAAATAATGCTGTCATAAATATAAAACTCAATAAAAATGATAAACCATCGACTGCTAGTTCATCCCATTCTTGTCTGAGAAATTGATTAATCCATTGTTTCAAACTATTACCTCCTTTTATGTTTTCAAGTTTAGTTTAAAGTAAATTACCCCTTCTTTTCAAGTCAATCCGTTTAATCGCTAGTAATTCAGAATATTCTTACGGTTTTCAAGAAAATTAGTGCTATTCAAGGCGGCGAGGCTTCCTATTTTGCCTTGAATGTCTAATTTTGAAAGTGAAGACACTATTATTCTTGGTTGACTTACCTAGGATTAGATTATAGAATGTTTTAGGAAAACGATTACAGTTGTTCGAATGTTATTTAAATTCAGGCTTGGAAATCTGAAACGAAGTAATAAACTAGATTATTAGCTTGCTTTCATGCTTAAAATGTACCGTAATGGCGATTACAACTGCATTTAGCGGTAGTCTATAAATTTAATCATTGATTAGAGGAGAGAGTATATGTCGCAAATGATTTTTATAAATGAAGGTCACTATCCAAGTTTCCACTTAACTAACGGTAAGCTTAGTTATATTTTCCATGTATTAGAAAGTACTCAAACGTTGGAACAGTTGTACTACGGGGCTGCCATCAAGCCTAGAGATAATTATGATTATTTAATTGAAAGGGAAGTGCGTCCTTCGAATAATTTATACCAGGACACGCATACTACGTCTTTTGAACATATTAAACAAGAATTTCCTGTTTATGGGACAACAGATTTTCGTTACCCAGCAATCGAAATTGCTTATCCTGATGGGGATCATATTTCACATCTGAGTTATGTCGGTTATACCCAACTGTCGGGTAAGCATGCGTCGAATCTTCAGCCGATGTTACGAGCAGGAGAAGAAGATGCCGCTACATTAATTATTCATTTAAAAGATAACTACTCCCAGGCGGCCATCGATTTACATTATACGATTTATCGGGAGCAAGCTGTTATTGTCAGACGGGTGGTTGTTCACAATCATGGGGAAGAGAGTTTACGCTTAAAGCGTCTTTTGAGTATGTCGATAGACTTTCCGCATGATGATTTTGAGCTGCTTCATTTATATGGCGCATGGGCTCGTGAAACACACTTGGAGCGCAAACCTCTGATAAAAGGTGTGCAAAACTTTTCAAGTACGCGTGGAGCAAGTAGTCATGCCCATAATCCATTCTTGGCTTTAGTTGCGCCAAATACAAGTGAGCACCAAGGGGAAACTTTTGGCTTCAGTTTAGTTTATAGTGGAAACTTTTTGAGCCAAATAGAAGTGGATACTTATCATGTAACGCGTGTATCAATGGGGATTAATCCTTTCCAATTTGACTGGCATTTAGATACTGGTGAGAGTTTTGAGTCACCAGAAGTTGTCATGGCTTATAGTTCTAAGGGCTTGAACGGGATGAGTCAACAGTTCCACGATATTTATCGTCAACAACTCTTACACAATGAAACACCTTTTGAGAAGGCACCTGTTTTGTTAAATAGTTGGGAAGCAAATTACTTTGATTTTGACGAAGAGAAATTATTAGAACAAGCTCAATTGGCTAAGGATCTTGGTTTTGATTTGTTTGTTTTAGATGACGGTTGGTTTGGAAAACGCGATTCTGACAATGGATCGCTGGGTAATTGGACAACTGATTTAGACAAAATACCACAAGGTATTCGTTCGTTAGCAAGCAATATTCAAGCGATGGGGATTCATTTTGGTCTGTGGTTTGAGCCAGAAATGTTATCTGTAGATACACCTGTTTATCAAGCCCATCCGGAGTGGATTATTGGGCACCCTAATAAGAATATTTCTCACGGGCGTAATCAATTTGTCTTGGATTTCTCTAATCCGGACGTTGTAGCGAATATTTTTGAGCAAATGTCTCAGATTCTTGGCTCAGCTGAAATAGATTATATTAAATGGGATATGAATCGTTATATTTCAGAACCATTTTCTAATTTCTTAAAGAAACATCAACAAGGTGAATTATTCCACCGTTATATTCTAGGCGTTTATGACTTACTCGATAGAATTCGTAAGGCCTTTCCAGCCGTCTTTATTGAAACATGTGCGGGAGGTGGGGGACGTTATGATCCTGCGATGCTTTTCTATGCAAATCAAAATTGGATCAGTGATGACACGGATGCGATAGAACGATTGAAAATTCAGTATGGAGCATCGATGGTGTATCCTATTTCTACGATGGGGAGCCATGTGTCTGAAATACCGAACCATCAAGTAGGACGAATAACAAGCTTGAAGATGCGTAAAGATGTGGCACTTTTTGGAACGTTTGGTTATGAATTAGACATCATGAAGTTGAGTGATGCAGACCGTGAAGAAGTTCGTCAGCAAATCAATCAATTTAATCAATATCAAAGTTTGTTACATCATGGTGATTTTTACCGCTTGAATAATCCCTTCGAAGCAGGCTTAACAGCTTGGATGGTAGTGAGTAAGGATCAGTCAGAAGCGATTGTCGGAGTTTATCAAAGTCAAGCAAGCGCAAATCCAGCTTATGAGCGGATTCAATTAGCTGGTTTAGCGAGTGATCAAGCCTATGAATTGCTTGAATTGGACCATGAAAGTAAGGATATTCCGGTTCGTTATGGGGATGATTTAATGGCAATTGGTTTGATATTAAATGAAAACTTTACGGGACGTGCCGATGAGTATTGGGGGCGTGAAAAAGCCGGCGAGTATCACAGTCGTGTCTTTTATCTTAAAATTAAAAAGGATAAGTGAGGATGTCTATGAGTTTATTAGTATTTGATATCGGTGGTCAAGGAGTTAAACATGCAATTTGGCATGAGTCTAGTTTGTTGGATAAAGGATCTTTTGCGACCCCAGCCAATTGGGATAGTTTAAAGTTAGCAATGAAAGAAGTCCTTGTTATTGCGCAAGAAAAACATGAGATTACGGGTGTTGCCATTAGTAGTCCCGGTAGTGTCGATAGTCAGGCAGGTGTGGTTCATGGAATTAGTGCGGTTCAGTACCTCCATGAATTTGAGATTGTAAAGGCGTGGCAAGAATTATTTGAATTACCGGTTTCGATTGAAAATGATGCGAATGCTGCTGCCTTAGCAGAATTAGATTACGGAATTGCGAAAGACTACAAAAATGTTGCATTTATGATAATAGGCTCTGGCATAGGTGGTGCCATTGCGATTAATGGCGAATTAGTGAAGGGTCAGCATTTATTTGCAGGTGAATTAGGTTATATGTTGCTTGATCATGAGAATACATTAAGTAACTTATCAAGTAGCTTACTTCAGATTAACCGTCATAATGCAGCCCATCCTGAGCAGCCTATCGCAAATGGTTTGGAATTATTCTCTTTAGCTGAGGTAGACGATCCAGCTGCCAAAGCGATGGTCAATGAAATCTATGATTCGCTTGCCAGAGGCATTTATAATTTATCCTTGATCATCGATCCTGAATTAGTAGCGATAGGTGGCGGTATTTCTGTCAGACCAGAAATTACACGCGTATTAACTGAGCGCGTCTCTCAGTTGTTAGACAGACAAGGTGCTGCCGACATTAAACCCAATATTCAGGTATGTCAATTCTTTAACGATGCCAATTTAATTGGTGCAGCCGTCCATTTTGAACGAACTTTTTTATCATAGCGGAATTTGAAGCGACGCTTTCTTGCGAGTCTATAAAGGCTGTAGGAGGGCGTTTTTCATTTGGAAAAGTCAGTGTCTTATTGTACCTGTGTTTGATTAGAGAAGATTAAAGTTTGATGAAGTATATATAATTTAAGCAAAAGTATATACTTTACTAAAATGATGTGTTATTATCTATTTGTAATCGTTTTCCGAATGAATGAAATTGAAAGGGTGAGGCTATCTTTTAATTTTTGTATACGCACGAGGAGTTGGTTGAAAAATGGAATTGACGAAAGAAACAGTTCAAAAGCAATTGGATGAAAGGATTTTACCTTTTTGGTTGAGTCTTGAGGATAAAGCACAGGGTGGATTTTACGCGAAGGTAGCTGCCGATTTATCGATTGATAAGCAGGCGGATAAGAGCGCAATTTTAATGACACGGTATTTATGGGCATTATCTGCGGCTTACCCCGTGTCAGAGACTAAGGGCTTGTTAGAGGCTGCTGATCAGGTCTACCAATTCATTGTCGATTATTTACTTGATGAAGATCAGCAAGGTTTGTTCTGGTCTGTCACTTATGATGGTCAAGCGAAAGTCACTCAGAAGCATATTTATGTCCAAAGTTTTGCGATTTATGCTTTCAGCGAGTATTACAAAGTTTCCCAGAAAGAAAGTAGTTTAAAATTGGCGATTGACTTATTTAATTTAATCGAATCAAAAGCTTATTTAGCGGACGATAGTGGGTATCATGAAGAATTCACAAGCGACTGGCAGCCACATTCAGCGACACTGATGGGGCCTAAGGGTGAGGCAACATATTATTCAACCAATGCTTTATTGCATTTATTGGAAGCTTATACCAATCTATATCAGGTCTATCCAGACTCTCGTTTATCCAAGCGAATCACACATCTTTTGGCTTTGTTTAAAGAGTATATTGTGTCAGAAGAGGGGCATTGTTACACAGAATTTCATCGTGATTGGACTCCCTTAAATTCAGACATATCTTATGCCCATGATATCGAAACTGCTTGGTTACTTTATCGTAGCCTGGAGGTCTTGGAAAAAACGAATGACTCTGACTATGTGGCACTCGTTCAACGAATCGTTCAATCCGTGCTTGAGGAAGGACTGGATGATCAAGGAATTATTCTTGATCATTATCATTCAGGTCAAAAGAGTCAAATTAAACAATGGTGGAGTTTGGCTGAAAGTGTGATTGGTTTTTATGATGCCTTTAGCCGTACTAAAGAAGTTCAATTTAAACGATTAGCACAAAGCCACTGGGAATTTATCCAAGCACATTTAATGATACCAGGGCAATTGAGTGAATGGTTGCCTCACGTTGATGAAAGTGGGCAAGTTGTCGAGACTAAATCAACAAGTTTATCAGATGGGTGGAAAGGCCCATATCATACAGTCAGAATGTATGTTGAAATGTTAGGGCGTTTATCATAAAAAAAAGGAAAGGAGGAAGCAGTTGGATTTTATTAAAGGGATGACTTTTGGTTTTATGAGTCGTCGAGGTGATTTTGAAAAACCAGAAGCGAAAGAATCACTCTTGTTATTAAAAGAGCGACTTGACGCTGATACAATCATTTTAGCACTTGTTGTCGAACAAGAGACTGCCCAATCTACTATGATTAACTGGCAGGCTGACACTGTACTGAGCGATGAAGAAGTCAAGGATATGATTGCTTTTGTTAAAGCACAAGGCCTGAGAGTGATTTTGAAGCCAATGGTGAATGTAAGTGATGGGACTTGGCGCGCTCATATCAATTTTTTCGATATGGATATTCCATGTGAGCCCAAATGGTCAGATTGGTTTAAAAATTATAATGATTACATTGTGCATTATGCGAAACTTGCTGAAGAGACTCAGTGTGAGATGCTTGTGATTGGCTGTGAGTTGGTGAATGCTACCCGACGAAGCCAAGAATGGCGTGAATTAATTGAGTTAGTTAGGCGAGAGTACAATGGTTTAGTGACTTATAATTGCGATAAATATCAAGAAGATCACCTTCAATGGTGGGATGCATTAGATGTTATTTCAAGTTCTGGTTATTATCCGATCGATCAATGGGACCAGCAACTCGATAGAATAGAAACAGTCGTAAAAAAATATGAAAAACCATTTTTCTTTTGTGAAGCGGGATGTCCAAGTCGTTCAGGTAGTCAATATTTGCCTAATGATTGGACTAAAGAAGGAGCGAGTGATCCAACCGCTCAAGCGGACTGGTATCAGGCGATGTTTGAAGCGACAGATAAAAGATCCTGGGTTCAAGGATTTGGGCTGTGGGATTGGAAAACCGTGCTATACCCGATTGTATCAGCAAATGAAAATGATGATTATGCCGTTTATGGAAAAAAAGCAGAAACAATCATTCAAGCATATTATGCTAAAAGTTCAAAATAGAGAGGAAAAAAATTATAATGAAATTATTCAAAAAAGCTACTTTAGTTCTAGGTTCAGCACTAACCTTAGCAGCCGTTGGCGTATTAACTCAGACAACTACTGTACAAGCACAGGAAGGTACAATTACATTTATCAACCACAAAACTGACTGGGAGGGAAATGGTAAATGGGATGAGTATATTGCTGAATTTAATGAGTTGTATCCAGATGTTGAAGTAAAAATCGAAACAATTACGGATTATGCAGGTCAAATTAAAACACGTATGAACACTGAACAATACGGTGACGTGCTAATGCTTCCAGCGGACATTAACCCAGAAGATTTCCACTATTTCTTTGAACCATTGGGCGAAAAAGAAGCTTTATCCGACACATATTTAGGATTAAATGACCGTTCATTTGATGGTGTTCAATACGGTATCCCGACACAATTAAATGCAACAGGAATGGTTGTCAATCGTAAAGTATTTGAAGACGCAGGGATTACTGAATTTCCTAAGACAACAGAAGAATTTATTGAAGCCTTAAAAACAATCAAAGAAAACAATCCAGAAGTGACACCGTTATATACTAACTATGCAGCTGGATGGACGCTATCAAACTGGGATTTTGCTCGCTCAGGTGTTTCAGGTAACCCAGATTTCACAAATGAAATGACTACAGATACTGCACCTTTCGAAGATGGTAAAACAATGAACGAAATTTACCGTTTATTATATGACGTTGCGAACCAAGGATTAATTGAAGCAGATCCAACAACGACAGACTGGGAACAATCTAAAGTAGACTTAGCTAATGGCAAAATAGGTATTATGGTTTTAGGTAGCTGGGCAGTTCCTCAAGTACAAGATGCAAATCCAGAAAATGCTGAACACATCGCTTTCTTCCCATTCCCAATGACAGCTGAGGATGGCAACCAATATTTAGCAGTGGGTGGCGACTATAACTTAGCTATCAATGTTCATAGTGAAAATAAAGAAGCTGCACGTGCTTTCTTAGATTGGTTAATTCAAGACTCTAACTATGCAGAAGAAAATGGCGGAATTTCACCAGTGATCGGTGCTGAAATGCCAGCCTCTCTAGCAAGTGCTGAAGAATCAGGAGTTATTTTATTAGAAGAAAATCCTGCTGAACCTGGAAAAGAAGCGTTATTTAGTCAAATTAATGATTACTCACAATTAGGTGTAGGTTCAACTGATAATGAAAAACAACGCATCATCGATGCTGCGATTGGCAATACAAGCGAAACATTTGAGGACATGATGGCTGAATTCAATGAGCGCTGGGCTGAAGCTATCGAAGCTAACCAATAATATAGGTCTGGTAAAAAGGTAGAATTGTGTAGCGCTCCTAAACGAGCGCTACTATTAATAAAAGGAGTAGCTCATGAAAAAATTTAATGCTAATGCCGAAAAAAAAATACTGATCTTTACTTTTACAATCATACCCCTAGTTTTATTGGTGCTGTTTTCATATTTTCCACTTGTTAAAATGTTTCAATATAGTTTAACTGACTGGAATGGTTACAGTCCTAATCAAAAATTTGTGGGTCTAGATAATTATAAGACGGTTCTAACGAATCCACGTTATTTCTCTGTTTTTAAAACTAGCCTTTATTATTTCTTTGCCACTTTTTTCCAACTAGGCATTGCTTTGTTGTTTGCGACACTTTTATCATTTAAAGTGAAGTTTGCAAATTTTTGGAAAGGTATCTTATTCTTCCCATATCTGTTAAATGGGGTTGCTATTGGATTTATCTTCCTTTATTTCTATAAAGGTGGGGGGACTCTCGATACAATCTTAACTATGATTGGCCTGGAAGACCAAATTCAGTTATGGCTAGGGAATCGGGCAATTAACAATATATCCCTTGCATTTACGTCGGTTTGGCGTTATACAGGCTTCAACTTTCTGATATTCTTGGGGTCAATTCAATCCATTAATCCAGAAATTTATGAAGCAGCTGAAATTGACGGCGCCAACAATTGGCATAAATTTAGATTTATTATTTTGCCAAGTATCAAAAATATTGTCTTTTTAAATATCATTCTAGGTATCTCAGGCTCACTTAGCGTCTTTGATATCCCATATATTATGACCGGAGGATCAAACGGGACTTCGACCTTTGTTATTCAAACAATTGAAACAGCCTTCGAATACAATCGTGTAGGTTTAGCTTCTGCAATGGCGGTTATCCTATTGTTTATTGTCTTATTTGTGACAATCGTCCAAAGATGGTTCCTACGTGAGAAAGGGTGAGAAAATGGAACAAGCTGTCAGTAAAGAATCGATAATAGAAAAATTGTATTTGGGAACGATTTTTAAATATGGTGTTTTAATAATTGGAGCTATTGTAGCTATTCTGCCTGTGTTGGTAGTTTTCATTGGTTCGTTCAAAACAAATGATGAATTTTTAAACAGTGGTGTCCTAGCTTTGCCAGAAACTTGGACCATCGAAAATTATACACGGGCCTTTGTCGAAGGTGACATGTTAGTAGGTTTCAAAAACACGTTGATTATTTTCATTATAAGTATGATTGGAAAATTGCTTTTAGGGGCCATGTTTGCGTATGCGATTCATCGTTTTGATTTTAAATTGAAAAAAGTGATCATGGCTTTATATATGGCTGCGATGTTAATCCCAGGAATTACAAGTCAAGTGGCCACTTTTCAAATCATCAACTCACTTGGTCTCTTCAATACGATGTGGTCAGTGATTATTTTGAGTTTAGGAACGGATGTTATCTCAATTTACATTTTTTTACAATATTTAGATGAAATATCTATTTCGTTAGATGAGTCAGCTATTATTGATGGTGCATCCTACTTTACAGTGTTCAGACGCGTCATTTTGCCGAATTTAAAAGCACCGATGGTAACGATTTTAGTCATCAGTGGTGTGGCTATCTATAATGACTTTTATAATCCTTTCCTGTACATGCCAAGTCGCGAACTTAAGGTGATTTCGACTGCATTATTTGCTTTTAAAGGACCTTATGGCACAAATTGGCCGGTTATATTAGCTGGAGTAGTGATTGTAATTGTACCAATTTTAGTTTTATTCTTATTTTTACAAAAGCATATTTATAATGGTGTCTCAGGTTCAGTGAAAGGATAGTCTCAATGAAAGCAAATATGGTAAAGTGGATAAATTATATTTATCAGATGATTAGTCATTCGGGGCATTTTTGGATCAGAATTTTCACGAAAGGAATTGTCCAAACGTTAATTGGCTTTTATGAAGAAGATTATCCAGAGAAGGTGGTCAAAAAGACACGTTATCAGCAAGCTTTATCAGTTGTTTGGTTGTTACTTTTTATCAATCTTTTTCTAGCGAGCACGCTATACATGAAACTCAACCATCCTTTGATAAACTTTTTTAGCTATATCATATTATTAGTTTTTATTGTGTGTACAGTATTTACTAGTTGGCTGAGTTATGTTCAAGTGATCAGTGATGTTTCGACCGAAGAGGAAGCTTTGCTAACAGCTTTTTATAGCTCTGTCCGTTATTGGACCACTTCATTGAGTTTTTCTCTTTTCATTATCGTGGCGATTATCATAGGCTATAGCAATCTAATTATATTAGTATGCTTATTGCCGGGCTTGTACGTTAAGTTGAGTCAATTGATGATGTCTCGTTACCAAGAGTTGATACAAGACGCTCAGTTACAATTAAAAAATTAAACATAGAGGGGTATATTATGAATTTAGAATTTCCGAAGAATTTTTATTGGGGCGCAGCCACATCTGGCCCACAAAGTGAAGGTCGCTTTAATAAACAACATGCGAATGTCTTCGATTATTGGTATGAAATTGAACCAGAAAGTTTCCACAATCAAGTAGGTCCAGATACAGCCTCAAATTTTTATAATAGTTATAAAGAAGATATTCAATTGATGAAACAAACCGGTTTAAATAGTGTCCGAACATCAATTCAGTGGACTCGCTTAATAGACGATTTTGAAACAGCTTCTTTGAATCAAGATGGTGTAGATTTCTATAATAATGTGATTGATGAGCTGATCGCAAATGGTATTAAACCTTTTATCAACTTACATCATTTTGATTTGCCAGTTGAATTATATGATAAGTATGGCGGTTGGGAATCAAAACATGTTGTAGAATTATTTGTAAAATTTGCAGAACAATGTTTCAAACTATTTGGTGATCGTGTGAGTGAATGGTTTACTCATAATGAACCGATGGTTGTCGTTGACGGTCAATATTTATATCAATTCCACTATCCTAAAGTAGTGGATGGTAAAAAAGCAGTTCAAGTTGCTTATAACCTACAATTAGCTTCTTCAAAAGCAGTTGCTAAATTTAAAGAAGTTAATAAAAATCCTGAAGGACAGATTGGTATCATCCTGAATCTAACGCCATCTTATGCA
The DNA here is from genome assembly GCF_052116365.1 of Fundicoccus sp. Sow4_D5. NCBI lineage: Bacteria > Bacillati > Bacillota > Bacilli > Lactobacillales > Aerococcaceae > Fundicoccus > Fundicoccus sp. Sow4_D5. The sequence goes on along the minus strand of NZ_JBQKLF010000001.1, from coordinate 880,130 downwards.
GCGAGCGAAGATGAAGCAGACCAAGAGGCATCAAGAATTGCGAACTTATGGATTAATCAACTGTTCTTAGATCCTTCTGTTTTAGGAGCTTATCCAGCTGAACTATTAGAACTATTAAGTAATGACGATGTGCTTTTTGACGCTACAGATGAGGAACTGGCTATTATAAAACACAATACCGTTGATATATTAGGTGTTAATTTCTATCATCCTCACCGAGTAAAGCAACCAGATGTGTCACCAGATAGCTTAAGATTTAATTGGATGCCTAATAAGTATTATGAGGATTTTGATATGCCGGGACGTCGTATGAATATTGATCGTGGTTGGGAAATTTATCCTAAAGCCTTGTATGATATTGCTAAGAATATCAAAGATAATTATGGCAATATTACGTGGTTCGTTGCTGAAAACGGCATGGGTGTCTCGAATGAAGAGCTGTTTCAAGATGAACAAGGTGTTGTTCAAGATGATTACCGTATTAACTTTATTAAGGAACATTTGCTAGAGTTACATAGAGGAATAGAAGAAGGCTCTAACTGTGTAGGTTACCATTTATGGACACCAATCGATTGTTGGTCATGGTCAAATGCTTATAAAAACCGCTACGGCTTTATTTCGACTAACATTCATACTCAAGTAAAAACAATTAAGAAGTCAGGTCATTGGTTCAAGACTGTTGCCGATAATAATTGTCTGACATTAGATAACTAGTAAAAGAAGAGGGATAGCATGTTAAAAACAGTCGCATTAGAAAATTGGGGAGACTATCAGTCCAGTGATTTAAAACCAGCAGACTTTGATGAATTCTGGAAAAAGGGGAAAAAAGAGGTAGAAGATTTAGGAGTAAACTATCAACTAGTTCAGCACGAGATATATTCCAGCATTGCCGAAGGCTTTGATCTTTACTTTGAAGGTGTCAATGGGGCTAGGATACATGCCCAGATAGTTCGGCCAAAGAATATTCAAAAGAAAATGCCTGTATTATTTCAATTCCATGGTTACCATAGTAATGCTGGCGATTGGGGCGATAAAATCGCCTATGCTGCCGAAGGCATCTTAACTGTTACTTTAAATGTTAGGGGTCAGGGTGGGCCTTCTGAAGACACGACAGTTAGTCGCGGAAATTCTTTAAAGGGTCACATTATTCGTGGGCTTAAGGAAGGACCTGATAATCTCTTCTTCCGTCAAGTTTACTTAGACATCTATCAACTAACTAGAATTGTCACACACATGCCAATGGTGGATACTGATAATTTATATGCTTATGGTGCTTCACAAGGTGGTGCTTTAGCATTAATCTCTAGTTACTTTGAAAAAAGAATTCAAACGGTCTTTACACTCTATCCCTTCTTAAGTAACTTTCGTGAAGCTTATCGTTTAGATGTTGAACAATCAGCTTATGAAGAGTTAGCTTACTGGTTTCGATTCAATGACCCACAGCATAAGCATGAAGAATATTTTTTCAATACGCTTGACTATATAGACTTACAATTTTTCGTCTCAGATTTAAAAGCAAATGTATTGTGGGGGATTGGACTTGAAGACCGAGTTTGTCACCCCAAATTACAATTCGGCGTCTATAACAAGATTACGACTGATAAAGAACTGTTGTTTTTCCCAGAGTTCGGCCATGAATATATACCTGATTTCTCAGATTTCATGAGAAAAGATATATACTTATCACTTAACGAGAAAAAACCAAGCGAACAGGCTTAAATTATGCTAAAGTAGAAGTGTTAGCTCGCAAGAAATTTTGTTATTAAGATAAAAGGGAGGGTATTTATGCCTAAGTATACGTATATTGCGAATGAACTAAGAAAACAAATATTATCTGGGGAATATGTACCAAATCAACAACTCCCTCTGGAAAAAGAATTGTGTGAACGATTCGAAGTTAGTAAAATGACCATGAAGAAAGCATTAGACATTCTTGTGAGTGAGGGACTAATTATCAAGCGAAGAGGTTATGGTACTTTTGTTAAAGACCTTAGCCAAGTTGAGATTCAACGTTTAATGATGTCGCGTCAGTTTATGGGGACCTCTGCTTTGTATGAAGAGGGAGCAGTTCATAGTAAGGTTCTTAACTTCACCGTGGATGTCGCTACTGAACATGTTTCGAATAGCTTAAATATTGAAAAAGATAGTTTTGTCTACCATATTCATCGGGTCAGATTTCTGAACGGAAAGCCACTGGCCATTGAAAAGACTTATATGCCGATTGATGTGATCCCAGGTTTAAAGCTAGAGAATGTCAACGGTTCAATCTATGAGTATATTGAATCTACTCTTAATGCCAGTATTCAAAGCGCACACCGCAAAATAACGGTTAGAAAGTCAAATGATTTTGAAGCGGAAGAACTTGCCCTTGAACAGGGAGATCCAGTTGCGATCGTCGAACAAACTGGTTATTTAAATACGGGAGAACTGTTTGAATATTCCATTTCTACTCATAAGTATGACGAATTTCAAGTTGAATTTGTTTTAACTAGAGCTTGATGAATTTTCGAACACCTAGTAAGCTACCTCGTTTCACGGAAATGTGTCGCGAGGTATTTTGTTATTAATTTTATTTACAGCAATATACTTTTGTCAATAGAGCGATAATGTTTGTGATAATTTAATTAAAATGGTATATTTATAACATGAAAACAGTAAAGGAGTGATTTTCTAGCATGAGTATCGGAGAAATTGCAGGCTTGATTGCGGCGCTTGCGTTTGCTGTTTTAGTTGGGTTTATTAGTATTAATCTTTCGAGGCTGTCCACGATTATGAAAGAAATTCGTGATACTGTCCAAAGATTGAATTCAACCATCGATATTGTAACAAAAGATGTAGATAATTTATCGATTGAGGTTGAAGGACTTCTAAACAAGGCTAACACATTGGTAGACGACGTAAATGGTAAACTGAGTAAGACTGACCCATTGTTTACAGCAATTGGTGATTTAGGTGTCACTGTTTCAGATGTAAATAGTTCAACCAAACAGTTGACCTCTAATTTACTGAGTGGCGCAAGTAAAAAGAAAACCTCACCACTGGAACGTTTTATTAAGTCGACGCGATCTAAGCCAAAAGCGCAGACGAAAGTAGCAACGCCCAATCAGTCATTTGCAGAAACTACAGTCAATCTTTCAGAAGTAGATTCTGAATCAGAACTTGTATCATTAACAAAAACAAAGCCATCTTCAACAGCTGGTGAAATTAATCTAAAGTAGTTATAGAAAGGAATGTTGAAAGTGAGAAAAGATAACAATAGTGGATTTTTCTTAGGAGCACTTTTTGGAGCAGCCATTGCAGGAGCAACCGCGCTTTTATACGCACCAAAATCAGGTAAAGAATTAAGAGATGACATACAAGATGAGTTAGACCAATTACTAGATCGTGCCTCAGAGTATTCTGATTATGCAGTTGAACGTGGTGTAGAAATGTATGACGCAGCAGCAGAAGCAACTGAAGATATCAAAGTTAATTTGAAAGATTCAGCGAATCAGTTTAAAACTCAAGTGAACGATTTATCTAAAGAAGCGTCTCAAGAGTGGAGTAAAGTAAAAAGCGAACTAGAGCAATCTAAACATAAAATTAAAGACGATGCTGGTAATTTAGCTGATACTGTAGCTGATGAAGCGACACATTTAGCTGAAGAAACTAAAGATGCAGTTGACGAAGTAAAAGATAAAGCGTAATATAGAACTCTTATGATTAATCGTTGAAGGCAGGTTTTTCAGCGATTAATCATTTTTTATCCGTTGAGTACGATTTCATGAAAAATTCTTGAATGAACAACTCTTCACAAATACCAGAGTGAGAGATTCACCAAATGATAGTGTGTGTGTTAATAACAAAAAACTATCTTTTTCTATTAAAATATTTATCATACTTTTTAAAATTGCATAAAGACTTTGAAAATACTCTTTTTCAAACAATCGTTGGTAATAAAATGTTTAAATGTAATTAAAACGCTTGCAAAATGTAAATCGCTATGATAGATTATGTGTGAATATATGATTTTCTGAAAGCGAGGATTTTTTTATGGAGAAGCAAACCATCACAATTTATGATGTTGCAAGAGAAGCTGGCGTTTCTATGGCAACTGTCTCACGTGTAGTGAATGGTAACCCAAATGTGAAGCCAAGCACACGCAAAAAAGTGTCAGAGGTAATCGATCGATTAGATTATCGACCTAACGCTGTTGCACGTGGATTAGCAAGTAAAAAAACTACTACAGTTGGAGTTATTATACCTAACGTAACAAACTTATTCTTTTCATCATTGGCCAGAGGTATCGATGATATTGCCTCAATGTATAAATATAACATCATTTTAGCTAACTCTGATGAAAACTCAGAGAAAGAGCTACAAGTGTTTAATACACTTTTATCTAAGCAAGTTGATGGCATTATCTACATGGGGAACAATATTAGTGATAGCATAAAAAAAGAAGTTCAAAGAACGAATACACCTGTTGTTTTTGCAGGGACTGTTTTATTAGAGGATGATTTCTTTACAGTTAATATTGATTACCGTGAAGCTGCAAAAGAGGTTGTTGAAGACCTTCTAGAGCGCAGAAGTCGCGTTGCTTTAGTAACAGGACCTAATGAATATGTGATTAACCGTAGTTTCCGTAATGTAGGTTACCTAGAAGCATTAAAGAAACATGGTTTAGATTTAGACGAAGAGTTACTTTTCCAAAAATCTTATTCATATAAAGATGGCGAAAAAATTGTTGATCAGTTATTAGATGCAGATGCTACAGCAGCTTTTGTTTCACAAGATGAAGTGGCAGTAGGCATATTAAATGCTTTACAAGACCGCGGAATTAAAGTTCCTGAGGAATTTGAAGTGGTAGCAAGTAATAACTCACCAATCACTCAATATGTTCGTCCTGAATTAACAAGTATTCAATTCCCGCTTTATGATGTTGGTGCGGTTGCAATGCGACTATTAACTAAAATTATGAACAGTGAAGACATTGATGAAAAACAAATTATTTTACCTCATAAAGTTCTTAAACGAGGAACGACAAAATAAGAAGGATGCGATAACATTGAAAAACTCTTTAAGAAAACTGCAAGTATATTTTTCCCTTGCCGTAATACTATACCAAGCTTTTCAATTAGTGAAGTCACTTCAACGTCAAACTCATGATAACTAACATTATGATATCAAGTCAGTCACTTGTATAAGTGGCTGGCTTTTTTTGAACTGATATTTTTTCAAGTGATTTATCTAGATGAACTGCATAGGGTGATTATGGATTATTTGAATGGATGTCTCTAAGGTGTCGATGACTTCAAATAAATCGTCTAATTAATAAAAAGCAAATGATTAAACGATGGGGGAAAGAGGAAATCAAAAAATCCTACTCCAAAATAGGAAAAAGAAAAAATTAAGTTTAATAATTGATAACTTAGGTTGAGAGATGTCTTTTAATCGCTGGATAGGCAATATGAGCAGACTTTGTACATAATGGAGCTGTAGGGTGTTTTGTTTTACTGAAGAGCTTAGGCACTATTTATAGTGAATTTGAGGTGCTTCAATACGACATAGTGGTTGCAATAGCTAAAGAAGCCGTAGGTTCATTCATTTAATCCAAAAGAATGAAACCATAGGAGCATATACTGTGAAATAGAATAGGCAGAAGAGTCAATACAATTGGCGAGCATTCTAGTGTTTTAGGAGCATTAAGGCACATCCGAATAAAGCTGCTCAGATTAAATAGAGTAGGAGAATATTATTGGGTAATTTAAAGAACTAGAGAGTATAAAAACGAGCGTCACTGTCAAAACTTTAGTTTTGACAGTGACGCTCGTTTAACTATAAAATTTGTTAACTCTTTACATTACTCGCAAGAAAACAGTTATTCAGCAGGAGGCGTTTCCTCAGGGGATGATTCTTCAGGTGGCGTTTCACTTGTTTCATCACCAGAATTCTCTTCGGCTTCACTAGAGCTTGAACTAGATGAGCTTTGTTGTTGCTGTTGTTGTCTTTGTTGATCAGCCACTTGAGCGTATTGTGCCCAGAATGTTTGATGATCCGTATCTGCCGCATTAAACATAAAGTTAAAGCTTAGAGTTGGAGCCGGATTCGATTTTTTAAATAAATCTTCATAGGTTGGTGAAGTCACTTGATAAGTTCGGTTATTTATCTGAACACTGCCTGATAGAGTTCCAGTAGTCTCTAAGACTGCTTGACTTTGTACCGAATCAGGCTGTGTAAAGCTTTGCTCAATGCCGAATATATCAGGACGCAAGGCATAAAGTTCATTAACGACATTGCCCCAATAAGTTTGGCTACGAACAGCTTCACGGTCAAAACCGTCATTTAAATCAAAGACATACTCTGCATATTGATTATCGTAACCAATCCATGAACCAATTGTAATCGCCGGTGTTGATCCAATAAACCAAATATCTTTGGAGTTTTCACTGATACCGGATTTAGAAATCCAATCCCCACCAAAGTTTTTAACACCACCAGCTGTTTGCCCAGAACCACCATCCATTGTATCTCTTAACATATCGACCATTAAGTAGTTCGAATCTTCAGAAAACACTTGAACAGATTGTTCATTTTGTTGGAAGACAACATTTCCAAAAGTATCTTCAATACGTTCGATGAAGTAACCATCGACATATTGACCGTTATTAGCGAAAGTTGAAAATGCACGTGTTTGTTCAAAAACAGTCGGTCCAGTACCCACTCCACCTAAGGCGAACGATAGGTATTGAGTTTCTGTTTCAGTATAAGAATCAACGGTATTGAAGCCCATTTTTTCTAAATAATTAATAATCGGCACTTTACGGTTGATTAATTGATCATAAATTCGAATGGTAGGAATGTTGTCCGATTTCATTAAGGCAGTTCGAGCAGAATAATAAGTTCCACTAATCACTTCGCCATAGTTGGTAGGACGGTATTCACTCCCATCGCTTAGTGTCTGAACAAACTCTGTATCAGGGATAATCGTTGAAGGGTTAATTAAATTTTCTTCAATCGCTGGTCCATAAACAGCAAGTGGTTTGATTGTTGAGCCAGGAGAACGTCGCATATTGAATGCATGATCAATTTGATTATTCTCAAAGTCTGTACCAGAAACAAAACCAAGTACCTTACCAGTCTTATTATCGATGACAACAATTCCTGTTTGAACACTTTCGATATAGTATGTTTCCGCTCCTGTTTCGGGATCTATGAAGATACCATCATAGGTTGCTCCTAATTGGTCATCATAGGCTGCAGCGGATACTTGTAAATGATCGTAGATTTCTTTGTCGATGGTTGTATACACTTTATAACCACCAGTTCTCAATTGTTCCTCTGCAGCAAAATAATATTCGTTATACCAGTCAACGTCTTCATAAATAGTTTTCCAATCGTAACCATCTTCTCTAATGTTAAGTAACATTAACTGTTCAATCGCACCATTCATCATTGCTTGGTATAAGTAAGATTGTCTTTGCTCATCGCGTGTTTCTTGCGGCAAGAAGTCTTGAGTAATGTCATACGCAATTGCACTGTCATATTCTTCTTTGCTGATCTTTTCCTCACGATACATGCGGTAGAGCACTTCTTGCATTCGATTGATACCGGATTCGAAATCATCAACTAGAGCGCCTAATTGATCGTAAGGTGTGTAATTATAGGGGTCTTGAGGTAAGCCAACTAAAAATGCCGCCTGATTTAACGTGACATCAGTTGGTTTCACTCCAAATATACCCTCAGCAGCTTTCATAATACCAGCCACGTTGTCTCCATTATTATTGCGTCCAAATGGTGAAACGTTAAGGTAAGCCATCAAAATTTGATCCTTAGTAAAGTAATTCTCTAATCGTAGGGCTAATAATATTTCGTTAGCTTTACGGAAGAAGGTTACATCCGGGCTTAAGAGTTGCTGTTTAACCAATTGTTGGGTAAGAGTAGAACCACCGGAACCATCATCGGTCAAAATGGATTCAATGACCGCTCGAAAAATTGCTTTAGGCATAACGCCAGGGTGATTATAAAAATCTTCATCCTCAGTCGCAATCAAACCGTCTATGATATAAGGTGAAATCTCATCGATATTCGTAATCGTTCTAACAACATCTGCACGGATATTTGCGATAGGTTCACCATTCGCATAATATAAGGTACTTTGTTGTTCGAGACGATTGATTGCTGTCGCCATCTCTTCAGAAGAAGGAGGGGGCGTTTTAGAAACGAGATTAGCAAAATAACCAAAACCTACTCCACCTGCCATGGCACCACCTAAAATACCGATTAGAATAATATATAAACCGATTCGTTTAATAACGTTAAAGGCAATATTAATACCAAAGAAAATTCTTTCTTTAGTAGATAAACTAGCAAGTGAATAAATTTCTTTTTTTATTTTTTTATCTTTTCGTTTATAAATAGGGATTGATTCAGACAATAAATTTGCTTCAACTTCAGCAGCTAATTCTTTGTCAATTTTCGTTGAATTGACAGGTTCATGGATAACTGTAAAATGTGTATCCTCTGATTCAGCAGCTTCAACGCTCACTTCAGTTAAATCAAGTGTTGAACCTTTAGAGCTGTTAGCTATCTTATCTGATACAAGCAAAGATCCGGTCACTAGCTTGCTTTGCTTGTTGTGATCATCAGTTTCAAGTCCTTCTGCTAATTCATCAACAGAGCCAACGGTTTCGTTGGTGAAATTCTGATGCTCTTCGTTAAAGACTAATGCGTCATCATCAATAAACGAATTTACTTCAATATTATCATCAACTTCTGCAGCTATTGGTGCAAGGATTGTGTTAGACCACTCGTCTTCAGTCAATGACTGTTCAGTAAGAGTGACGTCAATTACCTCGTCCTCAAGATAGACTTTTGGAATCACAGTAGCTTCTTCGGTTTCTAAATCTTTAGTTTTAATGGATGGTGTGTTTGGAGTGGATTGCTTTTCTAAACTTGTATTTGAATCGACTTCCAACTCAAACTCATCCAACATCTGATTATCTGTTATGTCTTCGACTTCATAAAAACTTTCTGATTCAACAGGCGTTTCAAGCAGAGCCTCTTCAAACTCATGTTCTGAAATCTCCTGAACGATTTCATCAGATGATTCAAAATGATTAAAGTTTTTATCTAAATTAATAGTTTCTTCGGATTCAGAAGAAGTGCTTTCCAATGACTTGATAGAATTGTCAGCATTAAAAGCATCAGGGTGTTGACTTGCTTCATCAAGAACTGCATCAGCAGCTTGAACAGTATCTTCTCTGCCTAAATTAGAGGCTACAAGCGTGGAAGATGAATCCACGGATTTATCTTTACCGGGTGTTGATGTGTCTTTTTCAATAGTTTTTTTATTGTAGTCCTTTAGCCACTCAGTGTAGCTTTGCTTATACGTTTTTTCAACTTCCTCAGAGCTAGTCATTTGTTCTAATTCTTGAACTCTTAAACGACGGCGTCTTTCGCGTTCTTTTCTTATCTCTTCTGGAGATGGGAGGTCACTTGATAAACGTCGACGTGTTTGTGCTTCTTTAAACTGATGAGCAGGAGAATCAGACGAAATTGTGTTAGAAACATATTCTTGTATAGGTGCCTTCTCAGAGTGACTTAAAGGAGAGTAAGACTCTTGATCTTTTTCAATAACTGGCTTTTGAGAATCAAAATAATCTTTATCTAAAGTAAGTTCGTTCTCAACTCGTTTCTTAATGAAAGACTCTTTATTGCTTGTAGCGTCTTCTTTTGAAAAATCTCGTATACCTTCAGTCGTATAATTTTCTAGCTTCGAAGAAGGTGATTCTAAGGAAAGCCCATGTGAATCTAACAAGGATTGATCAGTTAGATCATTTTCGCTAGAAGTCTTTTTGAAAGGACTGAAGCGTTGATACCAACTAGTTGGTTGATCTGTTTCATCTGAAGCTGAAGCAGTAGGAGACAGTGGAACATCCACAGGCTCATCTATTTCGGCTGTCTCATTCACAGTTGGATTAAATAATGAAGATTCCTTTTCGTTAGGCTCATGTTGAATCGTTTCAAAGTCTGGGTCAGTATTGAAACGGTCTAATCCATCAGCAGTGGTAGTAGTGTCTTTTTCGAAAGGTGAGTCTTCTCCTGTATTTGCTTTGAATAGTTTCTTAAACAAGCTGACACCTGTGACACTGCGTGAGTTATCTGAATCCGCTTGACTTATCAAGGAGTCAGTTGCTTGTGGTTCATCAGCCGGACGACCTTCTTCGATATCATGCTGACTCTTGATTCCATCAAACGTTTCACCATGGTCAGTTGTACTTTGACGGAAACGTTTAAACCATTTGGGAGTCGTCTCTTGTGAATCAGACGCTACGCCCTCATCAAGTGAAGGGACAGTTGCTTGTGCATGAGTCGTGTCTTCTTTCTTAAAAGTAGCACCACGTTGCTTCAATATTTCATTGACTTCAGATTTATAGGGATTAGCAACAGGCGGCTCGTAGTTGTCAAAATCAGCAAATAAAGATCTGACCTTGCGAATCGAGCGATCAAGCATAACTGAAGATTTTGCCGCATCTTGTTGAATAAAATCGTCGCTTTCACGATTATCATCCACAGGAAGGAGAGACTCCCTTGGAGACTGATCACTTTCTGGTGTTAGGCGAAGTTTTTCATCGATTTCGACTTGCTCCTGTTTAGCTTGTTCGAAGCTCGCTTCTTGTTTTTCCTTAAAATCATCGTAAAACCCATCCCATTTTGATGGGCTATCTTTATTGGTTGAGTCCTCTAAAGCTGACTCATTTTTGGGCGATGAATGACGATCAGTGTCTTCATCGATGGGCAGATCAAAGGAAACGTCGTAAAAAGAATCGTCTTGATCATCATGAAATTCATCTTGTTTATTAAAATCTTTTGAAGTATATTTCTTAGTCATTCATTCACCTCCTTAGTCGCGTAAGTTATAATTATGCAGTTTCAACATCTGTTAATGATTCACCAATGTTTCTTAAACGTGTTTCCCATTCTTCAGTCGTCAATTTATTTTCTGAGATATATCTATTTCTTGGGTGACGACGACATTGTGGTGAACAACCTCTCACATATTTAGCTTCGTTTTCTTGTGAAGTTAGGATTTGAGCGTTACATTCTGGGTTACCACAGTTTACGTAACGTTCGCAAGCTGAACCATCAAACCAATCTTTACCAACGATTGTAGGGTTAACCTGGTTAATGTCCACTGCGATACGATCATCAAACACATACATTTTTCCATCCCATAGTTCGCCTTGAACTTCTGGATCTTTACCATAAGAAGCGATACCACCATGTAATTGACCAACATCTTTGAAACCTTCACGCACTAACCAACCAGAGAATTTTTCACAGCGAATGCCCCCAGTACAGTAAACAACAACACGTTTCTCCATGAATTTCTCTTTGTTATCAATAACCCATTGTGGTAACTCACGGAAGTTACGAATGTCAGGACGAACGGCACCACGGAAATGACCTAAGTCATATTCATAGTCATTACGTGTATCCAATACAATAGTATCCTCATCAAGTAAAGCATCTTTAAATGATTTGGGATCTAAGTATTCACCAGTTAATTCTAATGGGTTGATGTCTTCTTCAAGCTCTAAGCTGACTATTTCTTCACGAGGACGAACGAATATTTTTCTAAATGCCATCACGTCTTCTTCATCTTCTTTAAACCAAACATCTTCAAAGCCTGGTAATGAATGAACATAAGCTTTATAAGCTTCTGTTTGTTCAACCGTACCTGAAACAGTCCCGTTAAAACCTTCTTCACCAACTAAAATACGACCTTTAACTCCGATTCGTTTACAATTAGCTAAATGCTCTTTCGAGAAAGCTTCTGGATCTGCGATGGGTGTGTATTTGTAATACAATAATACTCTAAATGGTTTTGACATAATAATAATTCCTCCTTGTAGTTGCATGCTACAAATTAATATAAAATCTAACTCTAATATTATACTTAAAAAGCGTAAAAGTCACAATAGTTGGCCTTTTTTCATTAAAATTTAAACATCGCTACATCTTCCGTTAATATAATAATCTTATAACCAAAATTAAGTGAATAAGCAGCCCCACAAGATTGATATTAGAGACTTATTGGACTATACTATTCAGTGTTAACAAAAGGAAGAGGTGCTAAAATTGAAAGGGATGACTAGCGGATCACCATTAAAAAATATTGTTTTGTTCTCAGTGCCTTTAATTATTGGGAATTTTTTTCAGCTCTTATATAATATGGTCGATTCTTTCATAGTAGGAAGAACGTTAGGGGTTCATGCGCTAGCTGGTCTAGGTGCATCAGGCAGTTTAATGTTTTTTATTATTGGTTTTTCAACAGGTTTTACGTCTGGACTCGCCATACCAACTGCTCAGGCCTTTGGCGCAGAAGATTACACGCGCTTGAAGCGTAGCGTGGTGATCAACTGGCTGTCTTCATTAGTTGTTGGTTTAATTTTAACGCTGCTCAGTGTCTATTACTTAAGAGATATACTCATATTGATGAATACACCAACAGAAATTATTGATTATACCTATGATTATTTGAAAATCATCTTTGGTGGGATGATGATGACCATACTTTATAACATGCTGAGTAATCTTATGCGTGCCTTAGGTGATAGCCGAACACCCTTATATTTCTTGGTCATTGCGATGGTCACCAATATTATTTTAGACTATGTCTTCATTGTTCATTTACATATGGGAACATTTGGCGCAGGTTTTGCGACAATCATCTCTCAAACAGTAGCAGTTATACTGTTATTATGGACGATTCAGAAAAGATGGCCGTTATTGCAATTTGATTTTAAATATTTGAAAGCCAAAAAAGACGAGCTTTTCCAACACTGGAAAATCGCTTTACCTATGGCATTTCAATCATCAATAATCGCTATTGGCTCATTATCAGTCACTTTCGCGTTAAATAAACTTGGTCCCTTAGCGGTAGCGGGTTTTACAGCTTCACAGAAAATTGATCAAGTAGTGAATCTAATTTTAATGTCATTCGGTGTCGCGATGGCAACATATGTTGGCCAAAACTACGGAGCTAGAAAATTTGAACGAATTAAACAAGGTGTTCGTTCAGTAACCTTTTTAACCTTGGGTGTCGCTATTATTGCAGGGGTTATTTTAGCTTTCTTCGGCGGACATGTTGTGACAATCTTCGCAGACAGTAGCTCACAAGCCGATATCTTTACCTATGGTAGGATGTATTTTGCTTATATGGCGCCTTTTTATTGGATATTAAGTTTATTATTTATCTACCGCTATACTTTGCAAGGTCTAGGAGACAGTTTGATACCAACGATTGCGGGCATCATGGAATTAATTATGCGCGTCATTGCTGCCTTTGTACTGAGTGAATATCTAGGTTTCATTGGCATTGTATTAGCTAGCCCTTTGGCATGGATCGGAGCGGTTGTCCCATTAGGTTATGCTTACCACAAACGGAAAAATAAATTAGATGTGCAACAACAAGCTCAAACAGTAAGTCTAGACTCGTAAAGAGTTTAGGCTTTTTTTGAAGGCCAAAATAGGAACAATCACTGAACCGTGAAAAAACCGCCAATAACTATTGGCGGCGGAAATGGCTTAGAATTCATATTGTTTGATTAATCGCTGAATGGTAGGATTTTTGAAGACGAGTCCTAACATTAAAGTATTCAGTGGTAAAGATACCAAGTTTTTGCCAATTCTAAGTGGCATGAAAGCTACCCATGCCTCGTCGAACATCATTTTTATCCAAAGAGAATTAAGACCTAGGTTGATAACGACAGTCACGAGTAACACAGTTAGAAAGGCTCTTAACCAAGAAAATGGTTGGCGCCAAAGTAATTTCCCGTAAATAAACCCTCCGAGAGCAGCACTTATAACGAAGCCCAAGAAGAAATTTTTACCATGCAACAAAGAAGTAATCAAATCGTTTGCGACGGAAACAATTAAAGCATACCAAGGACCGAAGAGAATGCCGCTGAAGGCAGTCCCAATAAAGCCAAACCCAATTTCAGCATAGGTACCAAAACTCAGCGAAGGAACATAACTTAAAACAATTCTACCAGCTAAAACGATAGCTAAGAGGGTGATTTGTTGTGTTTGTAACTTGCCAGCCTTGGTGTATCTAATCGGTTGTTGACTGTGTTTTTTATTCATTTTTATACTCTCCTTAAGACATGAGAGCTACATTAATATGCAGCGAATGCAATAATCTATCGCAAGTCTCCAATGAATGGGCTTTTCGTTTGCTAGCAACATTCCATCTAGCAACACTTGACGCAGATTATTTACTCTGTCAATTATTATTTTTATAATTATAACCTTTATCTCCGATAGAAACTAGTCAATTTGGATGGGATAGTCACTCGTTTCGGTTAACACACAATCCATCACTTGATCATGTTCCTGAATCGGAATCTCTTCAACTAGAAGTTCGTCAAAATATGGCAGTAAGGTAAAGGCATCAGTCTTAGTTAAGAAACGGTCATAGAAACCTCCACCATACCCTAAGCGATGCCCCCTCGTATTACATGTGACACACGGCATAATGATTAAGTCAATGTCTTTAGGCATCATCTCAGGACTATTGGCTAAAGGTTCAGGTATACCAAACGAACTGACGGCCAATTGATCACCGTGTTGAAAGTAATGGGCACGCATATCTCCCTTGCCGTGGACGCGAGGCAGAGCAACTAGTTTACCTTGCTTAAACGCTTCGGAAATAATTTTACTCGTGTCTAATTCTTTTCCGACTCCATGGTATATAAAAATATTTGCTGCTTTTTGAAAGACCTCTGTAGACAACACCTTATCTACGATGGCAGCGTTCGCCTTCAGATAATAATCAGGTGAAAGCTGCTGTCTTTTTTCAAAAATACTTTGGCGCAAGGTCTTTTTATTCAATAATCAAACCTCCTCTTATTAAATGGTACGTCCATCATAGCCTTTTCTAATATAAAAATCAAAATCTCCCTTTCGAATTAAAAATATGCTAATATGTAAGCAAATAAGATGATTAGGAGGTGTCATATTGCTGAAGAATGTATTAATTATACCTAACCCAGGATCTGGAAAAGGTAAAGCAGTCGGCTATGGCAATAAATTAGGTCAAGTTTTAGAGGAAACTTATCAAGCGACAGTTGAGGTTCGTCCAACTACTGATGTTGGCGATGCAAAACAATGGAGTTCAACCGCTTTAGAAGATGGCTTTGATACGGTCATTTGTTTAGGAGGAGACGGGACTGTCAATGAAACAGTGGACGGTTTATTACAAAATGATGAAGTTCCCTATTTTGGCTTTGTGCCTTTAGGTACGGTCAATGACTTAGCACGTGTCCTTGGATACGATATGAATCCCGATAAGGCCATTGAACAATATCGAGACATAAAAACTGTTCCTTTAGACATTGGTCAAATTAATGGTGAAAGCCACTTTATTAATGTAATCGCAATTGGTGCCGTACCAGAATCAGTAATGCATACAGATTCCGATGACAAAAACAAATTAGGCGTATTGGCTTATTTAAGAGATGGTGTGAAAGCCTACTTTAATCAAGATAAATACCTTCTTGAAATAAAGAATGCCAATGGTGAAATCAGAGAGATTGAAACAAATTTAGCAATTGTAGCTCTGACAAATAGTGTCGCCGGTATTGAAGTGATGATTCCGCATGCTTCTTATGATGACGGACTTGCTCACTTGATAGCACCTAAAGGAGCGATTGCTAAGTCAACGATACAAACTCTATTTGAAGGCGGCATTCATCCAGAAGAAACGGATAGTATGTTTGTTTTATCTGACTCAGAAATTACGATTACGTGTCCATCACACGACAGGGTTGAAAGTAATGTGGATGGCGACCAAGGTCCTAACCTGCCATTAAATATTAAAGTTTTAAAACATCGTTTGCAGGCAATCGTACCGGCTTAGCCTGAATAAAGTGTTTTCTTAACTCAAATCTTGGAAGTATGGTATAATATTGTATGTAGCATATTAGCCAACAGAAAAGAGGGGTAGCGATGGCAACAAAGCTGTCTAAAGATGAGCGTGCCTTAATCGAGAAAGAATTAAGACGTGGAACGAGTAAATCAAGAATTGCAACCTTATTGAACGTTGAATATGACGAAGGCTTGGAAATGATTGAGAAAGTTAAAGCCTCAATTCGACCAGACATTGGCGATAAAATTACTTTTACTTTCCGCGGAATGGATATGACTGGTATTATTGTAAAGTTGTTGATGAACAGTGCCGTAGTTGAGATTTATTGGGATAAGTCTGATAAAACTTTACACGATATTATCGAAGAAAGAACGATCGTCAATTTTAAAGATATTATTGATTTTGTCACTTTACCTCCTCAAGATGAAGACGAAGGACTTATCTTAGATTCACAACCAACAGTGAGTGATTTCGAAGAAGAGGATGAAGCAGCAGACAAAGAAGATACCAAAGAATCTAAATAATAAGGTTTATGATAGTTAAAAGAGCTAAGCAACCCTCACTCATTGAATAAATGGTTGAGGGTTGCTTAGCTCTTAATCTTTATTTCTATGGCCACATAGTGTGGACTGAGCAACTGTGCTAATTTTGTCGACCAGAATAGAGTTTCAACAATTCGTCGTTGGCGACACTGTAGTAAGTAAGTAATTCTTGATTCAGGCTCGACGCGTTACGTTCATCTTCAAGACCATTTTGGACTAAGAAAATATCTAGCCATGCTTGTCCACTGGTGATAACATTTTCCAAATAAGGAAAGTAGATCATGGAGTGCATGACAAATTGCTGGCAAATCTGCTCGAAAAGGTGTGGATTATGACTGTCACAATATTCTTGGATACAGCTTATTGTCTGATCATAAATTGGATATTGGTCAAACTGTTTTAATTCTACAATTGTAACAGAGCTTGTTTCACCGAACCAAGATAGCAGATAAGTGCCCGTAACCTCTTGTTTAATTAAATTATGTAGAATATTGGATTTTAGGTATTGAAAAATTTCAGGATGAACCAGTAATGCTCTCAGCAAAGTGTCAGTGACTTCTAAAGGCATTTGAATGAGTTGTTTAATCCGTAAGGAAAGTTCATGACTGCCTTTCTTGACAAGTTGGTCTATCAGTTGCTGGATTGCTTCGGGTGTGCTCGCTTTTGACAGAGTTTTTTCAAAAAGATGTTGATCATTTAATTCTGCAATGGAGCGACTAAGATGTTCAGTGGGCCATTGTCGGCTATGTGATACTTCTTTAATACGATATAATTCAATTATAGCTAATTGCTGATCAAAAAGTATCGGAACGCAGAGACCATATAGTTGAGTCAAGGCACTATCTTCTAGGATCTGGTCAGTATCTAAATCAAGTATTTCCCAAATGTCTTTTAATTCTTCGTTTAAAGCGAAAGATAGGTAAATTTGGACTAATTCTTCAAAGACATGGAAATTTGGTTCGATTAGAAAACTTTTTTTCAACAATTCTGCAGCTTCTATGTAGCGCTTCGCTTCAATTAGGTTCAGTGCTTTTCGATAATAGTTTTCCGCATTGTTAGGCATTTCAAACACATCGGTCATCGAGAGGCCTCCTCTTGGATAAAATTTTAAACTGCGTTACGCCTTATCTTAACATATTTACTAGCCTTAGGAGGAGAGAAGATTGATAAAAATTTATACAGACGGCGCGTATCAAATGAAAACTCAAGCAGCTGGCTTAGCGATTATCATCCAAAGACATGGACAACAGAAACAGTATAAAATTCATATAGCTAAAGTATTTGATAATCATCAAGCGGAGTTTATGGCATTAGATCAAGCCTTAAGAATACTTGAAACTGAAAATTTACTGGGTGAAAGTTTATTCTTCTATTCGGACAGCAAAATTGTTGTGCAATCGGTAGAAAAAGAATACGTTAAAGAGACTCAATATCGGGTTCTTTTAGAAAGTATACTTTGTCGGTTTCGATTATCACCCTTAGCATTTATTCAATGGCTGCCAGAAAAAGAGAATAAAGGGGCGGATGTGTTAGCCAAACAGGCTTTGCATCAACAAGGAAAGTTGTTCACTTTTATAGACGAATAGAAATATTTTATTGAACTAGCTTTTTCAGTAGGAAAAGGTCAATCATCTTCTGATTTTGTTGGCTGTTTCAGGCTAGGAATCTCATTGAAAGCATGATACAGTATTGGAGTTAATTAAATTCTCATAATAGATTGAAGATTCTAATGGAAATGGAGTGTTGTAATGAAAATTGGGATTCAAGGAATTGCAGGTTCATATAGTGAGATGACTGCGCGCGATTATATTAACCGCCTAGAAAACGAAAACATTGGGCGCACACCGAATACTCAAGCAAATAGAAGCTATGAAGTGGTTGAATATTCTAGTTTTCAAGAAACGACGGATGCCTTGCTTAATGAATTAGTCGATTTAATCGTTGTGCCCGTGGAAAACTCAACAACTGGAGCAATCACTAAATTACTTGATCAACTTCGATATAAACCAGTCATAAGTATTGCTGAGGCTTATCAGCCGGTCAGCCACAATTTATGGGCAGCAAAGGGTAGTGATTTAATGCAGATTAAGACAGTCTACTCTCATCCAGAGGCTTTGTCACAATGCTCGAATTTTTTTGCTCGTTACCCACACATTGAAGCAAAAGCTCACGATGATACAGCTAAAGCGAGCTTGTACGTAAAAGAACTCAATCGACCAGATGTGGCAGCTATTTCTAGCGGGCGTGCAGGTGAATTATACGATTTAATCCCTTTACTAGAAGATGTTCAGGATGAATCGAATAATATGACACGATTTTATGTCGTCGAAAAGAAGCATACTAACAAAGACTATTCAGGCGAGGTACTTTCGTTTTATATTGAGACGAGACACGAGGCAGGCGCCTTATTAAAAGTGCTACAAGTCTTTGATATCTACAATGGAAACTTGTTAAGTTTAACGGCTCGACCGATAAAAAATCAAGCCTTTACTTATGGTTTCTTTTTAGAACTCTTGGCTGATAAGATGACGGTCTCGAATGATATTTTAATAAAAACCTTAGAACATGTCGCGGAGTATGTTCAACTGATCGGACAATTTAAAGCCGTCCAGCGACCATCTAATAAATAGGAATGAGTAAGATAGTAAGGGGAGACGTATGGAACATATAGCAATAGTTGGATTGGGCATCATTGGAGGGTCTTTTGCAAAAGCGATTCACCATAGATTTCCTAAACAGTATCATGTATCGGCCATTGATATTGATCAAAAGGCAATTGATGAGGCCCTCTCATTAGGTGTGATACAAAGAGGAGAGATTCAAAACCACACAATTCTGCAACAAGCTGATTTAGTCATTATTGCGCTTTATCCTAATTTAGTGAAACAGTTTATTCAAGATCATCATGCAGACTTCAAGGATGGCGCGATAATCACAGAAGCTTCCGGAATTAAGCAAGCAATTATGGCTGAAATTTTGCCAGTCGTGCCTAAGCAAGTTGAATTTATTTTTGGTCATCCGATGGCGGGTCGAGAAAGCCAAGGCTTTGCCTTCTCTGATGAACGGGTTTTTCTACACGCAAATTATATTCTGACGCCTCATAAAGATAATACGACAGAGGCATTGGATAAATTTTCTGAGTTTATTAAGGGACTTGGCTTTGGACGCTTAACTGTGGCTACTCCTCAATTACACGACGAAATGATTGCCTATACTAGTCAGTTAACGCATATCATTGCAGCAGCATTAATTAATAGTGATCAATCTGAGCATGCAACCGTCGATTTTATTGGAGACAGTTTCCGTGAACTGACGCGCATTGCGAAAATGAATGAGTCATTGTGGTCTGAATTGATGCTGAATAATCGAGAAGCACTCTTACAGGTTTTCGATGCGTTTGAAGACAAATTGTCTACGATTAAGGAAGCTATCTTGGCTCAGAATCAGAAAGCTTTGGAAAGAGAGTTTGTAGAATCAACGAAGCGAAGATTAGAGTTAGAAACAACAGATTTAGCTCACAGTCACGCAAATGAACGAGGAAAATGATAAGACGGTGAGAAATCCTTGACATTCCCGGAAGTAACTATTAAAATTTGGTTAAACAAAAAGGAGTGGCAGTGTATGAGAACACAAAAGCTACAAACAATGATATATTTTTACAGCTTTTATAGATAATGTTTGTATCACTCTAGATACAAACACTGGTTTGTATCTATGGGGGCAGTAATTTGTGTTCGCCGCATAGATTAGTTTTAGCAATCTAAGCGGCTTGACTGACATTTAAGTTAGAGTCGATTAGTTTAATTGCTAATCGGCTCTTTTTGTTTGGATAAATCGACAAGCTATCACGTTAATATAACAGGAAAGAAGGATGACAATGAGACACAGTAGACAAAGGAAAAAATATTTATTGGCACTGGTTGTAGCGTTAATGACCTTACTTGGTATAAAAAAACAGCCAATAGAGGTTCATGCACAAGAAACAGTGACCGTCGGAATATCAGCACAATCAAAACCATATAATTACTACGACGAAGCTAACGAATTAACTGGCTTTGAAATTGAATTATTGGAGGAAGTGGACCAACGCTTAGAAGCTTATGAATTCACTTACCGCACAACGGAATTTGCGTCACTTTTTGCTGGTTTAGACGCAGGAACCTTTGATGTGATTACAAATAATATTGGTGAAAATTCAGATCGAAGAGAAAAGTATTTGTTTTCATTGTATCCTTATGTCGTTACTCATAATGTGTTGATCACACGTCCAGATGAAGGTGAGCAAGTGACGCTGACCGATTTAGCGGGCAAGACCATGGGGATTGTGGCAGGCTCATCTCAAGCAATCTTTATGGAACAATACAATGTTGACCACCCTGATGCAACAGTAAATTTAGAGTATATTGACGCGGATGCTTCCACAATAATTAGAGAAGTAGCGTCAGGTCGTTATGATGCGACCATTTATTCCACGACCTATTTAAAAGATGTTCAAGATACGTTTGGTATTGAATTAGTGGGGCATGTGATTGAGAACGAGGATGCCATTCAACCACCTGGAGCTTACGCTTTATATCGCAATGATACAAAAGGCCAAGAGTTAAGACTCGCGATTGATCAGGTATTCTCCCAAATGCGACAAGATGGTTTTCTAGCAGAGTTAAGTCTGAAATATTTTGGGCAAGATGATACTCAGTTAAACCAAGCTTTAATGACGAAAAATGACGAAATTGAAAGCATGCGGACTGGCGAAGCGAGTTTGGAGCCGAGCGACACAAATGATTCAGTAGTGATAGTTGGAACGTCGGGTCAAACGAAACCTTTAAACTATTTCGATGATAAGAATGAATTAGTCGGCTTGGAAGTCGAAATTATTCAAGAGATTGATCGACGTTTAGATGATGTCTCCTTTAGTTTTGAACTGACCGAATTTGCTTCTCTATTTGCTGGCTTGGATTCAGGAAATTTTGATTTAATCGCCAACAATTTAGGAGAAAGTGGCGATCGTCGTAATCGGTTTCTTTTCTCATTATATCCATACGTCGTGACTCATAATGTTATCATTACGTCAGAAGATGTGACCGATGATTTAGGCATTGAAGATTTTGCAGGACAAAGCTTTGGTGTGGTGCCTGCTTCCCCGCAATCGCTATTCTTAGAAGCTTGGAATGAAGAAAATCCAGACTCAGCTGTTAAAATTGAATATGTTGACTCTGATCCGTCAACCATCATCAGAGATGTTCATAATGGGCGCTTTGATGCAACCATTTATGCCACGACTTATCTGTACGATGTTGAAGAAACGTTTGGCATTTCCTTAAAAGCTCATCCGATTGATAATGAAGATGTGATTAGACCTCCAGGTTCTTATTTTATCTATCGGAATGATGATGCAAAATTACGCGATAGAATGGACGAGGTCATCGCTCAGATGAGAGAAGATGGCAGTCTAGCGGAGATTAGCATGAAGTATTTGGGCCAAGATGATACGCAATTAACAGAGGCAATCGTTGCTAAAAACGATGCGATTGAAGCAGACAGAACGGAGACGGCTGATGAGGCTAGCCTTGAAACTGTTTCAGTGGGCATTTCCGCTCAATCAAAGCCCTACAATTATTTTGATGAAGATAATCAATTAACAGGTTTTGAAATTGAATTACTTGAAGAGTTAGATCAGCGGCTTGAGCACTATACATTTGACTATAGTACGACTGAATTTGCTTCTTTATTCGCCGGCTTGGATGCGGGGACTTTTGACCTAATTACGAATAATATTGGTGAGAAACCTGATCGCCGTGAGAAGTATGTGTTCTCATTATACCCTTACGTGATGACTCATAATGTGTTGATTACTCGACCGGATGAGGGGGAGGCAATCACCTTGGCTGATTTAGCCGGTAAGAAGATGGGCTTGGTAGCCGGTTCCGCGCAAGCAATTTTTATGGAACAATATAATCAGGATACTCCAGATGCCCAAGTTAATTTAGAGTACATTGATGCGGATGCGTCAATGATTATTCGAGAGGTGGCCTCGGGTCGTTATGATGCGACGATTTATTCGACAACGTATTTAACTGATGTTGAAAATACGTTTGGTATTGATTTGCTAGGTCATCCCATCGAAAATGAAGATGCGATTCAACCACCAGGCGCCTATGTTTTATATCGAGAAGATGCTGACAGTCTTGAATTGCGTCAAGCGATTGATGGGGTGCTAGCTGAGATGCGAGAGGATGGCTTTTTAGCAGCTATCAGTACTAAATATTTTGGCCAAGATGATACACAGTTATCGGATGAGATCATTGCCAAAAATGATGCGATTGAAGCTGACAGATTGAAAGAATTACCAAGTTCAGCGGACGACTCTTTGCCAGCTTCAACTAATCGTTCATCAGATGGGAAGATTTTTGCGCCTGAAGTCATTCCTCAAATTATTCCATCAATTCTAGAAAAATTGCCGGTCACTTTATTGATGACACTGGTGTCAGCTTTCATCGGCTTGACCCTAGGATTCTTGATTGCTTTAGTCAAGATAAAACAGGTTCCTATTTTGTCCCAAGTCTTGAGTGTTTTTGTGTCCTTTATGAGAGGGACGCCGCAACTGGTTCAATTATTCTTAGCTTTCTATGGTTTCCCGCTAGTCGTCCGTTGGTTAAATGCTCAAATGGGCTGGGGCATTGATGTCAATGGTATTCCTGCCTTGTTGTATGTGTTTGTGGCGCTTGGTCTAAACGAAGCCGCTTATAACTCTGAAACTTTCCGTGCAGCTATTCTATCGGTCAATAAGATTGAAATTGAAGCAGCTAAGTCAATCGGTTTAACAAATGGTCAGACAATGCGTCGCATCATTTTACCGTCTGCATTAATTGTTGCGATTCCTAACTTAGGGAATAGTCTGATTAGTTTATTGAAGGGAACGTCGCTTGCGTTTACAGTAACAGTGATTGATATTATGGGACAAGCTCGAATTATTGCTGGTTCTAATTTACGCTTTTTCGAGGCCTATATTGCTGTCGCCATCATTTACTGGATTATTTGTATTCTGATTGAACAGTTAGTTCGTCGTCTAGAGCGCCGACTGAATGTTGATCAGCACCTCGCTGTTGAACATGAGGAAGATGAGTTGGAGATCGACTCATTGCCAGAACGTCCTTAAGAGAATGAGCCAAAGGAGAATAACATGTTAAAATTAGAGAATTGGTCCAAATCATTTAATAAAAATGAAGTCTTAAAAAATATCAATTTAGAAGTTGCGACGGGAGATGTCTTAACGATCATTGGCTCGAGTGGGTCTGGTAAATCCACTTTATTACGAACAGTAAACTTTCTTGAGCCAGCCGATAAAGGGTTGATTCAAATTGGTGAAACCGTTAAGCAGGTCGAGCAAATTAGCCAACAGGAGATTTTAGCTTTGAGACGGCAAACTGCGATGGTCTTTCAAAACTATGCGTTATTTTCTAAGAAAACCGCTTTAGAAAACGTGATGGAAAACTTATTGATGGTCAAAAAGATGACCTTGGCCGAGGCCAAACCGATTGCTGAACACTATTTAGAAATTGTTGGGATGAAGAGTCGCATGAACTATTATCCGAATAAGTTATCCGGAGGGCAACAACAGAGGGTTGGGATTGCTAGAGCCTTAGCGATTGAACCTGAAGTGATTTTATTTGATGAGCCGACGTCAGCCTTGGATCCTGAGTTAGTGGGCGGTATTTTAGATTTGATTATGCAAGTCGCACATGAGAAAACGACAATGTTACTTGTCACTCACGAAATGAATTTTGCCAAACAAGTGTCTGACCATATTATCTTTTTAGATCAAGGAAGAATTGCGGAGGAAGGAAGTCCAACTCAGATTTTTGAGAATCCACAAAATGAACGGACGCGTCAATTTATTCGTGGTTTTGAAGCGACGAATGCGAGTATAAGTTAATCAATAGGAGAAAGCTCAGTTCAAAAGGACTGGGCTTTTACTTATGGGAGGAATGCCTGAGGCAGGAAAAAAGTCCGCTATTCGTAAGTAAAACAAAAACCCCTAATCAAAGAAAAGGGGCAAAATAGGATAATTCACTTATCGCGTTTATTCAATTGACTTCTGTTACACATAAGATTTGGTCAAGCGGGCTAGCATTAGTCGTTTCGTTTCTTTCTAATTCCCCAATATTGGTAATAATCAACTTTTAAAGCACCATTATATAATTTACGTTTCTTAGTTGCGCGGGCACCATAATGTTGTTCAAAGGTCTCATCACTTGTTAAAATATATTTACTCCATGTCGGCATGGCGCGGTAGATGTCGCCCATTTGTCGGTAAATTTCGTGAGCTTCTTCTTCATCGAGTAGTCGGTCACCGTAAGGTGGATTAGAAATTAAAATGCCAAATTCCTTTTCAGTTGTAAAGTCTTTTAATTGCATTTGTTTGAAGTGGATACTGTCACCAACACCAGCCTTTTTGGCATTAGCTTTGGCAATTTCAATCATTCGGTGATCAATATCAGTACCATAAATGTCAAGTTCAATCTCATGATCAATCGCGTCACGCGCTTCTTCACGGACGATTGGCCAAACGTCTGGATTCAACATTGTCCATTGTTCAGCAGAAAATTCGCGATTTAAACCCGGAGCGATGTTGTGACCGATTAATGCAGCCTCAATCAAGATGGTTCCAGATCCACAAGTAGGGTCATATAAAGGACGATCCGGACGCCATGTAGTTAATTTTACTAAAGCGGCTGCCATATTTTCTTTTAGTGGCGCGCCGCCTTTGTCCATACGGTAACCACGTTTAAATAAACTTGAACCAGTAGTATCTAAACTTAAAATAACATGATCTTTTAAAATCGATACTTCGATCGGGTATAGAGCACCCGTTTCAGGTAAATGTTGACGACGGTGGTAGTAGTCCATCAAACGTTTTGAGATTGCTTTTTTAACGATACGTTGACAGTTTGGCACACTGAAAAGTGTCGACTTAACTGATTTACCACTAACTGGAAATTCTGCATCCAGTGGAAGAATATCTTCCCAAGGTAGGGCGTACGTTTGATCAAATAGTGTTTCGAACGATTTGGCAGTAAATTCTCCATAAGAAATTTTAATACGGTCTGCTGTTCTTAACCATAAGTTAGTGAATGCGATGTCACGAGCGTTTCCTTCAAAACGGACGCGTCCGTTTTCAGTTTCTGTTTTGTAGCCATGTTCTTTTAATTCATTTGCAACAAGTGATTCAATACCTGCAGCAACTGTTGCGATAAGCGAATAAGTCTTCATAAAAGACTCCTTTCATAATGTGTTATTTTTAGGAATAGTATGCTTAAAAACTTGTGAAAAATCCAATAAAAAAGACTCTGAAACAGAGTCTTTTAATGCCTAATAGTGAGTTTCGATAAGCCATGTTTTGTCATTTGTTACGAATAGGCGTCGTAACAAAAGGATAATCATCTATCTACAATTTCTTGTCTCTTTCTCCGTTTAATTCCGTTGAAAAAGTGCCCCTACCAAATGTTTGGGTTGCTCGCTCGAGGGGTTTACCCGTTCCAAACTTACTGTTTCCAATAAGTATCGTCTCTGTGGCACCTTAGGAAGTACTGCATCATAGCTTTCGCCTTAGATGGTTTCTTCGCCGTTAGCACAATTGTACTACCTCAGCTTATTGTTTCGCTGAGCACGAACACTACAAGCATCTCAGCTTGTGCGAGCATGGACTTTCCTCAGCTAAATCTAGTTTAACCGCGATTATCTGAAACTCACTAATTATTTAATTATTAGCTTAATACTTTGTTACTTCTGAGTAATCAATGGTGTTATCAGTGTTATTAATCTTTGAACCAAAAACATGTTTTTCTAAATTAGATAAACGTTTTAAGATATCAAAGTTAGTCACGCCACTACCAGGTGTATTTGGAACATTTTTCTTAGCCAGTGCTAATTGTTTCGTTAATTCATCCACTTTACTGATTAAACGTTCGTTTTCATTTTTTAAGTAAACAACATCTTTTTGGTATGAATCGTAGTCGCGAATAATATTATCTAAATACTCATCAACTTCTGCAGTATTATAACCACGCATGGTTTTGGTAAATTCTTTTTGTAATATATCTTTTGCTGTTAAGTTTTTTTCAGCCATTTCAGTCACCTCGTAAGTTTTTGTCATGAATTATATGAAACATCAAACCTCTATTTCAATCTAATTTAGCTTCCTGTAAAGGATGCTAATTAGCAACTATTACAGTTTACTATTATTCTTCCCAATTATCAAAAGAAAATGTAAGTATTTAAAGCTTTTTAAGATTTAGCTCTGTATTATTCATTATGACATGCGTAATATTATTTTAAAAGCGAATATCTGTTCTTATTTGCAAGTGAAAGCTCGTATTATCAATAGAAGTCGTGAAGTATAGAAGAAAATGGGAGTTTCTGATTGAATTTTATGGTTTAGTCATTCATAATATTAATGCAAAGTAGGTGAAATAAAATGGAACGTAACAACATTTTAATGGTCGTCGATAAGTTAATTCAAGAAAATTATTTTCATTGCGAATGGGGCATAGAATGGCAAGAACAGCGCCACTATCTAGAAATTATTTTCCAATTTCAATTAGATAACTCTAATCAGTTTGTTTTACAAGATGTCTACCAGAATGTTTATAAAAATGATGAGGTGCCTTTTGAAGTGAGGGTCCTTATCTACGATGAAGATTTAGTAAAAGTTGAAGCGAAACATTATATAACAACCGTCCCAGTTAATTCCGATAGAGGCATTATGTATGGAGAATTAATTGCGATTATAAAGTATTTGAAAATTTTAACAGCTGAAGTCCCACTTAAATGGCGTGAATTTATGAGACAAACAGAAGAAACGCGCTTTAATGTTTTTTGGAATGAAGATGAATTCAATAAATTAAGAGAAAGTTTAATCAACACATCACGTTATAGTGAAAGTCAAGTGTTCTTTCCGAAAACAAATTGAACCTATTGACTAAGAGAAGGAGAATTTTAATTGACAAATAAGAGTTGGCAGAAACTAACTGTCACAGTTGCTTCACTTGATACCCAACTGATTGATTGGTTGAGTTATTTATTATTAGAAATTGAAGCAGAAGGTACAGAGGTTAATTATGCATTTGGCTATTTAGAAAATCATCCAGATTTATTTGGTGAAATTCCTCAAGAGATTCCTGAGGAATTGTTGAATCGTGATACTGAAGTGGTGGGATATTTTTCTCAAGAACGTATGATCGATTTAGAGGCATTCGAACTGGCAGTGAAAGAGGCTGTTCAATCAGTTCTTTATCGTATTGAGTTATCAGAAATTGAAAATGAAAACTGGCAACAAAATTGGATGCAACATTATGAAGTCCAAGATGTCAGTCGTTTTGTTAAAATAGTGCCTATGTGGCAAGAGTATGAAGGTCTAGCGGATGAGCGAGTGATTCGACTGGATCCAGGCTTAGCATTTGGAACAGGCAACCACCCAACGACACAATTAGGTGTTCAAGGCCTCGAGATGTTTATGCGTAGTGGAGACCGTGTGCTTGATGTAGGAACGGGTTCTGGTATCTTAGCATTTGTGGCATTAGCGTTCGGTGCCTCAATGGTTAAAGGTTATGATTTAGATCCACAAGCGATAGAAAGCGCCGTACAGAATATGGCCTACCAAAAAACAGCCGACTTAAGTCCATTAAGCTTTAGTGTGAATGACCTTTTAGTTGGTGTCAAAGATGAAGCGGATGTCATTGTTGCAAATATTCTGCCACATATATTAGTCAATATGTTAGACGATGCAAAAGTATTATTGACAGATGAGGGCTACTTAATTTTAGGAGGTATTCTTGAAGAACAAGGCGAAAAATTAGAAAAGGTTTTAAAAGAAAAAGGTTGGATGATAATTCAGAAAACTTGGTTAAAAGGCTGGTTAGGCTATGTTACTCAAAAGGAACGTGAAGTTTGATGCAACATTATTTTCTAAATAGGTTACAAGTTGACATTGGTGAACTGGTCACTTTAAGTCAAGAGGATAGTCATCATTTTCTGAATGTCATGCGCGCTCAATTAGGCACTAAAATAACAGTAGTAAGTGAAGATGGCTTAAGTTACCTGGCTGAATTGGTTGATAACATGGATGGACAAGCCACACTTTCAATCATAAGAATCGAAAAAGACACTTTTAATTCAGTTGAATTGCCAGTGAAAGTGACGATTGCGTGTGGTTTGTCTAAAAATGATAAGATTGAAATGATTGTTCAAAAGGCAACAGAATGTGGTATGAGCGAGTTTATGCCACTGGCTTTGAAAAGGGATGTTGTAAAATGGAACGGCAAAAAGGCCGACGCTAAGATTGATCGTTTAGCCAAAATTGCTAAAGGAGCTGCCGAGCAAAGTCATCGATTAATGGTTCCTAAAATTACGTCATTACACACGATGGAACAATTGCTTCAAGCGAGTTCAGATTATGATATCAAGCTCATTGCTTATGAAGAAACAGCAAAAGAAGGGCAACACTCGCAATTAGTACAGATAATCAACAGCATCAAAAGTAATCAGAATATCTTGATTGTATTTGGGTCTGAAGGCGGTTTGGAGCCCCAAGAAGTTGAACGATTGGAAGCAGCAGGTTTTATAGCGTGTAGTTTAGGGCCAAGAATATTACGAGCCGAAACAGCGCCAATCTATTTTTTAAGTGCCTTGAGTTTTGCTCTTGAATTAGATAAAGTATACTAGAAATAGATTAATTAAATGGAAGAGGTATTAAAATGGAACTAAGTAAATATATTGACCACACATTGTTAAAAGCAGATGCGACGGTTGCCCAAATTGAAACATTATGTCAAGAGGCAGTTGACTATAACTTCATGTCAGTCTGTATCAATCCAGTTCACATTCCAGTGGCTAAAATGGCTTTAGGCAACAGTGATGTGAAGATTTGTACGGTAATTGGCTTTCCTCTAGGAGCGAATACTACGGCCGTTAAAGTTTTCGAAGCTAAACAAGCAGTAGAAGCTGGAGCGACTGAAGTTGACATGGTTATCAATATTGGTGCTGCAAAAGCAGGTGACTGGAAGACTGTAGAGAGTGATGTTCGCGCGGTTGTTGAAGCAATGCCTGACCATGTGATCGTTAAAGTAATTATTGAAACATCATTACTAAATGATGAAGAGAAAACACTAGCATCACAAGCTGCTCAACGCGCTGGTACTGACTTTGTTAAAACGTCAACAGGCTTTTCGACGGGTGGAGCGACACTTGAAGATGTTGCGTTAATGCGTAAAGCTGTAGGAGCAGACTTAGGCGTGAAAGCAAGTGGTGGTGTATCTAACTATGCAGAAGCGATAGCGATGATTGAAGCTGGAGCTACCCGTATTGGCGCTTCTAAAGGTATTGCCATTGTGACACAAAAACCAGCTGACCTAACGGGCGAGGATAACTACTAATTAGTTGATAAAAAAATATTATTTTAATTATAATATGACGAACTGGCTGTGTCAGACTCTATTTAAGAGTGATGCAGTCAGTTTTTTGAATGTTTAACAATAAATACCCAAGGTTGTTTATCTATCATCGGGAGTCCTTAAAAGACTGGTGAAACAATGTTTGTATTTAAAAAGCATTGTAGTGTATAATAACTGGTAATTACATTGTAGTAAAGGATGAAAGCTAATGGCTCGTAATCAAGAATTAACGGCACAAGAGGTTATAGATATTTGTGCAGGTTATATGAATGAAAAAAATACAAAATATGTAAAGAAAGCACTCGACTTTGCTACGAATGCACATGAAGGGCAAGTACGTTTATCAGGTGAGGAGTATATTATCCATCCAATTCAAGTGGCTGGTATTTTGGCGCAACTCCAAATGGATCCTGATACTGTAGCAACTGGTTTTCTTCATGATGTGATGGAAGATACGGAATATACTTTAGAAGATATTAAACGAGAGTTTTCTGAAACTGTTGCACTTTTAGTCGACGGAGTAACTAAATTAGGTAAATTCAAGTTTCAAAGCAAAGAAGAAGCGCTAGCTGAAAATCACCGTAAAATGCTGTTAGCCATGGCTAAAGATATTCGAATTGTCATGGTAAAGCTCGCTGACCGTTTACACAATATGCGAACATTAAAGTTCCAAAAAGAAAGTAAACAAATCGAAAAATCGCAAGAAGCCATTGAGATTTATGCGCCTTTAGCTGATCGTATTGGTATGAATTTAATTAAGTGGGAATTAGAAGATATCGCTTTGCGCTATATTAATCCAAGTGAGTATTATCGAATTGTCCGTTTGATGGACAGTAAACGTGACGAAAGAGAGAAATATATCCGAGAAGCGATCGTAGATATTGATGAAGCAGTGGAAGAGTTAGAAATTTCAGCAGAAGTTTATGGCCGTCCGAAGCATATTCATTCAATCTACCGTAAAATGGTCGACCAAAATAAAGACTTTGATCATATCTATGATTTACTTGCGATTCGAGTATTAGTTAACACGATTAAGGATTGCTATGCTGTTTTAGGTGCGATTCATACGAAATGGAAGCCAATGCCCGGACGTTTCAAAGATTATATTGCAATGCCTAAAGCCAATATGTACCAATCGATTCATACGACAGTTATTGGTCCATACGGTAAACCAGTAGAGATTCAAATAAGAACCTTCCAGATGCACGAGGTCGCTGAGTACGGGGTTGCTGCTCACTGGGCTTATAAAGAGGGTAAAACTGAAAAGATTCAAAGCAAAGATAACATTCAAAAACAATTAAATTGGTTTAGAGACCTTGTAGAACTTCAAGATGAAGCTCAAGACGCTAGCGAATTTATGAACTTTGTAAAAGAAGATATCTTCAAGGATCAAGTGTATATTTTTACTCCAAAAGGGGACGTGTTTGAATTACCTAACGGCGCGGGTCCGATTGATTTTGCCTACCATATTCACTCGGAAATTGGTAACAAAACAATTGGAGCAAAAATTAATGGAAACATTGCACCCTTAAATTATAAATTAAAAAATGGGGATATTGTTGAAATTTTAACGAATCCAAGTTCAAATGGTCCAAGTCGCGATTGGTTAAGTTTTACACAAACAAGTAAAGCGCGTAACAGAATCAAGCGTTTCTTTAAACTAAAAGACCGTGATCAAAACGCAGAACGAGGACAACAAACACTAGAAAAAGATTTAAAAGATAATAATGCGAGTATTAAATTAATTACCAAGAAGCAAAATGAGAAAAATTTATTAGAACGATTCAACTTTAATAGTTTAACTGATTTATATGCAGCTGTCGGTTTGGGTGAATTATCTGCGACAACCGTTTTAAACTTCTTAGGAATTACACCGGAAAGAGAAAATGACAAGCAACAAACGGCTGCTATTTCAAAAGAAAACCCAGCAAACTCAAGTGGTAGCCGTACTGTACACGAAAGTGGCGTTGTAGTTGAAGGCGTCGATAATCTAATGATTCGTCTCAGCCGTTGCTGTAGTCCTGTACCTGGTGATGAAATTGTCGGTTATATTACACGCGGTCGAGGGATTTCCGTTCACCGCAAAGACTGTACAAACTTACAGAGTGAACCTGATCTAAAGCAACGTACCATTCATGTCGAGTGGGAAACACAAGAAGAACTTTCGACAGAGTATGAAACAGAATTATCAATCACTGGTTTCGACCGTTCGGGTATGATTAATGACATTCTGCATGTGGTCAATCATACCGTCAAAAACCTACGTAATGTTAACGGAAAAGTGGATGCCAATAGCACAGCAGTCGTGGTGATTAAGGTTGCTATTTCAAATACGGATCAATTAGATAATTTAATGTCTAAATTAAGAAGCATTCCGGACGTTTACGACGTATCACGTATTAAATCTTAAACTGAAAGGGCGTATCTATGAGAGTTGTAATCCAGAAAAGTTTGCAAAGTTCGGTAACGATTGATCAAGAAATTACAGGTCAAATCGAAAAAGGCTTTGTTTTATTAGTGGGAGTAACCCATGAAGATACTGAAGAAGATGCAGAATATTGTGCTCGTAAAATTGCTAAATTGCGTATTTTCGAAGACGAAGATGACAAGATGAATTTATCATTAAGCCAGGTAGGTGGCGAAATCTTATCAATTAGTCAATTCACCTTATTTGCGAATACACGTAAAGGTAATCGACCAAGCTTTACCGATTCAGCAAGACCAGAACAAGCAGAAGCGCTTTATGATTATTTCAATGACCAATTAAAAAATCAAGGCTTCAAAGTTGAAACTGGACGTTTCGGAGCAATGATGCAAGTATCCATTCTAAACGATGGGCCAGTCACTGTTTTAATCGATTCAAAAAACCCATAAAAATAAACCTTCATCCAGAGTAAATACTCCGGATGAAGGTTTATTTGTTTGCTAGATTTCAATAAATCGATGAGTCAACAGAAGAGCTACTTGATCTAAGTGGCGTTATTGAGTCAGACTCATCGTCTAATGTCTGATAAAATGGATAGACTATCTTAAAGCTTGGACTTGCTCGAAGTAATTAAGCAAACCGTCCGTAATTGCTGAAGCAACTAATTCATGGTAGTTCTCGCTGAAAATATATTGTAAGTCATTTTGATTACTCATATATCCTAATTCTAAGAGGATACTTGGACGAGTATTTTCACGTAAAACATGGTAGTTACCAAACATTACCCCAACATTTTCTAAAGGTAATGGTGTGATACTTTGATTAATTGCTTGTGCTAAACTTTCGTCTGCTTCGTGGTAATAATAGGTTGTTGTTCCGCTCCAAGTAGGATCTTCAGACCCATCGTAATGCAGGCTAATAAAAGCATCGACTTGATTCAAGTTACTTGCCTCAGCACGCTCTTCTAAGGCAACAAAGACATCGGTCGGTCGTGTCAACATCACAGTTGCTCCCTCAGCTTCAAGCTGAGCTTTCAAAGCCATAGCCGTATCAAATGTGGCAGATTTTTCATAAGCAGTACTGTTAGCATTGGTTGCGCCAGAATCCTCCCCGCCATGACCAGGATCCAACATAATCGTGGCTTGTGCTAAGCTGTTTGCAATAGGCCACTCCACGTGTCCAAGTGAGTAACTTGAAACTGACACACGGATAGAATCAAGATATCCTCGAATACCATCATCATCTTCAACTAAATAAAATTCATTACCATTTGCATCTTCGATTGTCTCAATCAGTGTAAACATCTGATTATATAGTGCATAATAAATGATTTCTGAATCAACAGCGGCTTCAGTTAATAGAGGTTCTTCATTTGAACGAATAACTACAGCTTTTTCAGCTTGAGCCCTTTGCTTTTCCAACTCATCACGGTTGTACACCGGTTGCGTTTCGACAACATCAAGCGCATCCTCTTCATCTATTACTGATTCAGCAGGTACAAGATTAACGAGACGAGTGGGGATATAACCGTATTGATTTTCAAAGGATACAAGTAACCAACCATTCGCTTCGTTTTGAACAAATAGATAAGTGCCAGTTTCAACTGTTATGATTTGTTCGGTCGTTTCGTCTTGACTAGAATAAATAGGGGTATTAATCAAAATTTGTGCCGCCATATTTTGATCTGATTCTAAAGAAGTGGACTCTAATAACCATTGAGGTATCCAGCCTTCCGTTCTTCCATCAACACGAACTTTGTACCAGCCATTGCGATTGGTTAGAATATTCACTTCGGTATTACTTTCCAATTGCAACAAGGCTTGAGAGTTTGTTGCCGGCTCCGTTCTTACAATTACATTGTCACGTTCGATAATTAATGCGGTGTTCGATAGCAGGACTGAAATACTCAATGCACTGATTAGAAAAATAGTGACTGTTAGCAATGGAGGGAAATAGTTGCGAGAGAACACAATTTTAAAAAACTGACGCATCAGTTGGATGTAAATCCCTCCTTTTCATGAAAACCTTATTAAAAACATAAGCTTATTATATAAACTTATAGCGTTGAATTCAAACATCCTCTTCATCTGTCATTTAACGGTAACACAACTGACAAGCAGATGATATAAACCGCTTTCAAACGATGGCTAATCTGTCCAACAAAATAGGAATAATAATCTGACAGCGAGAAAGATAAATGGTAAGTCGAATGAATAATTAAATTTTACTAAGAAAATTACTTGACTTTATGGACTAAAATCAGTAACCTATAGTAAATCATAGTTTATTCGATGAAGTAGATAAGTAATTAAGGCGAAATTTTAGAGAGCAATCCCCGAAGGCTGCAAGGGTGCGAGACTTAATGAAGACACTACGGAGAAGAGTAGTTAAAAGTTACTCCGTTCACCGCGTTAAGGTTAGAGGTAATGATACATTACAAATTTAGGTGGTACCACGCAAATTTCCGCGTCCTATGACAATTATTCGTCATAGGCGCTTTTTTTATATTCAGGAGGAAAATTATGTTAATTCAAAAAATGAAAGGGACAGAAGATATTCTGCCTCAAAACTCTTATAAATGGCAATTCGTTGAAGATTCAGCAAGAGCTGTATTTGACACTTACCAATTTAGAGAAATTCGTACACCGATGTTTGAAGCTTTCGACTTATTTAGTCGTACTGTTGGGGATACATCGGATATTGTTTCTAAAGAAATGTATGATTTTATGGATAAAGGAGATCGTCGCTTAGCTTTAAGACCAGAAGGTACTGCTCCTGTAGTAAGGGCTTATGTTGAACACAAGTTATTTGGACCAGAGCATCCACAACCTTTAAAAGTTTACTATATGGGGCCAATGTTCCGTTACGAAAGACCCCAAGCAGGACGTCAACGTCAATTTAACCAAATTGGTGTAGAAGTATTTGGTAGTAGAAATCCTGCAACTGATGCTGAAAGTATTGCTTTAGCATGGGATTACTTCCAAGAGTTAGGTATTGAAAAATTATCAATTCAATTGAACTCATTAGGTAAGCCAGAAGCAAGAGCGGCATACCGTGAAGCACTTGTTGCTTATTTCACACCAATACAAGATCAATTAAGTGCGGACTCACAACGTAGATTATCTGATAATCCATTAAGAATTTTAGACAGTAAAGATCCTAAAGATAAAGAGTTAGTAGCAGACGCACCTGTGATTTTAGAGTTTTTAAGTGAAGAGAGTCAAACACACTTTAGCCAAGTGCAAACCATGTTGAAGGCACTGGATATTCCATTTGAAATCAATCCGTTAATCGTTAGGGGTTTGGACTATTATCAAGATACAATTTTTGAAATTGTTGTCGAAGACGATACGATTGGATCACAATCAACAGTCTGTGGTGGTGGACGTTACGACGGATTAGTCGAACAATTAGGTGGACCATCTGCACCAGGCTTTGGTTTTGCAATGGGTGTTGAACGCTTAATGCTTCTATTGGAAGAACAAGAAGTTGACATTCCTACTGAAGAACCATTAGATGTTTACGTAATGGGCTTAGGCGAAGCAAGTAATGTGATGGCTTTACAACTTGTGCAAGCAGCTAGAACAGAAGGTCTGTTAGCAGAACGTGACTACTTAGGACGTAGCATGAAGTCACAATTTAAAACTGCTGCAAAGCTTCAAGCTAAATTGGTAATGACTGTCGGAGATAATGAAGTGGAACAACAAGTTGTTCAATTAAAAAATCAAGAAAATGGTAAACAATCGACTGTGAAACTGGATGAAATATTAAAAGATTTCTCAGGGGTTTACCGCCGTGCGACAGTTGACACGAGTGAAATAGATAAATATTTTAGAGGAGAATTATAATGAGTAAGCAAAGAACAGTATACTGTGGATTAATCGAACCATCTTTAGTCGGTCAAACGATTACGTTAAAAGGTTGGGTTCAAAAGCGTCGTGACCTTGGTGGTGTAATATTTGCGGATTTACGTGATCGTGAAGGCTTTTGTCAAGTAGTCTTTAATGCTGAATATTTAAGCAGCGACGAGATGGAAACAGCTGATAAATTACGTAGTGAATATGTAATTGAAGTAACAGGTACACTTAAAGAACGTGAAGCAACTCAAATCAACCCTAAAATTCCAACAGGACATTATGAATTGTTCGCGGAAGAACTGACTTTATTAGCCAAATCTAAAACACCACCTATATATATCGAAGATGATTTAGATGCTGACGAAGAAGTACGTTTACGTAATCGTGTATTAGATTTACGACGTCCGAAAATGTATAACAATTTAAAACTAAGACATCAAGTAACGCGTGCGATTCGTAACTACTTAGATCAATTAGACTTTATTGATGTAGAAACACCTTACTTAACAAAATCAACCCCAGAGGGTGCACGTGACTATTTAGTGCCAACTCGCCGTGAAGCAGGCAAGTTTTACGCCTTACCACAATCGCCACAATTATTTAAACAATTATTAATGGGTGCAGGATTTGACCGTTACTATCAAATCGTTCGTTGTTTCCGTGACGAAGATTTACGTGGAGATCGTCAACCAGAGTTTACTCAAGTCGATTTAGAAACAAGTTTCTTATCTCAAGCTGAGATTCAAAGCTTAACAGAAGAAATGTTAAAAGAAGTTGTTAAAGCAACTAAAGGAATCGAACTGATAGAAGCCTTCCCAACGATGACATACGAGAAAGCCATGGCTGAGTACGGAGTGGATAAACCAGATATTCGTTTTGAAATGAAATTGGTTGATTTTACAGATATGGCAGAAACATCAGAATTTGGTGTCTTTAAATCGGTCGCACAGAGTGGCGGTCAGGTCAAAGCAATTAACTTAAAAGGACAAGCCGATGCCTATACTCGTAAGACAGCAGATGGGTTAATTGATATTGTTAAACCATACGGAGCGAAAGGTTTAGCTTGGTTAAAAGTCACTGAAGAAGGCTTTAACGGACCAATTGCTAAGTTCTTTGCGGGAGAAGAAGAAAGTAAATTAATCACTGACCGTCTGAATGCGTCAGTGGGTGATATTCTATTTTTCGTAGCAGACAAAGCAGAGGTAGTGGCCGCTTCATTAGGTGAGTTACGTGTTCACTTAGCAAAAAAACATCAGCTGTTTGATCCGAATGCTTTAGAATTTTTATGGGTTACAGACTGGCCAATGTTTGAATATGACGAAGAAGAAGGGCGCTATGTCGCAATGCACCATATGTTTACTGCACCACAACACGATGATCCAGCAGCTGTGAAAGCAAAACCAGCAGAAGCATTAGCTCAAGCTTATGACATCGTCTTGAATGGTTATGAAATTGGTGGCGGAAGTATCCGTATCCACACCCTTGAAATGCAAGAACAAATCTTTGACTTAGTAGGCTTTACTCGCCAACAAGCAGAAGAGCAATTTGGCTTCTTATTAAATGCATTAGAATACGGCTTCCCTCCGCACGGTGGACTCGCTCTTGGTTTGGACCGTTTAGTAATGTTACTTGCAAATGAACCGAACATTCGTGAAGTGATTGCTTTTCCTAAAACAGGCCGTGGTGTTGATCTATTATCAAGTGCACCTGGTTATGTAGAAAACAGTCAATTGAATGAATTACACCTAAATATTCGTAGTCAAAAAGACTAAACACACTACCCAACTGGCATAGTCTAGTTGGGTTAAATTATTTAGAATAATAGTTAAAAGGAGAATGCATTCATGTTATTAGGTTCCCATGTTTCAATGAGTGGAAAAGAAATGTTGTTAGGTTCAGCTAAAGAAGCTGCGTCATATGGCTCCAATCTTTTCATGATTTATACAGGAGCACCGCAAAATACGCGCCGTAAAGACGTCTCGTTGTTCCGGTTAGAAGAAGCGAAGGCTTTCATGGCTGAACATGGCATTAAGTTCTGTACGGTTCACGCTCCTTATATCATCAATTTAGGCAATACAGTTAAGGAAGGTTATTTCGAATTTGCTACAGATTTTTTACGACAAGAAATTGAAAGAGTAGAGTATATCGGGGCGAAGCAGATTACCATGCATCCTGGTGCTCATGTGGGACAAGGAGTAGATAGTGGTATTGCACAAATTGTTCGGGGACTTAATGAAGTTTTGACCCCAGAGCAAACACCACAAATCGCTTTAGAAACCATGGCAGGTAAAGGTACTGAAATTGGCCGTAATTTTGAAGAATTAGCATGTATCATTGATGGAGTGACCTATAATGAAAAATTATCCATCACGCTGGATACTTGCCATGTCTATGATGCGGGTTATGACATTGTCAATGACTTAGACGGCGTATTAAATGATTTTGATAAGATAATTGGTTTAAATCGTTTGAAAGTTTTACATATCAATGACTCGAAGAATCCTTTTAAGAGTCATAAAGATCGTCATGCTAACATTGGGCAAGGAAGCATTGGTTTTGAAACTTTAAATCGTATTGTCCATCATCCGCAATTAACTCATATTCCGAAAATATTAGAAACCCCTTGGCTACCTTTAAATGAAAAGAAGAAAGTAGCGCCTTATCGTCATGAAATTCAAATGCTTAAGTCACAGACCTACAATCCAAAC
Organism: Fundicoccus sp. Sow4_D5; assembly: GCF_052116365.1. NCBI lineage: Bacteria > Bacillati > Bacillota > Bacilli > Lactobacillales > Aerococcaceae > Fundicoccus > Fundicoccus sp. Sow4_D5. Next base: position 841,237 of record NZ_JBQKLF010000001.1, on the reverse strand, counting down.
TTGATGACTGACATCATCGAACAATAATATAAAATCCCCTCAGTACTCAATTTGAGTACTGAGGGGATTTTAATTTGGGTTTAAAAGGAAAGGGGAACAAGTTTCATAATCTCTGAAATAATATGCGCTGATTCTTCAATACTTCGATCTGCCACGTTGATGACTGGACAGCCTAATGTACGGTAAACTTCATCTGCATAAGCTAATTCCTGTTGAACTCTTTCAGAAGAAGCATAACGAGAGCCTTCAGGAATACCGTATTCTAACATTCTTATTTCTCTGTGTTTATTCACTACGGAAACATTATTTGTCAAGCCGATGATTTTCGACTTGTTAATTTCAAAAAGAATATCTGGCAATTCATTTTCAGGTATTAAAGGTAAATTACATACTTTATATCCTAGAGTCGCTAAGTACATACTGAGCGGTGTTTTACCGGTTCTTGAAATGCCTAACAAGACGATTTCAGCTTCACCAATCCCTTTAGGATCTTTTCCATCATCATATTTCATACAAAACTCCATTGCTTCAATACGGTCAAAATACTCGTCAGACAGTTCATGTTGAGCACCAGCTAAAGACGTTGCTTCGATACCTAAACGACGTTGTATTTCTAACGTGAATGGTTGAATGAGATTGTAGCAAATCAATCCCGTTTCAATACACTTTTGTTCGACGTATTTAGCCAATTCCGAATTCGCAATTGTCATAAATAATAAACCATCATATTTCAACGCATCATGAGTGATTTCATCGATTTTTTCAATATTTGAAATAAAAGTATATTTGTGTAATACTGTTTTTGCTGATGGGAAATGCACAAGGGCAGCTCTGGCTACTTTCTGTGCTGTTTCACCAATCGAATCTGAGAGAATAAAATAGTGTAAGGTTTGATTTTTTTTATCCATGCAAATCCTCCTCTTCTATTCTCACATCATAGCATAAAATGAAAAAGGAGCAATGATGATGAAAGAAAAAAGCAAGCAAATTTCACAAACAAGTGAACTTGTAACTGCCGGTATCAAACAATTAAAAGCAGCTGGCTTTAAATTAACCAAAAAGCGACAAGAAATCATCGAACTGTTCGCACAAACTCAACGCTATTTAAGTGCAACTCACATTCATCAAGAAATGAGTGAACGTTATCCAACGATGAGTTATAATACGACGTATCGTAATATTTATGACTTCGTGGAAATTGGTTTATTAGAATCAACTGAATATAATCAAGAACAACTTTTCCGTTTTGACTGCTATTTATTAAATGAAAAGAAAGTAGAAAATCATCATCATCACCATTTTATTTGTCGTGAGTGTGGCTTAACGCTATTATTAGATGCTTGTCCGATGCAACAAGTGACGACTGATTTAACTGGAGTTGTGATTGAATCACATCGATTTGAAGTGTTTGGATTATGCCGAGAATGTGCAAGCAAACTTTCGGCAAATCATGCAGTACCATAAGGGGAAAACTATATTTTTTAATAAAACAAGTCTATTTATCAAATAAAGTTAAAAAAAATATTAAAATTCGTCATATTCATTTGGAAAATAGCTTGAAAATGATTCGGTTTTTGCTATAATGTTAGAAGGACTTTATTTAGAAACTTTATTTCTAATGAAGGGTTACTAAAAGCTCGGAGGGAGGGGAACCATATGTCAAAAACAGTTATTCGCGATAACGAATCATTGGATGACGCTCTTCGTCGCTTCAAGCGTAACGTTTCAAAAACAGGTACTTTAAGAGAGGCTCGTAAACGCGAGTATTATGAAAAACCAAGTGTTAAACGAAAATTGAAATCTGAAGCAGCTCGTAAAAGAAAGTTTTAGTATCTGGTAAAGGCTGATTGTAAGGTTAATTATGGTCAATCTTATCATGAACGTTAAGCAAGCGATGAAAACTAAAGACTAAGAACCCTAAAAATCATTCGGATGCTGAAAGCAGCACTGCAAAATGAGCAGATTAACTAATCTGATTCCGTATCAACCGATCAGGAGATAACCGCAATTGCACGCGAAAGAAAGCAGCCAAACGATACTTTAGCTGAATTTAATCCGTTTAGTCTCTAGGATTTTCGGGTTAAATTCTCCATGAAATACCCATCGTCGAATGAACTTTTAACAAAATCTTTTTAGAATTTGTTAAAGTTCTAGTAAAACGATGCCTAAACTTAAAGGTCAAGCAGATGGAATTATGGTGAAATGCATAACGCGATCACTATAGCGCTAGATGCTGCTTTAAAAATTAAGCGTCTCATTTTTTAATGGGACGCTTTTTCTGTACTTAAAATTAAATACTCAACTAACTGTTCTCGAAACAGCAAATTAAGGCATAAATAACTTGTTAACAATGTCTATAAGTAGTCATTTAAAATAAAAAGTGAACTTAACTCAACGAATATTAAGCACTCAACCTGTCCTAATAGACTAAAGAAAGCCTATTGCTATGAAATTGATCGGTAAGTTTATATCTGTCGTGTCAAGTTGTTGCATCCAGGAGCACTGTGAATAAAGTTCAACTATCTTATCACAATAATATAATATAGAGTTGTATTGCAGTCGTTTGGCGGCGTTTACAATCGGTAGCTATTGGGGGCTATTCAAGTTGAATAGAGAATTGATTAGAAAAGTTACTTTCGCGTTACCAATTACGAAGGCATACTTAACAACTAGGTTGTTAAGCATAATGATAAATTAAAAGGAGCTTTCTATATTGAACAATTAATCCCTTATATACTTGCATTTTTCGGTGGTATTTTCGACGCTGTTTTTGGAGGAGCAACCGTATTTATAATGTTTGGTTTTTTTGGTCTGATTGGAATTGGCTTAATCGTTTCGACAGGGTCAGATGTGTTTTTAAATACAGTGGTCTTAAGTCCTATCATTAGTTCTGAAATATCATTTGCTGGGGCAGTTGCAGCAGCTGCTTATTGGGCAAGGTGACACGAGAGAAAGAGAAATTAGATTCAACGGCAGAAATTTTCGATGGCTCTAATATTTTTGCTCCATTAGTAACCACAAATAATGTGGGCGTATTACTAGTCGCAGGAGTATTTGGTGTTTTAGGTTACACAATAACTTCATTATTAAATGGATCAGGTTTCCTAGCAGATAATATTGCAGTAGGGGGTGTAGGGACAAACATCTTAGCTAGATTATTATTTGGCGAAGTTTAGTGAGTCAACTACCAGCTGACGTTAGTAAAGTTGAATTATTAACGAAACCACTAATGTTCAATATGATTTGGAGCTTTGCTTTAGCGGTTATCATCGGTGGTGTGATTGATGTCATTCAAATCCCGCTATTCGGCTTTGTTTTAGGGGCATTCGTCCTAATCTTTATTGCAGCCGGTATCAATATACCTATGGTACATCATATCGCTTTAATCGCAGACATTGCGATGTTAACTTTCGATAATGTTTGGCTGGCTGGAGTATTTGGTGTGATGGCCAATTTGCTTTGTGACTTTATCGGCATACACATTAACGCTAGAGTTCGATCACATATTGATCCACCTGCAGCAGCGATTATCATTTTAAGTTTAGTGTTAGCTTTTATATAAATTCAACACAAACTAGTATGAACAGTTTATTACTGTTGATACTAGTTTTTTTGTTGCCATTATTAAACAAACTCTTCAAAAGGAAGCCCCTTATTTTTCCGAGTATGGCTAATCGATCTGTGGAGGAATCAAAAGAAGCTACTCAAGCTTCACGATGGCTAAACTAATCGATTTAATTTGTTCAAATTTCCGCTCAGTTGTGATATTGTTAGATTATTCAAACTGAAAAGGAGACAACTATTTGAGTGAAACTAATAATTTTTCGAGTCAACTGATTGTCACTAACCCCAATTGGCTAATTGCTTTATTGGGCACACAGGATAAGTACGTTAATTTAATAGAAGATAACTTTGCAGTCACCATTGCAAATCGAGGCGAAATGATTAATCTGTCGGGCGAAAACGAACAAGAAGTCGAACAAGTCCGTCAACTCTTATTAAATTTACTACAATTAATGGAACGAAACATTACACCACGGACGATGGATGTCATGACCGCCATTAAAATGACTCAGAATAACACCTTAGATTATTTTTTAAATTTATATGACGAAGTAGTAGGGCGAGCTGCAGACGGTAAAGCAATTCGAGTGAAAAACTTTGGACAATTACAATATGTTAAAGCTGTCGAAACACACGATGTCGTTTTTGGAATAGGACCAGCCGGAACTGGTAAAACATTTCTAGCAGTTGTTCTTGCCGTACAAGCATTACGAGAAGGCACCGTTAAAAAAATTATATTAACAAGACCGGCCGTTGAAGCTGGAGAAAGCCTTGGCTTTTTACCTGGGGATTTGAAAGAAAAAGTCGATCCGTATTTAAGACCGATTTATGATGCCTTATATACTATATATGGGACAGAGCAGACCAATCGCTTAATGGAAAGAGGCATTATTGAAATAGCCCCTCTAGCTTACATGCGTGGACGAACATTAGACGATGCTTATGTTATCCTGGATGAAGCTCAAAACACAACAATTGCACAAATGAAAATGTTTTTAACCCGTTTAGGTTTTGGATCTAAAATGATTATTAACGGCGATAAGACTCAAATTGACTTGCCAAACGGAGTGAAATCAGGTTTGATTGATGCAGAACATAAATTAAATAATGTACGACGAATTTCTTTCGTGCAATTCGATGAGTTCGATGTGGTGCGTCATCCGGTGGTCGCGGATATAATAAGAGCTTACAATGAATAATTAGTTTTCTGTCATTAAAGAATGGAGGAATTGGATGAACCGTAGATTACAACGTTTTCAAGCGTTACTCGGACATTATTATATTCCACTCATGAGTTTCATTTTGTCACTTTCAATTATTCTCTTAGGCTATTCAAATGTACAACCTATTGAGTATAATTTTCAACTTAATCAAGTCGCTCAAGATACAATCTTAGCTCCTGTCACTACTGAGGATGTCGAACAGACTGAGTTGAATAGACAAAGGGCGAAAGATGCTGTGAATGATGTCTATTTATATCAAGAAGATATTCGAACGCAACAGCTAATGATTATCGAACAATATTTTAGTTTTATTCGCCAGTTAAAGAATGAATCTCATTCAAAAGAATCAATTCAAGCGCTAATAGAGGATAATGCTCAATTAATTGAGTCTGGCGTTATCGAGCGAACATTATTAAATCAATTTGCTAATGTCAATCGACCACAAGGACAGACTGTTACTTTTATGCAATTGGATGCGGTCGAGCAACTATTAGTTTATGAAATTAAATTATCCGATCAAGTAGATGGTATAAAATACTTAGGCAATAACATTAGTACGTCAACTTTGAGTCATATACTGTCAATCGATTCTGAAACATTATCTGCCTTTCAATCAACTTTGACTGAACTGGTAGCTAAAACTTTAGCTGAAGAGATTCAAGCAAATAATATTGAAGGTCATATTAATATAGGTGAACAAAACATTAGCAATGCTTCTTACAGTTTAGACGCGAGACTCGCTTTAACTGATTTTCTTAACGGTTTGATTATACCCACGATGACTTATAGTGAAAGCGAAACTGAAAGACGCCGTGAAGAAGTGGCTAATGCAGTACAACCTAGCTATATCCTACAAGGACAAGTAATCATTCAAGAAGGACACATCATTGGTGACGATACGATGCGCCAATTAGAAATTTATGGTTTCTTAGATCAGGCCTCTCAAAATACATTGGCTTACGCATTTTATAGCACAGTCATCTTCCATGGTATCGTAATGATAATTGTCTTTACGAAACGCTTTAAGTGGTCAGAAATCGATTTAGCCAAGCAAAATATGGAAGCTACAGCTTATACATTGGTGATGTTATTTGGTTTTGCTTTGTTAAAAGGCTTCCATTTAATGCAATCAAGTGGCTTAACGTATGCAACATTAGTCGTACCAGTGTTTTTGATTCCCTTTATGATAACACCACGAACCAATCCAAGAATTGGCATTCTATCTGTGTTATTTTTTAATATACTCGCCTTATTTGTAGTAAACGGATATGATAATTTAACAGTTATCACATTAACGACACTGTATTATTTTTTCAGTAGCATTTTAGGAATGATGTTTGTATTAAAAAAAGGAAGCTATCGTTACAATTTCTATGAATTCTTTTTACCTTTGTTTTTATGGCATTTAGCTATTGCGGTACCTTTGTTACTGAGTTTAAATGTCAATGTATTCTCGGAACAAGGAACAAGTATCATTTTGTTAATGGTAACGAATGTACTTTTTGTCAATATGATTTTATTTTTTGTGACACCGTATTGGGAACAGTTGTTAGTTGATAAAGCAGCTTTAACATTAAATCAACTTGGAAACTTAAATCATCCATTACTCAAGCGTCTGATTGAAAATTCTCCAGGTACCTACCATCATAGTATTCTAGTTGCTAATTTAAGCGCGAATGCGGTGGAAGCTATCGGAGGCGATTCATTATTGACGAGAGTAGCGGCCTATTACCATGATATTGGAAAAACAGTTCATCCTCGCTTTTTTACAGAAAATGTCAATTCAGGCATGGAATCACCACACCAAATGATTGCTTCACAAGAAAGTGCGGCAATTATTATGGGACATGTAACTGAAGGGACAAAGATCCTAGAGGAGAGTTCAATGCCAAAAAGTATTATTGATATTTGTATGCAGCATCATGGAACGACATTGGTGAAGTATTTTTATTACCAAGCTAGAAAAGATAATCCAACTGTTAATGAATGTGATTTTAGATATCCAGGACCAAAACCTCAAACAAAGGAAGCAGCAATTGTAATGATTGCAGATTCGGTTGAGGCAGCGTCGCGTTCATTAAAAGAATACAATCAAAAATCAATAGAAACTTTAATAGATAATATCATTGATGATAAAATAAATGATGATCAATTTTCTGATTGTGATTTAACAGTAAATGATTTAAAAATTGCTAGACGCTCGTTAATATCAGGAGTAGCCGGCATGTACCATACTCGAGTAGAGTATCCGAAATAAAACGCAATGAATGGAGAATTTTAGATGATTATCGATATTATTGATGATGAGAGATATTTAACAACCGAACAAGTCACATTGATTCAAGAGGTAGTTGAATTAACAGCTAAATACTTAAAGATGACTGGGGAAATTGAAGTGGATATTTCGATTGTGTCGAATGAGGAAATACATCAATTAAATTTAGAGTATCGACAAATCGATCGTCCAACAGATGTTCTAAGTTTTGCTTTAGAAGAAGTGAGTAGTGAGTTTGATATCACAGATTTCAGCTCATTCACATTAGACTCAGAGTTTACTGAAGATGAGAAAGAAGTTTTACTCGACGATGATCAATCACTTGAACAAGCTATGCCAAGACATTTAGGTGACATCATCATCTCTTACCCTAAAGCGCACGAGCAAGCGGTTGAATATCAACATTCATTTGAAAGAGAGCTTGCTTTTCTGGCAGTTCACGGCTTTCTACATTTAAATGGATTTGATCATCAGACAAAAGAAGAAGAAGCCGCCATGTTTGGTATTCAAGAAGAGGTGCTAAGTCAGCATGGTCTCACCCGATAAACAATTTATAAGAGATAAAAGTCGCTCCTTAGCCACGTCTTTTAAAGATGCTTTTGCAGGTTTAAACTATACGTTTAATAATGAGCGTAATTTTCGAATTCACACTGTCGTGACACTTTTAGTCGTTACGGCAGGTTTTGTTCTTAATATCAATAAAATGGAATGGCTAGTAGTTATTTTATGCATTAGTCTTGTTATGGCAGCAGAGTTAGTCAATACTGCCATTGAGACAACGGTTGATTTAATTGTAGGAAGTACATACCATGAACTCGCTAGAATTGCTAAAGATGTTTCGGCCGCTGCAGTAGTTTTATCTGCACTCTTAGCCGTTGTTATTGGATTTGTCGTATTCCTGCCATATATTTGGCAATTATTTATCAGTTTTTTATAAGAATAGGAGTAATTATGAAAGAAAAGCAAGCATTTAAATCAGGTTTCGTCGCAATTATAGGTCGTCCAAACGTAGGGAAATCTACATTACTTAACCGTATCGTAGGACAAAAAATTGCCATTATGTCTGATAAAGCACAAACTACAAGAAATAAAATTCAAGGTGTCTTCACTGATGATGATTCACAAATTATTTTTATTGATACACCAGGAATTCACAAGCCGAAGCATGCATTAGGAGATTTTATGCTAAAAACGGCATATAGCGCCTTAAAAGGGGTTGATGCGGTTTTAGTCGTTGTGAATGCAACAGAGAAAATTGGACCTGGAGATCGATTAGTTATAGAAAAAGCTAAACATAGTCCAGTACCAGTTTACTTATTAATTAACAAAATTGACTTAGTACATCCTGATGAGTTATTTGCGATTATTGATTCATTCAAAAATGAGCATGACTTTGATGAAATTTTCCCTATCAGTGCCAAGGAAGGTAGCAATGTTCCTGAGTTAGTAAATAATTTGAAGAATATTATTCCAGAAGGGCCACAATATTATCCTGCCGATCAAGTAATGGATCACCCAGAATATTTCGTTGTGGCGGAATTTATTCGTGAAAAGATTTTAATGTTAACTCGTGAAGAAATCCCTCACTCGGTAGCTGTTCAGGTTCAGAGCATGCAACGTAATGAAGACGGGAAAATTGAAGTTCAAGCAACTATAATTGTAGAACGTAAAAGTCAAAAAGGGATTATCATTGGCGCTCAAGGAAGTATGATTAAAAAAATTGGCCAATTAGCACGTCGTGATATTGAGACGTTGTTGGATGATAAAGTCTATCTAGACTTATGGGTTAAAATTCAAAAGAATTGGCGTGATCGTCAGTCAAACCTTATGGATTACGGCTACAGACCAGATAATTATTAATCTTAGGACAAAGGAGTGAAGGGATGAATGAGCGTTTTGAGGGGATTGTATTGTTTAAACGAAAGCATCGCGAACATGATGCTTTAGTCAAAATTTTTACTAATGATTTTGGGACCCGTATGTTTTTCGTTAAACGCTTAGAGAAACCTAATCATCCTTTAGCTAGTCAATTGATTCCTTTAACAATTAATGATTATATCGGCACGATTAATCTAGATGGACTTTCATTTTTAAGAGAGGCGTCTACGTTAGAGTTTAATCGCAAAGTCCAAGAGAATTTCATGACTCAAGCTTATGCTGCTTATGTTTCACAGCTGGTAGATGCAGCGGTTGACGATAATGTGCCACATAGAAAATTATATGAAGTATTCAAATTAGCTCTACAACAGATGAATCTGGATAAGTCACCAGAAGTGATTACAGCTTTCATAGAAATCTATCTATTGCCTGAATTTGGCACGCATATCCAATGGCATCAATGCGTGATCTGCGGATCCACGCAACAACCATTTGATTTTAGTATAAGAAGGCAAGGAGTCTTGTGTGAAAAGCATTTTCATGAAGATGATTTTCGACTAAGAATCTCACCCAGAGCGATGTATGTAGCAAGTGTTTTGGCAAAAGCCGAATTAACTCAAATTCAATCAGTGAATGTTTCTTCAGAAACTCTGACAAACATTAAACGACTTATGGATGAAATTTATCAAGAATTCGTTGGATTGAGATTAAAAAGCAAAAGTTACTTAGATCAAATGTTAGAAGTTAATCAATCGATGGTGAGTTTATTAGAAAAGCGTCAAAAGCCATTATGAGGCATTTTTGTAATTACTGACTGTTAAACTTGACATTCGAAACTTTAACTTTAGTTTCATTGACATTTGAAAGTGAAGTTAGTAAAATAAGTATCACATCCAAAACATATAGTAAAGAAAGTTCAGCGACTCTAGGACAGTGCAAGCTAGAGCAATTTCGATGGCTGTTTTGGAACAATTTAATCTATCAATAAAGTGCTAGTGTTTACTAGAATTAGGGTGGAACCGCGAATTCAATTCGTCCCTATGATTAACAGATAATCGCTTATCTATTAATCATAGGGATTTTTTGTGGGTAAATGTACTTTAAGAAAGTGGATAGCACTTGTATAACAGTATAAGAGTGAGGAGAAAGATTATTATGCAAAAGAGAACCGTTCAATCAATTATTTTAACTTTGCAGCAGTTTTGGTCAGAACAAGGTTGCTTAATTTTACAAAGTTATGACACTGAAAAGGGTGCAGGGACAATGAGTCCTTATACGTTTTTACGTGCTGTTGGTCCTGAACCTTGGAATGCAGCTTACGTTGAGCCGTCAAGAAGGCCAGCGGACGGACGTTATGGAGAAAATCCGAACCGTTTATACCAACATCATCAATTTCAAGTGGTTATGAAGCCTTCACCATTAAATATTCAAGAACTTTACTTAGAAAGCTTAGTCGCCATTGGTATTGATCCTTTGGCACACGATATTCGTTTCGTTGAAGATAACTGGGAAAACCCTTCATTAGGTTGTGCTGGATTGGGTTGGGAAGTATGGATTGATGGTATGGAAATTACTCAATTTACTTATTTCCAACAAGTTGGTGGATTAAAATGTGATCCAGTGACAAGTGAACTTACTTATGGTCTTGAAAGATTAGCAATGTACATTCTTGATGTTGAAAATGTTTATGATCTTGATTGGATTGATGGCGTTAAATATGGTGATATATTCCTACAACCTGAGCGTGAACATTCTACTTATTCTTTTGAGCACAGTAATACAGAGATGTTATTTAAACAATTTGAAGCGTATGAAGAAGAAGCACTAAAGTTGATTGAATTACGTTTAGTTCATCCTGCCTATGATTACATCCTGAAATGTTCTCATACATTTAATTTACTTGATGCTCGTGGCTATATATCTGTTTCAGATCGACCAGGTTATCTTGGTCGCATTCGTAAGATGGCTCGTAATATTGCGAAAACATTTGTTGAAGAAAGAGAAGCACTTGGTTTCCCATTATTACATGAGAACCAATCGGTTGTTGAATAAGGAGGAAATGAGATGGCAAAACAATATTTACTAGAAATTGGATTAGAAGAAGTCCCTGCTCGTTTCTTGTTAAGTTTAAGTGAGCAATTAAAAGAACGTTTGGCAACATTCTTGACAGAAGAAAGAATTTCTTTTAGTCATATCAATAGCTATGCGACACCAAGACGTCTAGCAGTTATTGTAGAGAATATAGCTGAAAAGCAAGCAGACTTAAATGAACGTGTTAAAGGACCTTCAATTAAACTAGCTAAAGATGACACAGGTGCGTGGTCAAAAGCAGCACAAGGCTTTACACGTGGCCAAAAAGCAACACTAGATGACTTGGTTATCGAGGGTGATTATGTCTACATCGATAAATTTGTAGCAGGTGCATCAGTTGAGAGTGTTCTAACAAACGTTGATTCTGTATTAAAGAATATGACATTCCCTGTTGCGATGCACTGGAGTAATGTTCCTACTCCATTTATCCGTCCAATTCATTGGATGGTGTCACTGTTAGATACTCAAGTGATTCCATTTGAATTTGTTGGTGTTAAAGCAAGTAATGTTACTAAAGGTCACCGATTTTTAGGACACGATGTCACAATCAATCAACCAAGTGACTATTTAGCAAGTCTTAAAGAACAATTTGTGTTAGCAGACTTTGATGAAAGACGTACACTAATACGTGAACAAGTAGAAGCGATTGCCGATGCAAACTCGTGGGATGTTCCAATAGATGACGCTCTTTTAGAGGAAGTGACTGCTATTGTTGAATGGCCGACAGCATTTTATGGTGAATTTGAAGAAGAATATCTAGCTGTACCAGAAAGTGTGCTAATTACAGCGATGAAAGATCACCAACGTTACTTCTATGCTATATCAAAAGAAACTGGACGTTTATTGCCAGTGTTTATTTCAGTTCGTAATGGTAATGCAGAACATATTGAAAATGTTATCAAAGGGAACCGTAAAGTTCTTAAAGCTCGATTAGAAGACGCATTGTTCTTCTATCAAGAAGACTTAAGTCATGATTTAACATACTACCTTGAAAAACTCTCTACAGTGAATGAACACGTTAAAATTGGTTCTTTTGCTCAAAAGCAAGCGCGGGTAAAAAAAGGGATTGAAATACTTGGTGAAATTCTTGAATCAAGTAATATTTCATCAGAAACGATTGCTACGAGTGCTCGTGCGGCACTTATCTATAAGTTTGATTTATTAACTCAAACTGTTGGGGAATTTGATGAGCTGCAAGGACAATTAGGAAAAATCTATGCAACTTATTTTGGAGAGAGTGAAGCAGTAGCGGCGGCTATTGGTAGTCAGTATTTACCAGTAACTAGTGGCGGAAAGCTTCCAGATACGACTGCCGGAGCAATGCTAGCCCTTATTGATAAGTTAGATACACTAGCAAATTATTTTAGTATTGAATTAATTCCTACTGGTTCGAATGACCCATATGCCTTAAGACGTAAAGCGCTTGGGATTGTTGAAATCATTCTAGATCAAGCATGGAATTTTGATATAATTGAATTACTTAATAAAGTGAGTGTCGAAAATCAATCTGAAGACTGGATTATTTTTAAAGATAAATTAGTCAACTTTATTAAAGGTAGAGTACAACAACATCTTGAAACTGATCAAATTGACCATGATATCATTCAAGCTGTTTCAAAAGTATCCCATTTAAATGTATACTATATAGTAGAGAGTGCACACCAGTTGCAATCTTTAAAAAATACACAAGCTAGTGACTATCGATCAATGGTAGAAGCAATGACGCGTGTGGTTAATTTAGGGTCGAAAGTTAAAGAAATGACGGAAGTAAATCTGAACTTAGCTGAAACAGTTTCGGAAACTAACTTACTTAAACAACTACAAACGTTAACAGCAACGAGTCCCAAAGAGATATTAGCTCAATTTTCAAGTTTAGTTGAGAAAATAAACGACTACTTTGAGCATAATATGGTAAATGCTGAAGATGAACAATTGAAAAAAAATCGTCAAGCAACAATGAAATGTTTAACTCAGTTCATTATGCAAATGGTAGATCCAAGAGAATTAATTAGTAAATTTGATTAAATATTATAATAATATGAACGGAAGGAGTGAAGTGTATGTCTACATTTTTAGATCGTGCAAAAGTAAATGTTAGAGCCGGTAAAGGCGGAGACGGAATGGTAGCCTTTAGACGCGAGAAATATGTGCCAGATGGTGGACCAGCCGGCGGTGACGGTGGAAAAGGCGGAAGTATTATCTTTCGTGTTGATGAAGGTTTAAGAACCTTGATGGATTTTCGATATAATCGTCATTTTAAAGGTGAAAATGGACAGAATGGGATGAGTAAAAGTAAATACGGAGCAAATGCCGAAGATTTAGTTGTTAAGATCCCGCCAGGTACAATTATCAGAAATAGTGAAACTCAAGAGATTCTAGGGGATTTAGTAGAAAATGCTCAAGAATTAATAGTCGCTAGAGGAGGTCGTGGAGGTCGAGGGAATATCAAGTTCGCGACTCATAAGAACCCGGCGCCATCTATTGCTGAAAACGGAGAACCAGGTGAAGAGTTTGAATTAGAACTAGAGTTAAAAGTTCTTGCTGATGTTGGATTAATCGGCTATCCAAGTGTAGGTAAATCTACCTTACTTTCTGTTATTAGTAATGCTAAACCTAAAGTAGCAGATTACCAATTTACGACATTAGTACCTAATTTAGGTGTTGTTAAATTAAAAGTGGATCAAGAATTTGTTGTGGCTGATATGCCTGGTTTAATTGAGGGAGCATCTGAAGGTGTTGGTCTTGGAATAAACTTTTTACGTCATATTGAGCGAACCAAAGTCCTTATACATGTTTTAGATGTGTCAGAAACTCACGGCCGTGATGTTTTCCAAGATTTCTTAGACATCATGCATGAATTATCTAACTATAATGAAAAATTATTGTTACGCCCAATGATCATTGTGGCGAATAAGATGGATGAGGCGATTTCTGCTGAAAACCTAGTAACATTTAAAGAAAAATTAGCTGAGCATTATGCTGAATTAAATCAAGAAATGCCAGAAATTTTCGAAATTAGTGCTTGGCAAAACAAAGGTCTTCAACCATTATTGCAAAGAACTTACCAATTAGTACAAACTTCTGATTTTATCTCTTTAGAAAATGAAGTAGAAGAGAAAGTACATTACACATTGGATGACGACGATGCCTTTGAAATTGAAGAACTTGAACCAGGACACTGGCTAATTACTGGACGCAAGATTGAAAAACTTTATGCGATGACTAACATGGCTCATGATGAAAGTATCGCTCGCTTTGCACGCCAAATGCGTGGAATGGGAATTGACGATGAATTACGTCGTTTAGGGGCACAGAATGGAGATACTATTCAACTATCAGATTTCTACTTCGAGTTTATGGATTAGGTGAAAGCTATGGATCACAAACAAGTTAATGCGCCAGTCAAAAGATTAGCTATATTTGACGGATTAAAAGGTGTGTCAATTTTGACCATTATTGGTTATTATTTCTTTGAACATATCGTTCCAGGTGGATTCCTTGCTGTTAATTTATTCTTATTTATTGCAGGATTCTTTAATTTCAGAAGTTTATATTCAGCAAATGTGAGAGGTGAAAGTTTAAATGTTTTAAATTTTTACCGATTACGCTTTGGCCGTCTTTTTTATCCAATGTTATCCATGATTGCTGTGACGATAACTTATATTCTGTTGTTTGCAAGAGATTATTTATTTAATATTAGAAACATGGCCGTCTCGGCTTTGTTTTTCTTCAATAACTATTATCAAATTATTAATAATCAATCTTATTTTGTACAAGCAGCAAATCCAAGTCCCTTCACACATCTATGGTACGTAGCACTTTATGGTCAATTAATACTTTTAGTTCCTATCATGATAAAATTGTTTTACTCTTGGCATAAAAAACCAGGAACAACTGCAAATATTCTGTTAATCATTTCAGTATTATCGGCAGTCTTACTTGGCTATTTGTATAAAGAAGGACAGGATCCAACAAGAATTTATTATGGATTATTAACGAGAGCGTCTGCATTTACTTTTGGTGGAGCTGTAGGCTTGTTGTATCCCGTGAAGTTGGTACCTAAACCAATGAATGCTAAAGTCAAAGTTCTATTTAACTGCTTAGGTTTAGTGGCATTTGTGTTAGCTTTCTTTATGGTGAAATTTATGTACGGTACTCATGCTTTTGCCTACCAATTCGGAATGACTTTATTCACATTGGTCAGTGCAATCTTGGTTATGTCATCAATTCATCCAGCAACAATTTGGAATAAGTTTTTCAGTTTAGGAATCTTTACATTTTTTGGTAAAAGAAGTTTTTCATACTACTTATGGTTTTATCCAGTATATTTAATTGTTTCTAGGCATTTATCGTTCTTTAACACAAATATCTATTTAAATTTTTTAGTGCAATTTTTAGTTATTATGATTCTAAGTGAAGTAACTTATCGCTTATTTGAAATTAAACAATGGAGCTTACCCATTGGACAAGATTTTAACTTGAAAAAATCAAGATATCAATTCAACTATTTAAGAAATAATCCGAATAGTTTAACGGGTATTAAGATAGCAACTGGTAGTTATGTTTTTGTGTTGATAATGGGATTAGTAGGGGTTATAGCTTCTCCCGAAGAACGTAGCCAGACGGCACAGAACCTTCAAGATGTCATTGAAGCTAATCAAACGGTTGCCCAGCAAACTCAAACGTTAGATACTGAAACAGTTAAAGTGGTAAATAATATTGAAGGCTTGACCCAACAAGAACTACTGTTTGCCAATGGCCTAGATATTAGTTTTATTGGTGATTCGGTCTTGTTAGCTAGTACATCAGAAATCCAAAGTGTGTTTCCAAAAGCTGTTGTAGATGGAGAAGTAGGACGCCAATTATATAATAGTTTTTCTGTATTAGAGTCTATGAAACAAAACGACTTACTCAAACCAACGGTCGTTACAATGTTAGGTTCCAACGGAACGTTCACAACCGCGCAGCTTAATGACTATATTGAGGCGGTTGGAACAGATAGAGATCATTATATCTTAACGGTACATGTAAATAGAGCATGGACTGATGACGCAAATAGACAAATTTATGCAGCCGCTCAACGTTATGGGAATGTAAAATTAATTGATTGGGCAGGATACGCTAATGATCATCCGGAATGGTATGCAGATGCTGGTATTCATCCTAATGATGTGGGTGGTTTGGAATTAGCGAAGTTAATCGCGAAAGAAATTTATCGCCAACGATAAAATTAATAGTTAAGGGTGATGATTAATCCGGACTTTTATAGTAAGTAGACTCGCGTTTTTTCGACCTGTCTATTACTTAAAGGGTCCGGATTTAATTTTCAATTAAAAATGGATGAATTGTTAGGAAGTGTTAAAAAGATGAAATTACAATTTTTAGGTACTGGAGCAGGAGTTCCGGGAAGAATTAGAAACGTTAGTGCCTTAGTTTTAAAGTTACTTGATGAATTGAATGAGATTTGGTTATTTGATTGTGGCGAAGCAACTCAACATCAAATTTTAAAAACGACAATTAAGCCACGTAAAATTACGAAAGTTTTTATTACACATATGCACGGTGATCATATTTATGGTTTGCCAGGCTTTCTAAGTAGTCGATCTTTTCAAGGCGGCGATGGTCCGTTAACTATTTATGGCCCGCCGGGCATTCGTCAATTTATTCAAACGACATTAAAACTATCAAAAACAAAATTATTATATAGTTTGAAAATCATTGAGTTAGATCCTAATGGTGGAACCCTTAATTTGAATAAGGGGTGGACAGTTGATTATTTACCTTTAGAACATGGTGTGCTTTCTTTTGGCTATCGTGTGACTGAACCTGATTCTGTTGGTGAGTTACTGGTAGATTTATTGGCCCCTTATCAAATTCCCAATGGGCCAATTTTTGGTAAGATAAAGCGTGGAGAAGAAGTGACCTTAGCTGATGGTACTGTTATAAATGGTAAAGACTTTGTTGCTCCTGATCGTAAAGGGAAAATTGTGACGATTTTAGGCGACACACGACAATGTACTAATATTCCACTTCTGGCGCAAGGTGCTGATGTCTTAGTACATGAAGCGACCCATGAAAGTAAAGAAGCTCAAATGGCGCATGATTATTACCATTCCACAAATGTTCAAGCAGCGAAAGTTGCCGCAAAAGCTAACGTTAAACAATTATATTTAAACCACATAAGTGCGCGATATATGGGACAAGATATTAGAGAATTGGAAATGGAAGCTAAACATTATTTCAAAGCAACTAAGATTGTATTCGACTTGGAAGAATATAATTTAAATTATGTGAATTCTGAGGAGATAATGAATGAAACTGCTGAATAAAGTTGTTTTAATCACAGGAGCATCGAGTGGGATTGGTCGCGAAACTGCTCATCAAGCTGCGCGTGAAGGTGCAAATTTAGTTATCGTAGCTCGTCGTAAAGAACAGTTGAGAGAATTGGCTGATGAAATAAAAAAAGATTATAATGTAAATATTCTGATGATTTGTGCTGATTTAAGTCAATCGACACAAATTGAACGAGTAGTCGCCAAGACGAAGCAACATTGTGGCAGAATAGATTATTTAGTAAATTCTGCAGGTTTTGGAGAATTTAAACCTGCCTTAGAATTTACTTATGGTGAGATCGAAGCCATGTTTAAAATAAATACATTTGCTATGATGTATTTGAGTCAATTAGTCGCACAAGTGATGATTGAACAAAGAGAAGGTCAAATTGTTTTCATATCTTCAATATCAGGAAAGTTGTCGACGCCTTCATCAAGTGTGTATTCAGCTACTAAATCTGCTATAATCGGTTATGCTGACTCGCTTAGATTGGAATTAAGACGATTTGGCATAGGGATTACGACGATTAATCCTGGCCCAGTCAAAACACCCTTCTTTTCTCATTCAGATGAATTAGGAAGTTATTATCAACGCATTGAACAATTTGCTTTAGAAACAGATTACGTAGCGAACAAAGTAATCCAAGCGATGACCCATAATGCAAGAGAAATAACGATACCTTTTGCTTTAAAAATGGCAGCCTTTGTATCACCTTTAGTCCCACATATTAGTGACTTTCTAAAGGAACACCTGTTTAATTTCAAGGAGGAAATATCATGAGAGAACCTTGGAGAATACTACTATCTTTATTTAGTTTAATTTTTGTGGTCATTTTTGCAGTTCAAAATACTGCGAATGTGACCGTTAATCTATTCTTCATTAATATTACTGTCCCACTTGTTATGGTCATTTTGATTACGCTTATTATTGGTGTAATTGTAGGCCTATTGGTCTCTATTGCTTCAGTTAGTAGAACTCGAAAGAAAATTAAAGCATTAGAGCAAACAGTTGCTAGTTTGACAAGTGAACAAGCAACTAAAGAAATATCTACGGAGTCAGTTGTTGAAGGGTGACTATCACTTAAGAAAAGACAAAGTAAATTGAGGTCTTAATATGAATTTAGCAAAATATGACTGGAAGATGACAAGTTCTTCCGGTGAACTAGAAGAAGAAATACATGCATTACAAGCAGCAGGCTTGAAATATTCGCCTGCTTTTTTGCGTTTATGTTTAAATCGTGGCTTAAAAAGTCCAGAACAGATTGAACAAGCGATAAACCAAACGCCTCAACTCTATCATAATCCATTTGAATTATATCAAATGGAGCTTGCTGTGAAGAGGCTACAGACTGCCGTCGAAAATGAAGAACGAATACTCATTTACGGTGATTATGATGCGGATGGTATCACAAGTACTCTAATACTTTATGAAACGCTTGAAATGATTGGTGCTCATGTCGAGTATTATTTGCCTAATCGTTTGACAGATGGTTATGGTCCCAACAGTGAGCGTTATCGAGAATTTATCGAAGCGGGTATACAATTAATACTAACGTGTGATAATGGTGTCGCAGGGCATGACGCGATTGATTTAGCTAATGAACTTGGAGTAGACGTCATAGTTTCCGATCACCATGAGATTCAAGAAACTTTACCTAATGCGTATGCGGTCATACACCCTAAACATCCGCAAGGTCAATATCCTTTTGGCGAATTAAGTGGGGCTGGAGTCGCCTTAAAAATTTCACATGCACTACTAGACGAAATTGCTCCGGAAGCGGTAGAATTAGCTGCCATTGGGACGTTGTGTGACATGGTGTCGTTGACAGACGAGAATCGAACAATTGTTTTAGGTGGTTTACAATTAGTAGCGGACACTCATCGTTTAGGCTTAAAAATGCTCTTAGAAGATCAAAAAGTTGATTTAACTAAAGTAGACGTTGATACAGTGGGCTTTGTTATAGGACCTCGTTTGAATGCGATAGGACGTTTAGGTGATCCAACGCCTGCTTTAGAATTATTAAAAACGTTCGATGAGACCGAAGCTGACCGACTTGTTCTGTTAATTAATGATAAAAACTCTCAGCGCCAAGCGATGGTTAAAGATATTCAAACTCAAGTTGAGGAAAGAATGGAACAGTATGAAGAGATTCCTGATGTAATTGTTGAAGCGGATGCTTCTTGGCAAGCGGGGGTATTGGGAATTGTAGCGAGTCGATTGAAAGAAAAATATAACCGACCGACCATTCTATTCCAATATCTAGAAGATAAGCAAGTGTATAAAGGGAGTGGGCGAAGCGTTAATAGTGTTAATATTTTTGCTTGGTTAACGGAAGTTAAAGAGACGATTGCTTATTATGGCGGTCATAGTCAAGCCGCTGGACTTACAGTCAATTCTTCTGAATGGTTGAATTTTAAATCGGCACTGGCTTCATTAGCTAATCAGAATGAAGCCTTGATTCGTCAACCAGAGGAACTAAAAGTCGATATGGTAATAAAACCATCGGAAGCCACTGTCAAATTTATCGAAGAAATTGAATTATTAGGACCTTTTGGAATGGATAATGCTAAACCTGTATTCGAATTCGAGGATGTAACGGTTCAAGAAAAACGTTTAATTGGTGCTGATAAAACACATGTTAAACTCTCTATTGCTGAGAAAGATAGTAAAGAATCCGCTTTAAATTGTGTGGCTTTTTCAAAAGCGACACAATTTGAAGGTGTTGAAGCTAATTCAATCATTTCAATTGTAGGCACCTTATCCATTAATGAATGGCGTCATTTGGTTAATCCCCAATTGATGGTAACAGATATGGGCGTCAATCAGTCACAGTGGCTAGATTATCGATCAAGTAAAATAGATCCTCAACTTTTAAAAGTTAATGGGGCGATTTATTTATTTAAACACTCTAAGTTAGCTGAGTGTTATAAAGAATCTTTACCTAAGAATAGCCGTGTCGAACTATATGCCAACATCAACGAAGAATTGCTAAATGAGTTAGTCAATGACGTGAGTTATAAAAAACTAGTCATTATGGAACCACCGCAAAGTCTAGAAACGTTACTGATTTTGTTAAAGCAAAAGGATTGGTCTCATATTTATTTAGGATCATTTATTCAAGAATCTAAGTATACTGCTGGAGAGCCGACACGTGAAGAATTTGCTGTTTTATACCGTTGGTTAAGCAAGCAAACGGCATTTCATTTGCGACAAAACCTCTCTAAAATGAGTGAACTATTAAAAATATCCATAACTAGATTAAAATTGATGATTGTTGTGTTTTTTGAAGCGGAATTTGTTACAATAAAAGATGGCTTTGTTGCATTTAATAGAGAACACTCGAAAGAGGCTGTTGATTTGTTTACTATGCCGGCATTCGAGCGTTACCGACAAGAAATGCAAGTCGAAGCAATAATGAATTACCAGACTTTATCAGATATTAAAAGATATTTCGAGGAGAATGAAAAAAGATCATGAATTTAAAAGACTATATTGCAAAAGTTGAAAATTATCCAGAAGAAGGAATAATTTTCCGTGACATCACACCATTAATGGCTGATGGAGATGCTTTTAAAGAAGCGACACAACAAATTGTTAATTATGCTAAAGAGTTAGGTGCTGACGTAGTTGTTGGGCCAGAAGCTCGTGGATTCATTGTAGGTTGTCCTGTAGCCTATGCTTTAGAGATTGGATTTGTACCTGTGCGTAAGAAAGGCAAATTACCAAGAGAAGTCATTGAGGTTGATTATTCATTAGAGTATGGTAGCAATACTTTGACAATGCATAAAGATGCTCTGCAACCAGGTCAAAAAGTATTAATTACTGATGATTTATTAGCAACAGGTGGTACAATCAAAGCAACGATCGATTTAGTTGAAAAATTAGGTGGAGTTGTCGTTGGCTGTGCATTCTTAATTGAATTAGAAGAATTAAATGGCCGTGATAAAATTTCTGGTTACGACATTAAAACACTAATGACTTACTAAACTACACACAAAAAAAAACGAACAAAGCGTGTAGAGCTGAAGCAATTTGCTTCCTCTATATGCCTTGTTCGCTTATTTGTAAAGATACTCAACTAATAATCTAGAAGCGTCGAAACAGGCTGACAACTTTACCTAATACGGTAACTGAATTTAAAATAATGTCATCCATATAATCATTTTCTGGTCTTAAGACGTAATGATCGGTTTTTTTAAAGAATGTCTTACAAGTAACTTCTTCTTCTTCTGTCATAGCAATGACGATTTCACCATTGTTGGCAGACGTTTGGCGTCTAACAGTTATGATATCGCCGTCCATAATACCCGCATTAACCATACTTTCGCCTTTTATTTCAAGCATAAATAATTCGCTTGGATCATAAGGTAACTCTGGTGGTATTGGATAGAAGGCAACCGCATCTTCAACTGCAAGAATTGGCGCACCAGCAGCAACTCTTCCTAATAAAGGAACTTGTACAGGTCCAACGCCAAGCAAATCAATTGAAGCTTGTGTTAATTCAAGAGCGCGTGTTTTACTAGAATCTTTAATTAAATAGCCAGCTTTTTCTAATCTAGATAGATGTCCGTGTACTGTCGAAGTTGAGGATAAGCCAACTGACGAACCAATTTCGCGAACAGTAGGTGGATAACCATTTTCCTCAATGTTATCATAAATACATTGTAGGATTGTCATTTGTTTCGTTGACAATTTAGCCATTGGAATCAACTCATTTCATTTTTGTTATTATTATTATATCAGAAACGTTTTTCAATGACAAACAAACGTTCGTAAAAAGGAGGATTTACATGTTAGAGAAAGATAAAATGGAGAGAATTAATGAATTAGCCCGCAAGAAAAAAGCTGAAGGTTTAAATGAAGCTGAATTAGCTGAACAAAAAGTGCTAAGAGAAGAATATATCGAAAATTTACGTTTCGGTATGCGTAATCATATCGAAGGAATCAAGGTCGTCGATGAAGATGGAACTGATTTAACTCCTGATAAAGTGAAAGAAATCCAAAAAGCTAAAAAACTTCATGGCCGTCACCTTCAACACTTCTTCGATAAGAAGAATAAAAAGTAAAATAAATTTAGTTTATCGTCTGCTTCTTGTGAAAATATACTATGAAAAACAGATGAACTTTAGTAAACTATAACTACATGATATTTAGAAAGTGAGGTTTATATATGCCAACAATCGCTTGGATTTTTATTGTTTTACTAGCTTTAGTAGCTGGTGCAGTGGGAGGATTCTTTTTAGCTCGTCGTTATATGATGAAGTATTTTAAAGAAAACCCACCAATTGACGAAAGAATGATTTCTCAAATGATGGCTCAGATGGGTCAAAAGCCATCTAAAAAGAAAGTTGAACAAATTATGCGTTCAATGAAACAGCAGTAATTAAAGTTTTGCAGGGGTTGTCCGTTTGTTCGGATTAACTCCTGTTTTCTTTTTATAAAATTTGAGAGATAGATGATATTTAGTCTGTTTAAAAGGTAGAGTTAAAGAACAATTTGCTTAGGAGAGGTATCGCGTATTTATAAGCTGATTGCTTTGTTTACTCACAAAAAGAGTGATAAACTTATTCATGGACTATTTAATTAATAATTAAATCATATAAATCAGAAAGGGTGGATAGTTTGGATATATTTTCTAGGTTAGCTTGGTTTTTTAAGCAAGAAAAATGGGCTTATATAACAGGAGCCTCGATGTTAGTTTTAGTAGGATTGTTAGCCGGGATTGTGCCAATGATTATAGCGACAGTAATTGATGGAATGACTGACGGTAGCTTAACGCCGACTGTCTTATTTTTTTGGGTAGTGGCAATCATTGTCATCTCAATACTACAATATGCAATGCGTTACGTGTGGCGAATTAATATTTTTGGTACGTCAGCAAAATTAGAAAAAATTTTACGTCAGCGATTATTCAATCATTTTACAAAGATGGATTCCATTTTTTATCAAAAGTACCGAACAGGAGACTTGATGGCTCATGCAACGAATGACTTAGGCGCCATTCGCATGGTTGCTGGTGGTGGAATCTTAACGATGGTCGATTCATTGACACAAGGTATTATTACGCTATTTATGATGTTTTGGGCCATTGATTGGCAATTGAGTTTAATGGTTATCATTCCTTTACCGATTTTAGCTATTTCAATACGTTTAATTGGTAAGAAAATGCATTATCACTTTAGACGTGCTCAAGAAGCCTTCTCTTCTTTGAATGATAAAGTACAAGAAAGTGTTACTGGTATAAAAGTAATTAAAACATTTGGTGAAGAAGAATTGGACAGTATCGATTTTAAAAATATGACCGCAACCGTAGTAGCTAAAAATAAATCAGTTTATTTTTATGATGCATTGTTCCGCCCAACGATTCAATTAATTATGGGTGTTTGTACGATTATCGGCTTGTTTTATGGTGGTTTTTTAGTAACACAAGGGCAAATCACTGTTGGTTTATTAGTGGCTTTTCTAAACTACATTACCCGCATGTCTTGGCCAATGGTGGCAATCGGGCGGTTGTTTAATATTATCGAACGTGGCTCAGCCAGTTATGACCGTATTATGGAATTATTAAAAGAGGAAACAAATGTTGTGGAAGCAGCCGATCCTGTGACTTCTCCGATTGATGGTGATCTAAATTTTGCTGTCGAACGTTTTACTTATCCTCAAACAAAAGAACCTATGCTGAAAGATGTGCACTTTACTATTCCTCAAGGACATACTTTAGGCATAGTAGGTAAAACAGGTTCAGGGAAAACGACAATATTCAAATTACTTATGCGAGACTATGATCAATACAAAGGAACTATTCGTTTCAATGGGATTGATATGAAAGCATATGCCTTAGATGTTTTACTGGGATCGATTGGTTATGTTCCACAAGATAACTTTTTATTTTCAACGACAATCAGAGATAATATTCGCTTTGCTGATCCAACTGCCTCTCAAGAGCGTGTGGAAACAGCTGCTCGATTAACGAGTGTACACGAAGATATTATCGGCTTTCCTGAAGGGTATGATACCTTAGTAGGAGAGCGTGGCGTGGCTTTATCAGGTGGTCAAAAACAAAGAATATCGATGGCGCGAGCGATCATTAATTCACCATCCTTATTAATTTTAGATGATTCTTTATCTGCAGTTGATGCAAAAACGGAAGAAGCGATATTAAGTTCGATTAAGACCAATCGACAGAATAAAACGACGATTATTTCAGCTCACCGTATCAGTAGTGTAATGCATGCCAATGAGATTATCGTTTTAGATAAAGGTGAAATTGTTGAAAGAGGCACCCACTATGAGCTGTTACAACAGGATGGTTGGTACAAACAAATGTATGAAAAACAACAATTAGAAGCATTATTAAATGAAGGAGGCGCACAGTAATGGCACAAGCAAAAGATTTTCAATCCGCATGGACTAAGAAAATGACAATGCGTGACCAGTATCAGGTAACCAAGAGAATTATGCAGTTTGCCAAACCTTACTGGAAAGAATTTTTATTAGCGCTCGTTTTTTCTGCAGGTCAAATTGTGGCGACTGTTTTCATGCCGCGAGTGATTCAATCCTATATTGACCAATACTTGTCAACATCCTCAGCAACCACGCAAACCGCCATATTATTTACTGCCCTGTACGCATTTTTACTAGTCATACAAGGGATTTCAAACTATTTTTCTACATATATCTTTAGTATGGCCTCTGAAAAAACGGTTGAAAATATTCGTAATGTTATTTTTGATAAAGTCGTTCATTTAGGGATGCGCTATTTTGACCAAACACCGGGCGGCTCAATTGTCTCGCGAGTGACGAATGATACAGAGACGATCAAACAGTTTTGGAATGTATTCTTTGCAATCTTTGAAGGCTTTGCAACGATTATTGCTGTCTTTATCGGTATGTGGAGTCTGAATCAAACGATGGCTTTATATTTCTTATTATTTGTACCATTAATGGTTTTTGCAATTTGGCTCTACCAAAATTATAGTACACGAATCTATCGTCAATTACGTGAAAACTTAAGTCGTTTAAATACTAAGATTAATGAATCAATTTTAGGGATGTCAGTTATTCAGCATTTAAGACAAGAAAAACGGACAATGGCTGAATTCGAAGAGCAAAATGAAAACCAATATAAAGGACATCTAGCAATGGTTCGTATGAATGCTTTGCTTTTAAATTCGGTTATTAACCTTTTTGAAGGCTTATCAATTGCCTTAGTCTTTTATATTCTTGGTAATCAATATTTTGATGGTTTGATTGAAGTGGGGATTGTCTATGCCTTTACTCAATATTCAGCAAACTTCTTCAGACCGATGGGAATGATGATGGATAATTTGTCCTTCTTACAAGACGGTGTCGTGTCTAGTTCGCGAATTTTGCGTGTGTTAGATCATGAAGAACATGTACCAGAACAACTAATCAATCCAGCTGCAAGCATCACAGATGCAAAGATTGAATTCAAAGACTTAACCTTCTCCTATGACGGTGAACAAGATGTGTTAAGTAACATTAGTTTTACTGTGAATCCCGGCGAGACAGTTGCATTAGTCGGACATACTGGTAGTGGGAAAAGTTCGATTATCAATGTCTTGATGCGATTTTATGAGTTTAAATCAGGTGATGTCTTGATTGATGGGCATAGTATTCGTGAATTTCCTTACGAAGCTTTACGTGAACAAGTTGGTTTGGTTTTACAAGATAGCTTCTTGTTCTACGGGGATGTTTCAAGAAACATCCGTCTACTCGAGCGAGGTATTTCAGATTATACAGTAAGAGACGCTGCACGCTTCGTTAATGCGGATACCTTTATTGAAGCAGATCCAGCTGGCTATAAAAAACGTGTCATTGAGCGTGGTGCTAGTTATTCAAGTGGTCAGAAACAATTGATATCCTTTGCCAGAACTATGGCACGTGAACCGAAGATATTAATTTTAGATGAAGCAACAGCGAATATTGATACTGAAACCGAAGAATATATTCAGAATAGTCTTCAGAAGATGCGTAAGAATCGTACCACGATTGCGATTGCTCACCGTTTAAGTACCATTCGTGATGCCAACCAAATCATCGTCCTCGATAAAGGGCGCATCATTGAAAAAGGAACGCATGATGAACTGATTGAATTAGGCGGTACCTACTTCCAGATGTACCGTCTGCAAAGTATGAATTAAAGAATAGACCTAGTGGTTGGCCAAGAAGGCGAATTACTAGGTTATTTTTATTTACATAAGAGACCATAAGTTTAAAGAGCTAACTAACTGGAACTCCGTCCAAAATTGAGGGGAATCGCCTCGACCGCCCGATTTTTTAGATTGATTTTGTTAACATGTTAATTCAATTTACCAATCGATCGATTAAAATTATTCTGCCACTCAAACACATTAAAGCACAAACAAGTACGGATTGTATGCAATTCACCAAGTTTTCCATGGTTCTTTATTAAGTATTATTTGTTAACCTTTTAGAAAGGATTTCAAACTAACCAAAAAACCGCAGTGAAATCTCAAATGGATTTCACTGCAGTTTTTACTGTCATTCATTCAATAAAAGTGTAAATAATCGAGCTTTTATTTATCTTTTTTAACGGGTGGTATATACTTGTAATTAGGTGTTAGTTGTTGATCCAATTGATCAAAACGAATCGCAATTAAGTTGTCCACGTCAGCTAATTTAGTTTTATCATACTTCACCGTTTCGTCATAAGCAATCGGTTCGCCGAAAGCTAACTTAATTTTTTTACGTTTGAAAAAATCAGCGGTATTCAGAGTCGGTTGAATCGCAACGGGGACAATATCATTTTTGCTTAACCGTTGAATGAAAGCTGTTCCACCTTTAATTTCAGTTGAATAGCGTGTACCTGAAGGGAAAATCCCTAGGTTCAGATGATCTTCATTCATTACTTTTACAGCGTGTTTAATGGTACGTGGCGACGTTTTTTCACGGTTAACCGGAAATACATTTAACTTTGGTAGAACATAAGCCATCAGTTTATTATTAAATAGCGTATCTTTGCCCATAAAAGCCACTTTTTTACCAAGAGGGTATATCGCAAAGGCTAAATATAAAGGGTCTAATAATGAGCGGTGTGTGCCTGCAAATACCACCACTTTGTCCTTCGGAACGTTCTCAAGGCCCTCGTAGTGAGGTTTACCATTAAAAAGATACATAACCGCACGGACGATTACAATTGCAATATCATAGAATGTCATTCGTTTATTCCTTTCGTTGTTACATTAGTTTAATTTTACCAATTATTCAGTGAATAGCCAATAGATAAACGAATAATAATAGTTAGGAGATGCGAAAATGACAAGCAAACGACGAGTCACATTGTGCCTATTGTATGGGCTGTTGATTTCAGTATTGGGAGAAACCTACGTCAATGCCCAAGAATCGATTAATTTACTGGCGCTTTATCCTAGTGATCAAACAGCTTTCACGCAAGGATTTGAAGTCCATCCAGAACTTGAGCCACAACAGTTGTTACTCGGAACAGGGCTGTATGGTGAGTCTAGTATAGGAATTCTGGATCTCGAAACAGGCGACTATCAAATAATAGAAACTTTAGATAAACAATATTTCGCAGAGGGCTTAACACTTACTGAAAATGCTATTTGGCAATTGACTTGGAAAGAAGGAACGGCCTTTAAGCGAGCCTTAAACAGTTTTGAAGTCTTGGAGACAGCAAACTATACAGGACAGGGCTGGGGGCTGGCATACGATGAGAAACGCCAAGTCCTATGGATGTCAGACGGGACTAGTCAATTAAGTCTGAGAGACCCAGATAGTTTTGACTTATTAGACACACTAGAAGTAACTTATAAACAACAATCAATCGGCAATCTAAATGAATTAGAATTCGCCAACGACATGATTTATGCAAATATTTGGTTAACAGACCAAATTGTTGCCATTAATCCAGAAAATGGACAGATCGAACAGATCTATGATTTAAAAGCCTTAATTGAACAAGTCAATCAAAAATTTTCAGCAGAAGAAGTTGCTAACATGGACGTCTTAAATGGGATTGCCCATAAAGAAAACAATGTCTTTTATTTAACTGGCAAACAATATCCCTATGTATTAGAAGTTGAATTACCACGCTAAGTTTACTATAATTATGTGTTGAGTACATTGTTTTAGACAGAAAGGAAGCATTATGACAGAATCAGCAATTCGTTATGAATTAATTAAAGAAGAAAAAAATACGGGTGCCCGTTTAGGCATCTTACATACACCACAAGGTAGTTTTGAAACACCCATCTATATGCCAGTTGGGACATTAGCAACCGTTAAAGGTCTTTCGCCTGAAGAATTAAAAGACATGGGAGCAGAAATTGTTCTGAGCAATACATATCACTTATGGTTACGCCCAGGTGAAGACATTGTCGAGGAGGCAGGTGGCTTACATAAATTTATGAACTGGGATCGAGGCATTCTAACAGATTCCGGTGGTTTTCAAGTTTTCTCCTTAAGTGACATGCGTCGCATTGAAGAAGAGGGGGTACACTTTAGAAACCATATTAATGGAGCTAAATTATTCTTATCACCTGAAAAGGCAATTCAAATTGAAAATGCACTAGGTGCAGATATTATTATGAGTTTTGACGAGTGCCCGCCATTCGACCAAACATACGACTATGTAAAAAAATCAATCGAACGTACGACACGCTGGGCTGAACGTGGGATGGAAGCACATAAAAACCCATCGACACAAGCGCTTTTTGGTATTATGCAAGGGGCAGGCTACAAAGACCTACGTTTACAACATGCACGCGACTTAGCGTCAATGAACTTTCCTGGTTACTCAATTGGAGGCCTATCAGTTGGTGAAACGAAAGAAGAAATGAATGAAGTACTGGATTACTTAACGCCTGTGATGCCAAAAGATAAGCCACGTTACTTAATGGGTGTTGGCTCACCCGACGCATTAATTGACGGAGTGATTCGAGGCGTTGACATGTTTGATTGTGTCTTAGCCACAAGAATTGCAAGAAATGGCACTTGTATGACCACATATGGCCGTTTAGTCGTTAAAAATGCGAAGTACGCCCGTGACTTTAGACCCATCGACGAGCATTGTGATTGCTACACATGTCGCAATTATACAAGAGCTTATATCCGTCACTTAATTAAAACGGATGAAATTTTTGGTATGCGCCTAACATCGATTCATAATGTTCACTTTCTATTGAAATTAATGAAAGATGTTCGTGAGAATATTAAAAACGATTCATTATTGGAATTTAGAGAAGATTTCTTCGAACGCTATGGCTATAATAAAGAAAATGCTAAAAGTTTTTAATATATTGAGTAAATTTTAAACGAATTTTCAATTAAACAATAGCATGTAATGCCTTTTTTTGTTAGACTAATTTAGGAAGCATTTTTTTTGAAGGTAGGTGAAATAATGGAACTTTTAGTAAGTTTATTACCCATGGTCGTACTTTTTGCGGTGATGTACTTTTTAATGATTCGTCCACAGAAGAAGCAAGCGGATAAAAAACGTCAAATGATCGACGCGATGAAACACGGCGACGGAGTAGTAACAATCGGTGGATTACACGGTATCATTGATGAAGTCAATCAAGCAAACCGTACTGTCGTTTTAGATTGTGAAGGCATTTATTTAACATTTGAACTAAGTGCAATCGCAACAGTAAAAGCGAGCACACCAACAAACGAAACAACAGTTGAAGACCTACAAGCAGATGCTGAGTATACTGACTCAGACGAATTTGCCGAAGAAGGCACAAACTAAAAATCGATAGCGTCCTTATGGGCGCTTTTTTTAATGGTCAAACCAGTGCTTTTTGTGGGGAAAAGTTTTCTAATAGTTATATTCGATAACATGGCGAATGAGAAAGTTAAAAGCGACCAATCAAAAGCGAAATATAAAACGCGAGTCGCATGCTAAAGCTTTCTGCAGAATCTTCTTTAGTTGCCATCATTATATTGAAATATTCACTAAGCAAACGTATAATCAGAAGATATCCATTATAATTAAAGAAATATAAACTAAAACAAAAGCATATTGTTTTTGATTAATTAGAAAAAAATTAGCCGGCTAACACGCTTTTTAGCGAATATATCGTGTGGTCTGTCATTGATTATTAATTTAGTCTTGACTTAGGAAGGAATTATTATGAAAAATAGAATACTGACAATTATTTCTCTAGCAATTGTAACATGGCTAGCCCTGTTTATTGGAAAACAAATTCCATTACTCGGGAGCTCTATTTCAGCTATTTTAATAGGTGCCATTATCCGACATACACCGCTATTTGATCTATTAGATAAGGCGGTGACAAAGTTCGTCTCGTCCTATTTATTGAAGACGGGAATTGTCTTATTAGGTTTTACCTTATCTCTAAGGATCTTAAACGAAGTCGGCCTCAATATTTTAGTCATTATTGCAGCGGTGATTATCGTGTCAATTCTAACCAGCGTCTTAGTCAATAAGGGGCTAAAAGTCGATAATAAACTCGCCTTGCTGATTGGAATTGGGACCTCGATTTGTGGAGGATCTGCCATCATAGCAGCCGCCCCAATTATTGAAGTAGAAGATGATGATATTGCGGTATCGATTACCACAATGTTCATCTTTTCAATGCTCGCTTTATTCCTTTTACCGACCTTGGGTGTCATGTTCAGCTTTAGTAACCAACTATACGGCATTTTAGCTGGAGTCGCTGTCAATGACACAGCGTCCGTAGTAGCGACTGCCTTTGATTGGCACCTAGAAGCAGGGAATATTGCGACGGTTGTCAAACTGGTACGTACATTATTTATTGTACCGGTGACTGTCGGGATGATTCACTACAAATATTTACAAACGGCTAAAGAAGCAAAGGAAAATGGCACAAGTAAGTTAAGGATTGATTGGAAGCAAATTCAAAGTACGATTCCAATGTTTGTGGTGTTTTTTGTAGCGGCAGTCATCGTAGCAAGTTTAGTGTCGTTACCTGCAACATTAACAAGTGTTATTAGTCAAATCAGTAAAATTTTTATGACAATCGCTTTGATTACGATTGGGCTCGGTGTCCATATTAAGCAGATTCAAAAGGCAGGCATCAAACCTGTCATTCTAGGGGCAGCTTGCTGGTTAGCTGTTGTGACAATCAGTGTGGGGCTAATTATGGTAATGTATTAAGCGATAAAAGACGTCGGTAGGAAAGCTGCTGACGTCTTTTATTTATGGAGAATTCGCCAACACACTTAAAAAAACTCATCAATATTCCCGTCTCACATCGTGACGTTAAGAGCGACGGATTCTACAGAGTGTTTCACATCGTGGCTCTAATCACCACGATGTGGAAACGTAAATAAACACTGTTTTGCCTGCAAATACTAGTCGTTTGTCTGTATTTTCGTCAGAAAAGCCCTGAATCGGCCATCTCACATCGTGGCGTCATGAGCGACGGATTCTGCAGAGTGTCTCACATCGTGATTCTAGATACTACGTGTTGTTTTGCTATTCTTAATTCAAATTACGATACAAGTTAAACTTGATAATCCTACTTAAAAGTAACAATTATATATTCATCAATTTTTTACTAGCTTAATCAAAATTCGAATGACTTTCAATTGCGTCTCAGAGGTGATTAAGGCAATAATCAACAGATAGCTAATAATAAGTTCGGGAATATTTTTATTAAAATTAGGCATGCATGAGCTAAATAATATAGCTGAAATTGAGTGTGTGTTATATTATTTATATAGAAATTAAATAGTAGTTTTGTTCGTAAAGACAGAATGTAATTGAAGGAAGGGGATATATTATGTCAGAATATTTTTATCAATCCGTTGATCGAGTTGAAAAAGAATTTGAAACTTCCATCAACAAAGGGTTAACTCAAGAAGAGGTCGAAAAAAGACGAGAAAAGTATGGAGCGAATGAATTAGAACAAGATGATCAAAAGAATGCTTGGATTATTCTATTAGAAAACATAAATAATATTATTGTTTATTTATTAGGCGGAGCTGCTTTATTATCATTTATTATGGGGGATTATATTGAAGCGGTGGCAGTTTTATTAGCGGTTGTATTAGCTGTATTAACTGGCTTTGTAGTAGAGTTGCGTGCTCAAAAATCTGTCAATTCTTTACAAAAAATGATTTACACCAAAACAAAAGTTTTGAGAAATGGAACCACTGATGAAATTGAATCGGGAGAGCTGTTACCTGGTGATATTATGTTATTAGAAGAAGGCGATGCTATTGCAGCGGATGGTAGGATAGTAGAGGCGAATAATTTTGCGGTCATCGAATCAGCATTGACTGGTGAATCAGAGGCAGTCGATAAAAACGCCGAAGACATTGAAGCGGATGATGTGCCATTAGGAGACAGATCAAATATGGTCTTTTCTGGAACAGCAGTCACGCGAGGCAAAGCCACAGTTATTGTAACTGGAACGGGAATGGAAACCGAAGTCGGGAAAATTTCTGACTTAATGAGTGGAGATAGTGATGATACAACACCATTAGATAAAGAAATAGATCAATTAGGTACCGCCCTCATTATCGTAGCATTTCTTGCTGCCGCAGCGGTTTTAGTTATTGGCTTAATGACGGGCCAAGAGTGGACTGAAATGTTACATATTGCCATTATATTGGCAGTTGCTGCTATACCAGAAGCGATGCCAGCAGTCCAAACAATTACTTTGTCGCGTGGCATGAAGACGATGTCCGAGTATAAAGCCCTTGTTAAAAGTTTATCGGCTGTTGAAACCTTAGGTTCAACGTCAGTGATTGCGAGTGATAAAACGGGGACCTTAACCGAAAATCAAATGATGGTGGCTCGAGTAGTGTTGGATGAAGACCGTGAGTATACAATCACAGGAAAAGGTTATGAACCTCAAGGTAAAATTGAAATGGCTGATGAAGTCCTTGAATTGTCAGTAGAGGATAGTAATCAGGCCGATGAACATGAACTGTTGCTAAAAATGATTCGCAACGGACTGATGAGTAGCAATGCTAAGCTGCGTCAAGGTAGTGAATCAACCGATGACAGCGAGTCAAACGGTAAAGCTGAGCAATCAACAGATCAAACAAAGAAGGATGATTCATCTAACAAAACAAAAGGTGAATATGAAGTGTTAGGCGATCCCACAGATGGAGCGTTAGTTGTCCTAGCCAGAAAAATTGATTTAACTCGTCGGCAGCTACGAGAGGAAAATTGGGAGAAAACGAATGAGATGCCTTTCGATTCAAGTAATAAATATATGGCGGTACTATATAATGGACCGACACCAAAAATTATTATTAAAGGTGCTGTCGATGTACTTGTTGCCTTAGCAAACGAAACTAAGGCAAGCGTTGACTACTGGAGAGAAAAAAATGAACAACTAGCTGGCGAAGGGATGCGCGTCATTGCCATTGCCGAAGTTCCAGTTGAACAAGTAGAAGGCGTGGAGGCACAAAGTGATAAAGAATTAGAATCGATACTAGAGGACAACATCGATAGTTTTAAAATCATGGGACTCTTTGGTATTATTGATCCACCGCGACAAGATGTTAAAGAAGCGATTGAAATAACACAATCCGCGGGAATCGATGTTAAAATGATCACAGGAGATCATCCAAAAACAGCATCGGTCATAGCGTCGCAAATTGGTCTGAACAATGCAGAAAGAACAATGACTGGTAAAGAAATCGATGAAGCGGTTAATGCAGACGACTTCTTAGATCGCATTAGAAGAGTAGCTGTCTTTGCCCGTGTCTCACCGGAGAATAAACTTCAAATCATTGATGCACTCAGAGGAGACGGTGACGTCGTTGCGATGACTGGTGACGGAGTGAATGATGCGCCTGCTTTAAATGGAGCAGATATTGGAATTGCCATGGGCATTAGAGGAACAGAAGTTGCCAAAGATGCTTCTGATATGATTCTAACCGATGATCGATTTTCTTCGATAGTAGATGCAGTTCGAGAAGGGCGAATCATTTTTGCAAATATCAAGAAGTATGTATCTTTCTTGTTTGCCTGCAATATGGTTGAAATCATCACCATTTTAATGACGATTCTATTTTTACTCCCCGTGCCAATTCGTCCACTCCACGTTTTATTCCTAAACCTATTGATCGATATTGGTCCAGCAATTACCTTAGCCTTTGAACCTGCTGAAGATGACGTCATGAAGCACCCGCCTCGTGATAATAAGAGTGGGCTAGTAAATAAGGCTTTCCTCAGCAGAATCACAATTAATGGCGTTATTCTAGGGTTGACTGCCTTTGGAGTTTTCAATGTGTTCCATCATTTTTCAGAAGAATCACTTGCTTACGCTCAAACAGCTACATTTACCTTTATGGCGTTTGCCCAGTTACTGCACATTTTAAATGTGCGACACGAGCAATCGTTTGGCTTAGATAAAAGCTTATTGGAAAATAAGTATTTAATTGGAGCAATCATCTTTTCAGCTGTCCTTCAAGTGATGGTCGTATATCTTCCTTGGTTGCAACAAGTATTTGGTACAGAAGCCTTGAGTCTGACTGCATGGGGGATTATTCTTTCAGTTGCGATAGCTGCAACGGTAGTCGTACATTTTTCAAAACAATTGATGTTAAAATGGAACAAAGAATCAGATAAGAAACATCCATTGACAAAGGACTAAAAGAAGATTGCTAACGACTGAACAATATGCTAAACTATGATTAATAAAAGGGAATGAAGTTCTCCCTGGCTAAGTTTAGCCGAACCGCTTGTTAAGCTGATGACTTCTGCAATTAATTTTAATTGCGGGAGTGTCGGCTTTTTTTTCATTCTCGCGACAAAGGAGAATCGTTATGTTATATAGTTTGGCTTTAATGATTTTAGTTGGTTTGTGTCTGAGTCGTCTGATGGAACGAGTAAATATGCCGCCTCTGATAGGTATGTTGTTTACAGGGGGGTTATTAGGACCTTCCGTTTTAAATTTAATCAGTCCAACAATTTTATCGATATCATCTGATTTAAGACAAATTGCCTTAATCATTATTCTGATGCGAGCAGGCTTAGCATTGGATGTTGGTGACCTAAAGAAAGTAGGGCGTCCCGCCTTTTTCATGAGTTTTCTTCCGGCGACTTTTGAAATAATCTTGACGATAGTGGTTGCACCTTTAGTGTTTGATATATCATATACTGAAGCAGCGATTCTTGGAACAGTGTTAGGAGCGGTTTCTCCAGCAGTGGTTGTGCCACAAATGCTGAAGTTGCTTGAAAAAGGTTACGGTAGAAAAGCAGGAGTACCACAATTAATTTTGGCAGGCGCTTCGGTTGATGATATTTACGTAATTGTCTGGTTTTCAACTTTTATGGAAATTTATCAAAGTGGCCATTTTTCTGTGTGTTTATTGTTAACGGTTCCGATTGCGATCGTGGTCGGTAGTCTATTTGGCTTCTTAGTAGGCAGTATACTTGTCAAACTGTTTAAAAGAGTAGACATACGAGACACTATCAAAATATTAATTATTCTCGCGCTGGCACTTGCTTTAGTAGCTTTAGAAAGATCAGTCCAAGCTTGGTTGCCGATGTCGGGCTTGTTAGCAGTTATGGTTTTGGGTATCACTCTCTTACAACAATATGGCACTTTAGCTAAAAGACTTTCAGAACGATTTTCGAAAATCTGGATTGCAGCTGAATTAATGCTGTTTATTTTAGTAGGGGCGTCTGTTGATTTGGTTTATGTGGCAAATGCAGGCTTATTAGCGATCCTTTTAATCCTCTTGGCTTTGATTTTTCGAAGTGTTGGCGTGTTTATGTCATTAATGAAAACACAGTTAACGATTAAAGAAAGAATCTTTTGTGCGATTGCTTATTTACCTAAGGCAACGGTACAAGCAGCAATCGGAGGGTTACCTTTAGCAGCTAATGTAGGTGCTGGAAAATTAATACTAACAGTCGCTGTCCTTGCAATTCTTGTGACAGCACCACTTGGTGCGATTGGAATTGACCAGACTTATTCAAAATTACTAGACAAAGAATAATCTCAGTCTATTAAAGAACATTACGGCAACAACCGCTTGATAAAGCGAACGAACGTTTGTATAATTAAGTAGGGGGTGAGACAATGCAATACGGTATATTAAGGTTTGAAGAGCCAAAGCCTGATACGTCGAGGAAGATTTTACATGTTGATATGGATGCTTTTTATGCTAGTATTGAGATGCGCGATAATCCGAAATTGGCGAATAAACCAGTCGTGATTGCAAAGCATCCTAATTTAACAGAAGGGCGTGGAATTGTCTCAACTTGTAACTACATGGCGAGACAATATGGCGTCCATTCGGCAATGTCTTCTTTAGAAGCTTATAAACGTTGTCCGCATGCAGTGTTTATTCATGGTAATATGCAACATTATGTCGAAGTATCTGCACAGATTCGACAAATCTTCTATCAATATACTGACCAAGTCGAACCCTTATCTCTGGATGAAGCTTATTTAGATGTAACAGAAAATAAAAAAGGATTGAAAAGTGCCATAAAAATTGCCCGGATGATTCAACAACAAATATTAGAAGATATAGGTTTAACATGCTCAATTGGAGTATCTTATAATAAATTTATCGCAAAAGTGGCTTCTGATTATCATAAACCCTTTGGCATGACTTTGGTTAAACCAGATGAGGCAGTAGAGTTTTTAAAGCAATTACCGATTGAGGATTTTTACGGTGTAGGCCGAAAATCAGTGCCAACTTTTCATCATCATGAAATTTTTAAAGGTGAAGATCTATTTAAATGGAAACTTGATGACTTGATTAAGCAATTTGGAAAAATGGGTTATTCTTTATTTTTTAAAGTCAGGGGAATTCATAATGCCCCAGTTAAAAGTCATCGCGAACGTAAGTCGATCGGAACAGAGACAACCTTTAGTAAGTTTCTAGAGACGGATGCAGATGTATTGACGATATTTGACCGTTTAACCCAAAAGGTTGCGAATAAACTACAGGAAAAAGGCTTGAAAGCTCAAACAATAACAATTAAAATTAGGTATGATGATTTTGAAACGTTCACGAGACAAATGCAATTATCGACACCATCTGATCAATTTGAAGAGTGTATCCGTGTGGTCAAGCACTTATGGCAAACTCATGGTAATTTGGACCGCACAGTTCGTTTGCTTGGTGTCTCTGTTTCTAAATTTGAAGATTTAGAATTTTCATCAATACAATTAGAATTGGAGTGATTAAATGGAATATTTCGAAACTCTTCATCCTGTTTTTCAAGCATTATTAGGAGGCATATTTACTTGGTTATGTACGGTATTTGGTTCAGCTGCTGTCTTCTTAACGAAAGAAGTTAATGAGCGTTTACTTGCCGTTATGCAAGGTTTTGCAGCAGGCGTAATGATTGCCGCCTCCTTTTGGTCCCTTTTAGCTCCAGCGTTGGATTTTGCAGAGTTGAGCGATTCAAGAATACCGGCTTGGTTAGCTGTCACGATTGGTTTTTTAGCAGGTGGGGTTTTCCTACGCTTACTAGACCTTGTCGTACCGCATATTCACACAGCAAGTGATCACGGCGATACAGATCCAAAAGAAAACAGTTTATCGCGTTCGACCATGCTATATTTAGCCGTAACGATTCATAATATTCCAGAAGGTCTGTCGATAGGAGTTGCTTATGCAGCGGCATTTTTAGATTTAAATGGAGCGACAATAGCCAGTGCGTTGGCTTTAACGATTGGCATTGGTATTCAGAACATTCCAGAAGGGTCAGCCTTATCAATGCCAATCCGAGCAGAAGGAAAAAGCCATAAATATGCCTTTATGTTAGGCCAGTCTTCTGCATTAGTTGAACCAATTGCAGCGGTTGTTGGAGCAGTTGCCGTCTTATCGATTACAGCTATATTGCCTTATGCGCTGGCTTTTGCAGCTGGAGCGATGATATTTGTGGTGGTTGAAGATTTAATTCCACAGTCGCAAACTTCTAATCATACAGATGAAGCCACGATGGCTTTAATGGTTGGTTTTTGTGTCATGATGATTTTAGATGTTGCTTTAGGATAAGTTTTTTTTGAGCCTTTATGGCTCTTTTTTTTTACTCTTGTTCAGAATAATAGCACCTTTCCACGCAGATGAATAGGTTTTCGAAGAGGAATGAATGATTAATATTAATGCCTGTTGCCTTCAGTCAGTCTTGTTTTGTGCGTTTGTGCACTGTCTTCTAACATAGTAATAAAAGCATTTTATAATGTGTTTAATGATGAAATGTTTTAGGAGGACAAGTTATGGATAATATAGGCCGGGTAATTGAGGCGATTCGTCAAAATCAAAGTCGGTCGATTGCTGAGGTGTGCGATGGAATTGTGGCTCCTTCGACGTATTCACGTTTCATTAGAGGGAAGACTCTTTTATCAGCAGACTCATTTCTAGCGCTTATTTCTAAATTAGATATATCATTTGGGGTGTTCCTTCAAGAATATTTGGTGTTTTTTCAGCTGTCGTATGATTATGTCGTGTTACATCATGCTCAGGAGACGGCTGATTTCTCAATTTTAGTATCTTTAATCGAGAATTATGAGCAAAAGAAGTTAGGAAAATATTGGTATTCAAGTGATCAATTATTTTTGACACTATTAGTTACTTTCGAAGCCATTGCGCATCCAATAAGTGGTGTTGAGCCGAAATTTGCTGAGGTGCTGCGTCAACTTCGTCAGATAAAATACTACTCCAGTAATGATTTGCGAGCACTTCAGTTAATATTTAAGTATATCAGTCTGGATGATGCTGAGAGCTTATTTCAAACGGCTCTGGCTCTTAGCGATTATAAGCAAGATCCAGTCGTATCTAAACAGCTCTTGGAACTGTGTGCACAAATGATAATCGAAAGAATTCGAAAAGGAGAATTTAAACATGCGCAGGAGTATTTTACTTCGTACAAAGAGTTGTTTGCTTTACCTACCGATTTAAGTGGTAAATTAACAGTTCGACAATTGGATGCATTGCGATTATTTATCAAAGGAGAGGACGAAGTAGCTTTTCAAATGATCGAGGACTTGTTGATATTTTATGAAGATTTAAATTTAAATCAACGAAGCAAAAAGCTTAAAGACTTGATGGAAAATTTAGGTGTGTCAACCATGAAAGGGGGGGGAAAAGGTGCCGATTGATTATAAGTATCTAGTGGAGTCTTTGCGTTTGAAACGTGGCTTGTCGGTCAAGCAACTTTGTGGTGATTATATTTCCCATTCGACTTACTCTCGTTTTATTAATAAAGGCCAAGCCTTATCTGTGGACAAGTTCTTGTATCTTCTAAGTCGTTTGGATATAAATGAGCATGAATTAAGTATGTTTGATTATGTCAAATCGACAGAATCTGAAGATGTTTTGAGAATGGCAAAAGTCATTCAACGCCAAGATCTTGAAGAAATGAAGCAGCAAGCTGCCTCTTTCGATCGACAATCGACGTTGCGCTACGATCATTATGGAATGATGGCTATTCAGATTCGTCTGAAGATGGGTGGGACGGACGAAGCTCAGCAACTTCAAAACATTAAAAATTATATCTTTCAAATCCAAGAATGGAGTTCAAAAGAGATTCAGCTGTACACATTAATTCTCTATCAGCATCGTAGTTCCGTCATTATGTCCTTTGTTAATCGTATTTACCAAGAAGCAGCTAATCCGATCTATTTAGAACAAAATATGGTATTAATTTACCTGTTGGATGTGGCTTATTATGAATTTATCAAACGTTCGCAAAAGCATTACGCAAAAGATATTTCTGACAAATTGGCAGCTTTGCTTTTAATTGAAAGTTATGAAACACTCCAAGCTTTTTATGCGATTAATCGAGCGTTACATGCTGTCGTTTTTGGGGGGGAAGAAGACGATTACACACGTGTTCTACGCTTGTATAAGCGCTTTAATGACATTAAAATGGATTTTCTAGCCCTGCGATTGAGACATCGTTATGATGAATTGCAGGTCATTCATAATTTAGCTAAATTGAATTGGTAGCATTGGAAGTTTAAAGATAATGAAGATTATTAAAGACTGATATTCTTCAAAAAGGGTGAATCATTCGTGATTTACCCTTTTAATTGTGGGTTATTTAGAAATGTTTGATAAATAAAAGCTAAATAACCATAAAAAAACCCCTTTTAAAAGTTAATGTTCGTGTTTTCTCATTTTTAAAAGATTATAGTTGAATTCAACTGGGTCGCATAAGGCTTTCTGAGATTAAAAACGAATGTTCAGTTAGAATATCTCTCTATTGTGAATGTTTTTAATTAAGGGGATACAAACAGAGCAAATGGCTATCTAATGCGTTTGAAAGCGTGAACTTCTGGCGTGTTAAAGATGTGTTCATTATAATGTAACACCTTGAATATGTTCGTGTTATTTAGGTTGTAAACCCTTTCAAACAGCTATTAAATTTTAACCTTTCATGTTAAACTTATCTTAAGTTCTTAAATGAGGGGGGATTCAATGTCACAAGATGGCTCTGTATTGAAACGAACACCGTTGTATGATTACTATCAAACACAAGGGCTTAAATTAGCAGATTTTCATGGATGGGCGTTACCGATTCAATTTAGCAAAATTCAGACTGAACATGAGGCAGTCCGTCAAAA
Organism: Fundicoccus sp. Sow4_D5; assembly: GCF_052116365.1. Lineage (NCBI taxonomy): Bacteria > Bacillati > Bacillota > Bacilli > Lactobacillales > Aerococcaceae > Fundicoccus > Fundicoccus sp. Sow4_D5. The sequence continues at coordinate 800,327 of NZ_JBQKLF010000001.1, read as the reverse complement.
TGTAGGTCTTTTTGAAACATCACATATGGGTGAAGTTTTCGTGTCTGGTCCGGACGCAGAGTTGTTTATTAACCACATTATTACAAATGATATTCGTAAGGTTGATAATAACCAGGCTCAATATACTGCAATTGTTGATGAATCAGGTGGAACTTTAGATGATTTGATTATCTATAAATTAAATAGCGAACGATTTTTATTTACTCCCAACGCTTCAAATACAGAAAAGATAGTAGAATGGTTAGAAAAACACCAATTAGACTATCAAGTGACGATCGAAGATGTTTCGCACAAGATGGGCTTAGTCGCTGTTCAAGGTCCTCGTGCAGTGGATGTCATGCAAAAATTAGTCAAAGAAGACTTATCTGTTTTAAAACCATTTCATTTTATTGAAAAAGTCATCGTTTCATCAATTCCTGATGTGTTCTTATCAAGAACAGGTTATACAGGCGAAGATGGCTTTGAATTATATTGTCAATGGGACCAAACAGAGGCTTTATGGCTTGAATTATTAAAAGCGGGAGAAGATTTTGCAATCACTGAATGTGGTTTAGGATCGCGAGATACCTTGCGCTTAGAAGCGGGTATGTCTTTATATGGTCAAGAATTAGATGAAAATATTAATCCTTTAGAAGCAGGCATTTCTTTTGCGGTTAAATTAAATAAAGACCCGCACTTCATTGGTCAGGATAGTTTACAAGCGCTCAAAGAAACTAGCACGCAACGAATCTCAAGAGGTTTTGAAATGCTTGGTAAAGGGATTGCGCGGCAGGGCTATCCTGTTTACAACGACAAAGATGAAGAAATTGGCATTGTTACATCAGGAACCCAATCACCAAGCTTAAAAAAAGCCATCGGTTTTATGTTGTTGAATAAACATGAGGCTGCTTTAGGTCAAGAGGTATACGTTCAAGTACGTAAGAAAAGAATACCAGCAATCATTACCAAAAAAGATTGGTTAAAAAGAAAATAAACAGGAGTGATTTAAATGGTAAACAAAAACGAATTGTTTTATACACAAGAGCATGAATGGGTAGCAGTTTTAGATGAACATACAATTCGTATCGGTATTACGGAATTTGCGGTAGATCAATTGGGAGACATCGTTTACGTTGAATTACCCGACGTTGAAGATGAGTTAGCTTTGGAAGAAGAATTTGCGACAGTTGAATCAGTAAAATCAACGTCAGGAATTTATGCGCCAATTGCAGGTGTTATTTCAAATACAAATGCACTATTAGAAGACGAGCCAGAGGTATTGAATGAATCACCACTTGAAACAGGTTGGCTAGTCGAAATGAAAACAAAAGACGTTGTCGATACATCTGGCTTACTCTCTTTAGCGGATTACGAAAAATTCATTGAAGAATAATTCATATTAAAACAAAACTATTTGAGTAATTTAAATCATGAGGAGTGAAGTTTTTGACTAAACAGCATCGTTATTTACCATTAACACTAGCAGATCGACACGAAATGTTAGCTCAAATTGGCGTCAACGAGATGGAGGATTTATTAAAAGATATTCCAAGTCAACTGCGACTTAAGGAAGCCTTAAGAATCCCAGAAGCATTAAGTGAATTAGAATTAACGAGACATATGACTCAATTAGCAATGAAGAATAAATCAGCCAATGAAGCGGCTTTATTTTTAGGTGCTGGAACTTATGATCACTTTATCCCTAGTGTAGTTAACCATGTGCTATTACGTTCGGAATTTATGACTGCTTATGTTCCTTATCAACCTGAGGCTAGTCAAGGTGAATTACAAGCGTTATTCGAATTTCAATCAATGGTGTGTGAATTAACAGGGATGGCTGTTGCCAACTCGAGTCTATATGATGCTTTTACGTCTTTAGGAGAAGCGTGTAACTTAGCAGTTGGGACAACCAAGAAAAAACGTGTGCTCGTATCTGAAGCGGTACATCCTCAAGCACGAGAAGTGTTGTCTACCTATGCTTACGGCATGGAATATGGTGTGGAAGCCATCGCTCTAAGCAATCACGCGACCGATATAACTTTATTAGAGCAAGCGATTGATGATGAAACGGCTGCTGTTGTTGTTCAATATCCTAACTTTTTTGGAACTGTGGAAGATTTACAAGCCATAAAAAACTTGTTAGAAGGACGGAAAACCTTACTGATTGTAGTGGCAAATCCGTTAGCTTTAGCTCTTTTAGAAGCACCAGGAGAATTAGGAGCCGATATTGTCGTCGGGGATATGCAACCACTAGGGATTTCCATGTCTTACGGTGGACCTCATTGTGGTTACTTTGCTGCGAAAAAAGCATATATGCGAAAGTTACCAAGTCGTATTGTCGGTCAGACAGTAGATGCCGACGGCAAACGTGGCTTTGTGATGACATTACAAACGCGTGAACAACATATTCGTCGTGAAAAAGCGACAAGTAATATGAGTTCTAACCAAGCGTTGTTTGCCTTGGCTTCAGCAGTGTTTATGAGCGCTATGGGCAAAGAGGGCATCCGTGAAATGGCACAACAGAACATTTCAAAAGCTCACTATTTATCCACAGCTTTGGCCGAGGCTGGTATTAATGTGTTAAGTCAACCAGACTTCTTTAATGAATTTGTTATTCAATTAAAGGAACCAATCAGTGAGGTTAATGAGAGATTGTTAACAAATGATATTATTGGTGGTTTAGATGTATCCAAGCGATTAGGGGTTTCTAATGCCATGCTGTTGTGTGTGACTGAAAAGCGTAGCAAGTCAGAAATGGATAAATTAGTGACGGTATTAACGGAGGTGGCTCAATAATGATGATACAACAAAATCAATTAATATTTGAAAAATCTCGCTCAGGCAGACGAGCGTTTGATTTACCGTCTAATGATGTCGATTATGTTGATGTAAAAGAAGTTATCCCAGCACATTTAGTTCGCAAAAAAACTGCTGAATTGCCAGAGGTTTCTGAATTACAACTCATGAGACATTATACTGCTTTATCGAATAAAAACTTTGGTTTAGAAACTGGCTTTTATCCATTAGGCTCTTGTACGATGAAGTATAATCCAAAAGTGAATGAGGATATTGCGCGTTATCCAGGTTTTGCAGCGATCCATCCATATCAAGAGCCAACTACCACTCAAGGTGCTCTAGAATTAATGTATGAATTACAAAATTATTTAAAAGCTATCTCAGGTATGGATGAAGTTTCATTACAACCTGCAGCAGGGGCACAAGGGGAATGGACTGCCTTACTCATATTTAAAAAATACCATGAAAAAAATGGTGACGGGCAAACAAGAAGGAAAATATTAATCCCAGACTCTGCTCATGGCACGAATCCAGCAACGGCTGCAATATGTGGCTTTGATATTATTGAAATTAAATCAAATGAAGATGGGACGGTTAGTGTGGATGCACTAAAAGAAGTGGTTGGTCCAGATACTGCTGGAATGATGATGACGAACCCAAATACATTAGGCTTATTTGAGAACAACATCAAAGAAATTTCAGATATTATCCACGATGCTGGGGGATTAATGTATTGTGATGGTGCAAATTCAAATGCTATCTTAGGCTTAACACAACCAAGTGAAATGGGCTTCGATGCGGTTCATTTTAATTTACATAAAACATTCAGTACACCACACGGTGGTGGTGGCCCTGGATCAGGACCAGTTGCCGTTAAAGATTTCTTGAAACCTTATTTGCCGGTCCCACAAGTAGAAAAGATGGGTGATCACTATATCTTGAATTCTGACTACCCGGATTCAATCGGAAGAGTAAAAGGTTACTTCGGAAACTTTGGCGTTAATGTACGTGCCTATGCTTATATTCGAGCAATGGGACCAGATGGTTTACGTCAAGTGTCTGAGGATGCGATTTTAAATGCTAACTACCTTAAAGCGCGCTTAGAGCCTTATTACGACACGCCATATCCACAAGTCTGTAAACATGAATTTGTGTTAAGTGGTAATCGTCAGAAGAAGCAGGGAGCTAATACAAAAGACATAGCAAAACGATTATTGGATTATGGCTTCTATGCACCAACTGTTTACTTCCCATTAATTGTGGCAGAAGCTTTGATGATTGAACCGACTGAAACAGAAGCTAAAGAAACGTTGGATGAATTCGCAGATGCAATGATTGAAATTGCAAAAACTGCAGAAAATAATCCGAAATTGTTGAATAACGCGCCACATCAAACACCTGTTAAACGGCTTGATGAAACGCTAGCGGCAAGAAAACCTGTCGTGAAATATTAGTTAAAACATCATTTTTATCTTGCATAAAAATGAGCAGAAATAGCTTAACGTTGCATAGTATAAGCTAACTAAAACTGTTATACTATTTAGTGTAACAGTTTTAGTTTTTTTGTATATATTTTGAAAAAGTATATAAGAGGTGAAAAAAGTGGCAACGAAACACGAACAAATTATTCAATATATTGAAACATTACCAGTTGGAGAGAAAATATCTGTTCGAGGCATCGCTAAACAATTAAATATGAGTGAAGGTACAGCCTATCGTGCAATTAAAGACGCTGAAGTGAATGGTTTAGTCTCAACGATTGAACGTGTTGGCACAATTCGTATAGAAAAGAAAATGGAATATATCCCTGATATGCTAACGTTTCGCGAAGTTGCTCGTGTAACCGATGGAGAAATTCTAGGTGGGGACAATGGTTTGGATCATCCATTATCTAAATTTATTATCGGAGCTATGACGGTAGATGCCATGGAGCGCTATTTTGCCAAGAATACGTTAATCATTGTCGGAAACCGAGAAGATGTTCAAAAATTAGCATTAAATAATGGTATTGCTGTATTAGTCACAGGTGGATTTAAAATAAGTCCTGAAGTTATCAAACTAGCAAATGAGAAAGAATTGCCGATTATTTCAACAACTCATGATACATTCACAGTAGCGACAATTATTAACCGGTCAATGACAGAACAATTGATAAAAAAAGAAATTATGACAATTAAAGATATTTATACCCCAATCGAACAAACTAAATCAATCAGTCCACAGGATACGATTAAGGTGTTCCATGATTTATCAAATGAAACAGGGTTATCCCGTTTTCCCGTTGTTTATAATAATCGATTAACAGGTGTCGTGACTGCGAAAGATTTAATTGGAAAAAGTGAATCGGTACCAATCGAGCGAGTCATGACAAAGGATACGGTAACAGTTAAAACCCATATGAGTATCGCTAACGTTTCACATCGAATGGTGTGGGAAGATATTGAAATGATTCCTGTTGTTGCTGATAATCTACAGTTGCTAGGCGTTGTGACGCGTCAAGATATTATGAAAGCTATTCAGACCGTGCAACAACAACCTCAAATTGTCAATACATATGAGGATGACGTTGTTGTTCATCTGGAAGAATATCAATCGGAAGTGGACGATACTCGCTATCAATATGCATTAAATGTTCAGCCACAAATGATTAATAACTTAGGGACCATATCCTATGGTGTGCTATGTGAATTAATTACTCAAGTAGCTTATCGACGTATATTGGAAACGACAGGCTTGAATAATATTATTGAATCACTCAATTTAAATTATTTTAATTTGGTTCAAATGGGGAATGAAATCCAGTTCAATGTCGAGATAGTTCATCAAAATCGTCGCTCGGCTTTGAGCCAAGTTGATATCTTTCATGAGAATTCAATTGTGGCAAGAGCCATGGTGACAAGTCAAATTATTGGTCGCAATTATACAAAATAGAAAGTAGGCAAGTATGTATTTACATCCAGAACAAATTGAAACACTTTATGAACTAATTAAAGAAAGTAATTCTATTATTATTCACCGTCATGTTCGTCCTGATCCTGATGCCTTAGGCTCTCAGTATGGTTTAAAGTACTTAATAGAAGCATCATTTCCTGATAAAACAGTAAAAGCAGCCGGGACAGTATCACAAGGATTAAGTTGGCTAGCCGAAACAGAAATAGTTTCTGAAAAGGATTATGAAGATGCTTTAGTTATTGTCGTTGATACAGCAAATGTTCCAAGAATTGATGGGAAATTATACCATCTTGGGGCTAAGTTAGTAAAAATTGATCATCATCCAGCCGTTGACTTTTTTGGCGACTTACAAATTGTTCACACAGAGGCAAGTTCTTGTAGCGAAATGATTGTTGAATTAAGCCATTACTTAGGTGAACGATTACCCATGAATGATCGAGCAGCACGGGTTTTATACGCTGGAATTGTTGGTGACACAGGTCGTTTTCTATTTAATTCAACTACACCTATTACGTTCAATGCTGCTGCACGATTATTGACTTTTGACTTTAACGCATACGAAATAAGCGATCGTTTCCAGATCATGACGAGCAAAGTTGCGAAATTTCAGGGCTATTTGTTAGAAAAATTAAGAATAAGCCAAGAAGGCGTAGCGGATATTATGATCAGTCGCGAAGATCTTAGCACATTCGGGATTACCGAGGAAGATACTAATAGTGCTGTGGGACTCCCTGGACAAATAGAGGGTGTGCTAACCTGGATTATTTTTGTGGAACAAGAAGGAAATAACGACACCTATCGTTGCCGGATTAGATCAAAAGGACCAGCAATTAACGAAATTGCTGCCAATCATTACGGTGGTGGACATCCCAAAGCCAGTGGGGCAAAAGCTTACAGTCTTGCTGAAGTTGAAGAAATTATTGAAGAATTAAAGGTCGTAAGTTTGTCCTATCGTAATGAAAACGAATAGTATAACTGAAAAAATTGCCTTCCATAGAAGAAGCATATCATTGCTTCTAGTATGGGGGCTTTTTATATTTGTCTAGAGCTATACACAAAAGCACACTTCCTGTTAACTAGAAGTGTGCTGAATGACTTTAAACTATACCCAGTGAGTGTTGTTTCGTTTTAATAATTCATCAGATGCCTTAGGTCCCATTGAATTAGCTAAATAATTCGGGAAATCAGGTGCTGGGAATTGTTCCCACAAGTCGATAATATTGTCGACATATTTCCAAGCATTCGCTACTTCTAACCAGTGAGTGAAGTTGCTGACGTTGCCTTGAATACATTCAAAAATAAGACGCTCATAATCTGCCGGCATTTCGTTGAGCTGTTCTTTATTATAATAATAACTTAATGGCACTAACTCAGACTCCAAATTATAACCCACTTGCTTTTGATTGATATAAATTCTATAAGCTGGATTTGGTCCGATTTCAATTTTAAAGCGATTGGGTGGTAAGTCTGGACTAGTTGCTTTAAAAAGAATGTTGATTTCAGTGTGCTTTTCTGCCATCCTTTTACCTGAGCGAATATAGAAGGGCACGCCTTCCCATTGTGGAAGGTTCACTTCAACTTTAGCAGCAAAAAAAGTCGCTGTTATTGAATCATTAGCTACGCTACTTTCATCGCGGTATGCCACTAAGTGGTTGTCTTCACTACTTGCGTACTGCCCACGGACGACATTTTCTCTCACGTCCTCAACAGATGTGAAATGACGTAGATTTTGAAGTACTTTTATTTTCTCTTGACGAATTGCTTCTGGATTATTACTTGAAGGTTTTTCCATAGCGACTAAGGCTAGTAATTGTAAAGCATGATTTTGAATCATATCTTTAGCAACACCAAAACTCTCGTAATATTCGCCACGATCTTCCACTCCAACTTCTTCTGATAAAGAAATTTGAATGTTGTCGATTGCATCTTTATTCCAAACGTATTTCATTAACATGTTATCGAAGCGTAGGTTGTAAATCGAATGCACAATACCTTTACCTAAATAGTGGTCAATACGATAAATTTGCTCTTCATCAAAAGCTTTCTCTAATTGTGCTTGTAATTCTTGAGCAGAGTCAAAGTCATTTCCAAATGGTTTTTCAATGATTAGACGGTTATATCCGTTGTCTGTGAGTAAATTTTCGCTTTTTAAATGGCCCGTAATGATAGGGAAGAGCGATGGTGATAGTGAAATATAGAAAATACGATTACCACATGCGTCGTATTCTTTATCTAAAGTATCAGCTAAACGTTTTAATTTTACATAATGTTCTGCATCATTGACATCATGTGCTTGATAATAAAAATGTGAGACAAATTCTTCAGCATGTTTTGGATCTTCAATTTCGGATTGAATACTCTCCAAAACTTTTTCTCGAAAATAGTCATCTGACCATTCACGCCGTGCTGTACCTATTAAAGCAAAGTGCGTTGAAAGTTGTTGGTTCTTATAAAGACGATAAAAAGCAGGATATAATTTTCTTGCTGCTAAGTCTCCTGATGCCCCAAACAATGTAATAATTAAACTATTTCTATTCATAGGATCCCTCCGTTTTCACAACGTTTATTATATACGATTTGAAATCAGATAACAATTGATTAAATTTAAATGAGAAAAAAATTATCAAATAAAATTATATCCATATCCCCTGAACACGACAATAAACTATTGTTTTATCACTGTGAAAAGACGAAACAAATTGTTGTCTTTGAAAAAAACTTGTATACTGATAGATGAAAAGCTTTATTAAAACAGGGCAGAGGAGTAAAAAAATGAATATTGTTATTATTGGAGGATCATTTGCAGGAATTAGTTGTGCGATGCAGACTCGCAGACTACATCCAAAGGCGAATATTTATATTTTTGAAAAACAATCCACAATTGGTTTTATCCCGAGTGGTTTAAATTTAACATTAAATGAGGAAATTGAAGATATCACACAAGCATATTTTGCGACGGAAAAAGATGTGCGTCGAGCGAACATAAAATTACATCTTGATTCAGAAGTGACTGCTGTTCATCCGAAAGAGCAAGAAATCACCTATTATGATGAAGTGCGTCAAGAAGAAAATATCATTCAATACGATAAATTAGTTTTAGCCATGGGGTCTCGTCAACAATCAAATATCTTAAAAGATTGGACACATCCACAAATAGTCACGACAAAGGAACTTCAAAATGCTGCTAACGGCTTTGCTTTATTGGATAAAGCACAACACATTGCTGTGGTTGGTGGTGGCCAAATAGGAATTGAAGTAACTGAAGCTTTAGTGAATGCTAACAAACAAGTGACCTTGATTGAAGCTGGAACTTCTTTATTGTCAAGATATTTTGACCAAGATTTCGTTGATTCGATTCAAGAAGCGATTGAAATGGTTGGTGTCGATATTCATCTTTCAGAAAAAGTGATTGATATAAGTGGCAATCCAATAGAGATACAAACTGACATGCAAACGATTCACCCTGATGCGGTAATCTTAGGGGTAAATTTAAGCCCTCAAAGTCAAATGGTCGCAGACAAACTCGCAATAAATGAAGATGGGACGATTCTTGTCAATGACTATTTAGAAACAACAGATGAAAATATTTTTGCCATTGGCGACTTAGTTCAAACGCCATCTTTCAATCAGGGTGCTACTTTTATTGCTTTAGTTAATAATGCGGTGCGTTCGGGACAAATCGCCGCATTTAACTTATTTGAACAAAGAATCAAGCACCAACAGTCTTATCGTTTGATAGGCTCTCGCGTGTTTAGTCAATACATAACAAGTGTAGGACAAACAGAAGTGGAAGCAAGCAAGAGACATGAGATAGAAACTACCTATGTTGAAGCGCCTTATTCTATTACAATTCATGAACCAGTAAAATTAAAATTGATTACTGAGCGCGAAACAGGTAGAATACTAGGAGCACAAATCCGTTCGGAACAAGATATTCTCTCAATGGCTGATACGATGGCACTTGCCATTGCTAACGATTTAACGGACCAAGAATTGGCCTTCCAGGATCGTTTATATTACCCGAGAATTACCTCAACACAGCCGATAATTTATCTTGCAGCTCTTCGTAGTTATGAGAAAAGATTGCTGAAGTAAATGAAACTTTTGCATGAGTGACGGATAAACAGTGCCTATTCACTCATTGAATTACGTGAATAGCTAACGTTACTATATGCCGAAATTTAGGAGAAAAACATGACATTATATAAAGAATTAACATTAAAGCCTTTTATTCAAAAGGCCATTGCAGAGATAGGTTTCGAGACATTAACACCCGTTCAAAACGAAGTGATTCCGCCAGCTCTAGCAGGCGACAATTTAATTGTTCAATCGCAAACTGGTTCTGGGAAAACGCATAGTTTCTTAATCCCACTACTTAACAAACTAGACATAAGTAAAAAGGAAGTTCAAGTTGTTATTACCGCACCAAGTCGTGAGTTAGCTACTCAATTATTTGATTTTGCTAAACAAATTGCAGATTTTTCAGAAGAAGAAATTTCAATTGTAAATTACATCGGTGGTACTGATAAGACGAAACAATTGGATCGTATTAAAAATGTTGGACAACCACAAATCGTTATTGGTACACCAGGGCGTATTTTTGATTTAATGTCAGAAAATGCTTTATGGGTACAAACAGCTCAAACATTTATTGTTGATGAAGCTGATATGACAATGGACTTAGGTTTTTTACAAACAGTTGATGAAATCGCATCACGTATGCCAGAAAACTTACAAATGATGGTCTTCTCAGCGACTATTCCACAACAATTAGAAGTATTCTTAAATAAATATATGGTCGCACCAAAAGTGATTACAATTGAACCTAAAACAGTCTTAGCAGAAAAAATTGATAACTATTTAATTAATACGCATGGACGTAAACGTGAAGAATTAGTTCACCAGCTTCTAACAATGGGACATCCTTACTTAGCTTTAATTTTCTGTAACACTCGTCAATATGCTGATCAAGTAAGTGAATACTTAAAAGATCAAGGGATGAAAGTTGCAACGATTCATGGTGGTGTTCAGCCTAGAGAAAGAAAACGTTTGATGCGCCAGATTAGAGACTTAGAGTATCAATACGTGGTTGCATCTGATTTAGCAGCTCGTGGTATTGATATACCTGGAATTTCAATGGTAATTAACACTGAGGTACCTAAAGAATTGGAATTTTTCGTGCATCGTGTAGGTCGTACAGGACGTAACCAATTAGCAGGGACTGCTTATACTTTTGTTACACCTGATGATGATCGTTCAATTGCTGAATTAGAAAAAAAAGGCATTGAATTTACACCAGTAGAAATTGTTAAAGGTGAACTGAAAGAAGTTAAATCCCGTCATGCACGTCGTGAACGTGAAGATTCAAAACGAGACTCAGATGATCCAGTTGTTAAGGGGATGATTATGCGAAACAAAAAACGTAAAGTTAAACCAGGTTATAAACGTAAATTAGACAATGAAATCAAACAGCATCGACGCAATGAAGCTAAAAAAACAGGCCGTCAACAAAGACGAACTGAAAGAAGCAGTAACAAACGAAAATAATAATAATTGAAATCAACAAAAAGAAGAATCCTAACGTTTAACGTTGGGATTCTTCTTCTCTTTTATCTAATTCATTTTTATTAATTTTTTTCATTAGCTCTTGAACAAATTCAGTATGGTTCTTAAATGCTAAATAAATAATATAGAGCGTAATGAACAGTAACAGAATATAATTTGCTCTAAAGAAAGGCAGAAAGGCATCCATTATTTGTAATAAGACTAATGGAATGAAAGATGCCATTATACTAAGTTTGAGTCGCAGTTTATATGGAATCACTTGCGTTAAGCGAGTATTAAACCAGCCAGCTACCGAAGCAATCAATAGCATTTGTAACCAGTAGATGAAAAAGCCAAAGACTAAAGCTGTCAAGAAAATGCTGATTAACATCATGGGTTTCTGGCTGTCAATCGACAGCAATAGACGATTTAATGCAGTATGATTACTGAACAATTGTGATGATTCAGGAATTCTATACATATTCCCCATTATTACTGCAATTGATTGATCTTGCAAAATCAATAAGTTGAATAGTGTGTTGGTTGAGATTGAATCAACTTTATCATTTGCAATTGGAATAAAGTTCTGAATTCCTCGACTCTTTAACGTATCATCAACGATTAATTGGAAGGTATTTGATTGATAGTAAAGAGGTTTTTCGCCTTCAGCCAGTTGTAAATTACCTTCGGCAAAATAAAATTCAGGAATATATTCTATTGAAGCAGTCACATCGTTAGAAACAGAATTAACAAAAGGTAAAGCTTGAGTGGCTATATTTGCAGCTAGAGCCACCATAGCCATAAAACTGATAATAAATAGATAACGCCACTTCAAATTAAAAGCCTCAATATAAAAACGAGGATTTTTCAAGCCTAATTTAAGAATTTTAAGAGTATATTTCAATTTCAACTTCCTTTACTTTGTATGTTAGTACATACCTAATTTAACCATCATAGCGAAGTTTGAGTAAAATTTCAAACTCTTTTCTTCGAAAAATCAGATACCCAACGGTCATTAATTACCAATAAGCCTAAACCAAGCAGAGAGGCTGAAATTCCGAACCATATAGAACGTGGTAAATAATGTAAGGTGATCTCGTGATTACCAGATGTGATCGGAATTGCCATAAGTGTCTCATTTAAAACGGCTTCAGGTTCAACACTTTGTCCATCTATAGTAATTTTCCATTGTGTATCAAAAGGAATGGTGAATAACAAGTAACCTTGATCTTGTTGAATCGTGACATGACCTTCGATGTAATTCTGTTTGAAATGTGAAATTTTAAACTGTCCCTCTTGCTTAGTTGCTATCATCTCGTCAAATCGTGCTTGGTCAAACTCATATAAAGAGATTAAATTGGCGCTTAGGCTGTCTTCTAGCATCTTAACTTTAAAAATTTGGTCAGGCCTAATAGTCAGATAACTGGCATTGGTCACTTGACGTCGACGGTAAGGAGTATAAAAACGATACTGTTGACCATTCAAGGATAAAGCAACAGTTTCATCATCATACTGACTTGGCAGAGTGAAATAGTAAGGATTTTCGCTTTCTGTTGCGAAATTTATTTCAAAATAGGCTTCATCATCCGATTCGGTGACTATCTTATTATATGTATAGTAATCACCGTCACCGACATTCGATACTTCTATATTGTGGTAAGACGCTTCATCCATTGCATGTTCTGTAAAGTAAGGTTCACCAGAACCTTGAAAATCAATTAAATCTAATAACAGTTCTTGATTATAAATTGGTTGGTGTTGAATGAAAGAATGTGAGCCATCAGCGATTTCATCTGAAACTTCGATTGCTAAAGCCAGGCGCTCCTCGTTTTCTCGAATCAGGTATCGGTCTGCTTCTTGTATGATTGAGTAAGCTTGGTTATCTAAATCTGTTGCTCTCGGATAAAGAACATACTCATGTTCGAGCGTATGATCAGACGACTGTTCAGTTGGTTCTAAATGATAACGGACATTAAAGAAGTCATCAGTAAATAACGTTCCATTAGTATAAGTGACAAAACCATTACCATCTGGTAAACCTAGATAACCGAATAATTCGGGTACATGAGCTTCAATCGTCGATCCGAAATGATCTAAGCCGTTGTAATGAGTAAACATCGCTTCGTCTTTAGTGCGTTGATAGGTTTTATTAATACGATAAAAATCAGATTGATCCTGTCGGATGTCAGTGACGGCTTCATCTAATGTTGCGACATAGTCTTTAAATTTTGACTCAGCGACATAATTTAAATCAGATAGAATTAAACTCGCGTTAGCTGTTAATTCAACAGTAACAATAGCCAATAATAAGATATAACGGAAGTTATTATCTAAAAAGTCTAGTTGTAGGACAATAAGTAAGCCTAAGAAAACAATAAGTGTAACAAATATGTTAATTGAATTCAGAAAATCATATTCATTGTAAACATAATAGTACATACTGAAAGCAACAATCACTAAGGTTGCCAGTACAAGGTGATAAGTAGGGTAATATTTCGGCTGAGCTTTAAATGCTTTTACGGCCAGCATAATTAAAAAGAAGCTAGCGACAAATGAAAATCGAAAATGGTACCAAATTGGAAATTGGCCACCATGCCAAATTTTATCAATGATTTCATAATGAAAGGATGCGAAAAACATTGAGAATATCCCTAGGCTTACTATTTTTTCTGAAAGTTTAATTTTCCTATTAAACCAATAAAGAAATACTAGTAGTAAGACAATCATGCCAGCGTAAAGATTTGGTGAACCAGATGACATTTCATCAAAAATAAAACTACCAATAAAAAATTTAGAAGTAACATCTTTGAGTGTATGCACAGTATCCCAGCTAAACTCAAAACTCATGTAACTGCCTTTATTTTGTGTTAATGAATAAAAAGTCGGAAGTAGAATGATACCAGCGATTAGTACAGCAATAATGGAGTGCTTGATAAAACTAAAATAATCAATCATTAGTCCTTTAAGGTTAAATTTTTGTTGGTTTTCGATAATTGAATAAAGAGAATAGAATGCTAAAAATAAACAAACCATATAGCCAATATAATAATTAGCCATTAACAACAAAGCTAGACTGAAGATGTATAACTTATTATTCTTTCTGTTTAGTATATGATCTAAACCAAGGGCAATCAGAGGAAGTAGAACTAAACCATCTAACCACATGATATTTAATAGGTAAACCATAGAATAACTCATAAAAGCATATGTTTGGCTAAAGAGTATAGCTGGGATGGTTTCTAGTTGATACTTGCGTCGGACTAAGAACATAAATGTTGTGCTAGCCGCCATCAATTTCAGATAAGTAATTAAAGTGACTGCCAGGGCCAAATCAGCCTCAGCAAAAAATAGGAAGATGATGTTAAAGGGACTGAGTAAATAGTAAGCCCAAAGCCCAATCATTTCACCACCAATTGCTTTTTCAAAACTATAAAACAATTGACTTGTATCATTAAAGACTGTGTCACGAAATAGACTATAAAAATCGATATATTGTTGCCCTAAATCAATCGTTAACATAGTGTCTTCACCAAAAGGAATAAAGCCTATAATTAGGGCGATGGCAATAAATATACTACTGGATAGGGCTAAATTTAATAAATAAGGTTTGCTTTTTGACCACATTAGTTTAAAACTCCTTTTCTATATACACTTTCAAGTAAAATTACTAAATATGTAGGGTTTTTGAATCGTCATCAATTGAGAAAAAAGTGTATTTTTAGAACTCATAGAATATCATAGCAAAACATTCTTAAATCTTCATCCTAAAGCACTAAGTATTTTTAACGAATAAATCATGAATATTTCGTTAAGTTTGTAAAAGAGTTTGGTCGATGGCGACTTATTTGATATAATAGCTAACGTAACTGTAATAAAACTATAGAATCGAGTGTATATATGGCGAAATATAAAATTAAAAACAAAAAAAATCGTTCACATATCCCACGACGATTGAATTTGCTATTTTTTATAACCTTTTTAGCATTTACGGCTTTGTTTGTGCGTCTAGGTTATTTGCAATTATATCAAGGGGAAACAATTACTAACATGGTTCAACGAACAGAATCGACTTTATCGACTGGCTCTGTTCCACGTGGTGTAATTTATGATAGTCAAGGAAGAGTGTTGGTTGGAAATCAGCCAGAACTTGCAATTTTATATACGCGTGATCGAGCTTCTCGAGTAGCTCCGATTGATATTGTTGATGTAGCGCGCGAACTAGCATCACTTATAGATATTCCGGTCCAAGATTTGACAGAACGGGATAAGAAGGATTATTTCATTGTCGTCAACTTAAATGAAGTGAATAGTCGCTTAACAGCCGAACAACGCTTATTAAGTGGTTCTGAGGCATATGAAGCTCAATTAGCCACAGTCACTACTGAAGATTTAAATTTCTCTCAAGGTGAGTTGAAAATTATCGCACTATTCAAAAAAATGAACAGTGCTTTCGAATTATCTACTGTAACAGTGAAGAATAAAAACGTAACTGAAGCAGAAGTGGCTCGAGTAAGTGAACAGTTAGGTAGTTTACCGGGAATTGAAATCGGAACAGACTGGCAAAGAGTCTATCCGCAAGGAGAAATGTTGCGGTCGATTCTTGGACATGTCTCAACTGAACAAAGAGGGCTACCAAGTGAAAGTGCCGATTTGTTATTGAGTCGAGGCTATGCGATGAATGACCGAGTGGGCATCAGTTATTTGGAACAACAATACGAAGATGCGTTACGTGGGTCAAAATCAATTTATAATATTGTAACAGACTCAGCCGATGATATCCTTGAGAATGAGCTTCTATTTGAAGGGGCCAAAGGAGATAACTTAATTTTAACAATTGATACTGAGTTTCAAGCTAAACTTGATGAGATTGCTGAAAATGCACTCCAGAATATGACTAACCGAGGATTGAATGACCGTATTTATATCGTTGCTCAAGAACCATCAACTGGCGACATATTAGGAATTGCAGGTAAACGATTTGAATATGATGCAGCGACGGATTCGTATAATTATGATGTCATTGTTGATGATGCTTTAGGAGCGATTAATACAAGTTATGGTATGGGGTCTAGTATTAAGCCAGCCATGGTTGCTATGGGATATATGGAAGGTGTAATCAATCTCGATGATAATGTCATTGTCGATGAACCATTAAAATTCCAAGCATCTCAAGAGAAATCATCTGTATTTAACCGTACTGGTTCAATGCCAATAGATGATATCCAAGCTTTACAAATGTCATCAAACATTTATATGATTAAATTAGCGATGAGAATTGGTGGACAAACAGATTATCAAGAAGATGGTCGTTTGAATATTGATTATAATACGATAAATATTTTAAGAGATTATTTTTCAGAATTTGGTTTAGGAACACAAACAGGAATAGATTTACCGAATGAATCATCTGGTTATACGCCATCTAGTGATCAATTAGTGAGTGCTTTAGATTTGTCCTATGGACAGTTTGACTTATATACACCATTACAAATGGCTCAATACGCAGCGACAATTGCTAACGGTGGTACTCGTTACTCTCCGCGTATCGTAAAAGAGATAAGAGGTACTGATTATGACGGTGAATTAGGAGCTGTTAAGACAACGATTAAACCGAAAGTTATGAATGTAATCGATATTGATCCCAATGCAATGAAAAGAATTCAAGAAGGTATGAGACAAGTGTCGCATACTTCAGATGGTACAGCTCGATACTATTTCCAAAATTATCCAATTGAAGTTGGTTCAAAAACAGGAACAACAGAGGCCTTTTATTCTGGACCGATTCAACATGCGGCTAATGAGCCTGTAACCAATGCAACATATGCTGGTTATGCACCATTTGATAATCCGGAAATTGCGATTACTGTAGTGGTCCCTTATCTAGAAGAAGAAGCATGGGGACGCGAAAGTACAAAAGTTGCTCATGAAGTGATGAATGCGTATTTTATGCAGAAAGAAGAAACACGTGAAATCATCGAAAACTACATGAAGACCTTCGTTCCACCTTCAGAATAATTTACTTATAACCCTTGAGACAGTGAAAATTGTTTCAAGGGTTTTTGATTTTCACAAAGAAAGTATAGGAGAGGAAAGGGCAAGCTTGGGTGTATACTCAATATTGTAAAAGACATTCGTCTGTTATCTCGGCCGCTTTAAAAGTACATTGTTAAAATTATTCAAGCAAAGGGAAAAAGTGGTATTCAATAGTAAATTAGGGAACGCTAAAGAATTAGCCGATCTTATGCCATGGATTTATTCGTTTATGAAGTGTAAGAGGGAGCAATACGAGTGAATGATTGATAATATTGCATAGTATTAATCATTTACCATAAGAAAAAACCACTCCAGAAGGAGTGGTAGAGTGTTAATAGTAATAATAAGCACCATGAGTTAATTCATTGGCAATGTCATGGATTGACATGTCGGCGGTTAATTCATAAGTACCAGCTTGGATGATGGAACTTAATCCCCATTCATCAAGTAAAGCTTGGAATTCAGAGGCTGATTCAACAAAACCAGCTGCTTCTAGGTTGCTTGCGATGTCAACAGACGTTTCACCTTGAGCGATAACGAAACTGCCCTCAGCAGCTGTATTTTCTGATTCATCTTCGGATGTTTCTTCAGAATTGGCTTCTGTTGTTTCATCTTCACTATCAGTATCCTCACCAGCAACTGAGCGGTTTTCTAATTGCAATTCAGCAACTTGACTTTCTAGACCAGTATTTTTTTGAGTTAAAGATGCGATTTCTTCGTCTTTAGTGCCTAGATCTTCTTCTAAAGCATCGCGTTCAGTAATAAGAGAACTCATTTCTTCACGATACTTTGCCAACTCTTCTTCATGAGCAACAGAATTAGAAGTTAAGACAGTAGGAACAGTGATACCTTGTACAGGTACATGTCCTTGAAAGAAAATCGCATAGGCTCCTGTAATAATACCGGAAGCTAAGAATCCAAGTGCTAGCGAACGTAAACTACTTTTATTCATAAGCTCGATCCTTTCTTAACGATTTTCGATATAATCATCAATCACATGTTGAACAACTTGTGGATTAAGTTTAACTTCATGCGCGATTTCATGCATTGTGTATCCTTGAGAGTATAAACGAATGACTTCTTCGCGAGTCATATCAGAGACGGCTTCAGGGTAAGTTTCATCACCTTCAGCAAAATCAGTTGCATCTTCAGTTGTATGGTCATAGTCATCAGTAGGGCTTAGCGACGGTTGACGTTGCTCGCGTTCTAACTCAGATAGACGACTTTTAATCGTATACAACTCTTGAGATTGTTGTACTGTGTACTCGCTTAGTTGTTCCTCAACATTACTAGAGTCTTTACCAGACATTGAAATTACAAATAAAATAATAGCAATGACTAGTAGGGCAATTACTAAAATCCATATATCCATGGTTTCACCTCATCTATTTAATTTACCTGTTCATTCTTTAATTTTATCAGACGCAATAAAAGTTTCAACTATTTGCTCATTACAGTCTAGTTAATTTTATATGCTATCTTCTAAAATGCTTAATCATTATATCATATTCTATCCTTAGATTCCTAATATAAAAATCGCCTAAAGTAGATAAACTAAAATTATAAGTTAAATTTGTTGAAAAAATGACTTGTTATTCAACTAAAACTTGAGTACGATGTAAAATGATATTCGAAAAAAATACTAAATGTTTACAGCTATCGTTTCTTTTGAAAATCAAGTGGTTTTCAAAAAAAACATAGCCAAACTCAAAGATTAATGATATAATGCTTTAGTATTGTTTGAAGAAATCAATAATATTACAAATACTAATAATGTTTGGAGGGATATCAATGCGCGTAAACATCAACCTAGAATGTACAGAATGTGGCGAACGTAACTACTTAACTAGCAAAAGTAAACGTAATAGCCCTGATCGTTTAGAATCTAAAAAATATTGTCCACGTGAGCGTAAAGCAACACTTCACCGTGAAGTTAAGAAATAATTCATATTTGTATGATATAAAACAGTTAGCAGCCACAACGTTGCTAACTGTTTTTGTCTAAATGTTTATATAACCGCTCTGCTTATTAATAAAATACTCATTAACCCTAAAATCATGACAAGACAGTATCTTAATGGTAAAATATTCAAGTAACAGACTAAAATCAAAACTTATTTTCAAAAAAAGTTGAATGTATAGTTATTAGGCGAGCATTTACAGTGATATGTCAGTTAAAGATTCATTATTAAATAAATGAGCAGAAAAGAGGGGTTTAATGCAAAAAAACTATCGACTGTTTAACCAGAAGAGAGTCTTTCACTCAGATGGACCTTTTATGACCTATTTATTTTTAAGTTTAAACATAATTGTTTATTTAATCACGCTTTGGCGTTTCGGTACGACAGAAAACACCTACGTTTTGCTATTAATGGGAGCAAAGTTTAGTCCTTTAATTATCGCTGAACAACAATGGTGGCGCTTGCTGAGTGCAGCCTTTCTTCACATTGGTATCCAACACTTAATTATGAATGGTATTACACTTTATTTTCTTGGGCAAGAATTGGAAAGAATAATGGGACATTGGCGCTTTACGTTGGTTTATTTCATCGCGGCTATCGGAGGAAATGTTTTTTCTTTTGCCTTTAGTGATAGTGTGTCTGCTGGAGCGAGCACTGCATTATTTGGCATGTTTGCTTCAATTATCGTTTTATCGAAGATGTATCCTCGAGTCCATGCTTTAAAGCAAAGAGCATCTACTTACACTATTTTAATTGTGTTGAACGTTTTTAATGGCTTGATAATGCCTGGTATAGATAATTGGGGCCATTTCGGTGGGGCCATTTATGGCGCAATTGCCACTTTGGTTGTTGGTTTAGCAATAAAAAACGAAACATCCAAAAAAGAACGTCTTTTAGCACTTGTAATCGGAGTCATTTTGACTGTATTATTAATCATGTATGGTATTCATCAATATTCTTAAAGGAGCAATTATTAATGAAAGATAAAATAATCGGAATTGATTTAGGTGGAACGTCAGCAAAAATGGCGATTATATCATTAAAAGGAGAAATCTTAGAAAAATGGACTGTAAGTACAAATATTCTTGAAGATGGGATACATATTGTGCCAAACCTGATAGAATCTTTGGAAGAAAGAATTGAACTTTACAAGATGTCTGCTGCAGATTTCCTTGGAATCGGCATGGGGTCACCTGGTAAAGTAGATGCTGATACTAAAACAGTTATTGGCGCATACAATCTAAACTGGAGTACTTTGCAAGAGATAGGTAAAGCGTTTGAGAAAGCTTTCGATATTCCGTTCTACATTGAAAATGATGCGAATATCGCAGCATTAGGAGAACAATGGAAAGGCGCAGGCGAAGGAGCTTTAGACTGTGTGACAGTTACTTTAGGAACCGGTGTTGGTGGAGGAGTGGTTGTCAATGGTCAGCTAGTTCGTGGTGCGACAGGAACTGCTGGTGAGATTGGCCATTTAACAATTGATACACAAGGACAATTTGATTGTACTTGTGGGAAAAAAGGGTGTTTAGAAACCGTTGCATCAGCAACAGGTATTATGCACCTAGCTCGTCATTTCGCTTTAGAGTACGTTGGAGACTCTATTGTAAAAGCACGTATTGATGATGGATCGGAAGTAACATCGAAAGATATTTTTGATGCAGCTAAAGAAGGCGATTATTTTGGCCTACAAGTAGTGGATCGCTTTGCTCATTACTTAGGATTAGCCTGTTCACATTTAGCGAACAGTTTAAATCCATCGAAGATTGTTTTAGCTGGTGGTGTTGCTCAAGCCGGTGAATTTCTACTTGATAAAGTAAACGAACAATTTATTGAGTATTGTTTCCCGCAAATTCGTAACAAAGAGACGTTAGTTTTAGCTCAATTAGGTAATGATGCTGGAATTATGGGAGCGGCTCAATTAGTTCGTTTACAGACAAAAGAAGGGTAAGGGTTAGTTGCTATGACGTTAGTTGAAATGATTTTATTTACACTGTTATTTATTGCTGCACTTTACGGTATCTATTATTTATGGTTATGGGTAATGCGTAAACTTTCAGCAACGATGGTAGACTCGGTCGAAATGAATGAGAATATTCGTAGAGTCCAAGTTATCGATGTTCGTGAACCAGCAGAGTTCGATGCGAATCATGTGTTGGGTGCACGTAATATCCCCATATCTCAATTTAAAGCTCGTTTTAATGAAATTCGTCGTGATCAAAAGATTTATTTGTACGATGATTCATTAAACTACACATCGCGTGCAGCAAACATCCTACGTAAAAACGGCTATCAAGAGATTCATATCCTTAAAGGTGGTTTTTCGAACTGGACGGGTAAAATCAAGTCTAATATTAAATAAAATAAAAAAACTGTCTTCTTAATGAATTAAGGAGACAGTTTTTTTATGTATCTTTCTATAATAAACACACACTTTAATCCGTGAGGTATGATTAAAGTGCGTGACTCATATTGAAAAATTGATGCTGCAACGGCAAGCTTGTCAATAAGATTCTATATGAGTAGGATTCATCTGACGAAAAAGCTGATGTTACACTAAAATTCTTCGTCAATGATAAACGAAAGTTATTTAAAGTTAGGCCAATTTAAAAAAATCAAATAAAGACGTTTAAACTCATGACCAAACTAATTAGAAGAGAAGATACCATTGCTACAACCATAATTATGGCAGTAATTTTAATTATCTTTTCCATTTTACTTTTTTTCTTTTTAGGGTATTGATTAAACTGTTGAGTCATTGAAAGCTCCTTTAATAACATACTATATCTATAGTTTACTGGAAATTAAGAAGCAATTCAATTGGGAAAAGGAAGAGAAACTTTAAACTATCATTAAAATTTGTTAAAATAGAATTGAGTTAAAAGTTTGAGGAGGAAAATTATGAGTAAACAACAAATTGGTGTAGTTGGTATGGCTGTTATGGGACGCAATATTGCATTAAATATTGAGAGTCGTGGCTATTCAGTTGCCTTGTATAATAGAACAGGATCAAAAACTACTGAAGTGTTAGGTGAAAATCAAGACAAAAATCTTAAAGCAACTTATTCGATCGAAGAGTTTGTAGCGAGTTTAGAAACACCACGTAAAATCATGTTAATGGTTCAAGCAGGTGCAGGTACAGATGCAACAATTGAAAACTTATTACCACATTTGGACAAAGGCGATATTCTGATAGATGGTGGAAATACATACTATAAAGATACAATTCGTCGTAGTGAATATTTAGCTGAATCAGGTATTAACTTTATCGGTACAGGTGTTTCTGGTGGAGAAGAAGGTGCTTTATTAGGACCAGCGATTATGCCAGGTGGTCAAAGAGAAGCTTATGATTTAGTAGCACCGATCTTTGAAAAAATTGCTGCAAAAGCTGAAGATGGCAAACCGTGTGTGACGTATATCGGTGAAAACGGATCCGGTCATTATGTAAAAATGGTTCACAATGGAATTGAATACGGTGACATGCAATTGATTGCTGAGTCGTACGACCTATTGCATCGTGGACTAGGCTTGCCAGCAGAAGAAATAGGTAAAATCTTTGAAGAGTGGAACAATGGTGAATTAGATAGTTTCTTAATGGAAATATCTGCTCAAATTCTACAAACTTACGATCCTGAAACTGGTAAACCAATGGTAGAGGTAATTATGGACCGTGCGGGTAATAAAGGGACAGGAAAATGGACATCTCAAAGTGCTTTAGACTTAGGTGAGCCACTGTCGTTAATTACAGAATCAGTTTTTGCTCGCTTTATCTCTTCTCAAAAAGATCAACGTGTGGCTGCAAGTAAGATTATACCTAATGTTGATGCTCAATTAGATTTAGATGATTCTGCAAAATCAGAATTCATAGATTCTTTACGCAACGCTCTATATTTTAGTAAAATTATGAGTTATGCTCAAGGATTTGCTCAAATGAATGCTGCAAGTGAAGAATACAACTGGAATTTACCATATGGAGAGATTGCAAGTATTTTCCGCGAAGGCTGTATTATTCGTGCTAAATTCTTACAAAAAATTACAGATGCTTATGCCAAAGATGGGAATTTACAAAACTTAATGTTAGATGACTATTTCTTAGACATTGTTTCTAATAATCATGAGGCAGTTCGTCATGTGGTATCAACTGCAATTGCAGCTGGAATTCCAGTACCAACTTTCTCAAGTGCTATTAGTTATTACGATTCTTACCGTTCAGCAGTTTTACCTGCAAACTTGATTCAAGCGCAACGTGATTTATTTGGTGCACATACTTATAATCGTGTAGATAAACCAGGTACATTCCACTTCTTATGGAATGAAGGCAAAGAGGAAAAATTAGAAGATTAGTTTTTTCATCATTCCTCTCACTGTTTAGCTAATCACTAGCGAGCAGTGAGAGGTTATTTGTGCTTAAAATGGTGAAAAAGTAGAAATACATTAGGTTATTATTAGAAAACTAAGATAAATCTATAGCAATATGCTAACTAATTGTGTAAAATTAATAAAGTAGATAAAATATCAATAAGGAGGAGATTCCTTTTATGACAGAAAAAGAGAAGCAACGTATATTAATTATTGAAGATGAGAAAAACTTAGCACGATTTGTAGACCTAGAATTACAACATGAAGGTTATGAAACTGCTATTTGCATGGATGGGCGAAGTGGTCTTGAAACTGCGCTGAACGAAGATTGGGATGTTATTCTTCTGGACTTAATGTTACCAGAGTTGAATGGATTAGAAGTTTGTCGTCGAATTCGTCCAGTTAAAGATACTCCAATCATCATCATGACTGCGAGAGATTCTGTTATCGATCGTGTTTCTGGTTTAGACCAGGGAGCAGATGACTATATTGTTAAGCCGTTTGCTATTGAAGAATTATTGGCGCGTTTACGCGCTTTATTCAGACGTATTGAAACGGAAGATGAACAAAGATCTCAACAACAACCAACGGTTAAATATCGTGATTTAGTCATCGAGAAAGCAAATCGTATCGTTAGACGTAATGACGTAGTCATTGACTTAACGAAACGTGAGTATGAGTTATTGTTATTCTTAATGGAAAACTTAAATATGGTGATGTCCCGTGAAGTATTACTAGATAAAGTATGGGGATATAAATCAGAAGTTGAGACTAACGTAGTTGATGTGTATATTCGTTATCTACGTAATAAAATCGATGTTGCTGGACAAGATAGTTACATTCAAACTGTTCGTGGTACAGGCTACGTAATGAGAACGTAATCTATGAAATTACCACAACTTTTAGATACAAAACAACCCCTTTCCTTAAAATGGAAATGGGGGATTTTGTTATTAATTAGCTTTCTTAGCGTAAGCTTGCTAGGCGTGACTCTTTATCATCAACAAACGATGTCTAGTCGTTATGATCATTTACGTTCTTTTAGCCAACAGAGGTTTAATATAATTGAAAATATGTTAGCTGGTTTGGATGAACCTTTCCAAAAAGCTGACTTTGAAGAAGACAGCTTAACAGGTAATGAGATGATTAACGACTATTTAAGTTATCTTGAAAACGAAGATATAGTAGTCAGACTTTTTAACAACGAGAGTCAGTTGATTTTTGAAACGCGTCGCATAACTGTTCCAAAAACTGATTCATCTCAAGAACTAACGGCAATAATTATTGAAGGCACAGAAACCTATGTAGGTAATACGCCAATTCTATCTAAAGATAATGAACAGATGTTAGGAACACTTCAGTTTTTAGTTTCGCCTGAAGTTATTCGTAAGATGGAAAGGGTCCAACATTCACATTTTCTCTGGGTAGTACTAATTTTACTTGCTACAGCGATGATTTTTTCCGTATTAATTTCTAATCGTTTCCTACGACCGTTAACTTATTTAAATAATAGTTTAGATTTAGTAGAAGAAGAGAACTTGTCAGAACTTAGAGTACGCAAACCCTCTAGTAATGATGAATGGAGCGACTTGAGTATTCATGTCAATCGTTTACTCGATAAAATCGACTTATATGTTCGCAATCAAAAACAATTTGTGGAAGATGTTTCCCATGAATTAAGAACACCTGTTGCTATTGTTGAGGGACATTTGAAAATGCTTAATCGTTGGGGAAAAGAAGATCCTGAAATTCTAGAAGAATCAATATCTGCTTCCTTACAAGAGATCACGAGAATGAAAGGGCTTGTTCAAGAAATGCTTGATCTGTCACGTGCCGATCATGTGGATATTGATTACAAAGATGAAATTACAGATGTAAATTCTACAACACGTCAAGTCTTTAACAATTTTGTTATTTTGTATCCTGACTTCCAATTTTATTTAGACGGTGAAAAGGATGGGGACGAGCTTTATGTAAGGATTTTCCGTAATCACTTTGAACAAGTTCTGATTATACTCTTAGATAATGCGGTTAAATACAGCCGTAATCGTCAAGAAGTTCATGTTTCAGTCAGTCAATCACTCACAAAAGTTGAAATTGCAGTACAAGACTTTGGAGAAGGAATGACTGATGATGACAAAGAGCGAGTGTTTGGGCGGTTTTATCGTGTAGATAAAGCACGTTCTAGAAATAAAGGCGGGAATGGTTTAGGTTTAAGTATCGCTAAACAACTTGTAGAGGGCTATAAAGGCGATATTCGAGTAGAAAGTGTCTTGAATCATGGGTCAATTTTCTATATTGAATTTCCAATTTTAACTGATACGCGTCAAGTCTATAAATTAAAACAAATTGCTGAACATAAGAATATCTAATATAACGTTAGATAATAGAATAAAAAGTTCGTCTGCCTTAAAATGGTAGACGAACTTTTTTCATTTTATTAGTTTAAAGCTAAAGAGTAAAAAGCACGCATGGCGTAAGGTATAATGTCATCTGGAAATTCATAGCTAATGTCATGTAATGGTGCAGTTGTTACACCACCCCCAATTCCAAAAAAAACACCTGGTTTTGAAATTAAGTAATGACCAAAATCTTCTGATGGTCTGAAAGGTTCGGCTAGTCTAGCGACAGATAAATCCGCAATGGTCATTAGGTTTAAAAAATCGTTCACACTACCTTCATCATTAGCAGTTTCAACAAAATCATCAATAAAAGCAATTGTAAAAGTCAAATTTGACTCTAACACTAATGATTTAACTTGCTCTTCGATTGCTTGAATTAACGTTTGAAGATCTCGATGATTCTCTGCTCTTAGAGTAAGTTGCAAGTTTCCATTGTCCGGAGAGATTCCAAAATGATTTGTATGACCAATTTGAGTACTAATAATAGTTGCTAAAACCATACTCGAAAAAGTAATATTCTGCCAAGTAATAGGGTGATAGCCCTTAAATTCTGACAAGGGAGCCAGAGATGATATAAGTCTAGCAATAGCATATGCAGGGTTTAATCCCTGTTCGGGAGTGGCGGCGTGGGTCTGTCTTCCAGTAAATGTAATAGACATTCCTACTGAAGCGCACATGAATGTACCTGAACGCGTTAAAATTTGACCTAGTTCGAAGCCAGGGAAATTATGCATCCCATAGATTCGATCAACGTTCTCGAGTGTAAAAAGTCTTAAACACTCTTTAGCGCCCAGTCCGTTTTCTTCAGACGGTTGAAAAAGATAGATAATCGTCTTTGAGAGATTTGCATTTTCTAGGAGTAAGGCTAAGCCAGCTAGTATAGCTGAATGTCCGTCATGGCCACAACCATGAAATGGGTGACCATCGGGATGTAATATTGCGTCATGATCTGCTCGAAATACAACTGTTTCTATAGGGTTAACTACCCGATGGACTGCGTAGAACCAAGTACCAAAATCATGAATTTCAACTGAAGTATAATTTTTTAAAAATAAAATTAAATGCTCTCTTGTTTTAAATTCTTGCCCAGATAATTCAGGTATAGAATGAAGTTCTTTGCGTAAGTTGCGAGTAAGTTTTATCAAGTGCTCATCTATTTTTGTTTCGCTCATATTGAAATCTCCTTAGAAATCGAATGAGATAATTATAACTTGATTATAATTTTAAGCAAGTGAATAAAATAAAAAGCCAAGACTTTTAAAGGTCTTGACTTAATAACATCTTGTAATGATTAACGCTTTTGTTTTCCAGCATTCCGTCGATTACCCGTGTTAACTGTTGGATCATTTTTTGTTGGTACTAAGCGTTGGCTTTTGCCATCACTTTTGGTTTGTGTTTGTATTGGACGAGCCTTACGTGGCTTACGCGGTGAACGTTTTAGTTTTTCTTCTTCTTCAGCAACAATCGCTTTGATTTTTGGACGAACAATTTTATTAGTATAAAGTTGTTGCACTAGAGCGAAAATACCACCTGCTAAGAAGTATAAACCAAGACCTGCAGCAGAAATCCAAGAAATCCACCCGATCATTAATGGATTCATTAACATCATCGTACGTCCCGTTTGATTTGCTTGAGGATTATCAGTCTGAGGCGTGTTCTTTTGCATTGCCCAACCTTGAAGGGCGGTTACAATTACAACGATGACCACTAATGGAATGCTTTGCTCACCTAGGTTAATACCTAAGAAACTAGAGGTGCGAATTTCTTGTGATGAGCGAATAGCTGCATAAACGGCAGAGATGATTGGCATTTGGATGACTAAAGGTAAACATCCGGATAAACCACCAAACATATCAATATCATACTTTTTGTAAACAGCCATTAATTCTTGATTTAACGCTGTTTGTTCTTGTGCATCACTCGTTGCTTCAATCTCCGCTTTAATTTCATCGATTTCCGGTTGAGCAATTTTCATTTTCGCTTGACTAATCATTGAATTCTTCGTCATATTGATAGAAGAGGGCATCATCAGTAAACGAGTAATGATTGTTACGATAATAATCGCAATACCATAACTACCACCAAATACATTTGCTAACCAGTCTAAGAAAAAGGAAGCAGGACGTCCTAAGTATTCATAAACCCAGCCAGAAGGATTACCAGCCGTGTCATAAGAAACACAACCTGACGCAACTAATACCACTAATACAAGTAAGCCAATCATTTGGATTTTTTGTTTATTTATAGAAAGTTTTCTCATTTTCACACTCCTTGTAAAATTCATACTTCAATACTATAGCGAATAACGGAAGCTTTTTCAATAAGAATTATGAAATAAGTAACCATGTTAACTAAATATTATTTAGTATACAATCTTGAAATCTTTATAAGTCTTTGTATTAGGCCTTTCTTCCACTTTAGATTCAGTGACATTCATAAAAGGATGCGCTTTTTTATAAATAATTTTATCCATCGTATCTAGATCCAGGTCATCTCCTTGGAGAATGATTTTGACTGAACCATCAGATAAATTCCTAACATTACCCTTTAATTTTTTTGAACTTGCCAAATTATGGATGTGAGCACGATAACCAACACCTTGTACACGACCGTTTACAATGATTTGATATGTTTTCATAAATTTAGTCCCCTTCTTGTTTAGCTTTGACGCATTAGTTTTAAGACAAGGTTCGAAAAATGAAGAAAGTAATGTTATAATGCTAGATGCTACTATTATATCAAAAAAAACATTTATTATATAAGGATTAGGAGGATGTAGAGTTGGCAACTAATCAAACAACGAAGAAGATCGAAACAAATAAGACAACTGTTAAAAAACGCAAGCCAACTACTAAAAAGGATAATCAAGCTTATAAACCCATGTACCTATTGCTTGGTTTAGCCATTTTTTTCTTTAGTGTGGTCGCACTTTTTAATTGGGGATTTTTTGGACTAATGTTCGCCAATACATTCCGTTTATTTGTAGGAGAAGCTTATACATTATTATTATCGCTGATTACAATTTTTTCGTTTGTACTTATTATCAAAGGGCGACTCATAATTATTAGAGGTAAACAACTGATTGGTGGTGTTTTAGTTATGGCATCAATTACTACTTTACTGCATTTCAATACATTTTTTAGTGAAGGTGCAACAGCTAATACTATTTTCAGTCTAACATTCGATATTTTTCGAAATGAGTTACTGACTAGTCAAAATTACCAAAGTTTAGGTGGAGGTATGTTAGGTGCTACCTTCTATGCAGGCTTTGGTTATTTATTTGGTCAGTGGGGAACTTATTTACTTGTATTTATGTTGTTTTTTGCTGGTTTGTTTATGGTCGTTGATTGTTCGATTGAGCAATTACTTTCAGCCGGTCGACAATTAGTGAACGGCCTATTCGCAAGTTTTAACGCTTTATTCCCTAACTTTGAGCAAATTAAGCATGTATTTAATCGTGTGGAAGTGACTGATAAAGATTACGTACCAGCAATTGAGAAAAAGAAAGCTCAAATTGTGACGTCTCAACAGGTAAATCAAGATAAGTTAGAAGAAATTGAGGTGCTAAAGACAAATACTGAACAGAAATCGCCATTCTTTGAGAAACTATTTAAGCCAAATAAGGTAGCGAATTATGCTGATCCGAAAGTTAAATCAGCTACTTTTGAATCTAGCTATCAGCCGTCGATTGAAAGAGAAACAAAGACGAACTGGCAACCCTATACAGCAAGAGACACATTAGCTAGTACTGCAGCCAGTGAAAGAAAAACACTTGTCTTAGACTTAGATTATTTCGATGAAATGACTAATATGACTTCGAGAGTTAAAGGAAGTCAGGAATCAAGCGAAGAAACTAAGCAAAGGCAAATACCAATTGTACAAGCTGAATCATTGAATACTTCGCCGCCTCCAGAAGAAAGTTTAACAAACGCAACAGTTCTAGAACTTCCGGAAGAGATGCCTGCTACCGGTCAAACAACAGAAACATTAAATAATATGGCAGCGGCTCATTGGCAAGAAGGATCAAATAAAAAACAAGACTTAACTCAGGATGATTTAGACGTCGTTTTATCTGAAAGTGAAGCTGCTTCTAAACAAAAGCAAGAAGTTAAGAAGCCTAAACGCTCAAAAGCTTATCAACTTCCAAGCAAGAAATTGTTAAATAAAATTGCTCCAGTTGATCAATCAGAAGAATATGAACGAATTAATATTAATATTGATAAACTTGAGAAGACTTTTGAAAGTTTTGGTGTTAAAGCCGTCGTTGTTAAAGCGAATTTAGGACCTTCCGTTACTAAATACGAAATCGAGCCTGCTATCGGTGTGAAAGTCAGTAAAATTGTTTCTCTTTCTGATGATATCGCCTTAGCATTGGCGGCACGAGACATACGAATGGAAGCACCAATTCCAGGCAAGTCTTTAATTGGAATTGAAGTCCCGAACAATCAAGTAAGTCCCGTTTCTTTTGCAGAAATCATTGAAGCTGGTCTGGAAAGTCCGAATATTCTGGAAGTTCCTTTAGGTCGGGATATTTCTGGAACAGTCTGTCTTGCTGATTTAAGCAAAATGCCCCATTTACTTATGGCTGGTGCAACGGGAAGTGGTAAATCGGTTGGAATGAATGTTATCATCGTGTCATTGTTAATGAAAGCTAAACCAGATGAAGTGAAATTTTTAATGATTGACCCTAAAAAAGTAGAACTCACAATGTACGATGGTATTCCTCATTTATTATCGCCCGTCGTTACTAATCCGCGTAAGGCAGCTAAAGCATTGAATAATATCGTCCAAGAGATGGAAAGACGTTATGAGCTTTTTGCAGCTACGGGTGTGCGAAATGTTGATAGTTATAATGAACAGATTGATACATACAATGCTGAAGAAGGAACTGGCTACGAACGCTTACCTAAGATTGTTGTCTTTATTGACGAGTTAGCTGATTTAATGATGGTTGCGAGTAACGAAGTTGAAAATGCGATTATTCGACTTGCACAAATGGCCAGAGCAGCAGGAATACATATGATCATCGCTACTCAAAGACCATCTGTTGATGTTATAACAGGGATTATCAAGGCGAATGTTCCATCACGACTGGCTTTTGCTGTATCAAGTGGAACAGATTCGAGAACTATACTGGATAGTAATGGTGCCGAGAAGTTATTAGGCCGCGGGGATATGCTTTTCCAACCAATGGGTAAGAATAAACCAGTGCGTGTGCAAGGCGCCTATATCTCAGATAGCGAAGTTGAAAGAATTACTGAATTTATTAAAGATCAACAAGATGCAGAATACGACGAGACCATTATGGTGTTAGAAGAAGACACATCGGATAGTGCTCAACTATCAGAAGATGAATACTTCGAAGACGCAGTAGAACTCATAAAAGGAGCTGAGACAGTCAGTATTTCTCACTTACAGCGAAAGTTCCGAATCGGATACAACCGAGCGGCCAGATTGATTGATGATTTAGAAGCAATTGGCTATGTAGGCGCTCAAGATGGTAGTAAACCACGTCAAGTACTGATTGGCGATCAACCATTAGATGTGTAATTGTTAAGAATATTCCTCTATGTAACGATTTTAATTACATAGAGGATATTTTCATGTCAACTTTATGATAAACAACATTAAATAACACATTAAAATCTAATGTTGCCAGCGAAATCAAACCAATCATCTGATAGAATCATCATAGAGCCAGAATGGAGAGTAGTTCCTAGAAGTGTGATACTTGTGGTTAGCAATATACGTGTATGAAAATAATTTTTGTTTTCATATTGAAATATTTGCAAAAGTTTAATATAATGAAGTTGGAAAGCGTATCCAAATAACAAGGAGGTATTATATGAAAAAAATTATTACTTTAGCTGCATCAGTCTTATCAGTGGTAGGGGTGGCGGCACCAACGATGGTGGCTGCTCAAGATGATTTT
This sequence comes from Fundicoccus sp. Sow4_D5, assembly GCF_052116365.1. Classification (NCBI taxonomy): domain Bacteria; kingdom Bacillati; phylum Bacillota; class Bacilli; order Lactobacillales; family Aerococcaceae; genus Fundicoccus; species Fundicoccus sp. Sow4_D5. The sequence continues at coordinate 768,369 of NZ_JBQKLF010000001.1, read as the reverse complement.
TCTGCAGTAATTGTTACAGATATTGGTGGCGTGGATGACAAATCATTTAACCAGAGTGCTTGGGAAGGCTTAACTGCATGGGGAGAAGAGCAAGGTAAAGAACAAGGCATAGACGGTTTTGAGTACATTCAGTCAAATAGTGATTCTGACTATGTTACAAACTTAAATACAGCTGTACAATCTAATTTTGATATCACATTTGGTATCGGTTTCAAATTAGAAACTGCAATCAATGACATTGCTCAACAATTCCCTGATCGTCATTTCGCAATCGTTGACTCTGTAGTTGACCAACCAAACGTTGCATCGTTAACGTTTAAAGATCACGAAGCTTCATTCTTAGCAGGTGTTGCTGCAGCATTAACTTCAGAAACTGGCCATGTTGGCTTCATTGGAGGAGTTGAAGGCGTTGTAATCGGACGTTTTGAAGCTGGTTTCGTTGCAGGTGTTCAAGCAGTTGATCCAGACATTGAAATTTCTATCGAGTATGCAGGAAGCTTTGCTGACGCGCCTAAAGGACGTCAAATTGCAGCTGCTATGTACTCAAACGGTGCGGACGTAATTTTCCACGCATCAGGAGCTACTGGTAACGGTTTGTTCTCAGAAGCAAAAGACATTGTTGCTAACGATCCAGAACGTAACCTTTGGGTTATCGGTGTCGACTTAGACCAAGAGGCAGAAGGAATCGTTGAAATTGACGGCGAAGAGCGTCATTTAACATTAACTTCAACGCTTAAAGGTGTTGGTGAAGCTGTCAAACAATTTACTGAACTTGCTCAAGCAGATAACTTTGAAGGCGGAAATCATGTGTACGGTTTAGCCGACGGTGGTGTAGAAATCTCTGAAGGTAATATTGCTGAAGAACATTTAGAAACTATCGAAGAGTACAGACAACAAATTATCAACGGTGAAATTGAAGTGCCAGAAGCACCCGCTGAATAATTGAATAAGGCAGGAAGAGTCATGTGAAAACATGGCTCTTTTTGACGAATATATTTATGGTTTTGAAAAACAGATTTATGATGAGAGCGCCTTCTTTAAAGGGTAATGGTTTGACACGTAAGTTACAATTTCTATTAATGAGATTATATGGAGGGTTTATTATTGAAGAAGATTATGCGAAAGTCAAAAGGCAAATGGGTTATCGTTGGACTAAGCACTGCAGCAATGTCCTTATCGCTACAAACAGTCAGTGCAGAAAAGCTTGGTCACTCAGTTGATATACCAACTGAACTGGAATCAGAATTGCTGATCGTTGACTCAGAAACCTCACAACGCTCAGACACGCAATTATCAAATATTGTAAAAGAACAAAGCATCAAAAGTGAAGAGTTACCAATAATAGACTCTTTAGAAAATCAGTCACTTGAAAAAGAAGAGACAGTAGAGGAAACGGTAATTGATTCAGAAGTTGAACAAGATAAGTTAGTGGAAGAAAGCAGCAAAGATAATGAGGATCGATTGGATGAGCCTAAGGATGAGAGTGGAATGACTGTAAATGAGCCAACAATAGCTATAGCTACTACAATGTCTTTGGCTAAAACTCAGACTCATACTGTAAAGTCAGGGGAGTATCTATATTTAATTGGTCAAAATTATGGTGTAACAGTACAACAATTAAAAGAATGGAATAATTTAACTTCGAATTATATTTACTCAGGAGATCAATTGTTAATATCCGGTCCCGCGGTTAACCAACCAAAACCAGAAGAAACAGAAGCGGAGAAAACACCGGTTTCGGAAACGGGCAAATATTACACAGTTAGAGCAGGGGATTATTTATGGAAAATTGCCACAGATCACGGAATTACTGTCAATCAGTTAAAGAGTTGGAATAATCTGACGTCTAATTATATTTACTCAGGGGATCGTTTCTTAGTATCTAATCCTAAAATCGTGACGCCAACACCAATAGAACCGAAACCCGAACCGAAACCCGAACCGAAACCCGAACCGAAACCCGAACCGAAACCCGAACCGAAACCACAGCCCAAACCAGAACCTAAGCCTACAGTTGCTTATTATACAGTCACACGAGGAGATTATTTATGGAAAATTGCTACTCAGCATGGCATCACATTAAGCCAATTAAAAGAATGGAATAAATTAAGCTCAAATTATATCTATTCAGGTGATCGATTGGCAGTTAGCGATCCATCTAAACAAGTTGAAACTGGTAAGCCAGAAACTGAGTCACCTGAACCAGACAAAGGTAATGAAAAAGAGCCTGAAACTGGTTCTGAAGATAAAGACAAAACCTCAGTAAAGTATTATACAGTAAAATCAGGAGATTACTTATGGTTAATTGCAACTCAAAACGGCATAACTGTCAATCAATTGAAGACTTGGAATAAGCTTACTTCAAATTATATTTACTCAGGGGATCGATTAGTTGTAACAGAGCCAAACAAAACAGAACAACAACCAACTATTCCCAGCGATTCTTTAACAGGGACCCATCAAGCAGTTCAAGCAGTATTAAATCAGTATAAAAACTCTCCAATTCATGTGTTTTATGAAAGTTTATTGGAAGACGATTTACGTACAGCTTCATTAAGTGGCGATGTAGCGATGTACGGCGCGTCAGTACCTAAAGTTGTTCTGATAGCTTATACGTTAGACCAGATAGAAAAAGAGAACTTGTCCTGGGACACACCATTGAAATATAACTCAGCTATCTATAATCATTCAGAATCGTACGCCTGGGGTGGTAGTGGAACAATTCAGTATGAAAACTACCAGAATAAATCTTATACATTAAAAGATATCGTTTATCGTACCATTGCCCATTCGGATAATTTAGCTAGTAATATGTTGCTTCATTATGTTGGTTATCGTGATAAAACAGATTTTAATCGCTTCACCCAAGAAGTATATGGTGCTACAAGTTACTCAAGGACAATGACACCTCGAGAAGTGAACAAAGTTATGCGCTATATTCATGAACACCCTCAGCAGTATGCGATGAGCGCTTTAGATAAAACTAACTATGATCACACTAAATTAGATACTGTTTCAGCAAACGTATTCCAAAAAATTGGCGCCTGGTGGCCATATTATAATCATTCGACTGCGATTGTAGACAGTAAGCGACCTTATGTATTAACTGTTCTGACAGATTATTGGTCTGATAGTTCAATTGCAACACTGGCCAAAAAGATTTTTACGGCTGTAATGAGTTAAGCAGATAAATTGTTTAATGCTTTAAACGGTTGATTCTAATTTAAAAATACGAACGTTAGGATTTTAAAGAAGGGTAACATGCGCATTTTGTTGCGGGAAGCATTTATTTAGAATATGATAGTAATGAATTCTAGAGATTCAATAAAACTATTTTTTTGGAGGAAGAAAACAAAATGAAAAAATCATTAGCTTTAGCTTCAGCGTCTTTATTATTAGCAGGATTTACTGCACCAGCAGTGGTATCTGCACAAGAAGATTTCTCAGTAATCATGATTACTGACCAAGGTGGTGTAGATGATAAATCATTTAACCAAAGTGCTTGGGAAGGGATTGAAGCATGGGGCAATGACAATAGCAAAGAACGTGGTGTAGGTGGATATGATTACTTACAATCAAATAGCGACTCTGACTATGTAACAAACTTAAATTCAGCTGTACAAGCTAATTTTGATATTACATTTGGAATTGGATTCAAACTAGAAACTGCAATTAATGATGTAGCTCAACAATTCCCAGACAAGCATTTCGCAATTGTTGACTCATTTGTAGAACAACCAAACGTTGCATCTTTAAACTTTAAAGATCACGAAGCAGCATTCTTAGCTGGTGTAGCTGCAGCAGCTACCTCAGAAACAGGACATATCGGATTTATCGGAGGAGTAGAAGGTGTTGTAATTGACCGTTTTGAAGCCGGATATATCGCTGGGGCACAAGCCGTTAATCCAGAAATCCAAGTTTCAGTTGAATATGTGGGAAGTTTTGCCGATGCTCCACGCGGACGTCAATTAGCAGCTGCAATATACTCAAACGGAGCAGACATTATCTTCCAAGCTGCTGGTGAATCAGGAAACGGTGTATTCTCAGAAGCTAAAGACTTAGTAGCGAACGACCCTTCATTAAACATTTGGGTGGTTGGTGTAGATATGGATCAAGAAGCTGAAGGTGTTATTGAAGTTGACGGAGAAGAGCGTCATTTAACATTGACTTCTACACTTAAACAAGTAGGAGAGTCAGTGAAGTTATTTATTGAGAAAACTCAAACAGATGGCTTTGTGGCTGGTAATACAACTTATGGTTTAGCTGACGGTGGTGTGGGTATCACTGAAGGTAACATCTCTGAAGAAACTTACGAATTAGTTAAAGAGTACGAAGAGAAAATTATCGCTGGAGAAGTTGAAATTCCAGAAACTCCAGAAAACTAAATTCGCTTGAATATATAAGCAACATAACTTACAATAATAAGGCTGACAATGTCAGTCTTATTTTTTTCGGAATATGTCTATTTCATAGCTAAACTACCAAAATTGAACTGCAAATTCTTTTGTAAATTGTTATAATATAAAATAGTGGAAGTAAGCGTTTGAAATACTAACTATGAATGAGAGGATTACGTATGGAAACAAAACAATTCCCCGTAATAGAGATGCGAAATATATCAAAGCAATTTGGTGAGTTTTTCGCAAATAAAAATATCAATCTGGAACTTCGTAAAGGAGAAATCCATGCCTTACTCGGCGAAAACGGTGCCGGTAAGTCTACATTAATGAATATCCTATCGGGCTTACTTGAGCCAACTGATGGGCAGATTCTGATGAATGGTGAGCCAGTGGTGATAAATTCACCATCTGTTGCGAACGAACGAGGGATCGGCATGGTCCATCAACATTTTATGTTGATAGAAGATTTTACTGTCGTTGAGAATATTATTTTAGGGACTGAGCCTAAGAAAGGTATCATGTTGGATCGTGTCGCTGCCAAGGAAGCGATTTTAGAAATCTCTAAGAAATATGGTATGGCAGTAAATCCAGATGCCAAAATAGAAAATATAAGTGTCGGTATGCAACAGCGTGTAGAAATATTAAAAACTTTATATCGAGGTGCAGACATTTTAATTTTCGATGAGCCCACGGCATCATTAACACCTCAAGAAATTGATGATTTAATGTTGACGCTTCGATCATTAACTAAAGAAGGTAAGTCAATTATCATTATTACGCATAAATTAGACGAAATTAAACAAGTAGCTGATCGTTGTACCGTCATTCGACGTGGCGAGTCAATCGGAACAGTAGAAGTCGCAGATACATCATCAAAAGAACTGGCAGATATGATGGTGGGACGATCTGTTTCCTTTAAAACTGAAAAGTCAGTAGCTTCACCAACTGATGTAGCCTTAGAAGTTAAAAATTTAGTTGTCAAAAATGAACGAGGTATAATGGCAGTTGATAATTTAAGTTTTAATGTAAAACATGGTGAGGTAGTTGGTATTGCTGGTATCGATGGTAATGGTCAGACAGAATTAATTCTTGCTTTAACTGGTCTCTTACCAATTGAAGAAGGTCATGCGGCCCTAAATGGTCAAGAATTAAACAAATTAAATCCACGTCAAATTCACCAAATAGGTGTAGGTCATATTCCAGAAGACCGTCATAAACACGGTTTGATTCTAGATATGGCTGTAGAAAGTAATATTGTCCTTAAAGACTATTTTAAGAGCCCATACTCAAATTCTGTTTTCTTAAACTTTAAAGCAATAGAAACTCGTGCAAAAGAACTTATTAAAAAGTTTGATGTAAGAACTGTTTCAGAAAAAGTAGCCGCTCGTTCACTGTCAGGTGGAAACCAACAAAAAGCAATTATTGCACGTGAAGTTGAAGGCAATCCTGATCTATTAATTGCAGCGAACCCAACACGTGGACTCGATGTAGGTGCGATTGAATTTATTCACAAAGAGTTAATTAATGAACGTGATAAAAATAAAGCAGTCTTACTGATGAGTTTTGAATTAGAAGAAATCATGAATGTTTCAGACAGAATTTTAGTCATGTATGATGGAAAAGTAGTAGCAGATATGCCTGCGAATGAGACAAATGAACAGGAAATAGGACTACTAATGGCAGGGACAACTTTTGAAGAAGTTCTAGCTAGTCGAACAACTGATAAAACGGTCAGTGAAGTTAATTCATCAGAACTTTCTGAAGCTGGAACGACTCATGTGAAGGGAAGTGTATAGGCCATGCAAAAATTTCGAGGTGTTTTAGTACCTATTTTGACAGTTATTATTGGTTTGATTTTTGGTGCGTTGGTTATGTTAGTCTTTAATTATGATCCGATTGCTGGTTACAAAGCCTTGTATGAGGGAGCATTAGGAACGCCTTTTGCTACTGGACAGACAATTCGAGCAGCAACACCATTAATTTTCACTGGTCTAGGATTTGCAGTGGCATCAACTGCTGGTTTTTTCAACATCGGACTTTCTGGTCAAGCCTTAGCTGGTTGGCTGGTGTCTGTTTGGATTGGAGTATCATTACCAGATGCACCAAAACTAATTGCTTTACCATTAGCTATACTAGGTGGGATGGCTGCAGGTGCTTTATGGGCTGCAATTGCTGGCTTTTTAAAGGCATACTTTAATACGAGTGAAGTTATCGTGACGATTATGTTGAACTATGTTGCTGTTTATATTAGTGATTATGTCGTTAGAAATGTGATGACGGACCGTATGGACCGGTCACCGTTTGTTGGAGACAATGCATCGTTAGACATTCAATGGTTAACTGATTTAACCAAGGGTTCCACAATTCATGGTGGAATTTTCTTAGCAATTATCGGAGTGGTTATTGTATATATTATGATGAAACGGACGACTGTTGGTTTTGAATTTGAAGCTGTAGGCTTAAACCGACATGCAGCTAATTACGCAGGAATGAATGCTAAGAAGAATATCATTTTAGCCATGGTTATCTCAGGTGGTTTAGCTGGATTAGGTGGAGTAATGAGTGGTTTGGGTGAATTTGGTAATATATTCATGCAAAACGGGGTCGCACCAGCGATTGGTTTTGATGGTATGGCTGTTGCTTTACTTGGTGCAAATAACCCAATTGGGGTATTATTCTCTGCTTTCTTATTTGGTGGCCTAAAAACTGGTGGGAACTTAATGCCATTAGCGGCAAAAGTACCTCAAGAAGTTGTATCAATTGTTACTGGCTCAATTATTTTCTTTGTAGGTTCAAGTTATATCATTACTTACTTCCTAGATAAAAGAAAAAAACCTGCTATGGCAAATAAAGAAGTAATTACTCAAACTGAAGGAGGCGATGAATAATGGTACAAACTTTAGCCTTAATCGTATCCTCATCACTTGTTTACTCTGCGCCACTTATCTATACCGCGCTTGGAGGCGTATTTTCTGAGCGAAGTGGTGTTGTAAACGTTGGTTTGGAAGGTATCATGGTAATGGGGGCGTTCAGTTCCATTATTTTCAACCTTGCAATGGCACCGACTTTAGGGGACTGGACTCCTTGGTTTGGGATGTTGTTTGGTGGTTTCATTGGGATACTGTTCTCTTTAATTCATGCAGTTGCAACAGTTAATTTAAGAGCAGATCATATTATTTCTGGTACAGTGTTAAACTTAGTGGCGCCTGCTCTAGGTATTTTCTTAGTTCGTGTAATGTTTGATGGTAAAGGCCAAACTGATATTATTCGAGAATCGTTTGGTTACTTTAACTTCCCTATCATCAGTAAAATTCCAGTTATTGGGCAAATTTTCTTTACTAGAACGTCCTTAGCTGCTTATGTTGGTATCTTATTAGCCGTCATTGCCTGGTTTGTGGTCTTTAAAACAAGTTTTGGTTTAAGATTACGTTCAGTAGGTGAGCACCCTCAAGCAGCCGATACGTTAGGAATTAATGTTTATCTGATGCGTTATGCAGGTGTCTTATTATCCGGTTTCTTTGGAGGTATGGGTGGAGCGGTTTTAGCTCAATCTATTTCATTAGATTTCTCTATCTCGACTGTAGCTGGTCAAGGTTTCATGGCGATGGCAGCAATGATTTTTGGTAAATGGAATCCATTAGGAGCGATGGGGGCAGCATTATTCTTTGGTTTTGCTCAAAGTTTGGCTGTTATTGGAGGACAAATTCCATTTATTAGTGCAATTCCGTCCGTGTTCTTGCAAATTGCACCTTATATCATTACAATTATTGTATTAGTTGGATTTGTTGGGAACTCAAGAGGACCTGCTGCCAACGGTACAACTTATGTGAAGACTAAATAGAACAACGAAAAGACTGAGTTTTATGACCGAAGTAGTGACTAGCTTATGAAGCGTAGGTCGCTATTTCGGTTATTTTTATTATTTGTTAAATGAGGAGACAGAGTGTGAAAGAACTATATCAAGGGATATATCTAGATACCAAATTATCGAAAAAATACAAATCGAATATGATAGTCGTTAAATTTATAACGCCATATTCAGTAGCTTCTGCTTCTAAACGATCATTAATTGCTAGAATGATTGAAGATGGGTCTATATCAATTAAAAACAAGGGAATATTAGAACAAAAATTGGCCAACTTATATGGATCAAGCTTAGGCGTTTCAGTCCAAAGAAACGGTAATTTTCTTGAATTTACACTAAGTTCTACTTTAGTACGACCGTCACTTATAAAAGATTTAGCACCGAATTTATTGAGTGAGTGGTTTTCATTGATCTACTCACTGCTGTTCGAGCAAAGTTTTGATGACTCAAATGAATTTATTTTGGCGCGTTTTAAACGAGAAAAGCAATTATTATTGACAAGAATCAAACGTCGAAAAGATGTTAAAACGAATTTAGTAGCCCAAAATCTACTGGAGAAAATTTACCAGAATGATACAACTAAATATTTGGATGGTCTAGGTAGCGATTCAATATTGAGAGAATTAACGTTAGCAGATTTAGCGCAGGAGTATCGAAAACTATTAGATGAGTCTCTGGTATTGATTGGCGTTCATGGTGAATTTAGCGAAGAAAAGTTAATGACTACGGTAAGAAAGTGGCCATTATCCTCTCGAGTTATTGATTATAACTACAGTAATAATCAAATTATTGCGCCCGAAACATCATACCAACTATTTACTAAAGAAGTTGATGGCAAACAAAGCCATTTGGCAATGGCGTATCATTTCCCCTTTATCAGTACGTTACGTGGGCGAGTACAAATGCAACTGTTGAATGCAATATTTGGTGGATTGCCGAATTCATTGTTGTTCATGGAGATTCGCGAGAGTCAAAGTTTGGCTTATTCTATTTATTCATCTGTTGATTTTTCACGGAGCTTATTGCTGGTTTTTGCTTCAGTTGATGGTGAAAAGGTTGGTCATGTAATGAATGAAGTGAATAATCTGTTGGAATTAGTGAAAGAAAAAGTTGCCGATAAAAGTTTTTTAGCGGAGGTTAAGTTTACATTAATCAGTGATCATATCCAATCTAGAGATTATCAAGAGACAGAGTTGTATTTGCAAATTAATCAATTTTTGCAGCCAACTTTTCCTAGAGATGCCAACGTTTATCGTGATTATGTTGAAGATGTTCAAGAGGAAGATTTGTTGGTATTACTCAATGAGTTAAAGGCTATTACGAGTTTTGTATTGAAAGGAAGGGAATTGGATGCATAAGCAATTTTTTAAGGATGTAGACGAAACAATGATTCAGACCAAACTTAAAAATGGGTTGAGTGTGACATTGATTCCCAAAGAAGATTATCATCGTGTATATGGTATTTTGACCACCAATTTTGGTTCATTAGACGTGGCTATTGAGAATGTACAAACTGGTGAAGTGATTCCAATACCAGCCGGTGCCGCTCATTTTCTGGAACATAAGATGTTTGAAGGTCAAAATGGTGAAGATGCTTTCGTCAAATTCATGAGACAAGGTGCACAGGCCAATGCTTTTACTACGAATTTCCAAACAAGTTATTTATTCTCTACTTCTTTTCAAATCGAAAAAAATATTGAAACTTTACTAGACTTTGTTCAAACACCTTATTTTACAAAGGATGGGATCGAAAAAGAAAAGGGAATTATTGAACAAGAAATTATATCTTATCTTGATAGCCCTCATTGGCGAATTCATCAGTTATTATTAGAAGGACTGTATCCTAATCATCCTGCAGCTATTGATATTGCTGGAAGTGTAGCAAGTGTTAATGCAACGACCTATGCGGATCTTACGAACGCTTATAATGCTTTTTACCATCCCTCTCGAATGAGTTTGATTCTGGTTGGGAATATTAGCCCTGAGAAAGTAATTCCCTTGATAGAAGTCAATCAATCTAAGAAAAAATTTCCAGAGTTAGTTTATCAATCAAAACCAGTCCTTTTGGAAAGCTCTGTTGTGGATAAGCAAACAGTTAGAATGGAAGTCAGTCAACCCTTAGTAGCATTAGGCGCTCGTTTGGGGGAGATTAACGCGAGTAATGACCAGTTGCATCGATTAACACTTCAAAGCGCTGTTCTGATAGATTTATTATTTGGTCCAACGGCGTCTGTCTCTCAAGCTTGGTATGAGAAGAAATGGATTGATAATAGTTTTGATTGGATGATTTCTTCAAAAAATCCTATGCATTATTTATATTTAAGCGTTTCAACTGACTATCCCCAGGACATCTTATTAGAATGGGAAAATGTGCTCAAAGATTGGGAGAATTCTTTTGATTTAAATCAGATTCATTTTGAACAAGTGATAAAAGGAAGAATTGGAGACTTACTGCAAATGCATAATTCGCTAGAAAATATAGCGTATGCTATTATTGAAAGTGAGTTTGATGACTATGAGTATTTTAATACTTTGAAATATTTAAAAGATATGACACTATCTGATGTTATCGCATATGGAAAAAAATATTGGACAACTGCGGAACTAAGCCGTGCAGTTATTTTACCGATTGCTTAAAAAGAATTAATCATTCGGACATTATTCTGTGCTATAATATCTTTGTGTTTAGAAAGATGTAAGGGAGCAACCTGGATGAGTGAATTAGGTACACGTTTAAGAGAAGCCCGTGTTGAAAAAGGCTACACATTAAATACATTGCAACAAATGACTAAGATTCAAAAGAAATATTTACAAGCAATTGAAGAGGGACAATATGAAGAAGTGCCAGGCACTTTTTATGTCAGAGCATTTGTTAAACAATACGCAGATATGGTAGGTTTGAATGGTGACGAGTTGCTTGAAGAATATCAAGAAGAGCTTGAAACTCAATCAGATGAGATTGATGAAACCGTAGTACCGACTGAAACAGTCATACCTAGCCGACTATCTCAAAGACAAAATAATAATGAAAAAACTGCCTGGGAGTCAGTGTTTTCTTATTTACCAGTTGTTTTTTTAGTGGCTATTATTGTTTTGATTATGTTGACATTAATTATAGCAATTAATCGTATAGGAAATGTCGAAAAAAATACAAATGTGACGGAATCATCATCGACTAGCATCGTTAGCTCAGTTGAACCTGATTCAGTTGCATTACCTACAGAAGATGAATCCTCTGTTGAAAGTTTGGACTCTGAGGCAGAGTTGGCAGATAATCAAATTCAAGTAGGTGATCAAGTACTTACTTTAGTTTCAGCTGAGGGGGAAGAAACGACTTACGAGATTAGTGGTTCTTTCTCTGATTATACATTTGAAGTAGAAGGACTTGGTTTTGTTTGGGTAGGTATGTATGAAGATGAGATGATGGTTGTTGATGAGTCGATTGCCGAAGGAGATACCTTTGAATTTGCTGGTGTATCAGAAGGTACGACTAGCTTTAGAATTCGTTTTGGCTATCCAGAAGGTGGTTTACTCTTAGTTAATGGAACACAATTACCAATTGATAATCCATTCTTCGCAGATACCGTAGTGTTTGTGTTAGGTGATGAAACGGAGAATACTAACCAAGTGGAATCGAACGAAACAATTGAATTAGACATACCGTCTGATGAAACTGAAGAAACTGGCGAAGAAACAGCAGAAGAAACAACAGAAGAATATCAAGGACCCGCTGTTTTAGACCCAGGTACTAACACCGGAAATGAGTAGTGATTTATTATGAATATAGCAAATAAATTGACGCTAGCACGAATTGTAATGATTCCAGTATTTATTATATTGTTAACTTTACCACTTGACTGGGGACAAGTCACTTGGATGGGGGCAGTTATCCCGGTTCATCAATTAGTCGCAGGCATCATCTTTGCGATGGCTAGTTTTACTGATTATTTAGATGGCTATTTGGCTCGTAAATATAACTTAGTGACATCTTTTGGTGCATTTGCAGATCCCATGGCAGATAAATTACTTGTTTTGGCAGCGTTAATCATGTTAGTCACTGCTAATGTTATACCTGCTTGGATAGCGATTATTATTATTAGTCGTGAATTGCTAGTAACTGGTTTGAGAGTTTTACTTGCTCAGCATGATGGAAAAGTTATGGCAGCAGCAATGCCTGGGAAAATTAAAACATTTTCTCAAATGTTTTCAATAATTTTCTATCTATTTAATGACGCAGGCTTTGTTATGCTAAACATTCCAATGGCGGATATTTTATTATATATTTGCTTGTTCTTTACGCTTTATTCGGGCATAGAGTACTTTTACCAAGGACGATTTGTCTTTATGGATACAGTGGAATAAGACTATAAACTAAAATTAGAGGCGAATGATTGAGTTCATTCGTCTTTATTTGCTTAGAGGGTTATTTTAATAAGGGGGCATGTATCTTTATTAATTTATTTGGTGTCTTTATTAACTAAATGGGAAGTTCGACGCATATTTGCGGATTAAATACGTATTTAAGATAGAGGGGTTTTATGAAAGCAGAAATTATCGCAGTAGGAACAGAATTATTAATGGGCTACATAGTAAACACTAACACAAGTGATATTGCACAGAGTTTATTGGATATCGGCATCGGAACGTATTATCAACAGGTAGTAGGTGATAATCCAATTCGTTTAAAAGAGGCACTAACTTTAGCGTCAGAACGGTCAGACCTCATTATTCTTTCAGGTGGATTGGGACCGACTCGAGATGATGTGACAAAAATTATATTGGCAGAATTTTTAGACGAACCACTAGTCTACGATCAAGCTCAATTGGCAAAAGTCGAGGCAAATTACAAACGAAACAATCGTAAAATGACAGAGGGGGATTATCGTCAAGCGTTGACTATAGAAAATGGGGAAACACTTTTTAACGAAGTCGGCTTAGCTTGTGGGCTTGGTTACCAACGAGGCTCTTGCCTTATGGCTGGAAGACACCAACATTATATCGTTTTACCAGGACCGCCATATGAAATGAAACATATGATGGAACATTATGTGAAGCCCTATTTGAGTAAACATCGTGAAGAAAAGATTGAAATTGAATCGATGTATCTAAACTTTTATGGACTGGGAGAAGCAAGGGTTGCCCAAGCAATTGATGATTTAATCCTTTCTCAGACAAATCCTACGGTGGCAATTTATGCACGTCCTCGTTTAACGACTATTCGTATCACAGCTAGTGCGCTAGACAAAGAAACAGCGCATTCAATGAATAGTCAAATGGCTAAACAAATAAAAGTTAGAATGCTTGACTATTATATTGGTAGTGGGGAACATCTGTCCTTCGAGGCTTACATTTTAACGATGTTAAAGGAAGGTCAGAAAACGCTAAGCGTAGCAGAAAGCCTCACGGGTGGATTAGTGATGACGAGTTTGACGGCAGTTCCTGGCTCATCAGATGTACTCAAAGGTGGCTTTGTAACTTATCAAACAGCGATGAAGGAAACTCTATTAGGCGTCAATCATGACCTCATAGAAGAATACAGTGTGGTGAGTGAACAAGTTGCTCAAGATATGGCAGAACAGTGTTTAAGTCGTTGTAAATCTGATTTCGCGTTAAGTTTGACGGGGGTGGCGGGGCCTGGACCTTTAGGGGAACAACCTGCTGGTCGAGTTTTTATTGCCCTAGCCATAAAAAATGAATCAACACAAATAAAAGAATTAATGATTGATGATAAACCTCGAGAAATTGTGCGAGAAATAGCAAAATATGAAGCTTTAAATTTACTAAGGAAATATTTAACAGAAAAATAGAACGTTTGTTCGTTTTTCGCTTGCATTCTTTCAAATTATTAGATAAACTGTAAAAGAAGTTATGGAATGGAGGATTTTCATGGTAGATAAAAAAGAACGTCAAAAAGCCTTAGAAATGGCAATGAAAACAATTGAGAAAAATTACGGTAAAGGTGCCATCATGAAGATGGGAGAAAAAGGGGATACTAAGATTCAAACAATTCCTACTGGCTCATTAGCACTTGATGTAGCATTAGGTGTTGGTGGTTACCCGCGCGGTCGTATTATTGAATGTTATGGACCGGAATCGTCAGGTAAAACAACAGTTGCTTTACATGCAATCGCAGAAGTTCAAAAACGTGGTGGTATGGCGGCATTTATTGATGCAGAACATGCGCTTGATCCAGATTATGCTGCCAAATTGGGTGTAAACGTTGATGAGTTATTATTGTCACAACCTGATACAGGAGAACAAGGATTAGAAATCGCAGATGCTTTAGTTGCTTCTGGAGCGATTGATATTGTTGTAATTGACTCGGTAGCTGCTCTAGTACCTCGTGCAGAGATTGAAGGAGAGATGGGAGACTCACACATGGGTCTACAAGCTCGTTTAATGTCACAAGCTTTACGTAAACTATCTGGTTCAGTAAACAAAACAAAAACGATATGTTTCTTCATTAACCAAATTCGTGAAAAGATTGGTATTATGTTTGGGAACCCAGAAACGACACCTGGTGGTCGTGCATTAAAATTCTATTCAACCGTTCGTCTAGAAGTAAGACGTACTGAAACAATTAAAGATGGCGGGACAATGATTGGTAACCGTACGCGTATTAAAGTTGTGAAGAATAAGGTTGCTCCTCCGTTTAAAGAGGCTATTGTTGATATTATGTATGGGCTAGGTATCTCTCAAACAGGAGAATTAGTCGATATGGCATCAGACATTGATGTGATTAATAAAGCAGGATCTTGGTACTCGTATGGAGATACCCGAATCGGACAAGGACGCGAGAATGCGAAACAATACCTTGAGGATAATCCTGAAATTCGTCAAGTTGTTGAATTACAAGTGCGTAAGCATTATAACATTGGAACAGCAGAAGAATTGGCTGCAATGGAAGAATCAGCCTCTAAAGAAAAAGAAGTAACAGAACTTCCATTAGATTAAAAAGAGAGTTATAAGATCAATTAATAGATAGCAAAAGCCCAGTAAAATGGTATTTTGTTACGTTAATTGATCTTTTTTTGTAATGAATCTATCTAACGTAAGCGGTTTAGTTCATTGACAGTTTACGAATTTAAACGTATTATAATGTTATGTGGCAACACATTATTTGTTTTATGTCAAAAAATTTTTAAAATGAATAAATTATAATAGATTCGGAGGTGACTCAAATGGACTTTATGTCATACGCCTTCGCGATCGTTACTTTAATTTTAGGGACAGGAATCGGTTTTTATATTCGTAAAAAATCCGACGAAAAGAATGTAGCTGGTGCTAAAGCTAACGCTGAAGCAATCATTGATGATGCAATTAAACAAGCTCAAATCTTAAAACGAGAAGCGCTTTTCGAAGCGAAGGAAGAAAAT
Source organism: Fundicoccus sp. Sow4_D5 (assembly GCF_052116365.1). Lineage (NCBI taxonomy): Bacteria > Bacillati > Bacillota > Bacilli > Lactobacillales > Aerococcaceae > Fundicoccus > Fundicoccus sp. Sow4_D5. The sequence continues at coordinate 752,728 of NZ_JBQKLF010000001.1, read as the reverse complement.
ATTAAGTACCGTAATGAGGTTGAGCAAGAGTTAAAAGAACGTCGTAGTGAAGCTAATCGTACAGAGAAGCGGCTAATTCAAAAAGAAGAAAATCTAGAAATCAAAAGCAATAATTTAGATAAACGCGAACTAAATTTAGAAGCTAAGGAAGAAGATTTCTTCAAACGTCGAGATGATTTAGTTAATGAAGAAACTAGAATTCAATCATTAATTGATGCCCAAAAGACTGAACTGGAAAGAGTTTCAATGCTTTCACGTGATGATGCAAGAAAAATCATCATGGATGAAACCGAGCAAGAGTTATCGCACGATATTGCGCTAATGATTCGAGATGCTGATCAAAAAGCTACCGATGAAGCAGATCGAAACGCTAAAAATATAATCCTTCAGGCTATTCAACGTAGTGCATCGGATATTGTTACAGAAAACACTGTCACAATCGTTCATCTACCTAATGATGATATGAAAGGTAGAATTATCGGACGTGAGGGTCGTAATATTCGAACACTTGAAAGTTTAACAGGGATTGATTTAATTATTGATGATACACCGGAAGCGGTCGTTATCAGTGGTTTTGATCCAATCCGTCGTCAAATTGCTAAGTTAGCATTAGAGAAATTAATTCAAGATGGCCGTATCCATCCAGCTCGTATTGAGGAAATGGTGGATCGCGCTCGTAAAGAAATTGATGAGAAGATACGTGAAATTGGAGAAGAAGCAACTTTTGATGTGGGTGTGCATTCGTTACATCCAGATTTAATTAAAATTTTAGGACGTTTATCTTATCGTACTAGTTATGGACAGAATGTCTTAAAACATAGTATTGAAGTTGCAAAATTGGCTGGAGTAATGGCTGGAGAACTTGGAGAAGATATTAGCATGGCTAAGCGTGCAGGTTTATTGCATGATATTGGAAAAGCGCTTGATCATGAAATTGAAGGTTCCCACGTTGAAATCGGTGCAGAAATTGCTAATAAGTATAATGAACCGGAAATTGTTATTAATTCAATTGCCTCTCACCATGGGGATACATTGCCTACTTCAACAACCGCCGTACTAGTTGCTGCAGCAGACGCATTATCTGCCGCAAGACCTGGTGCAAGAAGCGAATCATTAGAAAATTATATTCGTCGTTTGGAAAAACTCGAAGAAATTTCAAATAGTTTTACCGGAGTTTCACAAAGTTATGCTATTCAAGCAGGACGTGAGATACGCGTAATGGTAAAACCAAATGAAGTGAACGATGCGCAATCTATTCGTATCGCTAGAGACATCAAGAAACGTATTGAAGAAGAAATGAACTATCCAGGCAATATTAAAGTAACAGTAATTCGCGAGACAAGAGCGATTGAGTACGCGAAATAACAGAAAATAACAAAATTACCAGCAGGTTGACAACATTAAGTTGTTAACCTGCTTTTATTTATTTTTACTGACTTTATTTACAATGTTTGATATCAACTGTATTTTGATTAAGCTTAAAGGGTTAAATGGTTAATCTATCTGATTGAACTGCCTATTTTTGAAGAAAAACTTAGTTGCAGAGAAAACATCCTGCGTTTTGCTTTACCTTTCATTCAAACGGATGTTTGTTATAATAGGAGTATGCCAATACATTTAGTGCTTTCACACATATAGAAATATTAGAACACTTTTAATAGGAGGATGTACTATGACAAAAGTTTCTGTTTTAAATTTGGTGCCACATTTCGAAGGTGAAACTGAAAAAGAAGCCATTGATCGAGCAACAGGTTTAGTGTCAATTGTTGAAAAACAAGGATACACTCGTTATTGGGTTGCAGAGCATCATAATTTCAAAGGGGTCTTGAGTTCAGCCACAGATTTAATCATGCAACATTTATTAGCTAATTCATCAACGATTCGCTTAGGTGCGGGAGGCGTTATGATACCTAACCATACCACTCTACAAGTAGCGGAAAGATTTGGTACTTTAGCGACGTTATATCCTGATCGTATCGATTTAGGTTTAGGACGCGCACCAGGGACTGACCAAGCAACAGCACGATTGATTTATAGGGGAGATTCAAGTGAGGGAGGCTTTGCGCGTTCGATTCTAGAGTTGCAACGTTACTTCGGTCCAGAGGAAATCCAAGAAGAAGTGATTGCTAATCCAGGAATCGGTTTAGAAGTACCTTTATATATCTTAGGAAGTTCTATTAGTTCAGCCTACGTCGCAGCGGAGTTTGGCTTACCGTATTCTTTTGCTTCTCACTTTGCTCCTCAACAAATGTCTGAAGCGTTAGAGATTTATCGTTCTCGATTTAAACCATCAAAACAACTAGCGCAACCATATGTTATAATGGGTGTCTTAGGTTACGGTGCACAAACAGATGAAGAAGCTGATAGGCTCTATATGATTAATCAAAAAGTAACATTAGATTTAATCAGAGGAGAACAAGGGCATTACAAACAACCGGATGAGAATTTCCGTGATCAATTAACGTCAGCGGAAAAATTATTTATCGACTCTAGAATGGGTATTAGCTTAAAAGGTAGTAAAGAAACGATCACCAAGCAATGGCAAGAGTTATCAGACACTTATCAAGCAGATGAAATTATTGTAGTTTCTTACTTGCCGACATTAGAGCAATTAGAAACATCTTATGGAATAATTGCAGAGGTCGTTTTAAATGATAAATAAATAGAACTGTATACTCACTTGCCACAACAAAAAAGTGATATCAGACTCCAATGAGTGCCAATTTTGATTTAAAAACCAGCAGACGCAGCATTTGCTAGTCGAAAATGAAATATGCAACTTTTTTGTATAGTAAAGTATCAGTGCCTAATTGCCTGATACTTTATTTTTATCATAATGATTGATAAAATAGATTAGATGTCAAGATTAGAAAGAGGACTTTCATGAAAATATTATTTATAGGCGATGTCGTCGCTGCAAGAGGGCAAGAAGCACTCAGTCAATATTTACCAGAATTAAAACAACGTTTTCGACCACAATTAACGATTGTTAATGGTGAGAATATTGCAGAAAATGGAAAAGGTATCACTGAAAAATTATATAAATGGTTGTTAAATCAAGGGGTAGATGTGGTAACGTTAGGCAACCACGCTTGGGATAACAGAGACATATACGAATTTATTGACTCAGCAAACTGCTTAGTGCGACCGGTTAACTTACCCAAAGGGACACCAGGTAAAGGTGTACATTATGTGAAGGTTAACCAAGAAGAAGTAGCCATTATTAATGCTTTAGGGAGTGTCTTTATGGGACCGTGTATCGATCCTTTCCAAGTATTGCCTGATGTGATTAAGGAAGTCAGAGAAAGAACGCCTCATATTCTGATTGACATGCATGCTGAAACTACAAGCGAAAAGCAAGCAACAGGGTGGTTATTTGACGGTCAAGTATCTGCAGTAGTGGGTACACATACGCATGTTCAAACGAACGATGCGCGAATTCTGCCTAAAGGAACTGGCTATATGAGTGATGTAGGGATGACTGGCGCTTTGAATAGTATTATTGGTTTTAGACCAAGCGACGCTCTACACAGGTTTACAACTCACTTACCACAACGCCTCACTCCAGAAACAGAAGGACCATTTGTGTTAAGTGGAGTGTTTATTGAAACAGATTCCCAAACAGGCTTAGCTAAAAAAATAGAACCGATTCGCTTGAGCAATAGTAATATGTCATCGGTCAGTAAACGAAAATTTGATTAAGAGTTATGTGAATTAGAATGAGGTGTAAGTGTGTCAAGTAAAGCAAAAGTAACGCCAATGATGGAACAGTATAATGAAATGAAGGCACAATATCCAGATGCCATCCTATTTTTTAGGTTGGGTGATTTTTATGAAATGTTTAATGAAGATGCAATTGAAGCAGCAAATATTTTAGAAATTACACTAACCTCGCGAAATAAAAAAGCAGAGAATCCTGTGCCAATGTGTGGTGTACCACATCATTCAGCAACTGACTATATAAAAAGATTGGTAGAAGCAGGTCGCAAAGTAGCGATTTGTGAACAAATGGAAGATCCTAAATTAACCAAAGGGATGGTCAAGCGTGAGGTTGTTCGCGTTGTGACTCCAGGTACTATTTTGGAAGAGGATGCCATTCCTAATAAAGAAAACAATTACTTAGCAGCTTGCTATTTTAGTGGACAACACTATTATGTAAGTTTTATCGATATTTCAACCGGAGAGATTCAATTAACGCATACAGATGACTGGGTACAATATGTCAATGAAATTCAAGCAATTCATCCAACTGAGATTGTGATGGAAAGCTTGCACAAAGAAACAGCAGAAGCGATAAAGATCCATGAAGCTGTTAAAGCTCATTACACTTATTACCAATTACCTGAGGATACTAAAGGTGAAATTGGATGGCAGTTAGATCAGGCAACTAAAGAGGAAGCTTATTTATTAAACGTTCTTTTCGAATATTTATTCAGTATTCAAAAGCAAGCATTGCACCATGTTAAACCGGTTCAGCGCTATGAATTGAGTCAATATTTACAAATGAATCATTATGCCAAGGTACAATTAGAATTGACGCGTTCTTTGCGAACTCAAAAGCGTAAAGGAAGTCTATTATGGCTGATTGATCGTACAAAAACTGCCATGGGTGGACGTTTATTACATCAATGGCTAGAAAAGCCCTTATTAAGAATGGAACCATTAGTGAAACGTCATCAAAAAGTGGAGCAGTTGATGAATCATTATTTCGAAAGAGTCGATTTGATGACTTGTCTGGGCAAAATATATGATTTAGAACGTCTTGTAACAAAGATAAGTCTAGGAACAGCGAATGCTCGTGATGTTGATCAGTTACGTTATTCATTGAGTCAAATACCGGTAATTAATCACCTCCTAACTCAAATTAATCAGGAACTCAATGGTCTTTCTGTCGAGGTGTTCGATTTATTACCAACATTTTCTGATTTATATCAGCATATTGAAGAGGTCTTAGTTGATGAGCCACCCATATCGATAACGGATGGTCATATCATAAAGACAGGTTATCATGAGGAATTGGACCGTTATCATGATGCGTTAGAAAATGGACAACAATGGTTAGCGCAGTTACAGTTAAGAGAACGTGAGCTAACAGGCTTAAAAACATTAAAGGTTGGTTATAATAAAGTCTTTGGCTATTATATTGAAATTAGTCGCTTACAGGCTGCACAATTGAAGGATGATCGCTATATTCGTAAGCAGACTTTGGCGAATAACGAACGTTATATCACTGAAGAATTGAAAGAAATGGAAACAACAATTTTAAGTGCTCAAGAAAAAGCTGTAGATTTAGAGTATCGCTTATTTTTAGAACTACGAGCAAAAATTAACGAATCCATCAGCCCACTTCAATTTTTAGCGAGTCAAGTCGCTGAACTGGACGTTCTATGTAACTTTGCAACAGTAAGTGAAACAGAAGGCTACGTGAGAGCGGATTTAACGACGGATAACAAAGACATGATTTTAAAAGATAGCCGTCATCCAGCTGTCGAAAAACTAATAGGCCAAGCGGCATTCGTACCGAATGATTTAGTTATTACACCAGAACAATCGCTCTTGCTACTTACTGGGCCCAATATGTCTGGTAAGAGTACTTATATGCGTCAAATTGCTTTTTGCGTTATTATGAACCAAATTGGTTGTTTCGTTCCTGCAAAAGAAGCGCGCTTACCGTTAATTGATCAGATTTTCACCCGTATCGGAAGTTCTGATGATATTTCGAGTGGACAAAGTACATTTATGGTTGAAATGATGGAAACTAATTATGCGATTTCTCAAGCAACAGAACGTAGTTTATTATTATTCGATGAATTAGGTCGTGGGACAGCTACCTTTGATGGTATAGCCTTAGCAGAAGCGATTTTATACTATATTGCTGAAAAAGTGAATGCTGCGACGGTTTTTTCAACGCATTTCCATGAATTAACTGAACTCGATGAGAAAATATCAACGTTAAAGAATGTTCATGTTGGAGCAACTGAGCATGAAGGAGAAGTTGTCTTTTTACACAAAATTATCGATGGACCTGCTGATAAAAGTTATGGGATTCATGTAGCTAAATTAGCTGGTTTACCTCAATCCTTATTAATTCAAAGTCAAAAGACGTTGACGGAATTAGAAGCTAAAGCCCACCAATTACGTCACCCTGGCGCAGTCCAAATGAGTTTGTTTGATGAAACAATTAAACCATCAGATGATAAACTAGAAAGTCCTGCGAGTGCAATATCTAGTGAGATTAAGCAGGTGTTAAAAGAGATTGAAGACGCTAATATTAATTTAATGACACCTTTTGAAGCAATGCAAAAACTACTCGACTGGCAACAGCAGTTGAAATAACCCAATAGTAAACATACAATGTCTGGAAGGAGGATTTTATGGGGAGAATTAAACAAATGTCAGAGGCATTAGCTAATCAGATTGCTGCAGGAGAAGTGGTCGAAAGGCCCGCTTCTGTTGTGAAAGAATTAGTTGAAAATGCGATTGATGCGAATGCAACAGATATAGTTGTTGAACTACTCGAAGCGGGGATTCAAAGAATTCGTGTCATTGATGACGGTGATGGAATGGACGAGGAAGATATTGGATTGGCATTCCAAGCACATGCGACAAGTAAAATTTACTCAGTGCATGATTTGTTCAGTATTCATACCTTAGGTTTTAGAGGAGAAGCTTTGGCTAGTATCGCCTCTGTAGCTAAAGTGAGACTTGAATCTAGTCAAGTGAGTGATGAAGATGATGCGACAGGTCATTTTGTACAAGTTTCGGGTTCAAGAATTGTTGAACGTGGTATATCAAAACCAAGAAAAGGGACAATTATTACAGTAGATAGTCTTTTCTATAATACACCCGCTCGCTTAAAGCATTTAAGTAGCATTAAGACGGAATTAAGGCATATACTTAATTTTGTTCAAGAGATTGCCCTTTCTTTTCCAGAAATACGCTTTACATTAAGTAATGACGAACATAAATTATTCACTTCTTTTGGAACTGGGCAGTTGAGACAAACAATTGCTAACGTGTATCAACCCGCTTTAGCCAGACAATTACTTGAGATAGAAGCAAGTGATAATGACTTTGAATTGTCAGGCTTTATTTCACCACCACAGTTAACACGTACGAATCGCCAATATATTCATTGGATTGTGAATGGACGAGCGATTAGAAGCTACGCTTTGAATAATATACTTATCAGAGCCTATGGAAGAAGATTGATGATTGGACGCTTTCCAGTGGCGATTATTCGAGTGAATTTAGACCCACGATTGGTTGATGTCAATGTTCATCCGACTAAACAAACGATTCGTTTAAGTAAAGAGGAAGAACTCGCTAAACTATTAACACAAACAGTTCAAGAAAAGCTTAGTAGTATCAACCCAGTGCCGGAAGTTGATCTAAAAGACATTCCTAATCTACCAAAGCAGAAGCCTCGTGTTGAAACGTTACCATTTGAGTTTAGACAGATAGAAAAGCAAACTTCATTTGACGGGCCGACAATGACCGAAAAAACTGATAAAAAAATAGTCACTCAACCAGAAACAGCCATAAATAAGGCATCTAACGAGTCTTCATCTTCGGATATCTTTAAAGTTGAAGCCCCCGTCGGTGAGTATGATGCAGTCCAACAGAATCAAGTTGAGGCAGAAACTAATGAAAACAAACTCACCAAAGATTCGCAACAAGCAATTGAGAAAACAGCACATCTGATTGACTTTAAACAGTTACGATATGTTGGACAAATTCATGGTACTTATTTGATTGCAGAAAGTGAAGTAGGCTTCTATTTGATTGATCAACATGCTGCTCAAGAGAGAAGTCGTTATGAAGCATTTATGCGTTATGATCCTAATGTCTTATTGCAGCAACAGTTGTTATTTCCGATTGTTTTTAATTTTACCCAAGCGGAAGTATTGCAGATTGAACAGATGCAGGAACCTTTTGAACGCTTGGGGATATTTTTAGACGCTTTTGGGCCTACAAGTTTTCAGTTAGAGAGTTATCCTAATTGGTTATTGCAAGATGAAGTGGAACAAATGGTGTATGATTTAGTCGAATTATTAAGCGATCAGCCAGATTTAACAATCGCTCAAATAAAAGAAAAGACTATCATTATGAAAAGTTGTCGAGGCGCTATTAAAGCCAATCACTATTTAGACGAAAGACAGGCAAAAGCATTGATTGAGAGCATGGCGGAGTTAGAAGATCCTTACCATTGCCCCCATGGCCGACCGGTTTTTATTGAATTTAATCAGAATACGTTAGAGAAACTATTTAAACGAATTCAAGATCCACATGAAGGAGGTCATTTTAGATGACAAAGGAAAATTTTAAAGAAACAATTGAAAACTTAACAGAATTACAATACAAGGTTACTCAAGAGGAATTTACAGAACGTCCATTTTCAGGAGAATATGATGATTTTTATGAAAAAGGTATCTATGTAGATATTGTGAGTGGAGAACCGTTATTTTCTAGTACAAGTAAATATGATGCTGGCTGTGGCTGGCCATCTTTTTCTACTCCAATTCCAGGTAGTAGTTTAAAAGAAGAAATTGATAACTCACTTGCAAGAACACGGATTGAAGTTAGAAGTTCACAAGCAGATTCTCACCTAGGGCATGTCTTTGAAGATGGACCCGAAGATATGGGCGGACTACGTTACTGTATTAACTCTGCATCATTAAAATTTGTTCCGCTAGCTGAAATGGACGACGCAGGCTATAGTGATTATAAGAAGCACGTGGAGTAAGCAATATGTATGAATTTATTGAAGGAACATTACTTCATATCTATCCTACCTATTTAGTACTTCAAGCCAATGGGATGGGTTTTCAGATATATTGTGCTAATCCTTATCGTTGGCAAGATTTACTAATGCAAACAGCAAAAATTTATGTTGAATTAGTGGTTCGAGAGGATTCAATGACTCTATATGGCTTTAAAGATTTAAGTGAAAAGAAATTATTCTTAACTCTGAATAAAGTTTCTGGAATTGGTCCTAAGAGTGCAATGTCAATTTTAGCATTGGATGACCATCAAGGCTTAATTCAAGCCATTGATGCAAGCGACAGTAAGTATTTAATGAAGTTTCCAGGTGTCGGCAAGAAAACAGCTCAGCAAATGATTTTAGACTTACAAGGGTCACTAGATTTTGCAGCTGATTTCACCAACGACCCTAAGGACGCTCAAGAGGTTCAACAACAACAGCTCTTAGAAGAAGTCTACGAAGCTTTATTAGGTTTAGGTTACTCACAAAGAGAAATTAAGCGCATTGAAAAACCACTTGGTGAACAAAACTTTGAGAATACTCAAGCGGCGTTAAGTGTTGCGTTTAAATTATTAATTAAATAAAAACAAGTGATGAGAGGAGGGTGAAAATGAGCGAAGAACGAATAACTAGCGCAGAATTGTTAGCGGACGAAGTTGAAGTATTAAGTTTACGTCCGCAAAGATTAGCTGAGTATATTGGTCAAGGTAAAATTAAAAATGAGCTAAGTATCTATATTCAAGCAGCTCAACAAAGACAAGAAGCATTGGATCATGTTCTGTTGTATGGCCCTCCTGGACTTGGAAAGACCACATTAGCCATGGTAATTGCCAATGAATTAAATGTTGGTATTCAAACGACCAGTGGTCCAGCAATTGATCGCCCAGGGGACTTGTTAGCAATTCTCAATGAGCTAAGCCCAGGCGATATACTATTTATTGATGAGATTCATCGCCTGCCACGAGTGGTAGAAGAAGTATTATATTCTGCTATGGAGGACTATTTTGTAGATATCATTGTGGGACAAGGTCCATCAGCTCATCCTGTGCATTTCGAATTACCACCATTCACATTAATTGGAGCAACTACAAGAGCTGGGATGTTGTCTCAACCTTTAAGGGATCGGTTTGGAATCATTGCTCATATGGAGTACTATCAACCCGCTGACTTGAAATTAATAGTGGAACGTAGTGCCGTTGTTTTTGATACTCAAATTGACGAAACCGGTGCGACGGAGGTTGCTTTGCGAAGTAGAGGGACACCTCGTATTGCAAACAGAATTTTGAGACGCGTTAGAGATTACGCGCAAGTAAAGAGTGATGGAATCATAACTAAAGAAATTACCGAAGCGGCTTTAGACATATTAGCAATAGATGAAAAAGGATTAGATACTATCGACCGTCGTTTATTGATAACAATGATTGAACATTATAATGGTGGACCGGTAGGGATAAATACGATTGCCGTAAATATAGGCGAAGAAATTGAAACTGTTGAAGATATGTATGAACCTTATTTGTTACAAAATGGTTTTCTTAAACGAACACCTCGCGGGCGTGTGGTAACACCATATGCGTATGAACATTTAGGTATTCGCTATCCAGATAGAATGAAAGAGGAATTTTAATGTTAACGACTAAAGATTTTGAATATGATTTACCTGAAGAATTAATTGCGCAAACACCCCTAGAAAACCGAAGTTCATCGCGTTTGTTAGTGGTTAATCGTCAAACGGATGAATTGACTGATACGACGTTTGATCATGTTTTAGATTACTTACAAACAGGCGATGCTTTAGTGGTAAATGAGACTAGAGTTATTCCAGCACGGATATTTGGAGTAAAACCGGATACCGGAGGGCATTTGGAAGTGTTACTGTTAACCAATACGCATGGCAACCAATGGGAGTGTCTTGTAAAACACTCTAAACGAGCAAAAGTTGGAACAGTCATTCATTTTGGTGAGGATGCTCGATTAAAGGCGACAGTTGTTAAAGAGTTAACGCACGGTGGCCGGATCATTGAGTTTTCATATGAAGGTGTGTTTTTAGAGGTGCTAGAATCATTAGGCGAAATGCCCTTACCTCCGTATATTAAAGAACGTTTGGATGATCCAGACCGTTATCAAACTGTTTATGCGAAACATAATGGCTCAGCTGCGGCTCCAACTGCTGGCTTGCATTTCACTCCAGAATTATTGGAACAAGTGAAGAAAAAAGGCATAGAACTTATTCCGCTAGTACTACACGTTGGCTTGGGAACGTTCCGACCCGTTTCAGTAGACAATTTAGAAGATCATGAAATGCATGCGGAATTTTACCAATTAAGTGAAGAATCTGCCTTGAAAATTAATCAGGTGAAAGCTAATGGTGGTCGAGTTGTAGCTGTTGGCACCACGAGTGTCAGAACCCTCGAAACAATTGCGTGCGAGAATAACGGTAAATTGCTTGCAAGTTCAGGCTGGACATCAATATTTATTTCTCCAGGTTATACATTTAAAGCTGTAGATGCATTAATTACCAATTTTCATTTGCCAGCTTCAACACTCGTTATGTTAGTAAGTGCTTTTTATAATCGTGAAGCAGTTATAGCAGCTTATGAACATGCAGTGGCGCAGAAGTATCGTTTCTTTAGTTTTGGCGATGCCATGTTACTAATTTAAATTAAGCACTCTACTTAAAAATATAAAAAAGCGAGCTAGCGTCAGATTACTGACTGTTAGCTCGCTTTAAATTTTAAGCGTCTGTAGTTGGTTCGATTGAATTTTTCAAAACATTAGCGATAATAACGACTCCTATGGCCACAATTAAACCTAAGAGAGAAGCGCTATTGAAATCATAGCTTACACTCGTCAATGAGCTGCCTAGATAATAAGCAACATGACCTAGAATAAAACTCCAAAATAAAGTAACGATATACTTCATATAATCCCTTCTTTCATAATCAGTTTATCAATAAAGGAAAAAAAATACAATTCTATTTGTTTAGAGTTAAACAAAACGTAGTAAAGAATGATATGATTATCTTAAATAAAACGTTTGTTTGTTAAAGTGTATACAGGAGGTTTTGCGCAGTGTTATTAAATGTTAGAACCGCTTACTCGTTATTAAATAGCACGGTTAACATTCAAGACTATGTGAAAAAAGCGAAAGAATTAGGCTATCAAGCGATTGGAATCGCAGATCATAACGTTTTACATGGTGCACTTGAATTTTATCAAGCTTGTCAAAAAATAGGAATAAAAGCTTTAATGGGAATGACGCTAGAAATACCAGGTCTCGTTAGACAAGAGACTCGTTATCCCTTAATTATTTATGCAAAAGATTATGAGGGCTATTTAGTCCTATTAAAACTATCGCGATTAGCTAATCAACCCCAAATAGCTAATCAACAAATTTGGCAATTAATTTCTAATCAAGAAAAGCATTTAATCCTCATTAGTGGTGGAAGAAATGGCGAGATTGAACAAGCCCTTATTCATGATGATCAAGAATGGGCCAAGCAAGTGTTAAGTTTGTGGCGGTCCTATTTTGGCAGTGGAAATGTTTACTTGGGTGTTCCAATTTATCCTTATAATCCTTTAGAAATCGCGAATTTAGTTGAATTCGCCCAACAATCTCAAATACCAATGGTCAGTAATCAGCTGGTTGACACCATTAATCAAGAAGATGCTTTTAGTTTGAAAGTGATGCAAGCTATTGCGGCGAATGAACAATTAGATATCTCATTACGGAATATACGTGGTGGACACTACCTTTATTCTGCAAGGCAAATGGAGTCACTTTATGAGGAGGCAAAACTTAATGAATGTATCCAACACACACAAATTTTAGCGAATGAATTAAATGTAGTCATTCCTTTGGATCAGCACTTGTTGCCCAAATATCAAGTGCCTAATCAGTTAAGTTCTGATGATTATTTGAAACAACTGACCTTTGAACGCCTTAGCTCACTGAATTTATTAGATCAAAGGGCCTATACTGAACGATTAGAACATGAATTAACGGTCATTAGACAAATGGGGTTTAGTGATTATTTTCTAATTGTTTGGGACATTATTTCTTACTGTCACGATAAGAAAATCAGAGTAGGACCAGGACGTGGCTCAGCCGCTGGTTCATTGGTTAGTTATTTATTGAAGATTACTTTAGTTGATCCGATTGAATATGATTTACTTTTCGAAAGATTTTTGAATCCAGAGCGGTTTAATATGCCGGATATTGATATCGATATTCCTGATAATAAACGTGAACAAGTTCTACGTTTTATAGAAACGCATTATGGTTATGAGCAAGTTGCTCAGATTTGTACCTTTGGGACGTTTGGTGCCAAGCAGGCCATTCGCGATACATTAAGAGTCTTAGGAGCTGACGCTCAAGAATTGAAAAAGTGGTCAAATGCTATACCACGTGAATTAGATATTACGCTCGAAAGTGCGTTTATTAAATCTGGTGAATTAAGACAGATTGTTGAAAGTTCAGACTTGAATCAACAATTGTTTCAAGTTGCTTTGACTTTAGAAGGCTTACCACGTCATATTTCGACACATGCGGCAGCAGTTGTTATCAGTGATTTTCCGTTAGAAGAACAAGTGCCTGTTTTCGATCGTCAAGATCAAATGTTAATTACACAGTATGCAATGGCAGATGTCGAACGTATGGGACTTCTAAAAATGGACTTTTTAGGACTACGAAACTTAAAATTACTGGATGATGTGTTGAATAATATAAAGCTATCCCAAGAAGAAGAAATTGATATTGCAACAATTGATATGAATGACTCGAGAACACTCGAACTTTTCCGCAAAGCAACGACAGCGGGGGTGTTTCAATTTGAATCAGATGGTATTCGTAATGTATTGAGGAAGTTACAGCCAGCTTCATTTGAAGATATTGTCGCGGTGAATGCCTTGTTTAGGCCAGGGCCAATGAAGCAAATTGATCGCTTTGTCAGACGGAAACACGGTGAAGAAAAAATCGAGTATTTACATCCATTGTTAGAAAAAACACTGTCTAATACTTATGGAATCATTGTTTATCAAGAACAAGTTATGCAAATTTGTCAACAAATGGCTGGATTTAGTTTAGGTCAAGCGGATATCCTTAGAAGAGCTATGGGAAAAAAACAAGTGGATATTATGGAACGCGAAAGAACACATTTCATCCAAGGCTCTCTTGAAAATCAGATTGACAGACAAACAGCTGAACGTGTGTATCAATATATTTATGAATTTGCTAACTATGGATTTAACCGTGCACATGCTGTTGTTTATTCAACACTGGCTTATCAATTAGCCTATTTAAAAGTACATTATCCTTTAGAATTTTACCAAGCTTTACTGAATAATGGACGTTCAAACAGCACAACTGCTAATCAGTACTTTCAAGAAGCTAAGAAACGTTTGAAGAAAGTGGGCGGGCTAGACATCAATTTCAGCTTAGCAGGTTTTTCGATTTATAAAAAACAGCTTCAGGTTGGCTTTGATTCGGTTAAAGGCATGCGTAAGGACTTAATTCAACATATTATCGATAATCGAAATTTATTAGGACCTTACACGGATTTATTGAATTTTCTAAGACGACTCCCTAATAATTTTTTAAAAGATGAGATTGTCCAACCATTAATCGATGGTGGGGCCTTTGATAGTTTTGGTTATAACCGTGCAACTTTGACACACAATTTATCCACAATGATTCAAAGTGTTGAATTTAGTGGTCAAAATATAAATTTATTTGCAGAAATTGAACCAAAAGTGACCTGGGTAAAAGAGTGGAGTTTAACAGAACAACTTGACAGAGAACAAGAAGTGCTAGGCTTTACTTTAGCGGGACATCCTATTGATGAGTATCAAGAGTATATTGAGAATCATCAGGAATTGAGTCCTTTAGCTTCAATACATGACATGAAAGCTAAACAACGCTTTAAAGCAATTGCTTATATCAAAGGGATTCGTGTGATTCGAACGAAAAATAATGATTTGATGGCTTTTGTTAGTGTCAATGATGCGGATTCTGAAGCGGAACTCATAGTCTTTCCACAACAGTATCAACGTTTTTCATCACTTTTAGTGGAGCAACAAATAGTGTTTCTTGATGGAACGATTAGTCTGAATAAACGAGATGAAAAACAAGTCATTATCAATGATTTAAAAGTTGCCAATAAACTAGATTTAACGTTCGAACGTAAAGAAATTACTAAATGTTACGTGAAGATACCTGATTTTAAGACTGCAACTGATCAAATACAAAAATTAAAAGATTTGGCGATAGAAAACCCTGGCCCGGCGATCATAATATTAGTTAATGATCTAAGACAGACTTGGCAATTTAATTCTCCTTATACAATTAGTTATAGTCAAAGAGTACAAAATGAAGTTAAAGAAATTTTTGGGAATGAACGAGTGGTATTTAAGTAAATTTTAAAGCGTGAAAATGAAAGTTAGCCCATTTTTTGATGAAGTCTTTCTCATGTGATTCTTACTTTATATAAACCTCGTTAACTTTACTGAAAAAATATGACAACTCTTACAATTAGTGGTAGAATAGGCCGTGTGTGTGTAATTATTATTAAATTTTTTATTTTGAGGTGAATAGATGAAACGCATTGCAGTATTAACAAGTGGTGGAGACGCCCCTGGTATGAACGCTGCCATTCGTGCGGTAGTTGAACAAGGCTTGCACCATGGTATTGAAGTACTAGGTGTGAAGTTTGGGTACAAAGGACTGGTTGAGGGAGAGTTCATTCCTTTAACAGTTGCGGATGTCCATCATCAAGTAAAGCGCGGAGGAACGATGCTTTATACCGCTCGTTATCCGGAATTTAAAGAAGAAGCAACGCAACTAGCAGCAATTGAACAACTTAAAAAGCATGAAATTGATGGTTTAATCGTTATTGGAGGAGACGGCTCATTTGGGGGTGCGCTAGCTCTTACAAGACACGGATTCCCAGCAATTGGAATTCCAGGAACGATTGATAACGATATTCCAGGTACGGAGTATACAATTGGTTTTGACTCAGCGATGACTGTCGCTTTAGAAGCGATTGATAATATTTCAGATACAGCTGCATCACATAACCGAACCTTTGTTGTTGAAGTTATGGGACGTCACGCTGGAGATATTGCTATTTGGGCAGGTATTGCTGCCGGCGCAGACGCCATTATTATTCCAGAAGAAGAGTATGACCTAGTGGATGTGGCTAGACGCGTTACAGCAGGTCGTGCAGCTGGTAAAGATTATTCTATGATTGTTTTAGCAGAAGGTGTAATGGGTGTTGAGGCATTTGTTAAGCAGTATAGTGAAGTAGCACCTGGGCAAAGTGTACGTGGGGTAACATTGTCACATATTCAACGTGGTGGAAATCCAACTGGACGAGATCGTGTATTTGCTACATTAATGGGAGCTAAAGCAGTAGATTTACTAATTCATGCACAATCAGGTATATATGTTGGGATTATCAACGAGGAATTAGCAGTCTTTGATATTGTTGAAACACTTGAAAAAACTAAACATAAAGTACGGGAAGATTTATATGAATTAAACTTAGAGCTAACTGATCGCGTAATAGACTAAAAAAGGAGCTTCAATCAATGAAAAAAACTAAAATTGTATGTACATTAGGACCTGCTTCAGACACAAAGGAAATCTTAACACAGTTAATTAATGAAGGGATGAACGTTGCACGTTTTAACTTCTCACATGGATCTCACGAAGAACATTTAGAGCGTTTCAATAAACTGAAAGCTGCTCGTGAGGAAACTGGAAAATTAGTTGCTATTTTATTAGATACTAAAGGGCCAGAAATTCGTACACACGAAATTGAAAACAATCAAGCAGAACTTGTTAAAGGCTCAACAGTCCGTATTGCGATGGAAGAAATCGTCGGAAATGCTGAAAAGTTCTCTGTTTCATACCCAGAATTAATCAACGATGTTGAACTTGGAACTAAAATTTTAATTGATGATGGTTTGATTGAATTAAATGTGACTAAAATTGACCGTGAAAGCAATGAAATTGTCACTGAAGTACAAAATACAGGAACAATTAAAACTAAAAAAGGTATCAACGTACCTGGAGCGAAATTGAACCTACCTGCGATCACTGAAAAAGACGAATCAGATATTCGCTTTGGCGCACAGCAAGGAATTGACTTTGTTGCAGCAAGTTTCGTTCGTAGAGCGAGTGATGTAATGGAAATTCGTGCTGTTTTAGAAGACGAAGGCTTTGGCCATATTAAAATCGTTTCTAAAATTGAGAACGAAGAAGGCGTACAGAATATCGATGAAATCTTACAAGTTTCTGACGCAATCATGGTTGCTCGTGGTGACTTGGGAGTTGAAATTCCAACGGAAGATGTTCCGATTGTTCAAAAACAAATCATCAAGAAATGTAACCAAGCTGGTAAACCAGTTATAACAGCAACTCAAATGTTAGACTCAATGCAAAAGAATCCACGTCCTACACGTGCTGAAGCAGGAGACGTAGCGAACGCTATCTTTGATGGTACCGATGCGGTAATGCTTTCTGGTGAAACAGCTGCTGGAGATTATCCAGTTGAAGCAGTTAGAACGATGGCAAGTATTTGTTCACGTACAGAAGAAGCTTTTGTTGGTCAAGATGCTTACACATTGAAAAGCTACGGCAATGATGATTTAACTGAAGCAATTGGTCAAGCAGTTGGACATACAGCGCGTAACTTAGGGATTAAAACAATTGTTGCAGCGACTTCTTCAGGTCATACTGCTAACATGATTGCTAAATACCGTCCACAAGCTCATATTCTTGCAGCTACTTTTGATGAAATCTCAGCTCGTCCATTAACATTAACTTGGGGTGTAGAAGCTTATGTCATCGAAAAACCAGGTTCTACTGATGAGATGTTAGATTCTGCAACTGCATTATCTCAAGAAAAAGGTTATGCTAACGAAGGTGATTTAATTATCATTACGGCTGGTGTACCAGTAGGTGAAGCAGGAACAACAAACATCATGAAAATTCAATTAATTGGTACACAATTAGTTAAAGGTCAAGGTGTTGGTAGCGGAAACTTTATCGGTAAAGCTGTATTAGCCCAAGATGCTAAAACTGCAAACGATAACGCTGTTGTAGGCTCTGTATTAGTTGTTAAATCAACGGATAAAGAGTATGCTCCTGCATTAGAAAAAGTTGGCGCAATCATTGTTGAGCAAGGCGGAATCACTTCTCACGCATCAGTTATTGGTTTAGAAAGAGGAATTCCAGTAATTGTAAGTGCAGAAGGCGCATTAGAAAAAATTAAGAATAATGAATTAATTACAGTAGATGCACGACGTGGCATAATCTACCGTGGTGCAACAATTAGTATTTAAGAATAAGTATATTTAGACGAAATCTTCCCTAGGGCATGCTGGTTTTTTAGTTGGCGAAATCGATACCACTAAAACTAACTATGACACAAGGGAAGGTTCGTCTTTTCTTTTGGAATAAATGCTATAATAGTCAAGACGATATTCCGAAAGTAGATAAATGAGAGGTAGTGAATCACAATGATTAAATATGGTGAGATAGTAACGGCAGTTGTAACCGATGAAAACGAGAAAGAATATTTCGTACAGAGTCAAGGGGTCACGTTTGCTTTAGCAAAAACAGACGTTGAGGAAGCATTAAACAATGGTGAAGAAGTTGAAGGAATGGTTTACGAAACACAAATCGGTAAGAAAGTCATTCAAGTAGATTTACCTGATATTCGTCCAAATTATTATGGCTGGGGAACAGTGGTTTCTAGCCGTAAAGACTTAGGCGTTTTCGTTGATGTAGGTTTATTGAATAAGGAAGTCGTTGTTTCACTAGATGATTTACCATTACTTAATCATTTATGGCCCAAAAAAGGCGATCGCTTGTACCTGACTTACTCAGTCGATGATCGTAACAGATTCTGGGGACATATGGCAGATGCTGAAAAAATGGCAGAGCTCTTCATCAAAGCACCTATGAGATTAAAAAATCAAGACATTACAGCAACTGTTTATCAATTAAAAATGGCAGGTTCCTTAGCAATCACTGAAGAAGGATTTTCAGCCTTCTTGCATGAGAGTGAAAGACAAAACGAGCCTCGTTTAGGACAAGTGCTACAAGGACGTGTTGTTGGAGTCCGCACGGATGGTGGAATCAATATATCCCTAAATCCTCGTGCCCACGAAGCAATTGATGATGATGCTAAAATGTTGATTGCAGTTTTACAGAAAATGCCAAATGAGCACTTACCATTACATGATAAGTCAGCGCCAGACGAAATTAAACAACAATTGGGGATAAGTAAAGCCCAATTCAAACGAGCCGTTGGAAACTTAATGAAGAATTCTATGATTAAGCAAGTTAAAGGTGACGGAATTTATTTGCTTAAAAACGATTCGGAATAATGACTAATGTTTGAAGAGCTTATTGAGGAGTTTAAACGCTATCTTCTGATTGATCAAGGTAAATCAGAGAATACGATTAAAAGTTACCAGCTTGATTTAAACAAATTCATTCTTTTTTTGGAAGAACAAGATTTGACGGAAATAATTGAAGTGGATCAACAAACCATACAACTTTTTCTAGCACACTTAAGACAAGCAGGTTATGCTAATAGTACAACGAGTCGAATGATTTCATCCTTAAAGCAATTCTTCATTTACTTAATGAAAGAAAGCATGATTAAACAGAATCCATTAACTTTAATTCAAGGGCCTAAAAAAGCTCAAAGGCTTCCAAAAGTCTTGACGATGAAAGAAGTAGAAGCGCTGATTCAAGCACCAGATACCTCAACTCTATGGGGATTAAGAGATCGTACGATATTAGAAGTAATGTATGCGACAGGCTTACGTGTGACTGAATTAACTCAATTGAGCTTGGATGAATTACATCTAGATTTAGGTTTTATTCAAACAGTAGGTAAGGGTGATAAGGAGCGGTTAGTTCCTTTAGGAGAAGAAGCTGAGTATTGGTTACAACGCTATTTGGATTTAGTCAGACCAAGCTTTGCTTTGAAAGGAACAACTGCAACACACTCTGTTTTCTTAACAGAAAGAGGCAAACAATTTACCAGACAAGGTATTTGGAAAAACCTCAAAAAATATGTTGCATTAGCTAATGTGGATCAAGACGTGTCACCACATATGCTAAGGCATTCATTCGCAACACATTTACTGGAAAATGGAGCAGATTTACGTATGGTTCAAGAGTTGTTGGGGCATTCAGATATCTCCACGACGCAGATTTATACACATATCTCTAAACAAAGATTGCAGAAAGTCTATCGGCAATATTTTCCAAGAGCATAAAATAATCAAACAATATTAATAGGAGGTTTTTTGATGAGTTTTGATCGAATTCATTTAGTAGTACTAGATTCAGTCGGTATAGGAGAGGCACCAGATGCAGCTGAGTTTAATGATTTAAATTCCCATACTTTAGGAAACATTGCTAAAAATGCAGGGTTAAAAGTTCCTAATATGGTAGAACTTGGCCTAGCGAATATTGAGGCTTTGGAAGGACTAGAAGCTCAAGAAACAACGAAGGGTTATTGGACAAAGTTAGAAGAAGTGTCAGTTGGTAAAGATACGATGACGGGACACTGGGAAATTATGGGCTTAAAAATTGAAAAGCCATTTAGAGTGTTTCCGGATGGTTTTCCCAAAGAGTTACTTGACCAAATTGAAGAGTTTTCAGGTAGAAAGATTGTTGGGAACAAACCAGCATCAGGAACAGAGATTTTAGACGAATTAGGAGAATACCAGATGAAAACGGGAGACTTAATCGTGTATACATCTGCAGATTCCGTTTTACAAATTGCAGCCCATGAAGAAATTATCCCTTTAGAAGAATTATACCGTATCTGTGAATTCTGTCGTGAGATTACATTAGAAGAACCCTATATGTTAGGTCGCATTATTGCGC
Source organism: Fundicoccus sp. Sow4_D5 (assembly GCF_052116365.1). NCBI lineage: Bacteria > Bacillati > Bacillota > Bacilli > Lactobacillales > Aerococcaceae > Fundicoccus > Fundicoccus sp. Sow4_D5. Next base: position 732,050 of record NZ_JBQKLF010000001.1, on the reverse strand, counting down.
GTCCATACTTAGGAGCGCCTGGTAACTTTAAGCGTACAAGTAATCGTCACGATTATGCTCTAAGTCCGTTTGGAGAAACTACATTAGATTACTTAAAAGAAGCGGCTTTAGATGTCATTTCAATTGGTAAGATTAATGACATTTTTAATGGACAAGGACTAACTGAAGCAATTCGTACGACTGATAATATGGATGGTGTTGATAAGTTAATTGCTAAATTAGGAGAAGATTTCAAAGGCCTAAGCTTTACAAATCTTGTTGATTTTGATGCAGTTTACGGTCATCGTCGTAATGTTGAAGGCTATGCAGAAGCGCTAGAAGAGTTCGATGGCCGTTTACCAGAAATCTACGCTAACTTAAAAGAAAACGACTTACTTATTTTAACGGCGGACCATGGTAATGACCCGACTTATCCAGGAACGGATCATACAAGAGAGTATGTGCCAATTTTAATTTACAGCCCGAAATTTACACAAGCAAAAGAATTGAAGGCAAGGTATTTTAGTGATATTGCGGCAACTATTTCAGAAAACTTTGGTGTTAAACAGACTGAAAACGGAACGTCGTTCTTATCACAATTAATCTAAAAATTATAAAGCGAGGAAATGTATATGTTTAAAGATACAAAAGATTACTTAGTTTCAAAAGGAATCATTGAACCAGAAATTGGCTTGATTTTAGGGTCAGGTCTAGGGGAATTAGCAGACGATATTGAAGATGCTGTGAAAATTCCTTACGAAGATATTCCAAATTTTCCAGTTTCAACTGTTAAAGGTCATGCTGGTCAATTAGTTTATGGAACATTGTCTGGTCGTAAAGTGATTGCTTTACAAGGCCGTTTCCACTACTACGAAGGTTATGACTTACAAACAGTGACTTATCCAGTAAGAGTTTTTAAAGAGCTTGGAGTAAGTAAATTAGTGGTAACGAATGCTGCAGGTGGTGTAAACACGTCATTCGTACCTGGTGATTTAATGATTATTACTGATCAAATTAACCTAACCGGTGAAAATCCATTGATCGGTGAGAATATTGACGCGCATGGACCACGATTCGTTGATATGACAGAAACATATAGTAAACGTGGTCAGAACCTATTAATTGAAATCGCGAAAGATAACCAATTGCACTTACAACAAGGTGTATATGCTTGGTTTACGGGACCTACCTATGAAACTCCAGCAGAAATTAGATTTGCTCGTACAATCGGAGCGGACGCTGTAGGTATGTCAACCGTACCAGAAGCGATTGTTGGAAAACATTGTGGAATGGAAGTGTTTGGTATTTCATGTATTACTAACTTAGCAGCAGGTATGCAAGCTTCGCTAAACCATGATGAAGTAGTTGATGTAACGACTGTTGTTAAACCACGCTTTAAGAAATTAATTAAAGATTTAGTGAAACGCGCATAAGACTACTTTACGGCTTGATAGTTGAAATTTCATGTTTTGAATGCTATTATCTCAAAAGTGGAGCTAAGGAAGGAGGATGAATATGCTAATACGTTCTAAAAATAAAAACGAAAAAATTGTGTTAGGGTTATTATCTTATACATATGATGACAATGTTAAAACTGAAGTTTTAAAAGAACTGTTAGAGAATTATCGTAATGACGATAATCGTGAGATTTATCTATACAAAGATGATTCTTCTGGAAATTATGTCGGCGTTATGGCTGTTGAACATAATCAATCCTCGGTTACCAATAGTGAGGATGAAATTTCAATTCGAGAGAATATCATGGTTCAACGAGTAGCAGTGATACCTTCTTTTAGAAATGAAGGCATCGGCTATAAGATTTATAATGATTTACGTCATTCACATCCGAATGCGACAATTATAGGGACAACAACGAATAAAACGATTGATTTAGTTTCAAAATGGGCACAACAATATAACGATGCACAGTCTAAATGATTTAGTGGAGAATGAGGGTAGATATGTCAAATACTGAATTAAAATTGGAGTTGGAGGCATTTCAGGGTCCCTTTGATTTACTATTGCATTTGATTAAGCAAATGAAAGTGGATATCAATGATATTCCAATGAGTGAGATAACCTCACAATACTTAAGCTATCTTCATTCGATTCAAGAGTTTCAACTCGATGTTGCTGGAGATTATTTGGTTATGGCGGCGACTTTGCTAGAAATAAAAAGTCGCCTTTTGTTGCCAATTGAACCCGATCCAGAATTTGAAGGGGACTATGAATCAGAGGATCCTCGTCAGGTTTTAGTTCAACAATTACTGTTGTATCAACAATTTCAAGATGTTGCGACCGCTCTAGAATTAAAACAAATTGAACGTGCAAAGCTTTATACACGGCCCAGCGAAGACTTGTCTTTACTGCAACAATTTGTTCCTTTAGATGAGGGGGATATCACGCTTCAACAATTAAGCGAAGCGATGTCTTTGGCTTTACAAAGAGAGTTAGAAAGAGCACCAAAACAAAAAGAAATAATTCATGATCCATTAACTGTTTCGCAAAGAATGGATGATATTTTATCAGTTTTGAATGGCTTGGATGCAAACGATTCGATTCATTTTAATGATCTAATTCACCATAATAGTCGTCATGAAGTGATTACAACTTTTATGGCTATGCTAGAGTTAGTTAGAAAAAAAGCAATTATATTCAATCAAAATGAAGCATTACAGCCAATTGAAATACTTAAAGCAAAGGGAGAGGCTTAGAAGAATGAATTTAATTAAACGAGTGCATGCGATTCTGTTTGTCTCAGGACAAGAAGGTGTCAGCCGAGAACATTTATCGAATTCATTGAATGAAAATGTTAAAGCGATTGACGCAGCATTACAGCAATTAAAATTGAATTTATATTCAGATGAAGACTCTCCAATTGAATTAGTCAATTTCAATCAACACTATGTACTTGTTACCAAAAAAGAGGTAGCACAGGATGTTGAAACTTATGCTCAGTCACCTTATAAAAACACGTTGACACGTGCTGCGATCGAAACGTTAGCAATCATTGCTTATCGACAACCAATTACACGTCTGGCAGTAGATGAAGTAAGAGGAGTCTCTTCAGCAAGTATGATTCAAAAGCTGATAGGTCGAGACTTAGTTAAAGAGGTAGGGCGAGTCGAAGCGCCAGGAAGACCAGTCCTATACGGTATAACAAATTACTTTATGGATTATTTTGGCTTACAGTCTTTAGAAGATTTACCGGAAGTCGAACCATTGGAATTAAATTCCGAATCCGCAGTAGAAGAATTATTTTCTACTAAAAATTGGCAGATTGAATTATATGATGAATTAGAGAACTAATCGAAAGAACAAGAGGTGTAGATAGATGGAAAGATTGCAAAAAGTAATGGCGCATGCAGGTGTAGACAGTCGTCGAAAATGCGAACAATTAATATTGGATGGTCGCGTTAAAGTTAATGGAGAAGTTGTTCGAGAATTAGGCGTAAAGGTTAATGCGACTGATCGAATCGAAGTTGATCAAGTGCCTATTTATAAAGAAGAACCACGTTATATTTTACTGAATAAACCACGTTCAGTGATCAGTGCGGTCAGTGATGATAAAGGACGTAAAGTTGTTTTGGATCTAATTGAAGGGGTCACTGAGAGAATTTATCCAGTTGGCCGTTTAGATTATGATACAACGGGTTTAATTGTTTTGACGAATGATGGTGAATTTGCCAATTTATTGATGCATCCTAAATATCAGATTGATAAAGTATATGTAGCAAAAGTTCAAGGGATTCCTACACAAGCTTCATTAAATAAGTTAGAAAGAGGCGTTGTTTTAGATGGGAAAAAGACAGCTAAAGCAAAAGCTAATTTATTAACATCAAATCCAACTAATGGGACGGCTATTGTTGAATTGACTATTCACGAAGGTTGGAACCACCAGGTAAAAAGAATGTTTGAATCGGTCGGTCATCCGGTTATGAAACTTAAACGCGAAAGATTCGCATTTTTAGATATTTATAATTTACATGTTGGTCAATGGCGCGATTTAACAGCCTTTGAAGTAGATAAATTGCTAAAATTAGCAAAAAGTTCTAAATAATCAAATTAGTATAAGAATAAATTTATTTTATGCTTGTTATGTCATAAAAAACATGTTATACTTTTAACAAATAAAACAATACGTCTTCGGGGCAGGGTGAAATTCCCGACCGGTGGTATAGTCCACGACTTTGCAATGATTTCATTGCTTAGATGAACTGGTGTAATTCCAGTACCGACAGTAAAGTCTGATAGTAGAAGAGATTGCATGATTATGCTTATTTACTACACCGTATTTGCCGAAGAGTTTTTTTGAGGCAGATTCGGTGTATTTTTGTAGGCATTATCAACACATTGTGGTTGATTTGCTTTCTATTCCATAGACGTGGAAGGAGAAAAAGTAATGAAGAACATGAAGTTATCGCGTTTGGTTTTCTTAGCAATTTTGGGGGCATGGGCAATTGTATTGAGGACATTTGATTTTCCTATTCTGCCGGCAGCTCCGTTTTTAAAAATTGATTTCAGTGACTTGATGGTTTTGATTGGTTTACTAGCAAATGGTCCAATTGGGGCAATTGTTGTAGCAGGTACACGAGATTTATTAAATTATATAATGGGTGGAGGACAAGCGGGTCTACCAATTGGTGTGATTATGAGTTTTATTGCATCGATGGCAATGTTTTTACCAACTCACTATATTTTATCTAATTTGAAACAACTATCTATTAAATTTAAATATGTTTTGATGAGTACTTCTTTAGTCACATTTTTAGTAATATCAATGGCAATTTTCAACTACTATGTGGCTTTGCCATGGTATGTAGCCGTATTGAATTTCCCAATACCAGATCTTTTTGTTTACGTCGTATCCATTATTATCCCGTTTAACTTAATCAAAGGTGTGTTCTTAGTATTTGGTCAATTGGCTGTGTTTAAAACATTAGTTCCAATTATGAAAAAAAGGAATATGCTTTACGAAGCATATTCCTTTGAAAAAAGTTCAATTAATTCAACTGATGGTCGACTATCTCAATCGCACGGGTAGGGCATCTATAAACTGCTGGAGTACTCTCGTCTTGTTGGCGAGTGGTACTCTCTTTTTTTATGAAGGCTATTCCTTCATCGTTGCAGTCAAAAACTTCCGGATAATGTAAGTAACATAAACCGCAAGCGATGCATTTTTCAGGGATTATGTGTAATTTGTTCACTTTCTCACCGCCATTTGTTACAATGTAATTACAATACCGTATCTTTTCGGTATTAAAAGGCTTTGTATATTTTCTATTTTTTTAAAATAAAGTATGATGATAGTATGCTATTACGAATAGTCTGACTAGCTATTCTAGAATAAATATGTTATTAATAGTATAACATATGTAGGAGGAATTTTGATGGCAAAAGATAACGAACTAAATGAAAATCAAGAACATCAAGATGAGCAACAACCAAAACAAGAAAGTAAATTTAAAGCGCCTTGGAATAAAAAATTCGGTGAAGATGAGAATTTGAAAACCAGACAATACTCACGCGCTGCACGTAATCAACCTGTTAAGGAAGCAACTACTTTGTCAAAAGTATTGTTATTCTTATTAGTAATTACGTTGTTATCACCTTTTTTATTGTATTGGTTTGTAAGTGCTCAAAGATCGGAAAACCAAATTCCGCAAAGAACTACTTCGCAGATTCAAATTGACCAAAGCTCAATAGCGTCTAGCGAATCGACAGCTTCAAGTGAATCTGAATCTGAATCGTCAAGTGAATCTGAATCAATCAGTTCACGAGAAATTGATGAGAGTACAGCACCAGAATCATCAGTAGTTGAGTCAACGCCACCAGTGGAAACAACACCGCCAGTGGAAGAGACACCAGCACCAGAAACAGCCGGAAGTTTTTATGTGATTCAAGCAGGAGACTCTTGGTATGGTATTGCTACAGCTTATGGAGTGGATGTTTATCAATTAGCACAAGCTAACGGTGCAACGATTGATACACCAATTTACCCAGGAATGGAAATTGTTATTCCATAATTTTTAAGATGTTTATAATCACGTTTCTCAATTCGTGCACTTAGCGTAGAGAAACGTGATTTTCTATGTTTACAACGATGTTTTCGAATATAAAGGAGTAATGACATGAGTATAACAATTGCAATTGATGGTCCAGCAGCATCAGGTAAAAGTACAATCGCGAAACAAATTGCGAAACGATTAAGTATCACATATATTGATACTGGCGCTATGTATAGAGGAGTGACTCTGGCCGTCCTTCGTCAAAAGGTAGCAGTTGATAATATCGAACGAATAGAAACCATTTTAAAAGAGATTGATCTATCTTTTGAATTTGTCGATGGGGTTCAACATTTGTTTTTAAATAATGAGGATGTTGAAGAGGCTATTCGTAGTGTTGAGGTTTCTCAGAATGTCTCTGCTGTATCTGCTCTTGATTTTGTTAGAGAAGATTTAGTAGCGCGTCAAAGAACAATGGCAAAAGAACACTCGGTAGTTATGGATGGTCGTGATATTGGAACCGTCGTGTTGCCGGAAGCTGATTATAAATTTTTCTTTATTGCTAGTCCAGAAATCAGAGCTCAAAGAAGGTATGATGAGAATATAGCAAGAGGGATTACAAGTCAAAGCTTTGAAGAATTAAAAGCGGATATTATTCGCCGTGATGAATATGATTCAACTAGAGAGCATAGTCCGTTAAAACAAGCGGAAGATGCAATTACACTAGATACAGGACAAGGATCGATTGAAGAGAACATTGAAATTGTTCTGAGCTATCTAAATAAAGCAGAATGATTTTTAAATTAAAATCAAATTAAATCTAAAGGAATAATTAATAACAATAGCGACTAGACTAATGTTGATTTATTTGTTACAATTATTATTAGGTGGTTTGTATACTAGTTATACAAGCAACAATTTTTAGGTAATCGCTTAGGAGGAACTGGTAGATGTCAGAGTTTGTAGAGAATAATGAATTAAATGAAGAAGTTGAATCAGCTGAAGAGGTTGAAGCAACAATGACTTCAATGGAAGATGCTTTAGAAAGCGTCTTAGATATTAAAGTTGGCGACACTGTTAAAGGTGATGTGTTAGCTTTTGATGACAATCAAGTACGTGTTGCAATTAAAGAAAGTGGCGGCCTGGAGGGTGTAATCCCACCAAACGAATTATCAGCTGCACCTTACGAAGAGTTAACAGATATTGTTAACATTGGTGATGAAATTGAATTAGTAGTGTTGAAGCCTATTAAAGATAAAGAGAATGGAAACTTCTTATTATCTAAAAAACGTGTAGACGCTAAAAAAGTTTGGGTTGAAATCCAAGAAAAAGCAGATAAAGGCGAAACTATTACAGCACCTGTTAAAGATGTTGTAAAAGGTGGTTTAGTTGTTGACGCTGGCGTACGTGGATTCGTACCTGCATCAATGGTTGAAGATCACTTCGTAGAAGACTTTTCTTCTTATAAAGGTAAAACTTTAGAATTTGCTATTATTGAGATTGAGCCAAGCGAAAACCGTTTAATCTTATCTCATAAAGAAATTGCACGTAAAGAACGTGAAGCTAAACGTGAGTCTTTAATGGACGAATTAGTAGAAGATTCAGTAGTTGAAGGTACAGTAGCTCGTTTAACTAACTTTGGTGCTTTCGTTGATTTAGGTGGCGTTGATGGATTAGTTCATATCAGCCGCATTGCTCACGAGCACATTGCTAAACCAAGTGATGTTTTAACAATTGGCGACAAAGTTAATGTTAAGGTTTTATCTGTAGATAAAGAAAAAGGTAGAGTGTCATTATCAATTAAAGATACTTTAGCTGGACCTTGGGATAATATCGAAGAAAAAGCTCCAGAAGGATCTGTATTAACAGGTACTGTTAAACGCTTAACAAGCTTTGGTGCTTTCGTTGAAGTATTCCCAGCTGTTGAAGGTTTAGTACATATTTCTCAAATTGCTCACGAGCACATTGCGACACCTCACGAAAAATTACAAGAGGGTCAAGAAATTGAAGTGAAAGTATTGAGTGCTGATCCAGAAGCTCAACGTTTATCATTATCAATTAAAGCATTGTTAGACAAGCCTGCTCAAGAAGAAGGCGAAGCTCCAGCAGCGAGAGAATCTGCACCAAGACAACGCAAACCAAGAGCTAAACAAAAACCAGCAACTGAAACATATTCTGATACATCATCAGAAGGTAGTTTCACATTAGCTGATATGTTAGGTGATGCTTTTGACGCACTAAGCTCAGAAGAGTCAGAACAAGACTAATTTAAGTATTTGAATTGGATTTAAAGGCATGGAGACTGACTAATTCTTGGTCAGTCTCTTGTTTTGTCTAATTCTAGAATTTAACAAGAAAATCACGGAGGTGAGTGAAGAATGAGTATTCCAACTATAGCATTGGTCGGAAGACCAAACGTTGGTAAATCGACTGTATTTAACCGTTTAATCGGTGAGCGTGTTTCGATCGTTGCAGACTATCCAGGTGTGACTCGTGACAGAATTTATGGCACAGGTGAATGGCTAGGCAAAGAGTTTCGTTTGATTGATACAGGCGGGATTGAAATGAGTGATGAGCCATTAATGGATCAAGTGCGTTTTCAAGCTGAAATCGCGATGGATGAAGCGGACATTATTATTTTTCTCGTTAGTGCACAAGAGGGTTTGACAGATGCTGATGAAGAAATTGGTCACCAATTACATCGCACGAAAAAACCTGTTATCTTAGCAGTAAATAAAACAGATAACCCAGAGCAAAGACAAGCGATTTATGATTTCTATGCATTAGGTCATGGCGATCCATTCCCGGTTTCTGGATCACACGGAACTGGTTTTGGTGATTTACTTGATGAAATTATGGTTCAAGCGCCATCAGACAGCGATGAAACAGAAGAGGATACCTCTATCAAATTTAGCTTTATCGGACGTCCTAACGTTGGTAAATCTAGTTTAGTAAACAGTATTCTAAAGGAAGAGCGTGTGATCGTTTCTAACATTGAGGGAACAACACGAGAAGCCGTAGATACTAAATTTACTAGTGAAAATGGGCGTGAATTTACGATGATTGATACAGCGGGTATTCGTAAACGTGGAAAAGTGTACGAACATACTGAAAAGTATAGTGTGTTAAGAGCAATGTCTGCGATTGATCGTAGTGATATTGTCTGTGTTGTAATTGATGCTGAAACTGGTATTCGTGAACAAGATAAAAGAGTTGCCGGTTACGCATATGACGCAGGTAAAGGGATTATTCTCGTTGTAAATAAATGGGATGCTGTGGATAAATCAGATAAAAAGTTCGAAGAATTTACTAAAGATATTCGGGCTGAATTTCAATATTTATCTTTTGCACCGATTCTATTTGTTAGTGCATTAACAGGTCAAAGACTAAATAAGTTGCCTGAATTATTAGAGATGATTTACGATAACCGTAATCGACGTGTACAATCTTCAGTGTTAAACGATGTAGTAAGTGATGCAGTCGCAATGAACCCTACACCGACAGACAAAGGCCGTCGCCTAAAAATCTATTACATGACACAAGTCGCGGTCAATCCACCAACTTTCGTTGTCTTTGTCAATGACGTTGAATTGATGCATTTTAGTTATGAACGTTTCTTAGAAAATCAATTGCGTCATGCATTTTATTTCGACGGAACACCTCTAAAACTTCTCGTAAGAGAACGGAAATAATCTGGTTAAATTACTAGTTATCATAGTAAAACATTGTAATAGCAAGTTTTATGTGATATTCTATTAAAGAAATAACCATGATGATTATACCCACGGGTTTATTTCATTAAAAAGAAAGTTGCTCAAAAAGAGCACTATTTTAAAGGAGGATATACTAAGATGGCAAACAAAGCAGAATTAGTAGAAAGAGTAGCAGCAAAAACAAATTTAACTAAGAAGGACGTTACAGCAACAGTTGAAGCGTTATTTGAAACAATTCAAGACGTTCTTGCTGAAGGCGAGAAAGTACAAGTAATTGGCTTCGGTACTTTTGAAGTTCGTGACCGTGCAGCAAGAAAAGGTCGCAACCCTCAAACAGGTGAAGAAATTGAAATCGCAGCTAGCAAAGTTCCAGGCTTCAAAGCTGGTAAAGCTTTAAAAGACGCTGTAAAATAATTTAAGATTAAAACCCCTAGAGCCGGAAGGCCTTAGGGGTTTTTATTTTGGGTATTTATGAGAATGGGGACAAAAGGGACGGTAGGCTTAAACGAATCTTCTGCTTAAAAGCGAAATATCCATATTATTTTCCTTATGATATAAATTTAATCGAACTAACTAGTTATTTATACTTAGCCCCCCCAAAAATGTGACCAAGTTTTTAATTAGCAATATAGAAAATACAAATCTACTGGTAAACTAAAAAAATTGAGAGGTCAGTACTTCCTAATTTAATTCAAAATCTATCAAAATAGAGATAAGCTCATTATTTTGACTATGTAACTTTTTAAGCCTTCGAGTTCATGTTATAATAATACAGACCTGAAAAAAGGAGGCGTCATATGTCATTGTTTGATCAAATGATGAAAGATTTATCTCAGCTAGAGAATATGGAACAATTGTCGATTGTGCTTGAAGAGTATTATATTGAAGCAGAGACTGATCCGATTATTTATAATGAGCTGATAAATGTAGCCGAGTACTATGCACAAACTGGCTACCGCGATATGCAAATTGAAATTTTAACTGTTTTATATGAGATTAAACTAAATTCGAACATAATTTATTTAATTTCAAAAGCGTATTATGAATATGCCCAATTTGAGGAGGCATATGCTTGGATTAAGCGTTTAGATGGCCCTTTACGTAATAAAACGTCTCTTTTAGAAGCTCGCATTTTAATTGAGCTAGGAGATATGAACCAGGCGAAAGATTTATTGCTTGCGAACGTGAAGAAATTTCCGACAAAGCCACAAGCTTATGTTGAGTTAGCGGAGTTATACCTAACAAATCACATTTATGATAAAGCAGAGTATTTTTATCAAACAGCATTTGATTATTTTAAAGATCAAGTAGATGGACGTACGATTCGACTAAAACTAGTCGAGATAGAAATTTCAAAAGAAGTCATTGATATTGAAAAAATTGAAAAACTAATGCTATCAGAAGCTTTACCAGTTGAAAATTCTGAAGAAGCGTTTATTCTAGCACTTGCCTATAAGAGAGCTTTTCAATTTCAACAAGCGATCACGTATGCTGCTGAAGCTATTGCGATGGATTATGATTTCCTAGATGCACGTTTACTCTTAATGGAACTGTACGTTGAGACAGGACAAAAAGAAGGATTAAAAGATATTATTCATTTGTTAGCAAATGCGTTACCATCTTACCATGAAACGATTTTAGAAGTGGCTGATGCGGCTAATAAAATTCAAGAGTTTCCGCAAGTACTGATTAATAAGATGATTGATTACTGTGAGTATACAGATGATGCAGAGGAACAGTATAAAATTATTAGTTATCTTGTTCGCTATAAAATCGCAACAGATAAACCACAAGATGCTTTACACTATCTTAAAACGTTAGCAGGTGCTTTCGAAGATGAACTAGTGTTGAGTTATTTATTTGCGATTACTTATGAAAAATTAAACATGATGGAATATGTCGAAAAGTTTTATCTGTTGGCTTTAGAACAAATGGCACCAGAATCAGAGTTAGTTTCTAACATTGTCAAATTCTACCAAACATTAGGCGATATTAAGAGAGCTTTTGAAGTGGCAGAAAAATATAAACATTCTATCTATGACACAGCGCAGTTGAAGAGTTTAAGAACTCAAATGAGAAAGACACTCTCACAAGACTATTAGGACTCATTGAAAACCAGCTCACTGTATCCAGTCTACTAAGATCAATAGAAAGTAGGGAAAAACATGATTAATCATAACCAACGCAAGCGTCAATTTATTGACTATATTCTACAAAAGTATCATCATGTTAATCCGACGGTCACTTATTTGCTCAATTTTTTAAAAACACAGCCAAACATCATTAATTCTGTTGTGTTTACTGAAAATGTGAAATATACTCCCCGAGGGATTTATATTTCATATCAACAAAATACACAGGTTCCTTTTGTTTATTATAAAGATCAGTTGAGCTACACTTTGTGTGAGCAAGCTTTTCATGACATCCGTTTAAGTACTAAATTTGAACAGCAAAAATTTTATCTAGAATTCAATACGCCTGATTATTTTCAGCAGCTTTACCATTTAGATATCTTTGAAGAAAACCCATTTATGCCGCAAGATGATGAGTTAGTCTTAAAAACTAACGCACATTTGGAACGATTAAGTATTGAAGCGACTATTAAACAATTAAGTAAGAAATTAGATGGTGCCCTTGATAAACATCAATTTGAACAGGTCAGCTATTATTTAAAGCAAATAGAGCAACTTAGAGGTGAGCTAGATGAAGATTGAGTTATCCGATCAGCTGTTTCAGGCGGCTTTACCGGTTTTAAGTACGATTGAGTCTCATGGTTATGAGGCTTATTTTGTTGGTGGGTGTGTTCGCGATACGTTATTAAACTTACCGATTCACGATATAGATATCGCGAGTAATGCCACACCTGATGAAATTCAGAGTATATTCAAACACACTTTTGATGTAGGTAAAGAGCATGGAACGATTGTAGTACTTTACCAAGAGGTTCCTTATGAAGTTACAACCTTTAGAACTGAAGGGACTTATAGCGACTTTAGAAGGCCAGACGAAGTGCACTTTGTGCGTAATCTTGAGGAAGATACTTTAAGACGAGATTTCACGATTAATGCTCTTGCTTTTGATCGTCACGGCCAATTATATGATTACCATCAGGGCTTAAAAGATTTAAACGCAAGAGTGATTCGGGCGGTGGGGCAAGCAAACGAGCGTTTTAATGAAGATGCTTTAAGAATGTTGCGTGCCATTCGATTTGCCAGTCAATTAGGCTTTAAAATTGAGAGCGAAACTTTTTTAGCTTTGCAACAACTTGCTCCATTAATTGAGAATGTTTCAATTGAAAGAATTCGAATCGAAGTTAGTAAGTTTTTCCAAGGTGCTTACTTCCACTTAAATGGTCAATTATTGCCATTGACAGGTCTTTGCGAGTACATTGAACCCTTTGCCGGACTTCCAGTGGAAGAAGGGGTTGAAGGGCTCAAAACGGCTGTTAAACCTATGATTGAAAATGGAATTGCTAGAGACGAGAGTCTTGTTTGGACCTTGTTTTTATATCATGCAGGAATTAAAAGTGAAACGAGAATAAAAAACTTGTTACAAAAATGGACGCATAGCAAACAGTTCATCAAGGACGTACAAGCGAGCATGTCATTACTTAAAGCAATCGACCGTCAGTCTTTAGAACCGTGGACTGTTTACCAATATCCTGACGATATTATTCAAAGAGTTTATGAATTTTTAATTGTTCATCAGCATGCTTTGTCAGAGCAATTAATGACGATTTACCATGCATTACCGATTAAGCAACGAAATGAATTACAATTGGACGGACGCCGAATCATGACAGCATTAAGCATGAAAAAAGGTGGCCCATTAGTAGGCAAAATATTAAGTGACGTCGAACAGTTCGTCGTCACTAAGCAGCTCGTGAACCAAGAACGAATTTTGATTGAATATGTCATCAAACACTATGGCCAAGAATCTAAATAGACAACGATACTGCTTAGCAAGAAATTGAGGGATATAAACTATGACAAAAATCGCAATTGTTGATATTGAAACAACAGGACCTCGAATAGAAGAGGGCGATCAAATCATTCAAATCGCAGCTGTGATTATTGAAGAGGGACATATTATACAAGAGCATAATATGCTAATTAATCCTGAAATAGAGATCCCTTTTCATATTTCTCAGCTAACAGGAATCAATCAAGAAGTGGTTTTAAAAGCACCAACCTTTAAACAAGTAGCGGGCTTGTGGTATGAACGTTTACGCGACTGTGTTTTTGTTGCTCATAACCTAGCGTTGGATTTAAACTTTCTGCAAGAGAACTTTAGGCTTCATGGTTATGAGAGTTTCGAACCTATAGCGTTAGACACAGTGAAATTAGCTAAAATTCTAATTCCACAAGCACCAGGCTTTAACCTTAATGATTTGAGTAAACATTTCAATTTGTTTTTCGAAAATGCGCATGACGCTTTAGCTGACGCTCAGTTGACAACTCAATTACTGCATCACTTAGCGATGAGAGTTCAAGATCTACCTAAGGGTGTGTTACTCAATATGCGTCCTTTCGTCGAAGCTTTACCGAATGAAGAAATCGAATTGTTTGATCAACCTTCTTTATTTACATTGAATCAGGATGCGATTAGTGAGGCACCATTCATCAGAAAATCAATTGCAAACGAAGGTAAAGTGGGGCATAGTAATCAACAATTTGCTCAATTAATTCTTGAAAAAACTAACGAAAAAAAACAAATAGTGGTTGAAGATGCCCTACAACCAATCAATGAAGAATTAGTACAAAGTCTTATTAGTGAATTACTTAATCAGAATCAAGCCTTTGCTTTAGCCGTTACTCGTTCTAATCGTTTAAAAGATTGGCTATCATTCTTGAAAGATCAAGTGTCAGCTGAAGACATCCTTGTGTTAAAAAACGCCCGGCATTTTATTCATGTCGGTGCATTTAAACGTTTATTAGAAATTTACCAACCGTCGCCATCGAGTAATCAGCAAGAACTTATCATTATCGCTGCTACTATTAATTGGTTATCGTTTACGAAAAACGGTGACTATGATGAACTTAATCAAGAATTATGTGCACAAGCTTTGTTAAGTAAATACACTGAAAGATATTTATCGAACAGAAGCCATCAATTTTATCAAAATATGATAGAAAAAAGCTACTTGGCGCGAGTGATTTTAATGGATCATCGTTTCTTATCTGAATTAACACGTTATTATGACCGAGTGAATCAAGCACTATTCAAACGCACTTTATTAATTGATAATTTAAGTTTTTACACAAAACGTGTTAGACAGACTTATCAAGATAAATTTTCAATTAGCGAATGGTTTACTCGCACCCGTTTACTGATAGATCAACTAACATATCATTCCTTGGAAACAACTAGCTCATCCCATTTTTTAAAAAAACTTCAAGAATTTACCGAAGCCTTCAATGAACTCTTTAATTATTGTCAATTTCTACTAAAAGGTTTACCTAAGAATAAGTTGAAGAAAACGAAGGTTGAACACTTTATTTCAACGAAAGATACGGCTAGTCAGTATTTCAGCCAAGTAATCGCAACAATTCAAGCGATCTATTCTGACTTAGAGAGATTGGTTGAATTAGATAATCATCGATTGAAAAACACTATTTCAGAAGTGGATCCCAATTGGTTGTATCACTTTAGATTACTTAAACATTCCTTGCGACATAATATAGCGAACGCTTATGGAGCGAGTTATTGGTTAATCAAAGCTGAATATATTCAAGGACAGTTTTTCCATGTAGAATTAATTAAAGAAAGACTGGTGCTTGAAGAAAGTCATATCAATTACTTGCGAAAATTTGAGCAATTGCTCTTTTTGAGTCCGGGTGACTTACATTATTTACAAAATAATGGTACATACGAATGGCTGCAGTTACATAATTTTTACTTTTATTCCTTACCGAAAGTATCACAACTTGCCCCATTAAACATAAAAGTGCCAATCGAATTTATTCAAGAATCAGACGACTCAATAGCTACACAGAAATTCGAAAAATTACACTGTCAATTTATCGAAGAAAATATTGATTCTTTAGCCGACTATCTATTGATCATTGTTAATAGTAAGGCGGCTGCGCAAGAGACCTATCGTATTCTGTCTAAATCTGAAGTGATTAAGACTCATTTTTCTTTACATGCACAAGGTGTTAGTGGTAGTTTAAAAAAGATTAAAAGGCGTGCTCAAGAAATGAAACCATCAATTGTTGCGTTAAGTTGGAACGCCTTACTGACAGAACAATGGAGGATTCCTAATGAGACATTTGATATTCTAATCAGTAGCTTACCTTTTAATTCTCCTAAGAACTCTTTGATGCTTGCGATGAGTGAGTATTTAAAAGAAACAGATGAAACTGACTTTCATGAAGTGTTATTACCGCAAATGATTCAAGATTTTAAAGTCCTTACGAACTATTTGAGAGATTCTTTTGAAATCAATACAGCCTATTTATTTGATGAGAGAGTTTATACGAAATATTATTCACAACAAGTTCGTGAACAATTAGAAGTTTTAGTAAATTTTGAAATTAGTCAGTAAATCGACCTAAAAAATATGGTATGATAAGGAACGACAATACGATAGAGGAGGTTAGCTGTTGAATCGAAAAACAGTCTCAGTTTTAACAGCGATTTTTCTAATCTTGCTGATGAGCATTCTTGGTGTCTTTATGCAGAGCCAAGCCCGTGTGAATCAAGCAGAAGAAGAAACTATCAGCTTAGTTGAATTTGATTATGCAGTAGATAAAATAAATAAGTTTTATTGGATGACAACTGATAATACTTATTTTAGTTTAGATTTTATTGATGAAGAGGGCGTACAACATTTTGCAATTGTTGGGCAAGAGGGTGGCGATATTCAGTATTATGCTGAAAATGAAATCATCTCTGAACAAGACGCCAGTGACATCGCAATGAATGAAACATCGTTGATGAACATTATCCAAACGCGCTTAGGTTTATTAGAAAATAAGCCAGTTTGGGAAGTGACGTTAAAAAATGAGAATAATACATTAACGTATTTTTACATCGATGCGTCAACTGGTCGTTGGGTTAAAACAATATCAAATATTTAATTTTATTTTCAAGGAGGACTTATGGAAACAATTACAATGTCACAAGCAGCACAATATGTGGATCAAAAAGTTATGATTAACTCATGGGTAACCAACAAACGAAGCAGTGGAAAGATTGCCTTTTTACAACTACGTGATGGTTCAGCTTATTTCCAAGGGGTAGTATTAAAAAATCAAGTGCCTGAGGATATTTTCGAATTAGCAAAATCATTGCATCAAGAATCAAGCGTTCGTATACAAGGTACTGTCCAAGCGGATTCACGATCAGTTTTAGGTTATGAATTATTGGTTGAGGGAATCGAATTACTTGGGGAAAGTGAAAATTATCCAATCACTCCAAAAGAACACGGAACTGATTTCTTAATGGATCATCGTCACCTCTGGTTACGTTCTTCAAAACAACATGCCATTATGCAAGTACGTAATGAAATTATACGTGCGACGTATGAATTCATGAATATTAACGGCTTTATTAAAGTAGATCCACCAATCCTAACTGGAAGTTCTCCAGAAGGAACAACTGAGTTGTTCCACACGAAATATTTTGATGAAGATGCTTTCTTATCGCAAAGTGGTCAACTTTATTTAGAAGCAGCTGCTATGGCATTTGGAAAAGTATTCTCATTCGGACCAACTTTCCGTGCTGAAAAATCAAAAACAAGACGTCACTTAATCGAATTTTGGATGATGGAGCCAGAAATGGCATTCGTTGAGCATGCTGAGAGTTTAGAAGTACAAGAGAAATACGTTGCATTTGTTGTACGTAACGTTATTGATAACTGTCCAATCGCATTAAAAACTCTTGAGCGTGATGTAGAATTATTAGAAAAATATACTCAAACACCATACCCACGAATTGAATATACAGCAGCCATTGAATTATTGAATGCTAATGGTTTTGATGATATTAAATGGGGCGATGACTTTGGTTCTCCACATGAAACATTCATTGCAAGCCAATATGAACAACCTATCTTTATCCTACACTATCCAAAAGACATTAAACCTTTCTATATGAAAGAAAACCCTGAAGACCCAAGAACGGTCTTATGTGCGGATATGATCGCACCAGAAGGCTATGGGGAAATTATTGGTGGTTCAGAAAGAATTGCTGACTACGATCACATTATTAAAAACATCGAAAATTATGGCTTAGATCCAGAAGCTTACTCATGGTATGCTGATTTATCTAAATACGGTCCAGTACCTCACTCAGGTTTCGGAATTGGGTTAGAGCGTGCAGTTGCTTGGTTAACAGGAATTGAACATATTCGTGAAACAGCGCCATTCCCACGTCTATTAAACCGTTTATACCCATAACATAAAATTACAAACGAGAGTGTCTAAAAAACAATTGTCTGCTTCGTCAGCCAATTGTTTTTTTAGACACTTCAAACCGACTGAAAGGAGCTTACCATGAAATCATCTGCTTACGATTGGATGAAAGAAGGTTTTACGATGGTCCCGAACATACTTTTTAATCGATTCCATCAGTTAAACCTGACTTCAGACGAAATGTTATTAGTGCTTTATTTATTATCTCAAATGAACCAAAGTCAATCGATTGAAGAAACTACAAAAATTGCCAATCAATTAGGTTGGACAAGCGGCAAGTTATTCGGTGAACTAAATCAATTAATGGATAAAAATTATTTATCCATCGAATTAGTACCAGATAGAAATGGTAAACAAACAGATCATTATAGTTTAAGACCATTTTTCGAACAACTTGACGAGAAGTATTTTCAGAAGGCTGGGCAACAAACGACTGCTCAAATTTCAAAAGCGAAACAAACAGAAGATGAAACATTTAAGGAAACAGAATCTTTAGTGATGGCCTTTGAAAATGAATTTGGTCGTATGTTAACGCCATTGGAACTCGAAACTTTAAATACCTGGGTATCTCAAGATAATTATCAGCCAGCGTTGATTAAATATGCACTTAAAGAGGCCGTTATTCATCAAGCTCTCAGCTTGAAATATATCGACCGTATCTTATTGACGTGGGAAAAGAAAAATATTCGCACAGTTAACGAGGCTCAACAAGAAAGTGAACGATTCCAACAGAAACAACAGAGTAAAGCGATGCCCCCTAAAAAGGACAATCGCTATGATCATTTTGAAATCCCACTCTATGATTGGAAACCAGATAATTAACTTTGTTATATCATTATTTAAGTATACAACCGACCCTATTTTGAAGGGGGCTCTCTAGAAAAGAGGCATATAAAGTAAAAACAGACTAGTATAAAGGCATTTTATAGCCTTTAACTAGTCTGTTCTATTTTTAATTAGATGGTGTAATCGCTTAGGCAGGGGGGGCCGTCTCGACAGGTTCGGATGATTCCGGAGGAAGCGACTCATTTGGATCTGTTGGTGTCGACTCTGTTTCATCCGGTGGTAATTCTTCCGATTCTGATTCGGAAGAGTCTGTTTCTTCTGAGTTAGTTGTTAGTGTTAAAGTCACTACCAATGTATCAGAAGAACTATTACCATCGACAATTCTTAAGCGTAGAACATACTCACCGTCACCTTCAACTGGGACTGAGAATGTTGTACCGCTACCAGTGTAAATAACCACTCCATTTAAACTTAACTCAAAAGCGCCATTATCAGTTAAAGCACCCCATTGGGCAATGATACTCTTAGTTTCTTCATCGTAATTCGCATCGAACCAAGAGGGAGGATTCATGTATCGACCATAATATAAGGATTGTTGTGTTGGTTCAGAGCCTTTAACAAACAGTTCAGTTGAACGCATTTCAGCAGGCGTATACGGACCTGGTAATTGAAGTGGACTTGAGTATTTCTCAATTTCTACTGCAACGACACTATCTGGTTTTACCCAGTCAATATTAGGCGAGCTTTGCATCATAAAGGACATCATTTCTGCATAAATTTCCTGTGGAATTCTCGTGTCTTCTAAGGTTAATTGATTGCCTTGAACCATAGGATCGTCATAACCAATCCAAGTGGCGATGGAGTACTTGGGTGTTATACCAGCATACCAACCATCGCGTGCAGCATACGTACCGTTATCTAAACCTAATGTTTCAAGTTCTGTGCTACCATAATCTGTTGTGCCTGTTTTACCAGCATGATGTAAGCCTTCGATTTGAGCAGCAGCAGCAAATGGTCCAGGAACGCCTTTCAAGATATCAACCAACATATAGGCTGTTGAATCTTTCATAGCTTGTCTGGGTGTAGAAGTGAATTCCTGTACAGTTCCAGCTGCTGTCACTACTCGATTGACAGTATAGGGTGCAATAAATTCACCTTGATTAGCTATCGCTGCATAAGCGGCAGATAATTGAATTGGTGTCATTTCGCCACCTATCGAGTTAGATTCCACTAATTCACGATTGTTTTTATCATTAGTAATATTAATATTTAACTTTTGTAAAAAAGCGTAAGCATTATCCATGCCAACTTCCTGTAACAGCTTCAATGCAGGAATATTACGTGAACCTGCGAGTGCTTCCCTTAAAGTCATTTGACCTTTATAATCAAAGTCGAAATTATAAAGTGGTATGCCTTCACTATAAGTATAAGGTTCATCGACGATTGTTGTAGCAGTTGAATGATTCAAGTATTCAAAAGCAGGACCATAATCAATTAAAGGTTTAATTGTTGAACCGACACTACGGTTATCCGTGTTCGCACGGTTTAATCCGAAGGCAACTTCTTGATTACGTCCACCGATTACTGCAACTAATTGTCCGGTTTCAACATCTATAATTGAGACAGCAGTTTGAACGCGGTCGTTTGGAAAAATAACGGCAGAATTATCATTTACTGTTTCATATAATTTTTTCTGAGCAGACATGTCTAAATTCGTATAAACTTCGACACCATCAGTAAATATATTTAAATTCATTTTTTCTTGAACTTCTTGACTGACCATGTCAATGTAAGAATCGATTGTTAAATCATATTGAGCCAGTGAGTCCGTGTTAAGAGGTACTAGCATTGAATCAATCGATGTATTTAACGCTTCATCGTGCTGTTCTTGGTTAATTAATTTTCGATCTAACATCACCGATAAGACTAAATCACGTCTTTCTTTGGCATCTTCTGGGAAACTGTATGGATCATAGTCACTTGGTGCTTGTGGAATACCAGCAAGAAGGGCAGCTTCT
The DNA here is from genome assembly GCF_052116365.1 of Fundicoccus sp. Sow4_D5. NCBI lineage: Bacteria > Bacillati > Bacillota > Bacilli > Lactobacillales > Aerococcaceae > Fundicoccus > Fundicoccus sp. Sow4_D5. Next base: position 711,132 of record NZ_JBQKLF010000001.1, on the reverse strand, counting down.
GCTAAGTTGATTTCTTTAATTTCTTTACCAAAGAAATTTTTAGCGGCCGTTTTTACACCGTATGTATTGTTTGAATAGAACATTTTGTTTAAATACATCGTGAGAATCTCATCTTTAGAGTACTCTTGTTCTAAGCCAAGGGATAACCATGCTTCTTGTGCTTTACGCTCAAGTGTTTGATCTTGGAAATCCGTAGAGAAAACTGAGAGTTTGACGAGTTGTTGAGTAATTGTACTCCCGCCTTGAGTAATTTCACCAGCTTGTAAGTTTGCAAGGGCTGACCCTACGATTCGGATTGGATCTACTCCTTTATGACTATAAAAGCGAGCATCTTCAATTGCTAACACCGCATCTTTTAATAGCTCTGGAATTTCTTCTGGAGCCATCAAGTCCCTATTCTGACCGCCGAGTTCCTTAACTAATTCACCGTCACGATCAAATATTTTACTTGAAATCTGACCACGCAAGTCGGATTCAGTGATATCTGGAGCATTCATTGCGTAATAAGCAAACAATCCACCTCCAGCCATTAAAGCTAAAAAGAAAAGGGTAATAAGCAGAATAACCACTCGCTTTATCCATTTTCTGGCCGTATGTTTATTATTTTTTTTCTTTGGGTTCCTGTTAGAAGAACGTTTATTGTTATTCTGATATTTTTTACGTTCAACTCGACTTCCTGTAACCATTCATCTCTTCCTTTCAAACAATCGATGGTTTAACATATTCTATCTTTAATATAGGCATCGATTGCGGGTAAATAATCAATTAGTGGGAATAGACCAATATTGCATTGGTAGCCATTTTCTTTAATCCACTGATGGGTAAGACTTTGCTTATCAGAAGATTGTAAAAATTCATCAACTTTCTGAAAAGGTAATAAATATACTTCTTGGTGAACTTTGAATGATACAATCAAAAAAGAAAGTCCTCCCTGTTTTATACACTGGCGCATATGCACTCGCTGATGTTCTGGTAAGTTAGCTAATGGGAAACTGGTTTTATTTGTTGTTTCCTTAGCTTCAAAATCAATGTAATGATTCTTATAAACACCATTGTAATCTGTAGTGGAAGCATTTCTGTAGTAAGCCTCAGTTATTCTAGCAGCGCTTCTATGAGGGTAATTGACTTTAACTACTTGAATAGGAGTAGGCTTCTTATGTATGACGGCAAGTTCGTTATGTAAATAAAACTCGTTACTCTGATTCAATTTATCCTCCAGAGACATTCCGCGGCTTGCATAGTTTTTATTTTTCTTCTTTGGACGAGCACTTGGCTGAAAAGTACGGCCAGGTGTTTGACCAGCAGGATAGTTCAACATAAATTCACTCCTCTCATCCATTATACAGAATTATTATTGAATAAAAAATGAACAATTTGTTACTATTGTGTGAATTACTCTTAAGTATACGCTAAAATAAGCTAATTCAAAGCAAATTATTGAAAAAAACAACGGATATCACAATAATTCACTAAAATCATTTACAAAACATGATAAATTCGGTAAACTATACTAGTATGTAAACTATATTTAGTGTTGGAGGGTTAAGACACATGTCTGTAAAATTCGAAAAAAACGCAACAAACGAGGGATTATTAACTTTTGAAATCCCATTAGAAGATGTAAAAAAAGGTTTAGATAAAACATTTAAGAAAGTTCAAAAAACTGTTTCTGTACCAGGTTTCCGTAAAGGTAAAGTACCACGCCAAATTTTTAACAACGTTTACGGTGAAGAAGCATTATATGAAGATACATTAAATCTTCTATTACAAGATGCTTTTAGAAAAGCAATTGAAGAGTCTGGTGTTGAACCAGTTATCGAACCAGAAGTACATATCGAAAAAATGGAAAAAGGTGAAGCTTGGGTATTACATGCTCACGTCATTACTAAACCAGAAGTAAAATTAGGTCAATACAAAGAGTTAACTGTTGAGAAACAAGACCGTGAAGTTTCTGACGAAGAAGTTAACGAAGCAATCGAAACTAAACGTCAAGCTTTAGCTGAATTAGTTATTAAAGACTCTGAAGCAGTTTCTGGCGATACAGTTGTCATTGACTACGAAGGTTTCGTTGGCGAAGAAGCTTTTGAAGGTGGAAAAGGCGATAACCATTCATTAGAATTAGGTTCTAACTCATTCATCCCAGGTTTCGAAGAACAATTAGTCGGAACAAAAGCTGAAGATGAAAAAGACGTAGTTGTAACTTTCCCTGAAGAATATCATTCTGAAGATTTAGCTGGCAAAGAAGCAGTGTTTAAAGTTAAAGTTCACGAAGTTAAAGCAAAAGAAGTACCTGCTTTAGATGATGAATTTGCTAAAGACGCTGATGAAGAAGTTGAATCATTATCAGAATTAGAAAATAAAATTCGTGTTCAATTAACAGAAGAAAAAGAAGCAAACGCTAAAGAAGCGGTTGAAGATTTAGCTTTACGTCAAGCTGTTGAGAACGCTGAAATCGTTGAATTGCCACAAGCAATGGTTGATCAAGAAATTGAACGTCAAATGTCATATTTCTTAAACAACTTACAACGTCAAGGAATCAACGAAGAAATGTTCTACCAAATCTCAGGTCAATCTAAAGATGATTTAAAAGCTCAATATGCTGAGGAAGCTGAATTACGTACAAAAACTAACTTAGTTCTTGAAGCTATCGTAGAAGCAGAAGCTATTGAAATTTCTGAAGATGAGATCAATGCTGAAGTAGAATCATTAGCTGCACAATACAACATGGAAGTTGAACAAGTCCGTGGATTTGTATCTACAGATATGTTAGAAGCAGATGTTCGATTGAAAAAAGCAATGAGCTTAATTGTTGACTCAGTTGAAGAAAAATAAGATAATTAGGTTCAAATACTAATTATAATACTATAAGAGGGAATGCAAAAGTCACATGTGAAGGCACGGGCTAATTGCATCCCTTTTTTATCATTTGTGATGAGAAGTCACAAGTGATAATTATTAGAAAGGAGTAGTCGTATGGCTAAGAAAACGCCTAGAATAAATGACTATTTTTGCTCATTTTGTGGTAAATCACAAGAAGAAGTAAATAAAATTATCGCTGGTCCAGATGTATTTATCTGTGATGAGTGTGTTGAATTATGTAAAAGCATCATTGATGAAGAATTGAAGCATGATAAACAAGAGCAGCCAATTAATATCTTAAAGCCTAGCGAAATCATGGCGACTTTAGACCAATATGTGATTGGGCAAAAAGAAGCGAAGAAAACTCTTTCAGTAGCGGTTTATAATCACTATAAACGTGTGAACCATGATGTGGATTTTGAAGATGATATTGAATTACACAAAAGTAATATCTGTTTGGTAGGACCAACTGGTTCTGGTAAGACTTACCTAGCACAAAGTTTAGCTAGAATTCTGAATGTTCCCTTTGCAATTGCAGATGCTACCACCCTAACCGAAGCAGGTTATGTAGGTGAAGACGTTGAGAATATTCTATTAAAATTAGTTCAAGCAGCTGATTATGATTTAGAAAGAGCAGAAAAAGGCATTATTTACATTGATGAAATTGATAAAATTTCTCGAAAAGGAGAAAACACTTCAATTACACGTGACGTAAGTGGTGAAGGTGTCCAACAAGCTCTCTTGAAGATATTAGAAGGGACAGAAGCTAATATTCCACCTAAAGGTGGAAGAAAGCATCCTAACCAAGATTTCCTAAAATTAGATACAAGTCAGATTCTATTTATTGTTGGTGGTGCTTTTGATGGCATCGAAACGATTGTTAAAGAAAGATTTGGGAGCAAAGTAATCGGTTTTGGAAGCACAAACAGTCAAGTGGATAATACTAAATCATATATGCAACAAATTACACCGGAAGACTTACTGAAGTTTGGTTTAATACCAGAATTTATTGGACGTCTACCTGTAATGGCTTCATTAGAAGAATTGACTGAAGATGATTTAATTAATATTCTAACTAAACCTAAAAATGCATTGGTTAAACAATACCAACGTCTTCTTGAATTAGAAGATGTACAATTAGAGTTTGAAGAGGGTGCATTAGTTGAAATTGCTAAAAAAGCAATTCGTCGCGAAACTGGCGCGCGTGGCTTAAGATCTATTATTGAAGCAGTTATGCTAGATGTGATGTTCGAAGTGCCAAATCGTGATGATGTTAAGAAGATTGTTATCACGCGCGAGAATGTCATTGGGGAAAGTGAACCCAATTATTACAATGAAGAGAACCGAAAGATTTCTTAAACTAAGAGGTGAGTTTTATGAAAGTAACACACGCAGAACTAGTAATTAGTGCTGTTCGACCTGATCAGTACCCTGTTGATTCCGTACCGGAAATAGCACTAGCTGGACGTTCAAATGTTGGCAAGTCTTCTTTTATTAATCGAATGATTGAAAGAATCGGATTAGCTCGTACGTCTGGACAACCTGGAAAAACTCAAACTTTAAATTTTTACAATATTAACAATAAGTTTCGTTTTGTCGATGTACCTGGTTATGGTTACGCCAGAGTATCAAAAACTGAACGAGTTAAATGGGGTTCAATGATTGAGCATTACATTCTGAATAGAGATAATATTCGTTTGTTATTACTATTAATGGATATTCGCCACGAGCCAACTGATTTGGATAAAGCAATGAAAGATTTTGCGGATGATGCTGAAATACCTTATGCCATTGTTTTAACTAAATTAGATAAAATAAAAAAAAGCCAATTAAATAAGCAACTCTCAATGTATAAAAATGCATTGGATTTGCCTTCTATAGATGCTTTATTCTATATTTCGTCTGAAACCGGAGAAGGTTCGGAAGATATATGGGACATTATTGAAGATCAACTTGCTGATTAGATTCATTTAACTATCTAAAAGGAGACTTTAAATGATAAAAACGATATCTAAAAAGTTTACCAAAACTGAGTGGAGTTGGATATTTCAAGATTGGGCTAACTCGGTTTATTCGTTAATGATTACCACAGCTGTATTTCCAATATTCTATAAATCTGTTACAGACGCTGCAGGTATAGGGGCCTCTGATTCTACCGCATATCTTGGCTACGCCAATTCAACAGCCACCGTCTTAATTGGGTTACTGGCTCCACTTTTAGGAACTATCGCAGATTATCCTAAAGTTAGGAAGCCTTTATTCACAATAGGTACGATGTTAGGAATAATGGCTGTGTTTAGTATGATGTTTGTATCAAGTAGTGGATGGATGAGCTTACTCTTATTATATGCTGTATCAGCCATTGGTTTTGGAATGGCAAATATTTTTTATGATGGGTCTTTGATGGACGTCACAAGTCGTGACCGCTTAGATCAAGTTAGTTCCGCTGGTTTCGGCTTTGGATATATTGGAAGTGTGATTCCTTTCTTAATCTTTATGGTGTTTCAGTTAGGTGGCTTTTTTGACGCTAGAACGACTGTTAATATTGGATTTATGTTAACAGCTGTCTGGTGGTTTGGCTTCACAATTCCTTATTGGATGAATGTTGAACAAAAGTCCTATTCTGAAAAAGACGGCAATTTATTTCAATCAACGATTCAGTCGATTCGCTCAACCTTAAGTGAAATTAAAAAGTATAAACATATTTCATTATTTTTAATCGCTTATTTTTTCTATATTGACGGAGTAGGTACCATCATCAAGATGGCTACGTCTGTTGGTACAGATATAGGCTTATCGGCAGACCAACTGATTATTATGTTATTAATCGTTCAAGTTGTTGCATTTCCGTGTACTATTTTATACGGCGTGTTAGCCAAAAAATTTGGAACACGGAGTATGTTGTTTGTTGGTATCGCCACTTATATGGTCATTTGTGTTATTGCGTTAGGTTTAGACACGTTTAATGATTTTCTTTTCTTAGCGATCCTAGTTGGAACTGCCCAAGGGGGAATTCAATCATTAAGTCGATCATACTTCGGACAAATGATTCCTAGTCAGAATACGAATCAATTTTTTGGGTTTTACAATATCTTCGGAAAATTTAGTTCGGTTCTAGGGACAACAGCACTTGGTATTGTGGCTCAATTAACGGATGATTCGTTGAAAGGTGTATTTGCACTTATTGTACAATTTATCATCGGAGCCATTTTATTATTCATTGCTAAGCCTCCAGTCACAAAAGAGGCAGTATAAATTTAGAAAAGGTGATTTCAATGAGTTATATTCCTGAAGAAGTCATCCAAGACATACGTCAGAAAACAGATATTGTTGATGTAATTAATCAATATGTTCAATTAACCAAAAAGGGGACAAATTATTCAGCTTCTTGTCCTTTTCATGAAGACCGTAATCCGTCGTTTTCAGTCCATCCAGGCAAGCAAATCTACAAGTGTTTTAGTTGTGGTCGCGGTGGAAATGTTTATGGTTTTTTACAAGAAATAGAAGGAATTAATTTTGTTGCCGCTGTTCAAAAAGCTGCAGAATTTTCTAATGTAACACTCGATGAACGTTACACTCTTAACAGCGATGCAGGTGGTCATTCAAAAGAACATCAACTTCTTTATGATATCCATAAAAAAGTGAATGACTTTTATCATTATTATTTATTAAACACCACTAATGGTGAAAAAGCACTTAATTATTTAACTGATCGAGATATGACAGAAGCCACATTAGATACTTTTCAACTGGGTGTGGCACCATTAAATTCCGATGTGCTTTTACAATACTTATCACAAGAGAATTATACGAAAGAACAACTCGTTTCCAGTGGAATCTTTTATGAGAATAGTCAAGGGAGTCTTGTGGATCGTTTTCGTGGGAGAATTATTTTCCCTTTAAGAAATGCAAGAGCAGAAGTAGTTGGTTTCTCAGGACGTGTTTACGATGATACGTTAACAAATTCCTCACCAGCTAAATATTTAAATTCACCTGAAACAGATATTTTCCATAAAACTGATTTAGTATATAATTTAGATGTTGCAAGACCTAAAATTAGACAATTAAATCAGGTCATTGTATGCGAAGGATATATGGATGTTATTGCTTTAAATCAAGCAGGCTATATTCACTCAGTTGCTACAATGGGAACGAGTTTGACAGATGCCCATATCAAACAATTAGGTAAATTAGCTAACGAAATCATCTTTGTATTTGATGGTGATGAAGCTGGACAGAAAGCAACGGCAAGAGCTTTCGATCTTTCCAATAAATACAAACAATTGTTTAAAAGTATCCATATTCCAAATAAACTTGATCCAGATGATTGGATTAAGCAAAAGGGAGCGGCTAGCTTTCAAACATTAATTAATCAAGCAGATACACGATTTGAGTTTTACCGCACATACTTAAAACAAGAGTTTGATGTGAGTGATGATCAACAACTAGCCGCTTATATCGAACGACTTATTCAATTAATTTCCGAAATTAAATCACCTATTGAACAACAATTAAGGATTCGTGATATTGTTGAACAATATCATTTAAGTGAGAGCATACTGTTAGAACAACTTGCTCGAGCACGACATAATCAATTGGATAAGCCGGTTAATGAACAATCTACATATAAGCCAAAACCTATTGAAACAGAAACGGAATTAGCTTCGCCTGATTTTTGGGGGGCACCTCCACCGGAGGAAGAGTTTGAATCGAATTATGAAGTAGATAGTTTATCTTCAGCGCCAACCGTACTCAAAGTAAAATCTGCAAGAGCATACCAAAGTGAAAAACATTTAATTGCGTGCTTAATTTATTATCAAGAAGCCTGGGATTATTTAAATAGTCAAAATCAAACGATTATCATGTTTCACGAAACGGCTCAAGCTGTTTACTTTGAATTACAAGATTATTATTATCAAGGGAATAAAATGCCTTTAACTGGGATTGTAGATAAAATTCAAGATACGGAACTCAATCATTTTCTGACAACTTTAATTTGGGAAAGTGATCCCTTAGGTTATGCAGATGAAATTATTGAAGATTGTTTACGTGTGATTAATGAAGAGTTTATACACTTAGAAATTAAAGAGTTAAGACAAAAATCAGAACAATACCGTAAAGAACAGAAGTATACTGAAAATAACGAAGTGATTAATCGTATTATGAGTTTAAATCGACAGTTGAAAAAACGTTAAAAAGGGGGATTTTTAATGTCTGAAGAAAAAAATAAAGCTAAAGTATCAGATACTAAAAAACAAGCATTACAACTAACAGTGAAACAAGCAACGAAGAAATTAATTGCTGATAAGAAAGTACTGGGTCAAATTCATTATGATGAATTAACTGAAAAAATCGCAAGTCCTTATGCACTTAAATCAGAAGGAATTGACTTACTTATTCAAGAGATTGAAGATAGTGGGATTTCAGTTGTCGGTGACGATGGTGGTCCGACGAAACAACAAATGGTTCGTGCTGAGGATGTTAAAGAGTCTAAAAAAGAAGAGATGAGTGCTGCTTCAAAAGCGGCTGCATCCAAAGTAAAAGTTAGTGATCCAGTAAGAATGTACTTGAAAGAAATTGGACGTGTGCCTCTTTTAAATGCAGAAGAAGAAGTTGCACTTGCGATTAGAATTCAAGAAAATGATGACTTAGCTAAGCAAGAATTAGCTGAAGCTAACTTGAGGTTGGTAGTGTCAATTGCTAAACGTTATGTTGGCCGTGGTATGCAATTCTTGGATTTAATTCAAGAAGGCAATATGGGCTTAATGAAAGCAGTTGAGAAATTTGACCATACGAAAGGATTCAAATTCTCAACTTACGCTACTTGGTGGATTCGTCAAGCAATCACCCGTGCAATTGCTGACCAAGCGCGTACGATTCGTATCCCAGTTCATATGGTGGAAACAATCAATAAATTAGTTAGGGTACAACGTCAATTGCTTCAAGATTTAGGAAGAGAACCTACGCCTGAAGAAATCGGAGCGGAAATGGATTTACCGACTGAAAAAGTTCGTGAAATCCTTAAAATTGCCCAAGAACCTGTATCTCTTGAAACACCAATTGGTGAAGAAGATGATTCTCATTTAGGTGATTTCATTGAGGATGAAGCAGCAATGAGTCCAGAAACATTTACTTCTTCTGCTTTATTGCGTGAGCAATTAGAAGATGTTTTAGATACTTTAACAGATCGTGAAGAGAACGTATTGCGTCTACGTTTTGGTTTAGATGATGGGAATATCCGCACTTTAGAACAAGTCGGCAAAGTATTCGGAGTAACTCGCGAACGTATTCGTCAAATCGAAGCAAAAGCGTTACGTAAATTACGCCACCCAAGCCGTTCTAAACAATTAAAAGACTTTTTAGAATAAAAAATGATTAACCGAACATTTCAAAAGAAGCGTTGCATGTAACGACTGAATTCAAAAGGTTAGCAGTTACTCACGCTAAAGAGTGATGTTAACAATTTATTTGAATTGAGAAGTATGCTCTTCTTAGATATGTTCGGTTTTTTTTGATAAATTAACTAACATAATGTAATGAGGTGAGACAATGAATTCTGAAAAATTATCGCCGCGCTTAGAACATGTCGCGCATTTTATTAAACAGTATGGAACTGAACCAATCCGTTTAGCAGATATAGGAAGTGACCATGCTTATTTACCCTGTCATTTGGCATTAAATGATGTAATTTCTTTTGCAGTAGCAGGTGAAGTTGTGCAAGGGCCTTATCAATCTGCCATTAAAGAAGTTCAGCAACAAAGTTTAACAGAAACAATTGAGGTTAGAAAAGGCAATGGTCTTGAAGTGGTTAGTGTTGAAGATCAAATTAATGTCGTTGCAATTTGTGGGATGGGAGGGATATTAATTCGTAATATTCTTGAAGCTGGCTTAGAAGTTATCAAAGAAAATACAATCCTTGTACTGCAACCGAACATGGCTGAACCTCAATTAAGAGAATGGTTAAGTAGACATCATTTTATTATTCGAGATGAGAAGGTTGTCGAGGATAATGACCGTATGTATGAAATTATAGTTGCAGAATTTGTTTCTGGGCAACAACAAATACTAAGCCGCCGTCAACGAATCTTTGGACCCTTTAACTTAAAAGAAACAAGTCCTTCTTTTGTTGAAAAGTGGGAGCGTGAATTAAAAAGTCAAAAGAAAATTTATGCCTCGATGAAACAAGGATTAGGAGATGCGACGAATACTAAACTAATTGAAATGGAAAACCATATTCAGATGATTAGGGAGGAGTTAGTCCGTGTCAAATAATATTATCCAGTTACAAGATTTAACCAATGAATTAAACGCTGTATATCCAGAATTCCTTGCAGAAAACTGGGATCAAAACGGTTTACACTTTGGGCGTTTAGATGCTAGCGTTAATAATGTGATGGTTAGTTTAGATATCAGACCAAATGTTGTAGAAGAAGCAATTAATAAAGGGATTGACACGATTATTGTGCATCACCCGCCGCTTTTTAAGGCTATTCAAAGATTTGATTTAAATAAACCTGATATTGCAATGTACGCTGACTTGATAAAACATGACATCAATGTCTTTGCAATGCATACAAATTTTGATGCAGCCCATAATGGAATGAATGACTGGTTAGCGCAGCAGCTAGAGTTAGTGGATATACAATCGTTAGTCACTCATGAAGAACCTGAGAATCCAGGAATTGGTCGAGTAGGACGTTTGAAAGAAGCAATGACTCGAGAGGAGTTGCTGGTTTTCTTAAAAGAGAAGTATCAGCGCCAACAACTAGTAGTTATTGAGAAAGAACCAAAAGAAAATTATCAGGTAATCGGCATTGTTGGCGGAGCTGGATCTAGCTTTATGCATGAAGCTCTGGCAAATAATGTGGATGTCTTCATTACTGGGGACGTCTCTTATCACCAGGGCCATGATTTTTATGAGACAGGTTTTATGACGATAGATGCAGGTCATTATATAGAATCAATCTTTGTCCCAGGCTTAACTAAGGATTTGCAAGCACTGGTTAATGAACGTCATTGGAATATCACAGTCACAGCTAGTCAAATGAATACCAATCCTTTTTCTTACGAATAATAGAATGGAGTGTTTTAATGTCAATTTTTACAAAAACTCAAAATCGTTTAATTAAATATGCAAAAATCAATACGCGTTCAGATGTGAATAGTCCAACTATTCCATCAACGTCAATTCAGTTCGATTTATTGAATTTATTGGTAGATGAACTGAAAGAAATCGGGATGACGGAAGTAATATTAGATCCTAACAATGCTTTTGTAACAGCAACATTACCATCAACTATTGATAAAGATGTTCCAACAATTGGTTTTATTGCTCACGTTGATACAGCTGACTTTAATTCAGTTAATGTGTCTCCTCAGATTGTCGAAAATTATAATCTTGAAGATATCGTATTGAATAAAGAACAGAACATCGTAATGACGACGGCTTATTTTTCAAATTTATTGAAGTACAAAGGGCAAACATTAATCACAACAGATGGAACGACGCTCTTAGGTGCAGATGATAAAGCGGGAATAGCTGAAATTATCACTGCTATGGAATATCTCATTCAAAATCCTGAAATCAAGCATGGAAAAGTACGTGTGGCATTTGGTCCAGATGAAGAGATTGGACGTGGAGCCGATCACTTCGATGCTGAAGGCTTTGCTACTGATTTTGCTTATACATTGGATGGCGGACCAGTTGGAGAATTAGAATATGAAAGTTTTAATGCTGCTGGAGCTACATTAACGATTACGGGGAAAAACATTCATCCTGGTACGGCTAAGGGGAAAATGGTGAATGCAATCACTGTTATGAATGATTTTATGCAATTACTACCTGAAAATGAAGTGCCTGAACAAACTGAAGGTTTAGAAGGATTTTATCATGTTGCTGATGTAACGGGGACAGTTGATGAAGCTAAATTAAGTATGATTATTCGTGATCATGATCGTGAGTTATTTAATCAACGTAAAACATTCGTTGAAGATGCGGTTGCAAAAATCAATGAGAAGTATCCTAGCCGCCCAATTAAACTTGAATTATTTGATCAATATTACAATATGGCTGAAGTGATTGAAAAAGATATGACATCCGTAGAATTAGCCAAAAAAGCGATGGAAGACTTAGATATTAAACCACTTATTCATCCAATTCGTGGGGGGACAGATGGATCGAAAATCAGTTTCATGGGAATACCTACACCAAATATTTTCGCTGGCGGGGAAAACATGCATGGACGATTTGAATTTGTCGCAGTTGAATCGATGGTTAAAGCGACAGAAGTCGTTATTCGAATTATCGAATTAAACGCACAATAAACGATTGTTTTAACGTTGACACCAATGAAAGGATTGTGAGCCCATGCCGCTTCAATTTATTACAGGTGAGTTGTCGGTTAATAAAAAAAGAATCATTATAGAACAAATAGTAAAAATAAAGGCTCAGAATCCTGAGGCGATTATATATTATTTAGTTCCAGAACATTTGAAGTTTGATATGGAATCCTATCTGTTAAAAGAACTTCAAGAAATACGTCAGACGGATCAAGCAGCTATGATAGATATTCAAGTAGTGAGTTTTACAAGATTAGCTTGGTTTATGCTACCGGCTAACTTAAAGAGCGCTCAAAATCTATCGACAATTGGTTTAAGCATGTTGGTTCGTCAAATACTTCTAGAGAAATCAGACCAATTAATCGTTTATCGCGGACAGATACACTACCAAGGGTTTGTAGAAAAACTAGTCAGTTTATTTGATGAGTTATTTGAAGGTAATATTGAACCAGAGGATTTAGGCACATCCATTGGTAAAGAAATAGTTGTTGAAGAATTTAATCAAGAGGTACCTAATATTGAAGCACAGCGATTAGCTGAGCTTCAATTATTATATAGTGCTTATGTTGAGGCTGTAAAGGATAGGCAGCTTGCTAGCTACCAAAATTTCGATGCTTTAAGTCAGTTTTTGACTTCAGGAGACGATTTTAACGAGCATTATTTAATTGTGGACCATCATTATTATTTTAATGCACAACAATTAAAATTATTATTAGATTTAATTAGAGTATTCCAACAAGTTTGGATCGCTTTACCCATAAGTAGTTCTCAAGCTGCTTCTCAAATGTGGCATCCCTTAGTGCAAACTCAAAGAGAGACTTATCAACAAATTCGACAATTATGTCACTCCTTGCAACTACCTATCAATAAAGATTGGGAAATTAATCATTCTATGTATAATTTTAACGAAAGTATCAAGCAAGTCGCTGAATACTTTTATCATAATCAGGCCCAGGATAGTCAAATTAGACTAAGTTCCCAAGCTTTAACTAGCCTACCTTCGACGCATCATTTCCTTGAATTTGATTCAATTCAAACAGAGCTTCGCCATGTCAGCAATAGTATTCATGCATTGGTTACGGAAGAAGGTTATCGCTACCGGGACATTTTAATTGTGGCCAGAGACTTAGATCGGTATCAACCATTAGTTGAGCCTTTTTTTGCAATGAATCAGATTCCTTTATTCTATGACCATGCGGCGAGTATGTCTCAGCATCCTTTTATGCTTTGGTTAGAAGGCTTATTGAATTTAAAAAAATATAACTGGCGCTATGATGATTTAATGCTTGTGCTTAAAAGCGAATTGTTTTTAATGGATCCAGTTGCTCATGCGAGTTTTGATACGTATTCACCAGATGAATGGGAACATTTGATTAGTGAACATCTCTATCAAATCAGTCAATTAGAGAATATTCTTCTAGCAAATGGATATTTTGGTTTTCGATTCTTTAATTTAACATTTGATTGGTTGTTTCCTCAAGGAGAACAATTCTATCAAAACTCCTTAGGATTAACAGAAGGGAGAACGTTATTTTCTTTAGCCAATCGTTTAAGAGAATGGACTGTACAAAAGATTCATTCACCTTTAGAAAAATGGCGCAAAGATATGACGGGTGCTGAAGCTGCGAGTTGGTTATATCAACTCGTCGACCAGACTGGAGTCCGACAACAATTGATCCGTTTACGAGACGCTGCGATTGCTAAAGGAGACATTGATGCCTCAAGACGTCATGAACAAGTCTGGCAAGTCTTTAGTGAGACCCTAGATGAATTTTATACACTTTATGAAACGCAAACAGTCGATTATCATCATTTCTTAGATATTTTATTTGCTGGCTTAAAAGAGGGAAGTTATCATATTATTCCACCTACAATTGATCAAATCACTTTTTCAAACGTAGTGAGTCCTCAAGCACAACCTTTTAAAATATGTTTTGTACTAGGTGCAGATGATATTTCCCTACCACAAAAGATAGCCCATCAGTCTTTATTAACACAGGAGAATAGACAGACTATCTCGGAACACCTTTTGCCACATCAATATTTGATGAATCATAATGCCTTACACAGCAATCAAGAAGTATTCTTGGCATATCAATTACTACTTAATGCTACGGAACGCTTATATATATCTTATGCTGTCAATGTTGGTTCTCAGCACGTCAAATGGTCTCCATATTTTGAACAACTGATTAAAGGTCTTTCTCTGCCGGTTCAAACGTATACCAGTTTACTTGCAACGAATGAGGCCTCGAAGTTGAGTATGTCTCATTTCGGACGTTTCCCAATGCAAATAACACCAATCTTACAGAAAGTACGTCATCATTTCGAAAGTCAATCCGCTGTTTCTATAGAGTTTTTATCTTTAGTTAAACATATGTTGAATTATCAATCAGACTTTCCGGTCTTGAATGTTAGACCGTTAACTGAATTAATAGAAGCCACGTTTAAATTTAATCAATTGCCAGAGGATATAGATGCTAACATTGCGTTAGAATTATTTGGTAAAAACTTAAATCTTTCAGTTTCAAAAATTGAACAATATTACCAAGACCCATATAGTCACTTCTTATTACATGGTCTAAAATTACAAGAGCGTCAGTTATTCGAACTAAATCCTGCAAAAACTGGTGATTATTTCCATGAATTCTTGGACCGTTTTATGCAAGAGTTAATTTTACAAAACTTATCGGTTAATGAATTGGACCGTGAACAGTTTGACCAACTATTTACTCAAACTTTATGGACCATCAGTGAAGATCCACGTTTTAATTTATTTGATAGTCAACCACGATTAACTGCCATTAAGTCACAAATGGATCGACGTCTTCACGAATTTTTAGCATTTATTAAAAAGCAACAAAGCTTAAGTAATATAGAAACGTTACAAACTGAAGCGATTTTTGGTTTGAATTTGAAACAACAAGGTTTAGATGGTTTTGTTTATCCACTTTCGAGTGGAGGGCAACTTTCGATAAGTGGAAAGATTGATCGAATTGATCGTGTGAATGTTAAACAACAAAATTATCTGCAAATCATTGATTATAAATCTGGCAATAAAACATTTGACCTAATTGATGCCTATTACGGTTTGGATTTACAAGTATTAACGTATTTATCGGTTGCACTGAAAAATTATGCTGATCATTTGTCACTCGGCGCTTTTTATCAGCCAATCATTCATAGTTATCAAAAAGCAACAAATGAATTATTGGACAGCCAAGACGGTCAAAATAAAACCTCTGAACTACACTTAACTAAAAACCGTTTAAATGGCTTTGTCACTGTCGACCCAACGGTCATGGCAGAAGTCGAACCATCGATTGAAAGTTCAAGCAAGAGCTTAATTTATCCTGTCGCATTAAAAAAAGATGGGAACTACAATGCTTATAGCGTGGCTTTTGATGAAAATGAGTTAAAGATTCTGCTCCGATATACGCATTACATGTTTAAACGCGCTGCAGAGCAAATCCAAGCCGGAAAAATAGAACTTCAACCATTCTTGCACGAACGTTTTACACCGGCGTTACAAGCGCAATTTAGAGTGATTACAGGTTTTGATGCGACACAGTCCTATTCAACTTATCGTCATAAAACAATAAAGAAAAATGAAGTTATTCAAATGATGAAAAAAGAATTAGAAGCAATTGATGGAGAGGAGGAGACGATTGATGACATTTGAAATTAAACCTGCTAATGTCCAATTTAATGATGAGCAGTGGCAAGCAATACATCAAAAAGGCTCAAATATTCTAGTAGCAGCTAGTGCTGGGTCCGGTAAAACAACAGTATTAATTGAGCGGATTTTAACTCATTTGGGGAACAATTATGCTGAATTAGATGAATTACTAGTGGTGACCTTTACAGAATCTGCTGCAAAGGAAATGAAAGAGAGAATGGAAGTCAGTCTTAAAAAAGCTGTCTCAAAAACGAGTGACCCGATTCATCAGCGACACTTATTACATCAAATCAATCTCTTGCCAACTGCACACATTCGAACCTTACATAGTTTTTGTTTACAAATTATTCAACAATTTTTCTATGTGATCGATTTTAATCCAAGCTTTCAATTATTAACGGACGAAACTCAGAAAACATTAATCTATCAGGAGGTATGGCAGAATGTTTTGTCAGATATTCTTGAAGAAAAAACGACTAGCGAGTCCCATCATTTAACCAAAGAGTCTTTAGGAGAGTTGATGAATCGATTTGCAGATGCACGTAGCGACCAAGCTTTGTTCGATATGGTTCTGGATTTGTACTTGTTCTCAAGTTCTCATACAGAACCAAGCATATGGCTAGCAACAATTCATCAGTTAACGGCAGATTTTGAAGTGTTTAAAACCTCAGATTTATACCAAGACTTCTTAAAACGTTATATTGAAAGGAATGCTTTAGCTGCACACCGCCTTTTAGATAGAGCGTTTGATTTAGTACAAGGAACGAGTCAAGAAACCATTGATAAATATGCAGCTGTTTTGGAATCAGATCGCCAATTTATTGTGACATTACTTGAAGCCAATTACTCAGATGATTTAGAAAGCATTATGCATTTAATGGGGCATTTAAAGTTTGAACGTTGGCCGTCGACGAAAAAAACGGACGATGACTTTGATATAGTCAGCTTAATGAAAGGCTTTCGTGATGACGCTAAGAAAATTATGTCTGATCGACTAGCGACGCTATTTCATTTTAGTTATGAAGATACTGTCAAAATTGAGGAACATATCTCACCAATTATCCAACAATTAAGCACACTTACATTGTTATTTTCGGAATATCTAATGCGTCACAAGAGACAACTAAATATTATTGATTATAATGACTTGGAACACCTAACGCTTGATATTCTAGCACCTTATCATCCGGACAGTAAAAGACGTGAAGCCAGTCCTGCAGCATTGTATTTTCAGAATCAATTTAAAGAGGTCATGGTGGACGAATATCAAGACATCAATGATATCCAAGCAACTATTCTCAGTTGGCTCGCTCATGATTATCGAACAGATTTATTAGGAAATATGTTTATGGTAGGGGATGTCAAACAATCTATTTACGGTTTCCGTATGGCAGAGCCTAGTTTATTCTTAAAAAAATATCGTGCGTATGATCGAGGAGAAGGTGGAGATCTAATAGTTCTTGATAAGAACTATCGCTCGCGAGATGAAGTCTTACAGTTTACCAACTATTTATTTGAACGTATCATGGATACTGAATTCGGTGAGATGGATTACGGGGTTCAAGAATCTCTAAAGACAGGGAATCTTTCGTTTTTACCGCCAGCTGGTGATTCGATGTTTGATATCGACTTACTTCTATATCAAAAAGAAATGGATGATGATGCCAATGAATCTGCTTTAGAAGAAGACTTACTAAACTACGAATCTTCACTCGAAGCTGAGGTACATCTTGTGGCTCAAGACATTCAGAAAAAAATTGCAGACGGTTTTGAAGTATATGACAAGCAGTCAAAACAAATGCGTTTAGCCACATTTAAAGATATTGTGTTGCTGAGTTCTACGCGAAGCCCATTTTTGCCTATTCAACAAGTATTTGAACACTATCATCTGCCAGTTTTAACACAAAAAGTGGAGAATTATTTTCAGAGACAAGAAATACGTTTAATGATTGCGCTACTCAAGTTAATTGATAATCCTTTACAGGATATTCCACTCGTCGCAATTTTGAAGTCGTTTTTTGTTGGTTTAAGTGATGAAATGTTGAGTAAAATTCGAATCGAGCAGCCGAGTGGATTATTCTATACCGCATGTGCGCATTATCAGTCAAAGGAAAATAAACAAGCGGACCCTCTCATTCAACAACAGTTAACACGTTTCTTTGCCCAATTGAAACATTGGCGTTCTATTGCTAGTGAAGTTTCTTTAGTTGAACTAATCTGGACCATCTATCAAGAGACAAACTTCTTAGATTACGTATCAGGTTTGAGTAATGGTCCACAAAGACAAGCCAATTTACATGCTTTTTATCAAAAGGCGGCTGAATTTGAAGATAGTAGTTTCAAAGGCTTGTTTGGTTTTGTAAATTATATAGAAAAAGTGATGCAAACAGAAAACGATTTGGCGGAACCAGTGATTTTAGCCGAGGATCAAAATGTTATTCGAACGATGACAGTCCATGCAAGTAAAGGCTTAGAATTTCCTATTGTTTACTTAATTAACACTGGGAAAAAATTTAACTTAAGAGACATCACTCATAAACGATATATTGCATCGAAAGATTATGGTATTGCAACAGACTTTTATGATTATGAAGACTTGCTACAATATCCATCTCTTTCAAAACAAGCATTAAGAATTCAACAAGAGAGTCAGTCTAAAGCAGAGGAAATGCGTAAATTATATGTTGCTTTAACCCGTTGTGAGCAAAAACTTATTATAGTTGGTTCGATAAAAAATGCGGATGATTGGGAAGAGAAATCTGATAAGACACGTCAATTAGCAAGTAGAGCGTCAATCTTAGCAGATACACAAGAAAGACAAAATGCATCGACTTGGCTCGATTGGATTAGACAAGCATTAGCACTAGATCAAACACAACAGAAATCTGTCACTCATTTTAAACGTGAACAAGTTAAGATTGAGTTTATTAATGATGCGATGATTAAGGACAAGCAATTTGTTGATATTGAAGCATCTTTTTTCATTACACCAGAACAATGGGTCACTCAATTTAATCAGACGATTAAACAAGTCGAAGATTCAGCTCATCCAGTAGTTGAAAGAATCGATCGTTTGATGAGAGAGCCTTATGTTCATGAATTATCTACGCATACCTCAAGTTACCAATCAGTATCTGAATTAAAACGGATGTATGAAGAGCCAAGAATTGAAAAGTTAGAAGTCTTTCAAGACCGAAGAGCATCCACTCAGCAAATTCAAGAGAATCTTCCACAGTTTGAAGAGGGGACGGAGGCTATCCAAAGTATACGATATACACAGGATACTTTTGAACCCCCTCGTTTTATCGAAAATAAGCAAATGGATTATGCACAAATAGGAACGATTACACACTTTTTCTTACAACAATTGAACTTCTCTTTGTTTGACGAGGAAGATCAAACAATGTATGTAAAAATCCTAAATGAGGAAGCCAAACGAATGCTGGAAGATAATTACATTGACAGTGACCAATTATCAGTGATCCAAATGGATGCGATTATAAAGTTTTTATTGGGTTCCATCGGTCAATTTGTTATTCAGAATGCTTCACGTCTCAAGAAAGAACAAGCTTTCTCATTTTTACTACCGGCTAATCAACTACTACAAGCAAGATTAGACGAGATAACTTTAGAAAAACTTGAGGACGATCAATTGCTCGTTCATGGAGTGATTGACAATTATATTCAAACAGAAGCTGGTCTTGTATTAATTGATTATAAAACTGACCGCTTTCGTTCGGATTTAAAATTGAGTAAAGATGATCAGATTGCTCTAATTATCAAAAAGTACAAGTTTCAAGTTAGTTTATATGCCCAAGCACTTGGCAAAGCCAAGGAACATAAAGTAACGGCTGCTTATTTAGTACTTTTAGACTTTGGTGAGACTGTCAAAGTAGAGGATTTGTATGACTTTAATTAAACAAAGATAGGATTAATTAACCAGACAGTTCTGATTAATTAGAGTGGCTTGTGAATAGATAGAAAAATCAAAAAACACCCAACTAAGGAACGACCATTAAAAGTTCCGAAATTGGGTGTTTTCATTTAGATTGAATTAATAATAAAATTGATTACCGGTAAGTTCAGGTGCATAATCTACACCTTCGCTGTAATCGCCGGCAGCATTCCATAATAAGTACTCGTAAACGCCATGTTGTTGTAAGGCAACAATCTGTTCTTGAACTTGTTGAGTACCATATTCTTGGAACGTTCCGGGGATTTTATACCAGGCAGTAAAATCCTGTAGCCAAGGACGAGTGATAATTGGATTGGATACATCTGATAAGGCTATCGCTTCAGAGTACATGTATTCATCGATAGATTCAAATGGATTTAAATCAGGATAATCAATACCGAAAAATCCATCGTCCCAGTGAGAAGGGTAAATCATTGATGAAACGGCATCGACATGTTCAGCCATTTGCGCAAAGTTTTGACCAATACCCCGTACATCGGGTGCATCACCTGCTACTGCAGTATAACCAAAGATATCGGCACTAATTTTTACACCGTAAGGTGCTAATTGATCACGGGCATATTCTAAGAAATCATTTATAGCCATGATGCGTTCGCCACCTTCAGTTTCGGCATCCTCAGTAATATAACTACTGTAATTACCAATGTCATAGTCCAATGTGTCAGCAAACTCATTAAAACCTTCTGGGAAGCGTACGTAGTCAAATTGAATATCTTTAAAGCCCATCTTTGCAGCTTCAATCGAAATTTGAATATTATAATCCCATACTTCTTTTGAGAATGGGTTGATAAATTGAGCACCATTATCATCTTGCCAAATTTCACCTGTATTGATGTCATGGAATGATAAATCTGGACGACTATTAGAGAGCATGTAATCTTTAAAGGTTACAATACGTGCTATCGGATATATTCCTTTTTCTTCAAAAATCTTTAGTTTGTCTTGTAAGTCTACTAGACCTAATGAGTTTTCTTGAATCAAAGGATCGTCAGTTTCTAACCATGGAATAATTTGACCATAATCGTCTTTAAAGTCAATAACGACTGCATTAAGTGCTGTTTGATCGATATAATCAATGATGTAGTTAAAGTAGTCATCATCTAGTAAATTATCCGTCGTTAAGTATAAACCCTTAACACCCTCTGCTGGATAGGGAATATCAACGCCACTATCATAGAAGAGGGCACTGGGTAATTCAGCGGGTCTTTGTAGCAAAGGCGTCTCTCGGATGACTAACCCTTCATAACGGTTCGTTTGACCGCGATTGACACGACTTGTAAAATTGAGAATGTCTTCTTCTGAGTATTTATTCGCTACATTCGGAAGATTATAGTGAGTACTTAAAGTTTCAGTTGCCTGTTGATTACCACAAGCAGTTAGTATGCAGACAAAAAAGACTAATATGAAGACGGATAAGCCTTTATGATACGTTAGTAATCGCTTGTTTATTTTTTTTACGTTCATTTTACACCTCTTTAAAATTCGTGAAAAACACAAATTATTGCTTTGTTACTGAGCATCTACTAAAAAGACTTTTAAATTGATTAGTAGACTGGTCAATGGTTCGAAATGAACAAGTATTTTATCTAAATTGATATGATTTTCTGTAGATAGTGTGTTGACATTATCAAAGACACCGAAAAATGTATTGTAATCTGTTTCTGGATTTGCAATCGATTTAAACGTGATTGATTCTTCGGTCAAATTGTCGTGATAATCAGTAATGTAAACATTTAAATCTGTCGAAAGATCTTTTAAATGTGTAATGACTTGATCAATTTGTGCGGTAGGAATAGCATCACTTTTCTTAACATTTTCAAGCTCAGCAATAAGTTCATTTAATTTACTGATGCTTTCCGTTATACTTGTTAAATGGTCTTTTCGATTTTGAATATTTATTTGAACAAGACTGTCACTAGCATTAAAGATTCCTAAGTCTTCACTACTTTGAAGCATTGTTTCAAAATCACTTTGCAAGTTATTCTCGAGAACCTGCACTTCGTTTAGTTCATTTACTATTTGTGTAACATTCTCTTGGATCAACCCTATAGCTCTGTCAGCGCGTTGTAAAGAATTATCACACGCGGCTAGAAGGATAACAGAAAATGTAAGGAGAAATAGTTGAAAAGTTTTCTTCATAAAGGACTCCTTAGCTTTTTATTTTACGTATTTATAATTTCAATTTTATTATCACTCAAACTAGTATATAATAATAAGTATTATAAACACAAACATTATAACAAACTTCGAATCAAGAACACAAGGAGGTAATGATGACGCTAGCTTTTATTGTTGCATTTTTAATCACTGTTATTGACCAAATTGTTAAAAAATGGACGACTCATTCATTACAATTACATGAGTCCAAAGCCGGAATTGAAGGCGTGTTTGACTTCTATTACATACGTAATGAAGGTGCTGGTTGGGGAATACTGCAAGGTCAAATGTGGTTTTTCTATATTGTCACACTTATAATCATTGCTTATCTTATTTATTTAATTTACAAACACCGTCAATCCAGCGTTTGGTTGAAATTTACTTATGGATTATTGCTTGGCGGGGCAATTGGGAATTTTATAGACAGAGTCATGTTAGGTTTTGTTATTGATATGTTCCGTCTGTCTTTTATAAATTTTCCGATTTTTAATATAGCCGATACTGCATTGTCACTGGGTATATTTTTTCTCATTATACAAGTCTTGTTTACTCAAGACACAGAAGGAGTCTTATGAATAATTTAAACGAAAACACATATATTATTAAACTTACGGGACAAACAGGACGACTGGATAAAGTCTTAACTAGTGAATTCCCTAAAGAAAGTCGTTCAACAATTCAAAAATTAATTAAGGATCAATGGGTAACAGTTGATGAAAAGAACGAAAAAGCGAACTACAAGCTTGAAGGAACTGAAACAATTCAAGTAACGTTTTCTGCAGAAGAACCATTAGAACTTGTAGCGGAGAATATTCCGTTAGACATTGTGTTTGAAGATGAAGATCTTCTCGTAATCAATAAACCAGTTGGTATGGTTGTCCATCCATCAAAAGGACATCGTAATGGAACCTTAGTCAATGCTTTACTTTATTATTTAGGTAATAACTTATCAGAAACATCTGAAATGATTCGTCCCGGAATTGTTCATCGTATTGATAAAGATACGTCAGGACTTTTAGTGGTGGCAAAAAATAATTACGCTCATCAGAAATTGAGTGAACAATTGATTGCTCATACTATGGGACGTCAATACGTAGCGTTAGTCCTTGGGACAATTGAGCCCAATGATGCTACAATTGAAATTCCAATTCGACGAGATCCAAGTAGTCGTATGCGTTGGCATGCTGATAGAGAGGGCAAGTATGCCCTTACGACATTTGAAGTTCATACTCGATTTACAGATAGTACTTTGTTACAATTAGAACTTAAAACGGGAAGAACACATCAAATTAGAGTCCACATGGAACATATAGGTCATCCAATCGTTGGGGATTCAATTTACCGTCAAGGCATGAATAATTTTAGAACCTCTTTAGCTAAATTAAAAGACGGTCAGTTATTGCATGCTCAATCAATACATTTCAATCATCCACGCACTAATGAACTGGTCGAATTTACGAGTGAACTGCCCAAATATTTCACAGAAGTATTGGACACATTAGAGAAAATATAAGATAATAAGATGATAGCTTTTCTTAAAAGAAATTAATGCTTAAATTGACTATTCATTCGATAAGTGTGAGCTGTTATAAAAATAGAAGAGATTTTTATACAAAACAATAGAGAAAGGAATGCCTAAATCTAGTAATCTCATTAATCTAGTAAAATTGATTGTTTTATGAACAATAGCAAGCTAGATTTAATTAGATTTACGGCAATGGTGAGTAATTGTCTGTTAACGATAAAATATTAGAAAAGATTAGAAACCTACTTAGCCTTGCTGAGGATGGTGGTAATGACGAAGAGAGTCAAACAGCCTTACTGATGGCTCAAAAGTTGATGTTGAAACATAAAATTTCTCAAAATGAACTCAATCTTGGTGGCGAACAGAAAATTGTTATTCGTTCGTTATCTGTTTATAAGCGGATTTACTGGTGGGAAAAAGTATTAGTTAAAATAATTGCTGATAATTTCCGAGTAATGTTTTATATGCAAAGTAATCGCTTGCCACATCAAACAACCGTTCAAAGAAAACTTGTTTTGATGGGATATCCTGAAGATGTAGACTTTGCTTTTGAGATGTTTCATTTAGCAGCAGAAGCGATGAAACATTATGCAACATTACATATTAAAGAGTTTTTAGAGAGTCAAGAGGCTAAAGATAAAAAGTCACAGGGAGCTTTAAGGAAATCTTATTACCAAGGATTCATGGATGGTTTGAGTCATAAATTTAAATTACAACGTGATCAAATGATAGATGAAAATGAAAAGTATGCCTTGATGATTAAAACACCTCAAGATGTCCTGGATAAGTTTAATGAAGAGATTCAAGGTCATCTTGCTTTTAAACAACCTGAGTTAAGTAAAGAGAATGAGGCGTATACTGAAGGCTATGATAAGGGCTCGAATATATCTTTATCAAATAAATATTTAGAAAATTAAGTATTTAACAAATGAATAAATAAGTTCATGAATGTCAGGAAGTAAAACTTGCAAATAACCATCATTGGGATGTTAAATCCTTGTGATGGTTATTGTTTTAGATATAGCAAGTAAATTGACTAAGACTTAGGCAGATAGTCATATTAACTTGTCATAAAGCCATTAAAAAGTAACCTGTTTAAAATAAACGATAGTCAATTGCCGTATTGGTGAGTCTGGAAGACTAATGTTATAATGACATTAGATCGACTAAGGAGAGCGAGGGTGATTATGTTGGATTTTGATGAGGCTTACAAAGTTACAAATGCTAAGGATTTGTTAAAAGAAATTTCTGAGTTATATCAGTTAGTTGTCACTGAAGGCGATGCCATCTTCGAAAAATGGGAAGCGGATATTATTCGACCAGAATTTAATGAGAGCGCACGCAATTTAAGTTATTATTTAGCTTTAAGGCAAAGAGATATACGTGGAATTCAACGCGACCTTGTTCCATGGGGCTTATCTTCTTTAGGTCGTCTAGAATCAAAAACGTTAAGTACTCTAGAAGCGGTCATTCACGCCTTAACTGCTATTGTGGGTGAACAAGTAAGCGAGCAAACGCCTCCCTTTGATGCGTTTAATCTTGGTGAAGAAAGATTAGCCTTTAATACCGCTTTGATTTTGGGTGAGAAACCGAATAACCGAAACACACGAATTATGGTTACAATGCCGACACAAGCAGCAGGTAATATTCAATTAGTCCGAGATTTAATTAATAAAGGCATGAATGTAGCACGTATTAATTGCGCTCATGATACAGAAGATATCTGGATGCAAATTATTGGGAATATACGTCAGGTATCAAACGAACTTAATAAAGATGTCCGTATACTAATGGATATTGCTGGACCTAAAATACGGATAGATTGGATATTTACCACTCATAAGAAACCTAAAATATCCTTAGGTGATACGATTTATTTGACGAAAGATTACAATCATTTACCGAAAAATAATGAGGCTAAGGTAACTGCAGGCTGCAGCATCCCACAAATATTTGAACAGCTATCTATAGGTGATGCTGTTTTAATTGATGACGGAACTGTAGAAACCAAAGTCATTGATGTTAGTCATGATTACGCCAAATTAGAAGTCCACAAAATCAAAGGCAAGAGTATCCGTATCAAAGCAGACAAAGGATTAAACTTTCCTGGACTCTATTTTGCGATCGATATCCTCACACAAGAAGATAAGGAAGCGATTGCATTTTCAGCGGAACATGCAGATATTATTGGTTGCTCTTTCGTTCGAGATGTTAACGATATTAAGTCAATTCAATCTGAATTGCATAGCTTACTTGGTAAAAAGGCTAAAGATATACCGTTGATGGTGAAGATTGAAACCGTCCAAGCCGTTCAAAACTTAACTCAAATTATTTTAGCCGCAGCAAGTCATAATCCGTTTAGTGTCATGATTGCGCGAGGGGATTTAGCTGTTGAAACAGGTTATATTCGTTTGGCAGAAGTTCAGCAACAAATCATGTGGATTTGTGAAGCCGCAGATATTCCAGTCGTTTGGGGGACTGAGGTACTGGCTAATATGATTGATACTGGAATACCAAGTAGGGCAGAAGTAACAGATGCAGCTGAAGGCGGGCGTTCTGACTGTGTGATGCTAAACAAAGGGGATTACATTGTTGATACAGTCGAGATGTTAGACGAAATTCTCCATATGATGAAGGAACATCAATTTAAGAAGACCCCCAAACTCAGAGCACTAAGTATTGCCAAAAATAATGATCACAAAAATTAATTGAACAATTAATATAAAGGAGTTGGCTGATTGAACGAGTTTCAAAGAGACCGTGAATTAAATATAAAAACAAGTGGCATGTATGAATTAAATGAATGGAATCATGCTCACTATAATCGAACAGAATCGACGAGTTACTATGTTCTTGATCAATTATTTAAAGAATTTAATTTTAAACCAACCGATCATTTAATCGATTTCGGTAGTGGGAAAGGTCGGGTTCTGTTTTATGTCCATCACCATGCTCAAATACCCGTTACTGGAATTGAATTAAGTTCCACTGTATTTCAATCATTAAGTACTAACAAACAAAACTATTTGAGTAAGTTTCCTAGTACTAACCCAATTAAATTGGTAAATGATTTTGCGGAAAATTATGAGATAGCGAAACATATGAATGTTTTTTACTTTTTTAATCCATTTTCGGGTACCATTTTTAAAAAAGTGTTAGATAACATTATTTCATCAATCGAAATGTACCCAAGAGAAATCACATTAATTATTTACTTTCCAATGCCAGCTTATTATGCCCATTTAGAAATGTTCGGTTTTTTTGACATAAACAGAAAAATAGCAGTACAGCTGGAAAAAAACTTTACAGATGAAGTTTTAATATTAACAAATAATCAGTATAGAGGAGTCAAAGATGAGCGCAGAGAAATATTTAGCAATTTTGCAAGATAAAGTCGGTGTTGCAGTGTTTGGTACGGTGAATGAAGATCAAAAGCCGGATTCACGGTATATTAATATCGGGGTAGCAAATGATCAAGGTGTCTTTTTTATGACGAGTCCTACAAGTAAGTTTTATTCACAATTAATGAATCATCCCTTTGTTTCAATTACGGGAATGGCCAAAGCAGATGGTGAGATGGAAGTCATTCGTATTAAGGGAGAAGTCCGAGTGTTAGGACAAGAAAAATTAGAGGAAGTATTAAAAGATAATCCTTATGTAAAAGATGTTTATCCTGATGAAGAGAAAAGAAAAGACGCTCAAGTATTCCAAGTGTTTAAAGGGACTGGAAATTACATGCACTTACAAAAGCGATTTAATGAAGACTTCACCTTTGAATCAACTAATGGCTAAATTTGACACAGTGGTGTAACTATATAGAAAGTAGATGAGACTACCATTTATCGGTAGTCTTTTTAGTGAATAATTGTCAAGGGTCATTATTAGTTATACGAGTTTATTAATAATTGTACTTGTCCCAGATGTTGATTGATGATATTCTATTAAACGCCACATGTTGTGTTGAGCGATGGCTCATCACTAACATACAAGGACAAAATAGATAAATAAGACGTTGAGATTGGGAGAGGGGAAGATGGCAATAATAGTAATAGGTGGTATGATTGGTGCTGGAAAAACAAGTGTGGCTGAGTTAGTAGCAAATGCTTTGGGAACAGAAGTTTTTTATGAGAATGTTGATGATAATGATATTCTGCCTTTATTCTACACAGCAAGTGAAGAGGAACAAGAGGCAAAACGTTACCCATTTTTACTACAGCTTGAATTTTTAAGCAGCCGTTTTAAAAACATTAAAGATGCATTAATTAATCAAAACAACGTATTAGACCGTTCAATTTATGAAGATTGGTATTTTTGTAAAATTAATAATGAATTAGGTCGTATTTCTGACACAGAATTTAGAATTTATGAAAAATTATTAAATAATATGATGGAAGAATTGGAAGAGTTACCGAAAAAATCACCTGACTTAATGGTCTATTTGACGGGGTCATTTGATACGATTATTCACCGAATAGGCTTACGCGGGCGTGAGTTTGAACAAGATGAAGGCCTAATGAATTATTATCATACTCTATGGTCTGGTTACGATGATTGGGTAGAAAACTATTATAATGCGTCACAAGTTTTAGAGATTAATATTGATGAATTTGATGTCGTTAATAATCCAGAAGACGCTGAGCGTTTAATTCACTTAGTTCAGTCTAAATTAGCAGAAATGAACATCACAACTACAGTATATTAATAGGACAAACAGCAGACTTTGGTTTGCTGTTTTTCTATTCACTTTAAATGCATTTTATCAGGAGAAAATGTATACTAATATTATATTCGCAAGAACATTTGAACATTCTGTTAATGGAAAGTAGGTGTTTTAGATGTATATTGTAGCAACCCTATTAAAGTTTAGAATTGAAGAAGCAAATTCTCTAAAAGATAAACGCAGAATATTAAAAAGTATGATACAAAAATGTCAGCAAAAATTTAAAGTGAGTATAGCTGAAGTCTCACAGCAAGATAATATATATAATGGTGTGATTGGTTTAGCGCTTGTGACTAATAATCAACGACATGGTGAAAGTGTGCTACAAAAATGCCTTGATTTTATTGAAAACAACTATTTAATCGAAGTCACTGAAGTCGAATGGATTGATGGGAGGGGAATTTAGTCATGATGTTCTATTTTTTCAATGAAGACAAACATTATCAAGAAACGCAAGATGAACTAGAAGCGGATTGGATACACCTAGAGCAGCCAACAGAAGCAGAGATAGATGTGTTACAAACCAAATATCAAATCCCGAAAGATTTTGTAACTTCTGGAGTATCTCCCTATGAAATACCGAGATATGAAGTGTTTGAAAATGAAGAAGGAGAAAAGATTCAGTTACTTGTTGTTTTAACTCCTGAACGAGAACATTCTGATTCTAGTGGAATTGAATACTGTACCAAACCGTTTGCAATGATTATTATGCCTAACAAAGTGTTGACCATTACAGAAAAAACACCGGATATATCCGGAAAATAGCTAGAAATGAAAATTCCAAGATGGAAAAATTTTTAATGCATGGAGACTTAATTGAAAGTCATTTAGTACTACGGGTTTTATGGCGTGTGACTAATGAATTTATTGAAGATATTGGGGAAATTAATCAGCAAATTGATGAAATGGAAGAAAACATTCATGGATCAACTAAAAATGCGATGTTCGATAAGTTGATTTCAGTTCACAAAAGTCTAGTTTTCTTTAATACTGCCATTAGTAAAAATCACGAGCGCATCGAAGCCTTGAAAGAAGAAAATATCGTTGGAGAAGAAATGCTTAGCAATGAGCTATTACATGACATTGAAGTGGTTTCTCTACAAGCATCCGTTCTAGTACATGAATCAGATGAAATGATAACACATTTGAGTCAAGTCTTTTCGAGTGTTATATCTAATAATATGAATTCGATTATGAAATTCTTGACTGCATTAACACTTGTTTTAACAATCCCACAATTAATTAGTTCACTTTGGGGGATGAATGTTAGCTTACCTTGGGAAAATAATCCTTTCGGTTTTGCAATTCTTATTCTTGTATCAGTCATACTAAGCATCCTAACAATCATTTGGTTAAAGAAAAATGATTATTTTTAAATAGAAGTTGCTCGATTACAAGTCTCTAACACTTTTCCGTTTGGGTTTAGATAGAATTTACTTAACTCTTTAGTTAAGCATCACATTAAAAGGAGATTTAAAGTGATAAAATTTATGCAGAAAATTCCAGCAGGGACATTTATTGTGCCCATGCTTGTAAGTGCTTTGTTCAATACATTTGCGCCTGCTTTATTCGATATTGGAGGGGTTTCAGAAGTCTTTTTCTCAGGCGGGGGAATGACGTTTATTGTTGGGGTTCTGACTTTTAGTTCGGGAATTATGTTGGATATTAGAAAAGTAGGTTCAATTTTTAAACACCATGGCGTGCTTTTTTAGCTAAGATTGGATTGGCTTTGCTGTTTGGCTATTTAGCCATTACTCAACTTGAACCCCAAGGTTTATTTGGTATAAGCACCGTGGCTTTTGTAGTAGCGATTGCTTCAATTAATCCTGCAATTTATTTAGGATTGGTGAAAGATTTTGGAACAGAACATGACTCATTAGCCTTCAGTTTGGCAGGGTTGTTCAGTATTCCAGCCTTTCCCTTAATTATCTATGCGGTATCTGCTGGTGGCGATGTGGATTTAATGCCAATATTTTCGATTTTATTACCCTTATTTGTGGGGATGACTCTTGGGAATTTAGATCCAGCATGGTGAGGTATCTTTGGACAATTGCCTATTGTACTTTTACCATTATTGGGTTGGAATATTGGACAAGGGATTGATTTTAAAGCAGCCTTTGCAGCTGGTTTTGCAGGGATTTTACTTTCTATTGTGTTTTATAGTTTGACTATTCCTGTTTTACTCGGAGTGGACAAATTATTAAAGAAGAATGGAATTATCGGCTTATCTTTAGTAACTGTCGCTGGAGCATCTGCAGTATCACCTGCTTTAGTCGCAGCCAGTTATCCTGAAGTCGTCCCCTATGCAGAAGTTGCGGCCACTCAAATTGTAACTGTAACCGTCATAACAAGTATCATCACTCCTATTCTGGTGAATTACTTGGCTAAAAGTGAAGAAGTTGAAAAGAATTCAACCGTTCATTAATTTAACGAAATAAATAAAACTAATCAAAAGAGACCAGTTCGTCTGTTTTGATTAGTTTTTTTTGTTACTGATTCTAGATATGTTCCTGACAAGAATAAAGTTGTGGATAATTTTCGCAGGCAGGATGACGAGGATGACAAATGTTTCGCCCGAAAAAGATAATAGACTGATGGGCTTGAGTTAGTTGATTTGCTGGTAAAATAGATACAATATAATCTTCAATTTGTCTAGGCGTTGCATTTTCTGGGACTAAATCATGATGTTTACAGACTCTTGAAACGTGAGTATCGACTGCAAAAGCTGGAATATTAAACCCGACACTCAAGACTACGTTAGCTGTTTTTCTACCAATACCAGCTAATGACTCTAAGTCTTTTCTATTACTAGGCACTTCGCCATTAAATCTCTCAACGAGTTGCTGGCAACACTGGAAGAGATACTTGGCTTTATTTCGATATAAGCCAATCGATTGAATATAAGGCTCAATCTCGGCTGGAGAAGCTTGAACAACTGTTGCTGGATTAGGGAATCGTTCAAATAAAGCCACGGTTGCTTTATTAACGGCAATATCAGTTGTTTGTGCACTCAACATGACGGCTACTAATAATTCATAATTATTACGATAATTTAAAATCGTTTCGACATCAGGGTAAAGCGCCATAATTTCTTCTATAACTTTTCTTGCACATTCTTTAGTTAACATTTAATCACCTATATTATTTTTCGTTAAATCAAGTATACCACATTGAATACTCATTTCTGGTAAGTTCAATTAGACGACTTTGTTTTAGTATGGAGGTAATTCAGTGAATAATGTCGTGTATATTTCAAAGTATGATAAAATAAAAGCACGAATACATACTAGGAGGACTGTAAATGACTCAAAGAATCCCTTGGGATCAATACTTTTTATCTCAAAGTTTAGTTTTATCATTACGTAGCACTTGTGAACGCTTAATGGTGGGAGCCGTTATCGTTCGTAATAAGCGCGTCATCGCAGGTGGCTATAATGGCTCTGTTAGTGGAGAGGACCATTGTATTGACGTTGGCTGCTTGTTAGAAGAGGGTCGCTGTGTCAGAACGGTCCATGCAGAAATGAATGCTCTGTTACAATGTGCGAAATTCGGGGTACAAACAGACGGTGCAGAAATTTTCGTGACGCATTTTCCTTGCTTAAAATGTACACAATCGATTATTCAAGCAGGCATTCATAAAATCTATTATTTACATGATTATCATAATCATCCATACGCCAAGCAACTACTAAGGCAAGCTGGTGTTGAAACGATTAAAGGTGAAATCCCTGATGATTTCTTTATTCAAATGACTCAGTTAAACAATCGTAATTTAAGTAAAGAAGCAGAATAAGATCAGTGAGGTGAATGGAGATGCTAGACACTATTCAAAAAGAAGTCCAAGCAGCGATTAGAGAATTGCTGGAACTTCTGGATTTACAAGCTGGGGATTTACTCGTCGTTGGAGCAAGTACGAGTGAAGTTGTAGGCGAGACTATTGGGCAAGCTTCCAATAAAGAAATCGGGTATAGAATAATTGAAACGCTGCTTAAAGAGTTAAAGCCTAAGCAGATCTATTTAGCTCAACAAGCCTGCGAACATCTCAATCGGTCATTGGTCGTTGAAAGAGCGTATGCGATTGAACATGGTCTTGAAATTGTTAATGTTAAGCCTAGTTTACAGGCTGGAGGGGCAGCTTGTGTTGCTGCTTATCAGTTAGCAGAAGATCCTGTCATGGTAGAATTCATTCAGGCAAACGCTGGCTTAGATATTGGAGACACTTTAATTGGAATGCATGTTAAACATGTTCAAGTGCCTATTCGTTTGAAAACGAAACAGATCGGTCAAGCACATGTGACGGCCGCTAATTCGCGTGGTAAATACATCGGTGGTCCAAGAGCTGTGTATTAAAAGCAGTTTGAGTCAAGTAAATGGTCAAAAGCAAATGAATGTGTAGAATAAACCGATACTACAAGGAGGAAGTAATATGAAAGTAGCCTTTCACGGTCATGCAGTTGTTTCTGTTGTCACACATGATGGTACGAAACTATTATTCGATCCTTTCATTACAGGACATGAACAATGCGACTTAAATTTATCGAAGGTTGAAGTAGATGTTATATTAGTCACCCATGCACATGCTGATCACTTAGGTGATACAATTGAATTAGCTAAACGAACGGGCGCTCACGTGATTTCTACCGTTGAAATTGTGTCTTATTTAAGTAGCCAAGGTCTAAATAATGTGCACGGAATGCAACCGGGTGGAGCCCATAACTTCCCATTTGGGCGAATTAAATTTACACCAGCGATTCATGGTTCTTCAATTACTTTAGAAAACGGCAAACCTTATGAGTTAGGTTTAGCCGCTGGGATTTTATTAACGGCGGATAATCAAACGGTTTATCATTTAGGAGATACCGCTTTGTATTCAGATATGCAACTAATTGGCAATAGAGAAGCAATAGATTTGGCTTTTGTTCCGATTGGTGATAATTTTACGATGGGGCTAGAAGATGCTATCCTGGCAACTGAATGGCTGCAAGCTAAACGTGTGGTACCGATTCATTACAATACTTTCCCACTTATCGAACAAGACCCATATGCTTTTATTAATCGTTTGCCAGAAGGAGTAGGCTATGTGCCGAAATTAGGCGAATTTTTTGAACTTTAAGAAGATTAAACATCAAAGTGAAAAAAGGGAAGTGGCTTAATGACAAATTTAGAAACGTTAAAACTAGTCAAAGAATGGCTTGCAGAAGCTAAGTTAATTGCTTTCTTTGGAGGCGCAGGGGTTTCAACTGAAAGTGGCTTGAAAGTTTACCGTTCTCGTGACGGACAGTATTCTAAAATGGAAGCAGCTCAAGAAGATCCCAGAAAAATCATGAATAAACGATATATTATGACGCATCCTGAAAAGTTTTTTAATCGTCCACAGACAGATCGTCCACAGACAGATCGTCCACAACTGATTGAGCCCAATGCGGCGCATTTGGTGCTAGCTGAATGGGAACAAGCGGGTAAAGACGTTCGCATCATTACCCAAAATGTCGATGGGCTTCACCAGAAGGCCGGGCATCGCTTTGTTGTTGAATTACATGGAAACGGTCGGACTTGGCATTGTATGGAGTGTGGGCGCGTTTATTTGCCGAATGAAGCCCCTCGCGATGAGCAGAATATCCCACGTTGCTATGTCGATCAAGGAATCGTTAGACCTAGTGTCATATTCTTTGGAGAAAATCCTCAATCGGTGGATATTAATCGTAGTATTGAGACTATCCAAAAGGCGGATGTCTTAATAATTGCTGGAACGTCACTAACAGTCTATCCAGCCAAAAATTTGATTTATCATTTCGAGGGGAAGCGAGTCATCGTCATTAACAGAGAACCGCTTGATCTACAGAAGTTGGAAGTGGATGCTTTTATTCAAGGCGAAGTTGGGCAGGTTTTTGCCAAGTTAAATGAGATGCAACCAGGTATCCTTTAGACAGGTCTGTTTTAATAGTCAGAATCAAGTGGACCCTATAGAACGGACACTTATGACGAGGGTTTCCGATAAAATAGACAATCTTGACGAGGTAGTCAATCATTCAGTCGTGGGTGTGACGAGCGAAGATTTCTTCAGTCGTGGGTGTGACGAGCGAAGATTTCTTCAGTCGTGGGTGTGACGAGCGAAGATTTCTTCAGTCGTGGGTGCGACGAACGAAGATTTCTTCAGTCGTGGGTGTGACGAACGAAGATTTCTTCAGTCGTGTGTGCGACGAACGAAGATTTCTTCAGTCGTGGGTGCGACGATTGAAGATTTTTTTCAGTCCATTAGAAAAGCCATCATTAAGATGGCTTTTTGTCTTTTATTCGAGTTCGATTGAACAGTTTATTTCATTACCAGATTGAAGGATGCTGGAAACCGTACAGTTGCGAGCAATGAAGCGCTCCATCGTTTCTCTTTGACGATCATCCAATTGAGCATCTGTTTTTATGATAACGTTGGCACTTAGGTGCCAACTTTGTTTACCATTTTCAAAATTGCCTTCCACCACGACTTCTAATTTACTAAATGGAATCCTTTTTCCGGCGAGAAAAGAACGGGCAGTCATTGCATGACAACCAGATAAAGCAGTTAATAAAAGTCCAGTAGGGCTTGTGCCTTGACTTTCGCCAACGGGGTTGCGTTCAGCATAGTCCATGACATAAGTGAAGCCTTCCGTTTCGGATTTTACCACATAAGCGTCTTCCAGTGTTGCGGACACAGTTTTCTTACTCATACATTCATTCCTTCCACAGATTATTTAATTTCATTGTACCATGTAGTCATTATTTGACCAATGATTGAGAAGTTTTAGATAGATGAAAACTTAAGAAAATCTTGTGTTTATGTGAATAAACAATGATGAAATATTTGATTGTTTATGAAGATAAGGCATTTAGTTAGACTTTGAAAGGCTCGCTTTGTAGGATGAAATTAGAGTAAAACTGTTGGTGGAAGTTAGATTGAGGAAGGGGATTTTTTTAATGAAGAAGCGAAGAAAACAGTCCGTTTTATTATTAGCGACGACTTTAGGAATAGGAACGATGGTAGCACCCTTGTCAACTGCTGCAATTATTTATGCCCAAGAAGAACAAGCCGAGGGGCTTAATGAACGCTTGAGCCAGAGCGAAGTTGCTTTAGGAGCATCATTAAATGATGAACAAAGACAGAATACACTCGCTTTACTACGAGCGAGTGATACATCTGATCAACAGATGATGTCCATTGATGGGGCGTTAATCAATCAATATTTAGCCGATGGGTCGACAGTAGAAACGCAAGTCTTTTCAAGTGCAGTTATTGAACCACGTGAAGAAGGGTATGGAGTCCAAGTACAGATTGTAACACCGGATACCATTACGTCGGTTGCAGCACAAACTTATCAACAAGCAGCCATTACTGCAGGAGCCATGGATGTATTGATTAAGATTGCCGCAGTGGAAGCTGTGACCGGTGAAGGTGCCTTAACGGGTGTCTATGCCATTTATGATGAGAATGACTTAGCCCTCAATCCCGAGGCTGTTCAAGTAGCCCAGAAAGAAATTAAACTAGTAACAGAGATAGAAGAGACAAGCCATTTAACAATTGAACAGATTAGCCAATTACAAACAGCCTTAAAGTTAGCTGTTAACGAGGCTTTCCAAGCGGAAGAAAAACCTACTGAAGCGGTATTCAATGACTTAACTTTAGCGGTGTTAGAGGAATTTGCAGCTGAACATGACATAGAATTAACAGAAGAATTAGCGACGCAATTTATAACGTTTGTTACTGAATATGCCGCAATAGAAACAGCTAAAAATGAAGGAACGACAGCACAAATTGATGCTTCAACTGGCTTCACTTGGACGTTAGAACAAGCAATTGACTTTTGGGAAGCGACCTTTATCGATGGTCCATCAGCAGATGACACCAATTTAGAACATTATGAACGTGATCAATGGCAAGAAGTCGAAAATGAAGAGTCTGTCATAGTCTTAAGCCAACTTGATAATGAAGGCGGCGAGCGCTTCTTAAGATTTGAAAAAACACCAGAAGGTGTCTTAATAACGGTATATGAAGGTGAAGAGGCTTATCCAGATGTACCGATGGTAGACTACCGTGTTGATACATCAACTTTTGAAATTCTTGAAGATAGTTCAGTAACTGAAGACGAGTCGGATGTGGATGCTAGTAACGAAGAAGACCTAGTAGAAGAACCAGAAGATGAAGCAATAGGACAAGCTCTATGGGACGAAAGCAAAGCGTCACAATTAGCAGACCTTATGGTAACTTGGGGGGATGGCATGGAACAGACCTATGAAAGTTTTACACCTGATTCGCCAGGCGACATGTATGGAGTCGCTTTTCCAACCGATGTGTTACCTATTCTTGGAGTGAATGACACAGCTGTTGCGGCTAACTGGTCACCTACAGGTGAAGCGAGCCAAGCTGGCGAATATGTTATTGTCGCAGCTTACAATGATGTCACACACTTCTATGAAGCCAATCCAAATGCACCGGCTGGTGCACACTTTTATCTTTTTGCCATAGTAGATGGGGCGGCCGTCGTTTTAAATAGTCAACAAAACCAAGGAATGCCAGACGGTTTAATCCATTTTTCCCCAACAGAAAATATGGAGTTACAAGCTGGCTTTGAATCGATTGTGAATCAATAAGACTTAGAAAACAAACAGTAAAACAAATAAACGTGCCAGAGTGAGCTGATTCATCAGTTTACTTTGGCACGTTTTTTTTCTTGTTTTATCGATACATTCAGAATGAGTCTTCTTTAACTGTTTCTAACATATCTTTAAAAGCTTGAATCATTAAAGAAGCATCCATACTACAAGTAATCGCATCAAAGCCATATTCTTTATAAGTACGCGCCTGCTGAGTATTCGCTCCAAAAATAAAAGTGGTTTTATCATGTGCGCGACAAGCTTTGTAAATACGAAGGAAGGCTTCTGTAAAAAGAGGGTGAACAATTTCTAAAAGTGATTCCGCTGTAAAGATACTATGCTCAAAATCAACAATAAAAAACTAAACCGGCAATTCTCACACATTCTACAATGGACGTCCCATTTGTCTCGAAGAAGGTTCCAACGACTTGTTGTTGGGCATTCATTTTTTTTAGTATCGTATTTTCTTTCATTGCGCTCACTCCTTGTTTATCTAACTGTAGAATAACACACGCCGGTTGGTAGCGCATACATTATATTTATGAGAAAGCACATCTTGTTGCGCTATGTGGAAAACTTCAATTAAGACTGGCTTGTTACAAGTGTTAATGAAATCATTTAAGGAATAGACGTGCTATACTTAAAAAAAATCAAATAGGGGTGGAACAATGGAATATAAAAAGTTAGGTCACACTGGTTTAGATATTTCGCCAATTTGTTTAGGCACTATGGGCTTTGGAAAGGACAAAGGAGAATGGATTCACCAATGGGTCCTCGATGAAACTAAATCAAAGCAAATTGTTAAACATGCACTTGATTTAGGCATCAATTTTTTCGATACCGCCAATGTCTACACGAATGGTAGTAGCGAGGAGTTTCTAGGTCGTGCTTTAAAGGCCTATGCTAAACGTGATGAAATTGTGTTAGCCACGAAAGTCTTTAACCCGATGGCTAATAAACCTAATCGCGCGGGCCTATCGCGTAAAGCAATTCTTACAGAAATCGATAATAGTCTACGTCGTTTAGAAACAGATTATATCGATCTCTATATTATTCACCGCTGGGATTACCAGACGCCGATTGAAGAAACCATGCAAGTGCTTGACGATTTAGTGAGAATGGGTAAAGTTCGCTATATTGGTGCATCTGCAATGTATGCTTGGCAATTTCAAAAAGCCAACCATGTTGCAAGTCAGAATGGGTGCACTTCCTTTGTTTCGATGCAGAATCACTTGAATTTACTTTACCGTGAAGAAGAGCGGGAAATGTTACCATATTGCGCCGATGCTAAAATCGCTGTCACCCCTTATAGTCCTTTAGCAGCTGGTCGGCTTGCCCGTACGTTAAATGCTGAAACGCCACGTTATCAAACTGATTTTATCGCTCGTGCCAAATATGACACGACTATGGAAACTGATAATGAAATCGTTAAACGTGTGAATGAACTGGCTAACAATTATCAAATTGCACCAGCAACTGTTTCGCTTGCTTGGTTATTAAATAAACCAGAAGTAGCCGCTCCAATCGTGGGCGCAACAAAAACGACTTATTTGGATGATGCAGTTGCAGCCATTGATTTTAAATTAACAATCGATGACATAGCCTACCTTGAAGAACCTTACGTGCCACATCAAGTCATGGGACCACAATAAATATTAGAAAATACACATTTACTTAACAGACACTCATTTAATAAAAAATTAGTTGACCAAATAGGAGCAATAACACATCTAGGTCGCTGAAAGGTTGTTTTATCAGGTGCTTTTTTTATGAAATGTGCGATTAATTAAAAAATAATTAGAGGATTGTGTTGACTTTTAATTTGTTGCTTGTTAAGATGTTTTTATCAAAGAGATTTGGAGCGATGAACATGACACAATTTAATTCAAACACAGTTCAATATGTAACAATTATTATTAGCATTATTAGATAGTGTTTGTATCCGCAGTATAGATACAAACACGAAAAAACTTTTCAGTTTGTATCTATACGTGCTAAGATTTTGTGTTGCTCGTATAGACTAATAATCTAAACGGGTAGCGTGCAGCTCTCTTTTAATATACGGTTTTTTTTAAGCCTGTTTAGATTATTTTCTTTAATCTAAATAGGCTTTTTTTATTTTGAAATGGAGGATGACAGACAATGACAAGTAGATTAACACCGGCAGATTTAAATTGGGAAACTTTAGGCTTTGACTATATAGAAACAGGAAAAGCATTTCGAGCCCACTTCAAAGAGGGTCAATGGAGCGCAGGAGAGATTACGACGGAGAATACAGTGACAATTAGTCACGCATCACCTGCTTTACATTTAGGTCAGCAATGTTTTGAAGGTTTAAAAGCGTATCGTACGAAAGATGGAAGTGTTCAGCTGTTTAGACCTGATCAAAATGGTGAGCGAATGATGCGTTCAGCCGACCAAGTGATGTTACCGCCTTATCCGGTCGAAGATTTTGTGGCTGCCGCTAAAGCTGTTGTACAAGCTAATGAAGAATGGGTACCACCTTACGCAACGGGCGCTACGTTATATTTAAGACCTTTCTTGTTTGGTAGTGGTGCTGTAGTCGGAGTAGGTCCAGGTCCAGAGGCCGTTTTTGGTATTTATGTGACACCAGTTGGACCTTACTTCAAAGGAGGCTTACAACCGGCAAACTTTATGGTCAGTGATTATGACCGAGCCGCACCAAGAGGAACAGGCGCCGCTAAAGTCGGTGGAAATTACGCCTCAAGTTTTCAAGCAGGAAAAGAAGCGCGTGCTAAGCAATTTGCGGATGCTATTTTTCTAGATCCAGCTACTCATACAAAGATTGAAGAAGTTGGTTCAGCAAACTTCTTTGGAATTACGCATGACAATGTTTTTGTGACACCAAAGTCACCTTCAATTTTACCAAGTATTACCAAGTACTCTCTACTTTACTTAGCCAAAGAACGCTTAGGACTTGGCACATTAGAAGGGGATGTTTACTTAAATCAGTTAGACCAATTTAAAGAAGCGGGCGCGATGGGGACAGCAGCAGTCATCACACCGGTAGGAAGTATTACTTATAATAATCAAAAACATGTCTTCCACTCTGAAACACAGACTGGGCCATTAACGAAAGCTTTATATGAAGAATTAGTGGGCATTCAATTTGGTGATAAGCCTGCACCAGAAGGTTGGATCCAAAAAGTTCCATTAGATAATTAATTAGACGTAACAACTAAAGTTCAGCAGAAAGGAAGATTCCATGACAAATCCAGCAGAAAAATTATTCAAAGCTTATCAGAATAACCAACCACTAGAAAAAGGTTCTTTAACGCTCAAAAGTCGTGAACATGCTTACCAAGTCCAAAACGAGGTTTTAGCTTTAAAAGAGGCCAATGGTGAGCAACATCAAGGTTATAAAATTAGTTTAACGAGTCAAGAAACACAAGATTTATTTAAAAGTGATTCGCCATTATATGGCCAAATGACCGACGTGACGTTCAAACAGTCTTTATCATTGAGCGATTACAATGAACCGCTTGTTGAAGTGGAGTTAGTTTTTTTAGTGGATGAAACAGTTAACGGATCCGATTCAAAAGAAGAAGTAATGAACAAATGTCGTGTTGCACCAGGTTTAGAAGTTCCAGATGGTCGTTATGATGATTGGTTCCCCAAGACGACTTTTTACGAAGTTATCGCAGATGGTGCGGTCAATGGTGCACTAGCATGGGGAGAAGCAGAAAAGTATAGCTATGAGCAATTGGCAGACGTGGAAGGTGTTTTGTATTTGGATGGAAAAGAAGTAAAACGCGGGCATTCATCAGAAGTGCTAGGACATCCTGTTAATTCAGTCCAATGGTTAGCCCAAGCACTAGAAGCTAATGGAGAAAAGTTAACAGCAGGTCGTTTTGTTTCTTCTGGAACATTTGTTTTACCAGAACGCTTAGTAGCCGGAACGTATACAGCTAAATACACTGGTCTAGGTGACGTCACTTTAGTAGTCAAACCGTAAGTTACTAAACAACTATACATACATAAAAAGGAGAAATTATTATGAAACATTCTAAATTAAAAACATTATTATTAACCGGTTTAGCCCTTGCAGGGACAGTTTTGGCACCATTATCCGGGAGCGTTTCAGCTCAAGAGGCAACTGGCGAGTCATTATTATTAGGTGTGAACTTAGAGTTAACGGGTGCAGCAGCTCCTTATAGTGTCCCAGCTGTTGAAGCTTTTGAATTATTCGTTGAACAAGTCAATGCTTCAGGAGGCGTTCTTGATGGTCGTCCTTTAGAATTGTTAGTCTTGGACAATAAAACTGACACAACAGAAGGCGTCTCTTTACAAACACGTTTAGCGGATGACGATAGGGTTGTCGCAAATTTAGGTCCCAACGCATCTGGTGTAGTCAATGCAGCTAAGCCTGTAATCGAAACATCCAGTAAACCAACGGTTTTACCCGCAACAACTGGAGATGGTTTAACGCTTAACGCGGATGGTGTGGCGGTTACGAACTTATTTAGAACAGCTTATGAAGATTCTTATCAAGGAACAGCAGGGGCGGTTTATGTACATGATACTTTAGAGGCTAAGAAGACATTGTTAGTCGTTGATAATGCCTTAGATTATTCACAAGGATTAGCCGATGCCTTTGTTAAGCAATATGAAAGTTTAGGCGGAGAAGTGGTGGCAACAGAAGCTTATTCTTCAGGAGATACAGATTTCACAGCATTAGCAACGAAAGCATTAAGTTATGAGTACGATGCAATCTACATGCCTGGTTATTATACTGAGACTGGCTTACTTGTAAAAGCTTTCCGTGAATTAGGCATTACTCAACCAGTAGTTGGAGCAGATGGTTATGCAAGTGATACTTTTGTTGAATTAGCAGGTGCAGAGAATACCTACGATGTTCATTATACAACACATTATGATGC
Organism: Fundicoccus sp. Sow4_D5; assembly: GCF_052116365.1. NCBI lineage: Bacteria > Bacillati > Bacillota > Bacilli > Lactobacillales > Aerococcaceae > Fundicoccus > Fundicoccus sp. Sow4_D5. The sequence goes on along the minus strand of NZ_JBQKLF010000001.1, from coordinate 669,351 downwards.
CTCTTTAGAAAACGAAGCGTCAGTAGCCTTTGCTGAAGCTTACGAGGAAAAATTTGGTAAAGCCCCGGATACATTTGCAGCCTTAGGTTATGATGCGATTTCTTTCCTTGTAGATGGAATTGAAAGAGCAGGATCTACCGATCCAGAAGCAATCAGTCAAGCTTTAGCTGAAACGGTTGATTTCGTAGGTGTCACAGGAACCTTCTCAATCAATGAGGAGCACAACCCAGTCAAACCAGCTATCATGGTAACTTTAGAAGCAGGCGCAGTCGTTAATGCCCAAGAAGTCGTGGTAGAATAAGCGTTACTTAACAAGTGCACCTTTCACAAGAGAGGTGTACTTTGTATTTTTGCATGAACAGGATTATAATAGAAGGTATTACGTTTAAAGGAGCGGTTTAATGTACGAATGGCAATTAGATGATTTATATTCTAGCTATGAAAGTGAGGCATTTCAACAAGATTTAGCTTCGTTAGCTGGTTTTAAAGATGAGATGGCAGTTTTAACTTTGGAAGATACGATAGAGTCAGTCAAAGCTGTAATTGATGTTAAAGAAAGATTGTATATTACGGCACGTCGTTTATCAGCTTTCATTTCTTTAAATTTATCAACCAAGGCAACCGATGAAGAAAGTACTAACTACCAGAATGTTCTTTCGAATCGCTTAAATCAGTTAACGAAATTACAAGCACAAACGAATCGCTTTTTAGGTGATATAACTGTTGATACCAGTCAGGACCCTGAATTAGCAGACTATGATTTTTATCTGAAAGAAATGAAGAAACATCACCAATACTTATTAAGTGACGAAGTTGAAGAAGCTCTTTCAAAAATAGGACGTTCAGCTGGGCAAGCTTGGTCAAGTTTGCAAGGTTTTTTAACGTCTCAAGCTGAAGCGGACTTTCGTGGCGAAAATAAAACCTTAAGTGAATTACGTAACTTGGCTTATGCAAAAGAAGCAGACGTCAGACGTGAAGCGTATCAGGTGGAATTGGCTTTATATGATCAATTGAAAGATCCTATAGCTTTCTCATTGAATAATATAAAATCACAAGTGTTAGATGTCAGTGAAATGCGTGGTTATTCGAGTCCATTAGAGCAGACATTAATTCAATCGCGAATGAGCGAAGAAACGTTAGATGCATTATTAACGGCGATTAAAGAATCTTTACCAACTTTCCGCCGTTACCTTAAACATAAAGCGCGTGTGTTAGGACATAAAGATGGTCTGCCATTTTACGATTTATTCGCACCAATGGGCGAATCAAGTCAAACTTTTACGGTTGAAGAAACGAAAACTTATTTAGTGGATAAGTTCTCTCAATTCGCGCCTGATTTAGCAGAAATGACCGCAGTATTCTATGAAAAAAACTACATGGATTTCTATCCTCGTAAAGGTAAACGTGGTGGTGCTTTTTGTGCTAATCTACCGTTTATTAGTCAATCAAGAATCATGTTAAACTTTGACGGTACATTAAATAACGTCTTAACAATCGCTCACGAGTTAGGGCATGCTTATCACGGAACTAAAATCCAATCACATCGTCCGTTAAACTGGAGTTATTCAATGCCAGTGGCAGAAACAGCCTCAACGTTTAATGAAGCGATCCTGATCAATCATTTACTAGCTGAAGCGGCTACTGATGATGAAAAAGTAGCGGTCATTGAACAATACCTACAAGATGTGACACAAATTATCGTGGATATTTATTCACGTTACTTGTTTGAAACGGCTGTCTTCGATAAGCGTCAAGCAAGCTTTATGTTTGCACCACAATTGGCAGATTTAATGTTAAACGCTCAAAAAGAAGCTTATGGTGATGGCTTAGATGAAAACACCTTGCATCCTTATATGTGGATTAATAAGTCTCATTATTATTCATCTGGCTTAAGTTTTTACAACTTCCCTTACGCTTTCGGAGGCTTGTTCTCACGTGGCTTATATGAGCGTTATTTACGAGAACCTGAAAATTTTGTCGAGCAATATGGTGAATTGTTAACTAAAACGACAGTCGCATCCGTTGAAGAAACAGCAGCGGTCATGGATATTGATGTGACGAACGTTGATTTCTGGAGAATGGCTCTTCAGGGAATTGATGATTATGTGGATCAATTTATTGAATTAACAAGTCATTAAACGAGTGTTATAAATTGAATATAAAACACCACCAGAAAGAGAATGAAAACTCTCTTTCTGGTGGTGTATTTTTGACTTGAGGCAACACTTAAACAAAATCGATGAGTTAACCGTTTATTAGCTAGTACTATTGGGTGAGTGAATCATATATAACGATGCATTTTCAGCCTGTATAAATTTTTCTGTTCAGTATATTACTTCTATCTTAGACAATTAGAATGGAATGTAACTAGAGAATCATCTGGTCCGTTATGCATTGTATCCATTCGATGGACGAAATAGAGCTGGAAGCGATTTTTCGTAAAATGTATGATCCTTTATCTTACAAAAATCCATCGAGTAAGCGTCGCTCACTCGATGGATAGTCTAATGTTATTCGCCCCAAAAATCAAAGGCAATCGCTTGTCCTTGTTTAATTTTATCCCATTGATCATTAATGCTTAATTCATTACCACCATCACATGAAGCGAAACCACATTGATGTGACAAGAAGAGTTTGTCTTTAGAAATATATTGGGTTGCTTCTTCTAATTGTGCTTTGATTTTTTCTTCGTTTTCCAGCGTGTTTGTTTTACTTGAGAGTAGACCAATTACCACTTCAGTTTCTGGTTTATGCTTAAAGACTTCCAAAGCACTCAAATCACCTGCTCGTTCGTCATCCCATTCTAAATAGAATCGATCGTAATCTTGTTTTTCTAAAAACAAATGAGCAATCGCACTGTAGCTCCCAGCGCCCATGTTACGTGAGTCGTAATTCCCTCGACAATTATGCGTATAAACTTTTAAGCCAAGTGAATGGCCATGAGCAATGACCTCATTGTTTAAATCAATGAATTTTTGCGCCAAACCAACCATGGCAGACTGGTCAATCTCTTGACCATTGAAAGGACTATTTGGATTATCTTCTGCGAACAATTCCCACAAGCAGTCATCAAATTGAATAATTGTTCCGCCAGTTGCGGCGAATTCATCTAAAAATTCTTTGTAGGCTTTGACGATATCCTGTCTAAAGGCTTCATCTGTGTCATAGACTTGTCCACCAATAATGCCTTCACGCATGCTCAACTCACCATAAATATGCGAAGGAGAAGGGATACACTGCTTAAGTTTGGCACTTTCTGGTGCCTGTTCTTTCAAGCGATTAAAATGATCGATAAAGGTGTGTTTATGACCGCTTAAATTGTCTTGAATTTCGATTCCGATATCTTTACGCGTTTCATAATGAGCAGTTTCGTCAAGGTCTCTAAAAAAGTAACCTTTATCTGCGATGTAGCGACGAACGCCCTTTAAGCCCCAGACAAAGTCTAAATGCCAAAGTGATTTAGAAAATTCACCATCCGTTATTTCTGGAAATTCCAATTTGACTTGTTGATCGACGACAGCTGCTACTGCTTGATCTTCCGTTTCTTTATAACCAGCGAATTCCTGATAGAAGGGATAGTGAATATCATCACGATGTTCAATTTGTGCTTTATAAGCCAATAAATCTTCTGGACGTAGGAGTGAGCCTACCGTTAAAAATCGAGTGCTTCTTTGTTTAGTTTCAGTCATGAAAGTTAACCCCTTTTTAATTTGTTTCTCATAGTGTAGAATAAAAATAGACTTATTAACAATATCTATTTTAAGTCAACTTTCATAGTTTTTAACTATGGACTAAAAAGGGGGAGTTTTATGCGGATTAGACAATTAGAGTATTTGGTTAAGGTTGCAGAATCAACGTCAATTACTCAAGCAGCCAGTGAATTATATATTTCTCAGCCGTCTTTATCACACGCCATTAAAGAATTAGAAGAGGAAATGAATGTGATTTTATTGAATCGCAGTCAAAAGGGGGTAGCTCTAACTGCTCAAGGAGAGGAGTTTTTATCTTATGCTCGCCAAATATTAGAGCAGATAAATCTCTTGAATCGGCGTTTTAAAGAAGATGAAACCCCCCAACAAATATTTAGTGTGGCAGGTCAACACTATGCCTTTGTTGTTGATGCTTTTGTCCGTTTGTTAAAGGCCTTTGATCATCAGGAATATCAAGCCTCTCTTAAGGAACTGCGTACTTATGAAGTGATTGAAGATGTTGCCAATTTAAAAAGTGAGATTGGTATAATTTATCGCAGTCACTATAATCATCAAGTGATCAATGCAGAATTGAAGAAACATCAATTGACCTTTACTTCATTGATTAAAGTGAAGCCACATGTGTTTATCTATAAAAATCATCCTTTGGCAACTTATGCTTCTATTGAATTAGAGGATTTGTTACCTTATCCAAAACTCAGTTATGAACAAGGAACTAATAATTCCTTTTATTTCTGGGAAGAAGTATTGGCGGATCATGCTTCGCCTAAAACAATTACAGTCAGTGATCGAGCGACCTTATTTAATTTAGCCATTGGCTTAAATGGTTATACCATTAGTTCTGGAATCATTAATGCTGATTTAAATGGGGAGACGATTATTGCGAGACCGTTAGTGTCGAGTGAAGAAATTGAGCTCGGCTTTATCACGAGCAATCTGCATCGTTTACGACCGATTGCAGAAGAATATTTAGTTTTATTAAAACAATGCTTAAAAGTGGCCGTAAATGACAGTCCGATTGACCGAGTTTGAGTAAGCCTTTAAGAAAGTGTATAGACGCTGTGAATGCTCTAATGCTTTGCCTTTGGAACAAGTGTTTTTCACAATTGATTTGGAGCAGTATTTTGATAGTGTGTTGGGTTTGTACTATACTAAATTGTGAGGATTTAACTTTATGAGATGGAGTAATCCAGTTTTAGTGATTTTCCAACGTAAGGAAAGTATGATATTTAAAGCAAAAGTAGATATATTCTACGTAACATCGACAGTGTTAGAGGTATTAATTATTGTAGCTTTAGCCATTCTCCCCTTATACTTTGAAAGCTTTAAAAATGATTTAATCACAGTATTCATATGGTTAGCGCTCTTTATCATTACGATTGCTTTAGTCTTATGGGCTTCTTTTTCAATTAAATGATTTTGAACACGATCATTTATTTGTAAAAGGTGGTCCTTTTAAAAGCCGAATTCCATTTGAGAATATCACAAAGATATTAAGGTCAAAAGAAATTTTTACCGGATATAAAATAGTGTCGTCAAGAGATGAGCTTGAAATTGTTTATACTAATTCTTTTTTAGGGAGTGTGAAAGTATCACCTGAAAACAAAAAAGAATTGATCCATGACTTAAACAAACGATGTGTTAGATTATAGATTGATTTATAAATAAACAAGCTTACTTTGTTGGGAGTTTTAGAAAAGGATTGTTTCAATTAAAATTTTAATGTGAGTGATTCACATTAAGGTACACTAGGGTACTTAGACTGGGTACTTATCTTTGTTTAGTGCACTTCATGTTTACTATGGATAGATTATAATCATTACTGAAGACAGATATAAAAAGGAGACAAATAATATGTTAAAGATTTATGGTTTGGGTCACTGTTCAACCACCAAAAAAGCAGCTAACTATTTGAAGGCAGAAGGCATTGCAATGGGAGATGTTATTGATATTCGTGAGACGCCTCCAGCAAAAGAGGTCATACAATTGGCGGTTGATGCCAATGGCGGACTAGTGAAAAAGATTATCAATACGTCAGGAAACTTGTATCGTGAAATGGAATTGAAAGACAAACTAGCTGAGATGAGTAATGATGAAGTAGTGTCCTTGTTACATGAAAACGGCATGTTAATAAAAAGGCCTTTGATTACCAATGGTCAAAAAGCAACTGTTAGTGCAAAAGAAAGCATATTAATAGATGCTTGGTTAAGTTAACTTAAGTTTTGAGGTAACAGAGGCTTCTTCTGCTTCTATTTTTTACTATAAGAGCTTATATGTATAAGGCTTATTCACCTCATTTTAGATAACCAAATGCTTGTCATGCTTAAAGGCATAACAAACCGGTGTCGTTGGCTGCGCTTCGAGACGAATTTATTACAGCATCCGCTCTTGTAAATCGTTCGAAACGCTAGTGAATGACACCTTTTTTAGTAGCATTCGATTAGAACTAAATTGTTAGGACCTAAGAAGGATTCTCATATCAACTAGAGATGGTATTGTGGAGGAAAGATGACAGTGTGGGAAAAGAGGAAAGCTATGTTTAGAAAAAGGAGGCAGTCCAACCGTTCGAACAAACAAGGAAGACATTATATTGCTTACTTGTTTGTTTTATTAGGAATTGTTGCATGTTGGTTAGGAAGTAACCGTAACTGGTTGACAGTATCACCGTTGACTCGGTTAAAGCATCAGCCCTTTGTAGTCACAGAAGAATTTGTCGAAGAAGCTAATCAATATTTAGAAGCTAGTCAGCAACCAATGCCTTTGATTTTACAAACGGATGAACGTTGGTATTATGAGTCATATGGGACGGATGAAAGAGATAATTTTTTAGGAATCAATGGATGCGCACTCGCATCATTGGCGATGGTGGGTTCATATTGGCAGGACCGTTTGATTGAACCTGTGGAAATACTCGGCTGGGCTCAAAATTATTATTATTTGCCTGGACAAGGAACCATGTGGAGTATTTTCTCAGATTATGCTCATGCGATTGGTTTGACCGCACAAGATTTAGGTAATGATTTCGCAACGGCCAAGCATTATATAACATTAGGCTATCCTGTTTTAGTTTCAGTTAAACCTGGCTACTTCACAGATGTCGGCCACATAATGGTCTTAATGACAGATGACAGCGGTGAGATTGTTGTGTTTGATCCTGATGACTCACCAGAAAAGAATCACTATGCCCAAACGTTTTCAGACGAGCTGTTACTTACGGAATCAATTAATTACTGGGTGTATCAATAAATATAATGACACATCAGGAAAGAAAGGGGGATCTATATGAAATTTATATCAAAGTTATGAATCATACTGAGCTTATTTACCATATTTATACCTATGATTCATGTCGATGCACAAGCAGTCAATGATTCCGCAACTGATGACTTACCTACAAATTTACTATATGAAAGCGGAGATTTAGAGGCTTTCGCCGAGCTAAAAATTGACTTAGTGTCCTCTTATATCGAAATTCAAGAAGGAAACACCTACAAGCTAGAAGTTTATGTTTCACAAGAAGACTTAAAATTTGATGATGTTTTCAACTTGTCCACTGACAAGAAACAAGTCGTATTAAATGAGAAAGACTGGAAAAATAATTTTAAATCTTTCTTTACAACCTTAACTTCGCGAGTGGTTGTGACGGTACCCGAAACCGAAAAATTATCTGTTAATGTTGACTTAGTGAATGGTGAAATAAAAGCAAAAGGAACGCTCACTAAATTCGAATTTGATGGACCCAATGTTAAACTCTTTTTAAGTGGCGAGGAAACCTATCCAATGGCGGTTGACTTTATCAATGGGGAAATCGAATTGATCTTCGAAACATTTAATGCTGAGTTAGATTTCGAATTCGTAAATGGTCGCTTTGAGGTACTAGGAGATACAATGTCCGCAACTTTCTCTGATTTCAAAAAGACGCTCGGAGATGGAAAAGATGCCATCCAAATCGACGCCGTGAATGGGAAAGTTATTCTAAGAGAAGCCGACTGAATAAATAAGAGCAGCCTGTCTATTAAGCGGGCTGCTTTTTCTATAAGATTAGTTAATACTTAACGGTAGTTATTGTAATGTCAGGAGTATTTACTTTCAAACGTAACTCTACTACACTTTATGAAAGCGTATACTATAGGGGTGGGAAATTTGATTCAAGAAGTTGCAAAGAATATTTACTCGTTTGGGGTCACTTTACCAAACAGTCCATTAAGATTGATTAATGCTTATGTTGTAAAAGACAAAAATCGTGCCGTCTTGTTTGATACTGGCTTCAATAATCCGCAGTCAGAAAGGGAACTGCTCGCTGGTTTAAAAGAACTAGATATCGAACTTAAGAACGTGGAAGTTGTTTTAACTCATTTACATTCGGACCATACAGGCCTTGTGCATCTGTTTTCACGAGCAGGCTGCAAAATTTTTGCTAGCCAACTAGATGGTGATTACACGAATGACATGATAAGTGGCAATTACTGGGAACAAATCAATAACTTGTTAGATCTCTATGGCCTACAAGCTGACCAGATTGACAATAATGACAATCCAGGCTTTTTAAATCAGCCATCAGAACCCTTTAAATTCACAGCGTTGACACCAGGCGATGAGTTTATTATCGGCGATTATCAGTTTAAAGTGCTGGATCTAATTGGGCACACGCCAGGACACATTGGCTTTTATGACGAAGCAAGTGGTGTTCTGTTGAGTGCAGATACAGTCCTTGATCCCATCACGCCCAATATCACATTCTGGGGCTTTGACCATGTCGATATTCTAGGCAGTTATGTTGGCACGCTCCAAAAATTAAAGCAATTGAATATTCAAGTCATTTTACCAACACATCGTAAAATCATCCACAACCCTCATGAGCGCATGAGCGAACTCATCGAGCATCATAACGAGCGCTTGCAAGAGATACTGGACGCTATGACACAGGACAAAGGCTACACAGTCCGTGACCTTTCAGCCGTGATTAGCTGGCGGATCAAAGCCGACAACTGGGACGACTTCCCGAAATCGCAAAAAATATTTGCAGCTGGCGAAACAATGGCACACTTAGAGCACCTCTGGCACACACACTGCGTCGAAATGACTCAAGACGCCGATGGCACACTCTATTTTACGAAATTACAAAATAAAATCAAAGCCTTCTAAGGCGAACAAACACACACCCTGACGCAAATATGACAGGGTGTGTGTTTAATTTTAACCCATCTGCTCAAATATGCCATTGAGCATACAGTACAGGAGCTTACTCTCATGGTTTTGATAGTAAGTTAGCAAATAATCGTCACATAGTGGCCTACTACATTTAGTTAAAATTTATAATTAAAAGTAAGCGGATAAATACATTACTAAAATGATCACTTGTAGAATAGCTGACAAAAGATGAAAAGAATTTTCTTCTTGATAGTATCTGATTAAAGAACATAACAAATTATAAGCAAAAATCACGACCATGATACCAGTGAATACAAATTCTCTTAAATTTAAGGGGACTAAAGTAACATTAATTAAGAACGCCATTAGAGCGATTATGACTAAGTAAAAACGATAAGCGAGTATTTTTTCTTTCATTCTATTTTCCTTTCTGAACGTTTCAATTATTTAATGATAAATACCCCTCTAATATTATAGTGATAATGATTATATTTTATCTAATTGTATATTATTGTTTAGCTGGACTACTGGAAGTTGTAGGAATGAGTGTGCTAACAACAGAACGAATGCCGGAGATGGAATTTTCTTCAATAAATGCTAAAGTCTCTTCAGTAATATTCGTCCATTGGTAGAGAATACGTTCGGCCTTAAACAAGTAGACAATTTGATGCGCCACACTTATTGAGTCCAAGACCGAAGCAATCGATCGCTCTTCCGTAAGATTCAATAAAGCTAAAGCCGCCGTTTCCCATCTAAAAGGATGAGAGGGTAAATCAGGTGAAAGTGAGGCGTAATGACTATAAGTTATTTCTTTAATGAACAGATCTTCGTTAGTCTCTAAAAATCGCCTCCAACAATAAATTATATGGTAATCACTACATTTTATGGACTGCTACCTAATATAGAATTACAGCGGAATCAACTTAGATTAACACGCTAATAAGCGTTTCATCAGCCTTATTTTTGTGAATATGCTATAGACTATTATACAATAAAAGACAAGTAGACCAAAGAGAAGTATTTTGGCTTGTAATAAAAGTGTTAGAATGTGTCTAGCCACGGTGGCGTCTCCAAATTAAAACATTATTTTTTTTATAATTGATTGCTATTTAAGAATGAGGCGTATAAAATTGTGGTGATGGATGAAATGATAAATCCAGAAGGAGATCTAAATGAACAAAGATAGAAAACCAAGAAAGAATAAATACAAAACAATCAGGTCGGTAGCGGTCGTCTTGCTTCTCTTTACGGTTTTAATACTAGGCGTATGGCGATTAGTTAGTGATGGTTTAGTGACAGACCGTTTGAATGTGATTGATGACGTTGTTGAACAGTTGCCTGTAAGTGAGGAGTCAATGACAGAAGAAGCCACTTTAGCCACTTCAACGAGGGTGGATATTCAAGCAAGAGATGATTTAGATAGAATGGCACTTTATAAAGGCATTAACCAATATAAACAGACTGGCTTTATTCCCTTGTTTATTTATAATATGAAACCAGCTGAAAATATTCTATTGAAGGGTGTTGAACAAATCAATGTCCCGTTGATGAATCAAAAAGATTTCCGTTGGGCGTTTGATACATATGGCGATGATAGTGGGAGCATTATTGCGGCGAACGGCTGTGCCGTCGTTTCTCTAGCAATGGTTGACAGCTATTTTCAAAATGAAACAATCGATCCAGGCGAGATTGCAGACTGGGCTGGTTTAGACCATTATGTGACTTATGCGGGAACAGCCTTTACGATTTATGAAGCTTTTGGTAAAGAAAGAGGCTACAAAGTCAAAGAGTTTTATGATTTCCATGAAGCAATGGAAGAAGTTGAAGCAGGTAATCCTGTGGTTGTTGGGATTAATCCTGGTTATTTCTCTTCGATTGGTCACGTCATGGTGATTCGAGGTTATGAGGACGGAATGGTTTATATCAATGATCCTAATGATGATGCGACAAGCCAAGCGAGTTTAGTCGGTCATGACGAAGAATACATGATACAAGATGGCATCGCTTATTGGTCTTTTTCCAAATAATAGTATTTTTAATAAGAAATTGTTCAACGCTCTTGCGCTTGAACGATTTTTTTTGTGGAAATATTGAAGTGAATGAACTATGATTATACATGTGAATTTGACATTGATAGGGGGATACTTGTTGGCAACTTTTTTGATATTAATTATTTATATTGCATTTATTAGTCTGGGTTTACCGGACGCAGTCTTAGGTGCTGCTTGGCCGATCATGCAAGGAGAACTGAACGCTCCCTTAGAGGCAGCTGGTTTATTATTTGGGATGATCTCAGTCGGCACGGTTATTTCAAGTTTATTTAGCGGAACTCTATTGAAGAAATATGGAACAGGTCGAGTGACGGTTGTCAGTGTGATGCTGACGGCGATTGGCTTACTAGGATTTAACTATGCGGAGTCAATTTACTGGCTGTTATTTTTTACCCTGCCATTAGGTTTGGGTGCTGGGGCAGTTGATGCTGGTTTAAACGATTATGTCGCGATTAACTATAAAGCGCATCATATGAATTGGTTACATGCTTTCTGGGGAGTAGGGGCAACGATGGGACCATTGGTTTTATCCCAGTTCATTTTAAGAGGTTATTCTTGGCGGAATGGTTATCTAGTGATTGCTGCGTTTCAATTTGTCTTGGTGCTTGTCTTGCTGGTAACTTTACCACTTTGGAGAAAAGTAGCGGGGGAAGGCCCAATCAAACAAGAAGCGAACCAAGAGGTAGCGGCATCATCAAACACAGCTAAGAAACCCAATGTCTTTAAAATACCTGGGGTTAAATGGGCCTTACTAACTTTCGTCTTCTACACAGGAATCGAACAAACCGTTAACCTATGGGGGAGTACATTTTTAGTAGATTCTAAAGGAATCGATCCAGCCACTGCAGCGGAATGGTTGTCCTTTTATTTTCTAGGAATTACGATTGGACGTGTGCTGTCTGGCTTTGTTTCCTTTAAGTTAAACAACAAGCAAATGTTACGTCTAGGTCAATCAATTGTCTTAGTTGGCGCACTGACTTTACTGTTACCTTTACCAAATACCTTTATGTTAGTTGGTTTGGTACTGATTGGTTTAGGGTGTGCACCAGTCTACCCAAGCATGTTGCACGAAACACCTACCCGTTTTGGGACTGAAAATTCCCAATATGTCATGGGCCTTCAACTAGCTGCCGGTAACACAGGTGCATTATTATTACCGCCATTATTCGGCCTTGTTGCTTCGCGTTTTTCGGTTAATGTTTTACCAATATTCTTAGTTATCTATGCGATAATTTTATTATCTAGTACCGAAAGGCTCAATTTATTAGCAAGCACTACCCAAAAATTGGCGCACCGTGCTCCTTCATTAACTAAACTATAGCTCCAATATAAAATATCGCTGACCTTTTTTAGGATTCAGCGTTTTTTTTGCCGATATAATCAGAAGTTCGGCTAGAGATGCGTGTAAGAATAACCAATCTAAAGGCCATAAACCAAGTGCTAGGTTTTCTTAATAAGGACTTGCTTCAGATAAAACCTATCCGAAGAATTATCATTATTCTGCTCATGATCTATAAGCAAAGGATGAACAGAACCTCAGATTATCATGGTTATTTGATAGTTGAATATGGTAATGTCAATGGAACGATTGTTATTGCACTTAGGAGAGCTATCGGTCAACTTTAGAAAAAGGATCAGCGTGGCACATATTCAGGCTGACGATGTTTGGATTAAAGGGTTTGGATTTTAAAGACCGGATTCTATAATCGAAAAAACTGTCAAGCAATAATATATGTTAAAAATAACGAAATAAACACTCTAGCACTATTCAGATAAAATGAATGGAGCTAGAGTGTTTATTTGTATTGGAAATAGCTAATGAGATTAATATGGAAAATTTTTAACCACTAAATCTACAATCAGTTCTCTTTGTTCAGCAGACGAAATGGTCGCTTGACCGTCTTTTTCTTGCCGGCCGTAGTCGCCAAAGCCACTATGATTGCCACCTTCGATTTCGTCGTAAGTCGTATCAGGCGGCAATAATTTAGTTGCCGCCTCAAAAGCTTCCCAATTTAAGACTTTATCCTCGGAAGCAGTCACCGACAAAACTGGGAAAGTCACCTCACTTAAGTCAGTCGAGCCAGCCAGATAACTCGCCAATAAGACTAAGCCAGCCACTTTACCAGAATCGACTAAAGCTGCGGCGTTATTTGCTGCGATCACGCCACCTAAAGAATGGCCCATGAAAGTCACGTCTGTTAATTGATAGTCTTCAACCACAGCCAAGCCACGTTGTTCAGCTAAAACCGGTAAGTTCAAGGGGGTGTCGATTAAATAGACGGTGAAACCCGCTTCAGCCAACTGACTGGCAAGTGGGGCGTAGGCATTTTGTTCAACGAAGCCACCTTGATAAAGGACAATTGCAGGTGAATCGTCCTGTTCAGGTTCAAAGATACTGACATAGTTTTCAGTTACAGCCTTTTGAGCGGCCAGTTCGGCAGCTGGCGTAGGGGCATAAGTTAGTTGTCGAATCCCGACTACAGAAATAACCGTAATAAAAGCGAGTATTCCCAGTACATATTTCAACCATTTTTTCAAATCGTCACTTCCAAGTCTTGAGTTATATTTCAGCCAAGTATATCATATTCTTTAAAAAACCAACAATTTCTCTGACTCACTATCACTTATAAAGGTTCCCAAAATAGGGTTTATAAGTGTCATATTTTGGGCAATAATTTTAAAAATCCTCTTGCTTTAAATAAGCCAAGGCATATTGGGCATACAATTCTGCGCCAACGATTAATGTGTCTTCATCAATATTGAAACGTGCATGGTGATGAGCGAAATCAGAGCCTTTCGACTCATTGCGTGTACCAACCGTCGCAAAAGCTCCCGGAACATAATTGGTGTACTCTCCGAAATCCTCGCCACCCATAGTCGGAGGTAAATGACCTACCGATTGTTCGCCAAAGGCGGCTCGAGCAATGGATTGAACTAATTGCGCGCTGCGGCGCTCATTGATCACAGGATCTAAGACCCGCTGATAGTCAAATTTAACTGTTCCACCGTAGATAGCGGCCGTTCTTTCGGCATAGCGCTTCATTTCGCTTTCAACGATATTACGTGTGGCTGGGTCAAAGGTTCGAACGGTTCCTTCAATTTTAGCATTCTCAGCAATGATATTAAAACGGTCACCGGCATCGACCTTACCAACTGTCAAAACGGCTGCCTCAAGTGGGTCAGTCGCTCTGGAAATAATGGTTTGAATGTGCGCAATATATTGTGAGACCATCACGACCGCATCTTTGGTTAGATGGGGTTGGGCAGCGTGGCCGCCGGAACCTTGAAAATGAATCTGAAAGCGATCAGTCGCCGCAAAACAAGCTCCAGGAATACAGTTGACTAGACCTGCCTCATCAACTGTCCAAATATGAATTCCGAAAGCATTATCGACTCCTTCGAGGACCCCTTGCTTGATCATCTCTTTCGCTCCTTGACCAATCTCTTCGGCCGGCTGAAAAATAAAACGGACCTTTCCTTTAATTTGTTCGCGGTTAGCCAATAAGGCTTTGAGAGCCATCATGAGCATTGAAACATGACCGTCATGTCCACAAGCGTGCATCTTGCCTGCGTTTTGCGATACGTAGTTTAAATGATGATTGAGTTCTTGGATTGGCAAGGCATCCATATCTGCTCGCAGTAAAACAGTTTTACCAGGGTGGTCACCGCGAATTTCCGTCATCACGCCTGTAGGTTCCATTAAGCGGTAGTCTAGGCCTAAGTCATCTAATGTTTCTGCAATGAATTTAGTCGTTTCGAACTCCTCAAAAGCGAGTTCGGGATGTTGATGGAGGTGTTGGCGCATAGCAATCATCTCTGCTTGATGGGCTTCGATATAATCTTTAATCATCTGATTCATAGTTGCATAGTATCCTTTCGTGATTAAATTGGCTTAAAACTCGTCTTGGTCTAAATAACTCAAGGCATACTGTGCGTATAATTCAGCACCATACTTCAAGGCATCTTCATCGACATTAAAACGCGCATGATGATGCGGATAGTCTGTTGCCTTGACTGTGTTACGGCAACCCAGAGTAGCGAGAGCACCGGGTATTTGAGTCAGGTAGTAACCGAAATCTTCTGCGCCCATTGTTGGGACATCGTGGTAGACATGGTGATTGCCAAAAGCCTTTTCGGTCACGCTCTGAACAAGTTTGGCACTCAACTCATGATTAACGACAGCTTCCGTCATATGACGATAGTCAAAGTCGACCGTTCCGTGATACATGGCAGCAATTTGTTCCGCATAATGCTTCATTTGAGTTTCCACCAGATCGCGAGTTTCCTGACTGAAAGTCCGGACAGTTCCTTCTAAGTGGGCATTCTCCGCAATAATGTTAAATTGATCGCCTGACTCGAAACGGCCAACGGTCAGCACGGCCGCTTCCATTGGATCAACGGCTCGGGACACGATGCTTTGAATATTATTAATATACTCGGCCGCCATCACCACCGCATCATGCGTCATGTGAGGTTGGGCCGCATGGCCGCCTTGGCCTTGAAAATGGATTTTGAAATGATCGGCGCCTGCAAAAGCGGGACCTGGGTCACAGGCGATTAAACCCGTCTCATTAACTGACCAAATATGAATGCCAAATGCATTATCCACGCCGTCTAGCACCCCTTGTTCAATCATTTTCTTAGCACCCGCCGCAATTTCTTCGGCCGGCTGAAAGATAAAACGCACAGTACCTTTGATTTGCTCCTGGACAGTTAATAAAGCTTTTAAGGCTATCAACAACATGGCGATATGGGCATCGTGTCCACAAGCATGCATTTTACCTGGGTGATTTGATCGATAAGCCAGCTGATCGTTTAACTCATCAATCGACAAAGCGTCCATATCTGCCCGTAATAAGACCGTTTTTCCAGACTGGGGACCTTTAATCTCGGCGATTAAACCGGTTGGCTCCATTAAACGGTAGGGGACGCCTAATTGTTCCAAGAGCCGCACAATGTATTGAGTCGTTTCAAATTCCTCAAAGGACAATTCTGGTGTTTGATGTAACTGACGACGCATGTTGATTATTTCTGATTCGTGAGTTAGGATAAAATCTTTTATTTTTGGATTCATAAAATTCTCCTTAAATAATTTTAGATGATAGTCAAAGCTAAGAATACTATAAATGATACGCTTCGGCAAAGAAACTAATTAAAACTTGTGGTGATATAGGCCATTATTTGGACTTGTATTAAAGAACGCAAATCAATCGTAAAGATCAAATTTTCACTGCCAGAGTATGACCCAGCAGCTTCTCTCTATTATTTATCGGAATCAGGTAAACTCTGTGCAGATTATGGCTACTTGATCCACGTATTCTGAGGACTGTTTCACATCGTGGCTCGCTTAGCCACGCATCAAAAAACATATTTATTTGAATTTAGCGACCAGTAATTTACTCGAACAAGAACCTACAGACTGCTTGAAAATACAAAAGTGTCCTTCACTTCGTTTCACGACGATTTGATAAAAATGCACAGACTTTACATCGTGTTTGCTCGCCAGCACACCTTTTGATCTTTCTATACGTGAAAAGCGTGAGCTTAACTGAGACTACAAGAATCGAAACAGAAGGTATCTTCTCGAAGACAGTAATACGACTCAAGCGACGCAATTTCCGGTTTTTAAATTGGGGTGACACCGGATGGCCCTCGTTTCCGGTGTGGCTCTTTTTTCGCCACCTGAATGGCTGAGTATAATTCACAAGGTCATCTAGTATGAAATAAAAAGCCCCCATCAATTACAACCTATCATGAGGCGGCAGTAAATGGGGGCGCATTATGGACCGAAGGGTCTCTTACTTAAATAGTGGTAACTTTTCTAAAAATTTGATGTCGGTCCGTTCGCTAGCTGGACCTTCGGCAAGCAGGGCAATTTGGTCGATAACCACAGCGCCTGCATCTTCGGCCAAATTCTTCAGGGCAGCTAAAGAATCGCCAGTGCTAATCACATCATCGATTAAGACAACGCGTTTGCCTTTGAGTTCTAGAACATCGCGGCCATCTAAAACGAGCGTTTGAACCGCCTGGGTCGTTATGCTATAAACTTCTGTCGTCAGTGGTTGTTCCATGTAAGCTTTGACTGTTTTACGAGCCACATAAAATTTCGGGTGGTTAAACTCCTGAGCAATACATTGAACAAGTGGAATGCCCTTGGCCTCGGCTGTGAGAAAAAAATCAAAAGGAAGGGTTATTTTTTCAGCTAAGGCTTGTGCGCCCAGCCGTGCGAGCTCGGTATCGCCCAGAAGGACGAAAGAGGCTATCGATAGATTATCGGATAAACGAACAATGGGTAATTGGCGAGTTAAGCCAACAATCGATAAGTTATAAGTTTTCATTTTATAAAGTCACTCCTAATAGTGGTAGTAAGAACTTGACAATCATGCCGGCAATCATCCCGAAGAATGGATCGAAGAAGTAACTCACAATCATGGTGATGCCCGTTGTCATAGGGTCAATGGCTGAACCGGCTGAGAAATTTGAGGGTGTCGTGACCACTGCGCCTAATACAAATAAGAAGCCAGCAATCGATTCCATCGGCACAAACTTTCCGAGTTTAGGCAGAATACCAAAGAATAAAATCAATGCCATGATTGTCATCATTAAAACGCCAGATAGCACAGGATTGGGGGCACTTCCGGTTGCGGAAATAATCGATTCAAGTGGGGCGCCTCCAAAGAGACTGGTGACAAAGTCTGCAACGGAACTGACCACGGTTAGAGTATCAACATTGACTGGATTAGTTTCTGCTCCGGTCATACTGCCCGTAATCATCCCAAAGGAAATATTAGAACCGATGTTCAAACACGCTAGTGCTAAGGCGCCTCGGGCAATCTTCAAATTTAAAGCTTGTGGTTTTATGAAGGATAACTTTTTCTGCGTCACATCTTCAGGTAAGTGAAAGAACTGTTTCTTATAGACGGCAGAATAGAGGGTGGCGAGCACGACTGAAGAAACAATCGTATAGACTAAGTCATGTGTGAAAATGTAGACTACCAAGGCAGTTACAAAGGAAATAATACCAACGCAAGGATTACTCTTTGCCATATCGATCGCAGCTTTAACAAGGATTAGACCTACACCAGCCATCATACCCGCGGTAATTTCTACACCGATAAAGTCGACTAATTGTTCCATCAAGCCAAATAAGCCAATGACTGTCATAATAATTGCAGCATAAAAAATTAAGGAGACCCTTTCACGTTTGTTATCACCCATAGTTCCGGCAACGGTTATAGTTTCGACTTGAAATGAGACCGGTGCAACCGATCCCGTTAGAACATTCGCAATCGCAGCAAAAGCAAAGCCGAGCCCTGTCGGAAAGGCCGCAAAACCGAACGATAACGCTAGAATCCCTTGAGGGATGCCATTAATAACAACTCCAATTGCTGCCAATAAATCTTGAATAAAATCCACTAATCAAACACTCCATCCTGTCTGTTTTTCTACTCATACTATAAATTAAATAAGGAACAGATTTAAAGTATTTGTTAATATTGGATAAAGTTTTACTGTTAACGTTCGTCTTTTGGCCTGGTTGGGGATTGAAACACACACAATAGTCCACAAGTCCGTTCATTTAATTTCCGCTATTCGATTAACAGTCGACTATAAAACGACGAATCACTCACTCTCGCCAAAGAATTCTATCCACATCGAAATACTTAAAATTTAGTTTGAATTTTAAGTATTTGGTTAAGGGATTCACTTGTAGGTTTAATAGCCAAACAGTATAATAAAATAATATTAGGTTAATTTAAATATTTTGTACTGGAAATGAGGAAATTATGAAGCAACACAAAGTTATGATTGAGATTTCGGTAGGCCTATTAGTGTTGTTGCTGGCTTTGGGCTATGTACTTCGCTCGCTTTTCTTTAGTGGCAGCGCACAGGGAAATCAGATGCAAGTCGCTCAAACAGGACCTGAAATGGTGAATTCGACAGAAATATTGGACGGGAAGCCACTATTAGCTGGCCAAACAGCAGATTCGATGGTTTATTCAACCTTTAGACTGTATCAACAAGATCCGGTATCGGTCAGTGGAATCGCACATCTGCAAACAGATCAACCGTATTTCTATAATGCTGAGATGGGAAATATTACCAGCGTCCAAGTTAGAGACGGGCAACATGTGAAGAAAAACGATCTCCTATTTGCATATGAAGTTGACAGTCAACAGACGCAATATGACCTTGAGGATACACTTAAAGACCAAACTCGATTATATAATCAGCGGGAAAACTTACTTCTAGAACTCACTCAGCTGTCAGGTGCTGATTATAATTATCAAGGCGACAAGATTTCTAGCCATTGGGATTATTCTGGCAAACAAGCGTATTATATCGAGGAAGAAATTGGTGACTCAGCTAATACTGAAAGACCCTCGCAAGTCGAGGAAGAGATAGCCTCTGGTGTAGACGCACTCAAGGAACAAATCCGCCTGCTGAATCAACAGATAGAGGATATCGAAATCAAATTGATCCGCCTCAAGGAACAACAATATGGCCGAATCCTCGCCAAGTCTGAGGGCATGGTCATCTTAAATGAAGCAGGCAAGGACAACTCACAAGTCCCCTTTGTACGCATCATTAGTGATCAGGTATCGGTCGTCGGCTCGGTGACTGAATATGAGTATTATACACTAGCAGAAGGGCGACCAGTCAATCTTTACGTGAATGCAGAGGACCGCGAGGTCGCAGGTGAAATCACCGCTTTCGATCAAATTCCCGCCGCTAGTACAGCTAGTGATTCGGGGCAGGTGGTCAATCAGATGATCGGTTCAAGCTCAAGCAGTAGCCAATTTAATTTTACAATTCAACCAGAAACATTTATTCAACCAGGCTTCTCTGTGAAAATAGGGATTCAATTACCAGGCGTTGTGATCCCGACCGAAGCGATTACCGAAGAGGCCGGCCAAAGTTTTGTCTTTGTTTATCAAGATGGCAGGGTTGAAAAACGGGCAGTCACGATTGAACAACAAGGGACTAACCGGGTGGTTCTCCGTGAGTTAACAAGTGGAGAGGCACTAGTCCTGCATCCTTACGACTTACAAGATGGTCAAAGCATTATGACAGATATTGATCTGATGGGATTGAACACTGAGTTCGACGGATTACCAGAAAATTTGGAAGATAGTTGGTGAGTGTAATGAATCAGCAGGAAGCAGAAAAACTCTTAGCATCTAATAGCTCCTTGATTCAAATTAAACAACTTAACAAATATTATCAAATGGGCGACCAGTTATTACATGTACTCAAAAATGTGGAATTAACAATCTACAAGAATGATTTTGTCTCAATCATGGGACCTTCTGGATCGGGTAAATCTACCCTGATTAATGTCTTAGGTTTCTTGGACAATGACTTTGAAGGAGACTATCTGTTTGAAGGCAAGACACTCGAACATAGAACGGACCAACAGATTTCAGCCCTTAGAAACAAACGCGTCGGCTTTGTGTTTCAAGACTTTAATTTAATCGCAAATATGACGGTTGAAGAAAATGTCCGTTTGCCTCTTTTATATAATGGCTTGTCCGCTAGACAGACAAAGGACCGGGTGAAAGACGCCTTAGATAAAGTTGGTTTAGCAGATAAATTAAAACAAAAACCGTCCGAACTATCCGGCGGACAGAAACAGCGCGTGGCGATTGCTAGAGCCTTAATTAATCAACCACAGTTTATTATTGCTGACGAACCGACAGGAGCCCTAGATACTAAAACATCTGCTGCCATCATGGCTATCTTAACTAACTTACACAAAGAACAAGGGGTGACAATTATTATGGTCACCCATGATCCAAGAATCCGTCAATTTGCCTCACGTCATATTACAATTGTCGACGGAGTAGTTCAAGCAGCTTCACAAGATTACGATCAAAACCAGTTAGGCTACCTACCAGGGGACCGACTGACTACGATTGATCTAACAGGCAAAGAAAGCAGGGTGAATGATGCGCTTAAGTGAAATACTCAAGTCATCCTTGGCGACTTTGCGGATGAATGGGCGACGGACGTTTCTGACGATGATTGGGATTGTCATCGGTATAGCGGCAGTAATCACGATTATGAGTTTAGGCAATGGCTTCCAAAAACAAACTCTGGATGAATTAGCTCAAGATGAGCTAGGAAGATCAAGTCAGGCTTTTTATTATAACCCAACCAATATGGACATTGACTTTAGTAGTTTTCAGCCTTTCAAAAATAGCGACTTAGCAGCGATCGACCTGATTCCAGGTGTCGATGAAGTACGAACGGCCGAAGATATTCCCCAGCAAGCGACCTACATGTCGGCAACTTTTCGAAACATTACCAACTCCTATGATGTGGCGCTGGTCGAAGAAAGTAATCATACATTGTTTGTCGGACGTAATCTAACGATCGCCGATTCTCAATACCGTCAGAAATATGCGATCATCGATAGTTTTGCGGCAAGTGAACTATTTGGCGATCTTGAAAAAGCCTTACACAAATCACTTGATCTCGATGGCAGCGACTATACTGTTGTTGGTGTCTATGATAGTCAAGCTGCTTTTACTAATGAAGATGATGGGATGGGCTTTGGTGACATGGGCGGCATGTACACCGTGATGAGCCAGGTAGAAATACCTTATGAGACCTTTCAGTACTATAATCCCCAAACCTTTTATAATTGGGAAATTACTGTCTTCTTTGAAGCAGGCGTTAATATGAAAACCATTAGTCAACAGATTTCAGATTACTTAACACAGAATGGGTCTGCCGCTGAAGATGGCAGCTACACTTATTATGATAGTTCAGAAATGATGGAACAAATTGGCAATACACTCAGTATGATTACACTGTTTATTTCAGCAGTTGCGAGTATCTCGTTATTTATTGCAGGTGTCGGCGTAATGAACATGATGTATATTTCTGTATCCGAACGCACCAAAGAAATCGGAATTCGTCGTTCATTAGGTGCTACGCGCAAGAGTATCCAATGGCAATTTCTTTTAGAAGGTATTGCGATTACCACCCTAGGTGGCTTAGTCGGCTATTTTGCTGGGATAGGCTTAGCTTTTTCAGTCAGTCGATTTTTACCATTCTCAGCGATTGTCGATGTTCAAACAGCCATGGTTAGTGTCGGAGTGTCCATTTTAATTGGTTTAGTCTTCAGTGTGTTTCCTGCCAGGGCAGCATCACGTAAAAATGTGGTTGAAATATTACGTTAGTTTCAGATTCTTAAGAGAAATTCACGTGAAAAAGATACAAGAGAGTACAAGTTTTATGATAAACACTGTCTAATTCTGAACCACTAAATGAATAAAAACTAATTTTACGAAGGGGTTCTAATCTAAAATTAATATTACGGTTGACTTTAAGTTATTTCGGTGATAAGATGCTGATAACTTAATAAGGAATTCGATGAGTAAGAGAGTAAATCATCATGAGGCCACAGCGAAGTAGGGACGGTGGAAGCCTACTGCCGATTGATGTTTGAAGCGCACTTACGAGAAAACCAGTGAATTGAGATTGGATATAGCTGGCTTCGCTGAAACTGTTCAGCGTTAACAATTAAAGTGAATCTAGGAAACTAGATTAATTAGAGTGGTACCGCGGATAAGTCCGTCTCAAATGTTCAATGAGCATTTGAGACGGGCTTTTTCGCTTTCCAGGTTTTTATCGCCTTTCATGCGGTTAAGTCGTCAAAGGAATTTAATTTTACAGACAATCTAGGATAAAGCTAGTAAGTTATGGAGGATCGACAGCGAGGTGGAGACGATGAGAGTCTACTGATCGAAGTAACTGAATCGCACTTTGGAGATTTCTCGCATAAAAGCGAGACGTAGAATCAACGTTATGATTTTAAAGTGAATCAGTAAGTAAGATGACTGATTAATTAGAGTGGTACCGCGGGTTAGCCTCGTCTCTATGTTTGTGAAACCCAAGCATTGAGATTTGGTATTTGAGTTAAATGAAAGTAGGGAGTTATTATGAAAAATGACAATGAAAAAGCAGAAATATTAATCGAAAGTTTGGAGTACATTAAGAATTTTCACAATAAAGTCGTTGTAATCAAATATGGTGGCCACGCGATGATATCACCTGAGATTCGTGAGCAAGTGATTAGTGATATTGTCTGGTTAAAGTATGTCGGAATGAAGCCGGTGATCGTGCACGGTGGCGGGCCTGAAATCAATCAACTCCTGAAAGTTAAGGGAATTGAAACACGCTTCATCGATGGGTTGCGTGTTACAACGCCTGAAATCATGCAGAATATTGAAATGGTTTTGACGGGCAGTGTGTCTCCCTCTTTAACGACACTTTTCAATGCGAACGGTATTCCTACGGTCAGCGTCAGCGGCAAAGATAATAAAATACTTGAAGCGGAATTAAAATCAGATGAACTGGGGTTAGTCGGTGAAATAACGAAGGTTAATACGAGCTATCTAAATCATGTCATCGAAGGCGGCTTTCTACCTGTAATTTCACCAATTGCCTATGGGCCAGACGGACTCAGTTTAAATATAAACTCCGATGAAGCCGCGAGTCAGATTGCTAAAGCGCTTGAGGCTGAAAAACTAATTCTATTAACTGATGTGGCGGGAGTCTACCGTGACTTTAACGATCCGTCGACCTTGATTAGTCGATTAGATATTCAAGGTATGCGCTCGGCCATCGAAGAGGGGATTATTAGCGGCGGTATGATTCCAAAATTAGAGTGTTGCTTAGCAGCCCTCGAAGGCGGCGTCCAACGTTGTCACATTATTAATGGCACAATTAAGCATTCGCTAATACTTGAGTTATTCACTAAGCAAGGCATTGGGACAATGATTACGCATTGATTCATTCTATTTAGGCAAAGAAAGGGAGAACTGATGATGATTAAAGTGAGTATTATAGGAGCTACTGGTTACACGGGGAGTGAACTGATTCGCTTGTTGATTCTTAGAGATGATATTGAATTCAATTATTTAACGTCGACCCGATTAGCTGGGCAGTCAGTGGCAACGTATTACCCTCATTTAAGTGGATTGATTGATCTAACGTTTAGCGACTATCAATCAGAAAGTGTCTTAGGTGAAAGTGACGTCGTCTTTGTCTGTTTACCTCATGGACATGCGATGAATCTGGTTAAAGAAGCGCAAAATTATCCGGTCAAATTGATTGATTTGAGCCCGGATTTTAGAATCAAAGATAAAGCGGTTTATGAAGAGTACTACCAAGTTAAACAGACGGCGCCAGAGTTTCTAGAGACTGCGGTCTATGGTTTGCCTGAAATCAATCGCGAACGGATAAAAGATGCCCGACTCATTGCGAATCCAGGTTGTTTTGTCACAAGTGCCTTGTTAGGCTTGCTACCGATTATCAACTCGACGCTCATTGATACTCAGTCGATCATCATTGATGCCAAATCAGGAGCAAGCGGTGCAGGGAAAAGTGCGAATACTGCCGCTTTATTAGCTGAATTGCAAGGTAATTTTAAAGCGTATAATGTGCTGAAACATCGTCACATTCCAGAAATTGAACAAGAACTCCAAGCTCAAACGAAACAGCCGGTTCAAATTCAATTTACCCCTCACTTATTGCCGATTGAACGCGGCATTTTCACCACTATCTATGTCAATTTGACAGAAAAAGTTAACGAGGCGGCGCTTCACCAAATGTTCCAAGAGAAGTATAGCGAGGAAGCTTTTATTCAAGTCTTACCAATCGGTCAATTACCTGAATTGAAATCGATCCGTGGGACCAACAATTGCCAGTTACAAATTCAGGTAGACGAACGGACGAATCGTTTGATCATTCTAGTCATTCTCGATAATTTGGTCAAAGGTGCCTCTGGCCAAGCCGTTCAGAATATGAACATAATGTTTGGTTTAACTGAAACAAAAGGTTTGAACTTAATGCCCCTAGTTCCTTAATGATAACCAAATATGAATGGAAAGCAGGAAATTAAATGAAAAAAATAGCGGGTGGCTTGTGTGCCATTAATTCAGTTTTCGCATCGGGCATTCATGCAGGATTCAAGGCGAATAAAAAAGATCTTGGCTTGATTTACTTTCCCAAGGGTGCCACAGTGGCTGGAGTGTATACCAAAAATGCGATTCAATCCCATCATATTGTGTATGATCGCCACTTACTCGAACAACATTCGATTGTTAAAGCAATTCTGACTAATAGCGGAAACGCCAATACGTGTAATGGCGTTCGAGGCGACATGGCTGTTCAAAAAATGGCCCAAACCTTAGCAGATGACTTAAATATCAAGGTAACGGAAGTCTTAATCTGTTCAACAGGTGTAATTGGCGTCCCGCTGACATTGAACAATTTTGATGAGAAGGTTCAACAATTGACCAGTCAACTAACGGATCAAGACTCAATCACCGCCGTCGAGGCGATGATGACAACCGATACACATCCTAAGCAATTAGCATATGAATTTAAAATCGATCAACAGTCGATTAAAATCGCAGGCATTACTAAAGGGTCTGGCATGATTCACCCTAATTTAGGGACTATGTTATCCTATTTAGTGACCGATGTGGCGCTTGATCAAGCAGAACTAAACATAATGTTGTCAAAAGTAGTTGATAATAGCTTTAATCGCTTAACAGTCGATGGCGATACTAGTCCTAATGACACAGTATTCTTAGCTTCAACAGGTGAACTTAAAATTGAATGGAATGAAGAAAAACTGGCCACATTTTATCAAAGCTTGGAACAGTTGTGCCAAGACTTAGCGAAGATGATGGCTGCCGATGGCGAAGGCGCAACGAAATACGTTGAAGTACTCGTTAAAGGCGGACAGAATCAAACAGACGCAGTGAAAATTGCCAAAGAAGTCGCGACATCCAGCCTGGTAAAAACTGCTATTTTTGGTCAAGATGCTAACTGGGGCAGAATCATTTCTGCAATAGGTCAATGTCAACCAGATGAACTGGATCCGACTAAAATTGATATTGCGATTGCCTCTATAAAGGGACAAGTTGCGCTTTGTTCTCAGGGGATCGGCTTAACTTTTGATGAAGAGTCAGCAGCTGAGATCATGTCAGAGAAAGAGCTGAGCATTCTGATTGATTTAGGTATTGGAAATTTTCAAGCGGAAGTTTGGACGTGTGATATGACAGTGGATTATATTAAAATCAATGCCGATTATCGCAGTTAAATCAAGATAGGAGGAAATTGTGATGGAGAACATTAGTAAAGAAGCAATCGTAAAACGTGGCGAAGCTGTCTTGATGAATACCTATAAACGTGATGAAAAAGTGCTAGTCAGCGGCAAACAGGCTTGGGTAACAGCTGATGACGGCAAAGACTACTTAGATTTTGTTTCAGGCATTGCGACAAATGTTCTAGGACATGCAGATGAAGGACTCGTCGAGGCGATCACTCAACAAGCAAAGCAGCTCATTCACACATCAAATTTATACTGGACACTTCCTGGAATCGAGCTTGCTGAAGCACTCGTTGAAGTCTCAGGATTAGCAAAAGTCTTCTTCGCCAATTCCGGAACCGAAGCCAATGAGGGAGCAATTAAATTAGCCCGTAAATGGGGTTTGGAAGCCAAAGGCGAGTCTGCTGTTGAAATAATCACGATGCAGCAATCCTTCCATGGTCGAACGATTGCGTCCTTAACAGCTACTGGTCAAAAAGAAATGCATCATGGCTTTGGACCGATAGTACCTGGGTTCAACTATGTGCCTTTTAATGACGCTCAAGCGTTGAAACATGCGCTTACCTCCAATACATGTGCCATCCTCTTAGAAGTGATTCAAGGAGAAGGTGGGATTAATCTGATGAGTGATGCGTTCATTGAAACGGTCAACCAAATTCAAAAGGAAGCCAACGTTTTGATTTTGATCGATGAAATACAAACAGGAATGGGGAGAACCGGTTCAATGTTTGCCTTTCAACAAACAAGTTTGCAACCAGATATAATCACATTAGCCAAGGGCTTGGGCGGAGGTGTCCCAATTGGCGCAGTACTCGCGACTGAAGCGACGGCTAAACATTTCGGACTAAGTGCCCACGGATCAACCTTTGGAGGCAATCCACTCGCAACAGCGGCTGGCCTGTACATTGTCAAGGCGATTAAAGAACGTGACTTGTTAGCCAATGTCCAACAACAAAGTCGCTATTTAGTTGAAAAACTGACTAGTTTACAGCAGAGTTTTCCTGTAATCAAAGAAATCAGAGGGAAAGGCTTATTAATCGGGATTGAATTAGATGTGCCAGTGACTGAGGTTATTCGCTTAGCTTACGAACAAGGCTTATTAGTGACAAGTTCTAAACATAATGTTCTCCGAATCCTGCCACCATTAACCGTGACCAAACGAGAAATGGACTATTTCTTAACCATTTTTAAATCTGTTTTGGAAAAGTTGTCTGAAAAGGCCTAGACAATTTTAGTGATATTGTGAAAGCAGGCCAATGACTCAGAGACTTAATATAGAGCCGCCGTCTCAATATTGGCGGATAAAAACTCTTGTCTGCAAGGGCCAGTAACGGATGACAGTATCGCAACTATTGAGATTTGCAAACTATCTAGCTAAAACACTCTATAATCCCTGCAAGCTAAAGTGATTAACACATAGTTTGCAGGGATTATTTTGATTGAAATTTGACAAGATGTTTTGCTTTATGGTCCAGATGTTTGATATTTAGACTAACTAAATGTTCGCGCTTACAAAGAAATAAAGGCGGTGTCCAAAATGTCAATAACAAAAAATAATATGTTACCGGTAGATGGCTCTCAACAGTCAATTGGTTCATTTAAACGGGGAATTGGCTATGCTTCTGAGTTGAACAGTAGACTTATCTCGTACAGGTATTTAATTAAAGGTAAGAAGATCTTCCGAAACACGAAAAAGAGTCCTTTTTAAAATCCTTAGCTGAATTTACTGAGAAACAGGGTGTCAGAGTAACTAAATCATTAATTTATGGAGAAGCTCGTACTCAAATTACTTCAGACTTAGTCGAGAAATGGTCCTTTGATTTAATCATAATGGGAGCCACTGGAAAAGGAAGAATCGAAAAGATGTTGATTGGATCAACGACAGACTTTGTGATACGCCACGCCAAATGTGACGTTCTAGTTGTCCGTCAATAATGAATAAAAGAACGAGTATTTAATCCAGCTGAAATTCAGCTAGTTAAATACTCGTTTTATTTAGTTATGCTTGGGCAAGCGACAGACAGTTAATCAAGAAGTAATTGGAGCCATATAATATGATTAGCTTTAATCATTCTAATTCGAAATCTATCTAGCTATTTTCCTGTAAACCATAGTCAACTCTCCTGCGAAAGATCAACAAATTTGATACCCATATATTGCCTCTAGAATTTATTATAGTTTCTATTGATGTTATTGAATTTGTTACACTTGCTGTTGATAAAAAATAAATATAATGTCTTAAAAGTGATGCTATAAATCGTACTAAGAAAACGCAGAAGAATTAAAGGTCAGAGTTACTAGTATCTACATAACCTTTAAATTTTTGTAGTCGTTATCAAGTTACCGTATCACGGAATATTATTAAGTTTCCCATAGTGTCGGCTTCGTGTCCCTTTTTAGTAATAAAAGAGTGACGAAAACTTTACCATACTGTCAACATCTTTAGTAATGGTGGAAACAACAATGAGGGTTGCTCATATTTAAGTATTGCATCCTTAAGCCAAAAGACATCTCATCAAAATGGACAATTTGACTTAAACCAACAGACTTAGGGTTTCTTTTAGATACAATGTCATCACCATATACAGAGTTGCGCCAACCAAAATAAGACCATTTACCAATTTCGGGATTTTCAAATCTGTCCAAAAAACTGAGGGTTTCAGTAAACCTTGTTTTATCCGCAAGAACAATCCTTCTGACCTTAGGGGATATTTCTTCTGAGTTATTAACGTTAATCATACCCACCTTATACAGGCTTTACATTAACCAGACTAATTCACAAGCATTTTAATGAGAGTGGAACCTTTTTTCACAAGACGTCAGCGCTCCATACCTGTTTTCAGGTAGTTTATAACGATATTATTTATCACACAGACCCACTAAGACAGTAAGCGGACGAGGTTGACAGGTACATATAGAGTATATGTACAATATACATTGTGATTATTGTGCAGTTATGCAACGGTTTGACAAAAACAAACAGGATTATGCTATATTTGACGGGTAATTACAATCTTATATATATACATTTAAAAGGGGGAATCATGTTTGACACACATAACAAGGCGAGAGTACCATAGAGACCTTAAGGTACATAAGGTAATGCGTAAAGTAAAAAGAATCTGGGTATCGGTATCTCTAATCGGCAGCGTAGGTCTAATTTCTACACCAGCACAAGCATCAGCAGAAACAAGTGAGTCAGCAGTTAAGTATGTATTAACATCGGATGCATCTACAAAGTTTGAAGGTAAGGCAGAATTAGCTGGTTTAGAGTTAATTAAAGCAGAGACATTAAACGCATTAGATGGCGTAACTACTAATTGGGAACAAAACACATTGGAGCAAGTAAAAGCAGAAATCGCACGTCAACAAGATTTAGGCTTAGAAGCATATGTATTCCAATGGGGAGACACATTAGGTGTAATCTCAGAGGCAGTAAATAAAGACGTACAAGAGTTGGCGGATGCAAATGGGATTGACAATAAGAACTTTGTATTGACAGGCGATATCTTGATCAATGTTATCGAGGTAAATTTCAGTGTAAAACAAGGCCAAGTACAATCATCTGAGCAAGCCACACCGGTAGCAACAGTTGAGACGGTTAAACCAGCAACACCAGTAAAACCTGTTGAATCAGAAAATCCAGACGAGTCAGACACACCAGACGAATCAGACAACCCAGAAGAATCAGAGAATCCAGACGAGTCAGACACACCAGGTGAATCAGAGAATCCAGACGATTCAGACACACCAGATGAATCGGAGAATCCAGACGAATCGGAGAATCCAGACGAATCAGACACCCCAGATGAATCAGACACCCCAGACGAGTCAGAAACACCAGATGAGTCAGACACCCCAGACGAGTCAGACACGTCAAATGAATCAGAAACACCGGGTGAAGTAAATCCTGAGGACCCAGATAAGGAAGTAGACCCTGGAGAGCAAGAAACAATTAAAGTCACTTATGAAAATGTCACACTGAATGAAAGTATGTCCTTCGAAACAATTACACGAGAGAATGCAGACCTTGAAATTGGTGAAAGCATTGTCGTACAAGTAGGAAAACAAGGAGTCAAGACTAAAGTCTATGAAGTAACCTATCACAATGGAAAAGAAATTTCTCGTAAATTGGTTAAGGAAGAAGTTACCTCGGATCCTGTTAATCAGATAATTGAAAATGGAACAAAAGAAGCTGTTGTTGAATATGTAACAGTAAGTTTTAATACCTCTTTTCAATTTTCTGAAGAGATGATTGAATCCATTAAAGTAAAAAAAGGGGATACATTAATTTTACCAACTATGAGTGAAACTCAGGGAGCCGTTTTTGTAGGTTGGGCTGATAAAGATAAAATTGACATGAAGTATTATGGTGAGAAAGGCACGCATTATGATAGTAATACACCAATTACAGAAGATATAACTTTATACCCTCAATGGTTAAATAAATATAAAGTCAGCTATCTTTTAATGACCCCAGAAGACCAAAGGAATGGATATTACGGTGAAGATTATATGGAATATATTAATTCTTTCGCTACTGAACCTATTATTTTGTTGGAGGGCCAAACATTTCAAGGTGAATTTCCTCTAATGCCAAAAGTTGAAGGCTTTGAATTATGGGGTTGGCATGCACTAATTGATAGAGTCAGTTCTCATATTACTGATAATTCTCTTGTAGAAAATGTGGGATATCAAGAACAAAGACTACATCCTAATTGGGTTAAGGATGCAGAACCTTTACCACCTGCTGGAAAAGATGAAGTTTACTTATTCCTCGATTATGGTTACAGTGAATTTAATAATCAAGTGCCCAAAGCACCCGTTGTGTATGTAGCTGAGCGAGGGGAGACTATTGACTTGCCTGATTATTATAGAGAAGGATATAAATTTTACGGCTGGGCAACAGATTTTATGGCTAAAGACTACGCTTCAAATCAAATTACCGTTGAATCGAATACCACACTTTACCCCGCTTTGGGCAAGTACATGAATATTATTTTTGACTTAGGGGAAGAAAAATTGTTGACTATTCCGGACCATATAGATGGCGATTTTTTAGAATTCCCTACTCCAGAAAGAGAAGGCCATCGTTTCGATGGATGGTATAATAGTGATGGTGTTCAATTTGGAAATGGCAACATAGTAAATGACTATGATTACACCGGATCATACACCTTTTATGCAAGATGGAAAGAAACCAACAATACAATGCAAACCTTAAACTTAGATACTGAAGAAGTTTCATTAATATCAGATTTAAATGATGATGATAGTACTTTAGACTCTTTTGTGGAACAAGCAGACTTTATATTAGAAACTGATCTGAAAACAGAGGAATCTACTGACATAATTGAGGAAAATAACGATACTAAATCATCAGACCAGGTAGAAGAAGCGTTTGAATCAGATAGCGCAGAATCTACTCCAGAAGTGAGTGATACTGTATCTGAAGTTATTCCTATAGAAGCTATTGCAGTACTAGAAACTACATCAACAATTGAAGGTTCTGTCACTGTCACAGATGACAGCGTTAAGTAAAGTACTACCTTAAACTAGGTCTAAGCCATGTGCTTTCCTAGTTTTTTTATTCTATTCATAAAAATGTTTTTAGGAAGTTGGCGTTCTGAATCTATTAGTGGTTCTTAAAAATAAAAAAACGGTTTTGTAATTTATATACAACTCGTTATCCTTTATTGACAGCTGATTTTCGATTTTTAATCTCATAAGTGAACTAACTGAACTCAATTGGATATCGTTTAGTTTCATTTTTAAGGTGCCGTCAAACTGTTAAGAGAAATTTAGTTATGGCAGAAAACTTTAGCAGAACTTTACAACTTGGGTGGCTGTCATCATTTAACGATACAGTAAGCACTGTAATTCATCGTTCGCCATATCATAATAATGAATCAATATTGGATTCCTGTTAACTTCTTTGTCCTCTAAACCATTTTGCATGAGGAAATGGTCTAGCCACGATTGTGGAGAGGGCAAGACTTTATCAATAAACGGGGAGGAAAAACTTTGCAAAGCTAAAGTTGATTTAAACTTAGTTTTCGGGTGTTATTTATCGATAAATTTGACAAGATGTTGTGAATTAGGGTTCGGTTGAATTATACTTAGAATGAAAGGTTGTTTGCGCTTACAAAAGAAAGGCGGTAGTCAACATGTCAAAAGTAAAAAACATTATGTTACCGGTAGATGGGTCACAACAGTCAATTGATGCGTTTAAACGAGGCATTGAATATGCTTCTGAGGTGAATAGCAGTGTTTATCTCGTACAAGTTCTCAAAGAGGGACATGAGAACCTTCCGAAACCTGAGAGGGAGTCATTCTTAAAATCCTTGAGTGAGTATGCGGAGAATCATGGTGTAACCGTCAATAAATTATTAGTGTATGGAGAGGCTCGAAGCCATATTGCGACAATTTTAGTCGATGAATGGTCGATTGATTTAATCATTATGGGAGCAACTGGCAAAGGAAGAGTTGGAAAAATGGTGATTGGATCAACGACAGACTATGTAATCCGGCATGCTCGGTGTGATGTCTTGATTGTTCGTTAAGATAAGTGAGAAGAGTCAATATGATGCGGGTGTTTAATTTTGCTGATAAACAGCAGATTAAACACCTGCTTTATCTCGTAATTTCTGGAGAACAGATAACATTAATCACCGACAGGATGACAAATGTAACTAGTAAGTTTAACTGGATTAATTTATAGTTTAAGTATAAAACAATTGGAGGTCATCGATGGAAGCTTTTATCTGGTTAGTCTTAATCATTCTACTGGCAAGTGCATTTATACTGGTAATTACTCGTAAAATTAGACCTTGGTGGAAGAAAAATTTGAGCTTGTTGCTTGTATTGCTAGGCATCGGCTTCGTTAGTTTTCAACTTCTCTTTCCATTTCATGAACCTTTAAAAACATCTGGCCAACTGGCTGTTATAACTGAAACCTTATACTTCAAACACGAAACAGCATTTCCAGACTATGCAACAAATGAAAGTCAAAGGGAAATTCCAGTAAAATTATGGTTGCCTTCACAGTCTGAAAACGAGCAATATCCACTGATTATATTCTCTCATGGTTCCTTTGGTGTTGCAGAATCAAACGAATCATTGTTTTTAGAATTAGCTTCTCACGGCTATGCGATTGCAAGCTTAGATCATCCTTATCATTCGTTTGCGAGTACTTTATCAGATGGTCAAACAATTTTAGTAGATTCTAGTTTTTTTCAAAGTGTCATTAACTCACAAGGATCAGAGGATTTACAAGGAACTTTAGAACGTTTTGTCGACTGGCAAGAGATTCGGGTGGAAGATATAAATTTTGTGTTGGATAGTATTCTTCAAGACGAGATCAATCAAACGTATTTAGAAAGAATTAATCCGCAAGCGATTCTATTAGCTGGACATTCATTAGGTGGCTCGGCTGCTTTGGAAGTTGGTCGGGAAAGAGCAGATGAACTGATTGGCGTCATTTCATTAGAGGCACCGTTCTTTGGTGATATTCAAGGGATTGAGGGCGATGAGTATCTTTTTGTAACGGAGGAATACCCATTACCAGTCCTACATTTTTATTCGGATGCGCTCTGGGGTAGGCTCGATGAGATTACAACTTATGAGATGAATCAGCGCCTAATTAACAGTCAATCAGCCAAATTCGTGAATGTTCACATCGCTGGAAGTGGTCATATTGGCTTAACCGATTTATCGCTGGTGACTCCTACGGTGACAAACTTATTAGATGGTGGGCTAAATACGAAGCCAGCCTATGAAAAATTGGCTGAAATTAATCAGGCTAGTTTGAACTTTTTAGAGAATTTAGAATACTAAGTGACTAGGCTGTTACATCAACAAGAATTCCTTACTGAAAAAATCGACAGAATCGATATACCCCTACAAGCCACCGGAACCGTTAGTCATTATAAAGCATAAAAGCTCCCCGCTGCCACAAGATAATTTGCGCAGAGGGGAGCTTTGTATATTAATTTTCAGGTAACTCAGCTAACCATTGGTCAACTTTATCACGATTTTGGTCAAGCCAGTTTTGAGCAGCTTGTCTTTCCGTCACACCATTTTCCATTTCTAATGTGACGCTTTCCATATCTTCAACGTCCCAAAAGAAGTTATCAAGAATTTGGTAAGCTTCTGGCATATCTTCTTTGAGACCATGGCGCACAAGTGTATGAATTTGTTCTGATTCACCGTAAACATTTAACGGATCCTCTAAGAATTTCAAGTCATAACGCTGGAACTTCCAATGAGGTGTCCAACCAGTCAACACAATGTCTTCTTCATTGTTTAAAGCATCTTTTAATAATGCTAACATAGCACCAGTAGAAGGGGACTCTAACGTCCAATCGCTTAAATTGTCATACTCTTGCATAACCAGTTCCGTTTGTATCATAATCCCGGCACCTGGCTCAATTCCAACAATATTCTTAGCGGCTTCTTGATCCAATTCATCAATTGAATCAATGTCCATGTAACTAGGAACTACTAATCCGCTTCTGGCTCCATCTAAGTTAGGGCCAAGATCGACGACTTGATCCTCGTAACTAGAAAAAATTGAGCCATGGGTCGTTGGTAACCAAGCAGCAGTTAACGCATCTGACTCACCTGAAGCAACCGATTCAAACATAATCGCATTGTCGACAGAAACCAATCGCACATTATAACCTGCTTCTTCTAAAACCAAAGCAATCACGTTAGTTGATGCTACTTCAGTATCCCAAGGATTATGAACGAGTTGAATAGTTTCACCTTGTTGTTTACTTGTAAATTCTGTTTGAGTCAGACTATAGGCTAATTCGCTAACCATCAACAGAACTAACAATAAGCCAAGGATTTTACTTATAGATAATTTTTTCATGTGATTTAATCCTTTCTGCTTATTGAGCGTTTTTTCTGTTAATACTTTGCAAGATACGGTCAATTAATATTGCCATCACCACTAAAGCAAAGCCTGACACGAAACCTGAACCAACATGGCCACGTTGTAAGGCAGTTAAAACATCGGTTCCTAAACCAGGCGCACCAATCATTGAGGCTGTAACAACCATCGATAGGGCAAGCAGAACCGTTTGGTTAGCACCAGCCATAATCGTTGATTTAGCATTTGGCAATTCCACCTTGACTAATTTTTGCCAACCTGTACTACCGAAAGATTCAGCAGCTTCAACAAGTTCTTCAGGCACTTGACGGATACCTAAATTCGTAAATCTGACAATTGGTGGTAAAGCAAAAATCACAGACGCGAATACACCAGGTACGACACCAGTTCCAAAGAATGACACAGCCGGTATTAAATAAACAAAGGCTGGCATTGTTTGCATAAAGTCTAAAGCAGGCTGTAAAATACGCTCTAAAAACTTACTCTTAGCCATCACAATACCTAGGGGTACACCAATAATGATGGAAATTAAACTTGCCGCAATGATTAAAGTTAAGGTGTTTAACATATTTGTCCAGAGGTTTTGGTTATGGATATACCATAAACCAATACCAGCAAAAACAGCTAAACCAAACTTCTTACCAGTCACCCAGTAAGCAATAAACATAACGATCACTATAAATACAAGCGGGGGAATGAATAACAGCACTTGAGTCGTACCTTCCATCAAGCTTGTCCCAAACTCTTTAATACTATCAAAAATAAAACTCAAGTGAACCGTTAACCATTCAATTAACTGCGTCATCCACTGTGAGACAGGTAAGTGGGGGAAAAAATCTAATAAACTACTCATCGGTCGCCGACTCCTTTCTGTCTTGTGTATCATTGAGATCATAATCCGTCGTCATCGCACCGATAACATTACTTCTGACAATGACACCTTCGATTTTTCCGTCTTTATCTGTGACGGCAACCGGTGTTTCTGAATCATGAATGACATCAAAAAGATGGTCGATTAACACGCCAGAAGCAACTTCAGGGACATCACTTTGAATCGCACTAGAAATCGTCGTATGATCCAATTTCAATAACTTCTCAACTTCCTCATGTGTGACATAACCAACTAATTGCTGCTTATCATCAACGACAAGAATATTATTCATCCCTTCATCTTCCATCATTTTTAAAGCAACCGCAGGCGTATCCATCTCTTTAGAAACGGCCGTTGGTTCTTCCATAATATGTTCGGCTGTATAAACTTTCGTACGATCAATGTCCTCGACAAAACGCGTCACATACTCATTGGCGGGATTAGACAAAATCTCTTGCCCCGTACCAATTTGAACAACCTCGCCATCTTTCATAATTGCAATCCGATTACCCAATCTCAAGGACTCGTTCAAATCATGCGTAATGAAAATAATCGTTTTATTCATTGTTTTCTGCATCTCAAGCAATTCATCCTGCATATCACGACGAATTAAAGGATCTAAGGCAGAGAAAGCCTCATCCATTAACAGAATATCAGGATCATTTGCGAGCGCTCTAGCTAGCCCGACACGCTGTTGCATCCCACCAGATAATTGATCCGGAAACTGATCTTTATAAGCAAGTAAACCAGCATTCTCCAAAGCCTTCTCAGCTTTGTTGCGGCGAACTTTAGCATCCACACCCTGAACTTCAAGACCATACTCTGTATTCTCGAGAATCGTACGATGGGGGAAAAGACCGAAGTTTTGGAAAACCATACTAATTTTCTTACGACGCACATTTCGTAAATTCTTCTTATTCATAGTAGAGATATTCGTCTCATCAATAAAAATGTTACCACTCGTCGGTTCAATCAAACGATTTAACATTCTCACCAACGTGGACTTACCACTACCCGACAAGCCCATGATAACAAAGATTTCACCTTCTTGAACATCAAAAGACGCCTGATTGACACCAATTGTCGCACCCGTAGCATTCAAAATTTCTTCTTTACTTTGCCCTTGATTCATCAAATTCAAAGCTTCTTTATCTTGTTTACCAAATATTTTCGTTAAATTTTCGACTCTTAATTTAGTCACAATTTGCCTCGTTTCTTGTAATTAATTTGTAATATTGACTGTTTTGTAGCTTAACATAGATAGAAAGCCCTGTAAAACAAGGATTCACAAATTTCACAAGCTTTAGAACATGTTGCCGTTTACAATTGCTAAGCTCATATAATTCTAAGAATATGGTAATAATTCGATGAGAAACTCTCATAAGGCGATAAGGGTGATAGTCACTTAAATCATACACACGAAGGATTAGATGAAAAGATCGCAACTATCTCTTAAATGAAACAAGCAAGCCTCTGATTCCCCAAATAAAAAAACTAGCCAAAAGACTGGCTAGTTTTTTGCATCTATATAGCAAAGAAAATTAAACGTGATAATCGACAATTTCAACCCCAGCATGACGGCCAATATCTTTAAATACTTCACCTGTCTGTTTATTTTCAAGACGGATAGCTAAGACGCCACTTATACCTTCTTTGATAGTCTTCTGCATAATGCCTTTAACAGGAGCAATTAATTCTGCACGATCTGTTACCTCAGCCACAATTTCTAAGGATGCCTTCCGGTTTTCCAGTCGTAAACGGACTTGGTTGGAAGAAACCTCTTCTATAGAACAGCAACTTAAATTGTAAGTCGCAAAACGATATTCGATTCCATGATGAACCAGATTACAAATAAAGCCTTCAAATTCAGTGAAATGAAAGGGGATATGAGCAATCGAGAAAAATATGCTGGTCGACGACTCTTCAAAGTGATTACTTTGAAACCAGATATAACGTTTAGGAAATGAAGTCCCCCAATCCTTTTCGATATATCCTTTGCCATCCAAAAATTGAATCGTTTTTTGGTTGATTGTTAATTGACCTTCCAGAGTGTGATCCATACTGATGACACCGTGATAGCATTCCATTTTAGGAGTGTAAGCAAAGATTCCCATAATATTGGGCATAAGAAGAGAACTTTCAATGGGTAAGAAAGAGCCTAAGTCAAGTTGACCCTTAATCTCAACATGTTCATCTTTTAAATCGACTGTAATATTATCTTCCCTGAACACAGAGTTCCCAATCTGAACTTCAAAAGGACTATTATGATAGTTAAATGAAGCTAAGGGATAACGAATATAGCCGGTTAAGGTTGAGGTTTGGCCAGTATCATCGGCTTGTACTAGTATATATTGAATAAAACTGTGCTCATCCGACTTGTTTAAACTGATGCCTGGAATAAAGCTCAAGCTTGTTTTTTGGTCTTGAGAGACTTGTTTGTAATACCAACCTTCAAAATAATTGGATTTCTTTAAATCCCCTTGAAAGAGTAGGGGATTTCTTAAGTTAGTTGGCATCTCACCACTCCTAATAAATATAATTGATATAATCATAACATAAGCATTAACGAGAGAATAACAATACACTTAGCCACAAAACTAAGCCCCCAAAAAAATATCACCCAATTTTAGAATTCGCTAATAGAGTTTCAAAGATGGAGGATACCTTTTTAATTTGGAAGATGGTGCCATCGGGTACATCAAATCTGATTACAATCACATGTCCGTCAGTTTCATTAGCTAATTAAATTTTCCAAAACGTTCAAGAATCACTCTAATCAATATCCCATTGGGATGATAATTGGACCATTGAGTGCTGTAAAGTGGCTCAAAGATTTCAAACTGTTTCACAAAACTCAGTTTCCACCTGAATTAGAACTAAGCAAAGTGTGCGCTTTCAATATAAATTATATAGTTGATATTATGATAGTCAAAATAATGTTTTGATACTTAAACGGTTCATATATTATTATAGGCCCTATCGATATTAGATATAAATAGTAAATTTAAGCAATAATTATCTTTAAAATGTCCGATTTTAACAGTAATCTTCCTCTTATTCTGATATAATGATTCAGCGAAGAAAAAGAAAGCAGGAAATTATGAAAAATATATCATTTGAATCATTCGGAATTAGTTCCGACATCACAAAAGCATTAACAAGCTTACGTTATTTTAACCCCACAGCAGTCCAAGAAGCGGTGATTCCTTTGGCGCTAGATAATCAAGACATTATCGTGGAATCTCAAACAGGGAGCGGGAAGACCGTTGCATTTGGTATCCCATTATGTGAACAAGCAGTATGGGAAGAAAATCGACCACAAGCCTTAATTTTAGTGCCTACACGTGAATTAGCCTTACAGATTAAGTCTGAAATCATGAACGTGGGTCGATTAAAACGAATTAAAGTAACGGCAGTTTATGGTAAATCTCCCTTTAAAACTCAAAAATCTGAATTAAAACAGAAAAGTCATATCGTGGTTGGTACGCCTGGTAGAATTTTAGATCATTTAAAAGAAGGAACATTAGTCGTAGATAAAGTTCAAAGCTTAGTCCTAGATGAAGCCGATGAGATGCTTAATATGGGCTTCATTGATCAAGTGGAAGATATTATCAGTTACTTACCAAAAGAACGTCAAACAATGTTATTTTCAGCGACTATGCCAGCTGAAGTCGAACGCTTAGCAACTTTTTATATGAAAGCAGACCGTCAGGCAGTTAAAATGGCTCCAACAGAAGCTAACACACCTAAAATTAATCATTCTTACATTAAAGTACGTGAAGCAAATAAAGAGCAATTACTATTAGATTTATTAACAATAGAAAATCCGGATGCTTGTATCATTTTCTGTAATACAAAGGATGTTGTCGATTCGGTGGATGCCTTCTTATATAAAGCTAGCCTACCGATTGATAAGTTACATGGTGGGATGGATCAAGATGACCGTTTAGCCGTGATGGATGAGTTTCGTTCAGGAAAATTACGTTACTTGATAGCGACAGATGTTGCAGCTCGTGGAATTGATATTGAAAATGTCACGCATGTTATAAATTACGACGTACCGTTTGAAAAAGAGAGTTTTACTCACCGTACAGGCCGAACAGGACGTGCCGGTAAGACGGGGATTGCTTTGACGATGATTAGTGATTACGATCAAAGACGTTGGGAAGAAATTAGCGATTACGCTTTTGAGGGTGATCAGCAAGCGACAGAAGTTTATGCACCTAATAAACGTATAGTGACTCGTGCTAAAGAAGCATTTGAAAAGAAAATTCAAACGCGTATTGTACGAAAAGATAATCGTGCGAAAGAACTGGATAAAGATATACAAAAAGTTTACTTTAATGGTGGTA
Source organism: Fundicoccus sp. Sow4_D5 (assembly GCF_052116365.1). Lineage (NCBI taxonomy): Bacteria > Bacillati > Bacillota > Bacilli > Lactobacillales > Aerococcaceae > Fundicoccus > Fundicoccus sp. Sow4_D5. Next base: position 629,187 of record NZ_JBQKLF010000001.1, on the reverse strand, counting down.
AGAAGAAAAAATTACGTGCCGTTGATTTCGTTGGAACTTTGACAAGCATTAAAGATATTTCAGCAGATGACATCGGAATCATCACGATTCAAGAAAATGTCACCTATATTGAAATATTAAATGGAAAAGGACCTTATGTCGTTTTTGAAATGCAGAGTCGTACAGTTAAAGGTAAAACCCTTAAAGTTCATAAAGCTAAAAATTAATATACTGCGCCTTAATAACATTAGTCAATGTAACAAAGTACTAATCAATTAATAGCACTTTAGGCAAAAAAAGACACTAAATAATCATTCGTATGAATGATAATATTTAGTGTTTTTTGGCTATCATAAGTTAGATGCATAACTATAGAAAAGGAAATGCTAAACATGAATGCTAATAAGTACTTGTTAATCCATGGTTATAGGAAAATCAAAACAAGAATACACTTAGTTTAAGATTCTTATAGACTAAAGTTAATTATTATTTAAACTTGCGCGCTCTTGAGATAAATCGATGCATTATGTTTTACAAGTGATTTGATGATTATTACACTGTGAGTAAGTAAGGTAATTGAATTTTTAGAAAATCAGGAGGAGAGATATATTATGAAGAAGTCATTACGTCAGATGGTTCTAGTTGGTTTGAGTACGACCTTATTAGCAAGTGTAGCTGTCGCGCCTGTTGTGTGGGCTCAAGATGATACGTCTGAGTCGAGTGAGCAAGTGGAGGATCCAAGCGAAGAATTACCGGAAGAGTCAACAGAAGAAAGTTCTGAAACGTCGACGGAAGAATCGTCGGAGGAGAATACAGATGAAAGCTCTGAGGAAAGTACAGAGGAAAGTTCTGAAGAGTCAGTCGAAGAAACGACTGAGTCGACAACTGAAGATACCTCAACAGAAGTAAGCGAAGAAGTAGCTGAAATAGAAGCGAGTCTTGTTCAACAAGGTGTGGAAGAAACACTCAATATTTTCCAACAGGAATATCCTGATGCAGAAATTGAAGAGATTGATGTAGAGTTGGACAGAGATGATGCTGATGAAGATGAAGAGACAACAGAAACAGAAGATGTTTATCAAATAACGATTAATGGATTTGATGCCGAAGATAATAATTTCGAATTAGAAATTGAGTGGGTCAACGGCGACATCCGCGAACAAGCTTTTAACGAAGGGCTATTTAATACAGACGCTTCTGACTCAACAGATACAACTGCTACTGATACTGAAACCAGTGTAGAAGAAGGTACTTCTGAATCAATGTCCGAGGAATCGGTTGAAGGAGATACTTCAGTCGACGAAGAAACCGACGCTACTAATGAGAATGCAGAAAGACGTGGACTTGATTTAGAAGTATTAATTTCTCTAGATGAAGCGGTTGAAATTGCAACGGCAGAGTACGGTGAAGGTGAAATCACCAATTGGAACTTAACGGTGGACGATCCTGATTGGTATGAGTTCTGGGAAGATGGTTATGAAAATCCAATCTGGACCATCGATATTGAAAATAATACTGAAGAAGATCAAGAGGATAGTGAAATCCGTATCGACGCAGTCACTGGTGATATTATCAATTTAGAAGATATTGATACACCTGAAAGTGTTGAAAATTCATCTGATACTGAATCAACCAGCGAAGAGTCATCCGAATAAGTCGAACCTTTATTTTTCAGAATATTAAACTAGAAATATTGCACCGTAGAACAAGGTTTGTCTTCATATGTTGTAGCAGTCAATTACAAATAATATAGGTTTCAAGGAGTGCGTGTCATTAAAGATGATGCGCACTTTTCTTTTCTTTTAAAGGATATTCCATTTTGGCCGAATACACCTAGTGGTATCAAAACAATCAAAACGGAAAACTTGAATATCTACTGGTTGCTATAAGGCTATGTTTGTAAGAAAAAAATAGAAGAAGCAAAGGTTTACTAGAGATAATAGGTTTTAGCTCCCTTTTTCTCATTAATCAAATTTACAAGCGCTAGCAAGTTATAGTAAACTTAGCTTTAGTAAAATTTAGATAATGCGAGAAAGTGAGTGTAACCATGCGGATTGACGAAGTGCTAGCTCAACATCAAATGGGTTCTAAAAAGGATATTAAACGCTTATTTCAACGGCGATTAGTAAAAATTAACGATAGAATAATTATTAATGGCAGTTTTAATGTCGAGAGTCAAATACATACGCTCACAGTTAAAGAAAGAGAAATACCCATTCCGTCGCATCGTTACTATTTAATGAATAAACCGGCAGGGGTTGTGACTGCTAGAAAAGACCGTGATTGCCAGACAGTTATCGATTTATTAAGACCAGAGGATCTAAACGACAAATTGTATCCAGTTGGTCGCTTAGATCGAGATACTGAGGGCTTATTGTTGATTACTGATAACGGACCATTAGGCTATCAGCTACTGATACCTAATAAAAAAGTTTCGAAAACTTACGAGGCGATTATTAACGAAGATGTTACCCATGAGGATGTGCTAGCTTTTAGAAAAGGAATTGTCTTCATTGGCGGTGTAAAATGTCTGCCAGCTAAACTAAAGGTTTTATCTACCAATCAAGGAACTAGCAAGGTTCAGCTTACGATTCAAGAAGGAAAATTTCATCAAGTGAAAAAAATGTTCTTGGCACAAGGTAAAAAAGTAATCTATTTAAAACGAATTGAAATGGGACCCTTAAAACTAGAAAGCAGTCTCCAACTAGGCGAGTATAGAGACTTAACATTGAACGAGTTACTCTCTTTGGCTCCATATTTTAGGTATAAATCGACTAATAGCTAAAAATCCTCTTATTTTAATTATAGAAAATCTACTTTCCATTTAATGCGTAAAGTAGATGAGTTTCATGAACCCAGTAATTAACTATATTTTGTTAAAAACGGTGCTTTTTCAGCAGCCTCCAATAGATTTAGTGAGACTTTTTGAGGGGTGAAACCGTAAAAGACCCGAATATGCAAATGTTTTTAAGGTCGAAAGTGTTGACTGTAACATAAACATTTACGAATAAACTAAAGGTTTGTTTTATAAATATTTATGTTAATTCTGTGCTAGTACAATTATTCAACTGTAAAGGGGAATGCTATGAAAAAAAACGTCGAGTTTGAGCTTAAGTCCAGAATTCATTTGAGAATATAATAGCAACTGAATGATTTAACTTGTTTTTATTCCGATATAACTAAATTAATCGTGAAGGAAAGATTTACAATTTGTCGAGTATGAAATGAGAGTTTCTTAGATTATATTATTCGCACCTTAATTGATATTTATTATTAGTAATTAACTACTATAATTAGGAGGATTGGTATGAAAAAATATATTCTTTTACTAAATTTGTTTTTATTTTCTTTTGTAGGTCTCAACGGTACTGCCAGCGCTGAAGAGATTTTTCCATATCAAGGATTTTTTGAAAATGCTGATAGTTCATTAGCTGTAAAAACAATTGAATTTAATGAGTCATCTATTAAAATATTAATGAACCTTGATGCAGAGGACGTTGTGAAGACGAGCCAGTTTAACGTAGATATGAGGAATTTCGAGGAGAAAGCTATTTCTGAAAAAATAAATCCGACTAATCCTGCAGTTGACTATTTAAAGCATTTTAACATTGATTATGCTGCTATCTACAAAGAGGTCGCTGATCAGATAACGCCTGAGATGAACCAAGAGATGATTAATCAACTCGTTAGCGATTATTTACCAGAAATTGAATTTGAAGAAATCGATTTTCCTGAGGAATATATTATTAAAAATCCTCATTACCAAAAGAATTCGGATGGAAAATGGGTAATTAAATTATGGGGTAAAACAGTTTTTATTATTAGTGAAATAGATGAACAGTCGTTTTTGGAAGAAGTATACGATTATACATTTAGCGAAAGTAATTGAGTAGCTTACTAATCTAAAAAAATACTTTATGTCATAGTGATATGCTCCCAATAAAGTAGAAAGAGAAACCAAAAAACTCTGATTGCTTTATTAGGGGCTATTTCTATGTATAAAAGAGGAAGTAAACATTCGTTAGAAGAACGAGACCAAGCTGTTCGACAAGTCATTGACCAGAATCAAAGTATACAGTGGGTGGCGAAGAACTATGAGACGAGTAGAACAACTCTGAAGACCTGGGTAAGAAAATATAAAGCAGAAGGTTTCGATGGCTTGAAGGAATCCAGAATATGGAAGCTTTATCCTACTGAGCTAAAGTTAGAGGCGGTTCAAGATGGACCATCTAGTTTTGCTGGGTGCAGTCAACGTTATGGTATTTCCGACGAATCTGTTTTAAGGCTGTAGCTAAACCAGTATACTAATGGTAAGGCACTCAAATCCACTCGTAAAGGAAGATCCTCGATGACTAAAGGACGCAAAACAACGCAACGATAACGCATCGAGATCACACAACATTGCCTGGCAGAAGAGAAAGATTACTAAAAAGATGGCCGACTTGTGAATATTGTTATTTATGCTAAATTAGAAACAACAATTATTGCTAGTTAAGTTTCGTATAGACCGAGAAACGCAATTTACACGATAGAGAAAAAGATTGATCCATTTCCTTTCGTTAATTTTAGGGCACCAAACCATGACGTTCTCGCATGGATATATCCCCATCGAGTAATATTTTAAAGGAGTTATGAATAATTCGGTCTAAGATATTGTCCGCATGCCCATTTGTCGATTTGTACTTGACGGTTACATTATTACTATTTATTAAATAATAATTAAAAAGCCCCAGACAAAGTTAGGTAAATTCTAGCTTTGTCTGGGGTGTGTTTTGCAAGTCAGTTATACATAAGATTGCAACGGAAAATACAGACTATTGCTACAAACAGAAGCTAGTGTGACCTATCGGACAATTTTTAGAAGAAAAAGCTTACAAAGGTTCTTAAAAACAGACCTAAAACAAGTCCTCCTAAAAATATTAGCAAGTTTCTATAAGTGATAATAAATTTTTTAAACATAAAACATATCCTTTCTGTAATGTCATATTTTATCGACCTTCTATTGTGATTTTATATACCTTTTCAACTCGTGTCAATAAAATTACATTTCTAACAGACACACAAAGTTTTTTAATAAATTCACGTAAATTTTGAATTCCTATTTTATTCTTTTGCGTATTATTTTGTAATTTAAAAGGTGCCTCATTATTATTAGTAAAGGAGAACTAGACAACTATATGATGTATGAAAGGGCAAAGTAAAACTGTCGGCTTTCTCACATTTTTATATACTCATTTTATGACCAAAGTGGTGGAAACTCAGATGGAGTTAACAAGAGATAGTATAAAACAAGTGCGTAAAAAAGACAGAAAAATATTGTATATGAGAAAAAAATGATTTTAAATGTTACTAAAGAGTTAGCTAAAAATATGACTTCTCATCTGAAAATAAGCAATCTAGAACAGATGCTGAGGAGAAAAACGGATATATATTAGACAAACGAAAACAATTTAACTATCGGATGAATTAAAATCTTGCATAGATACCTATATCAAGTGAAGTTGTCTGAATGTTGTTGAGTCTTTTTAGTTAACTGTATAATTATTGTATAATAATTACAAAATAAAACGTCGCGTGAAAACAAGCATGCGAATAAATTCATTTGTTTTAGAATTTCTCCTTAAACAAATGAATTTATGCAGGTGACAAGCAAAAGTAAAAAAATATTCATTTAATATATTCCCCTCCCTCTACCAGTAGAATCTGTGTAGGGGGAGGGAATGTTATTAAAAACCAAAGCCTCCAAATTGAAAAGTAGTAACTCATGACGCTTCATAAATTGTAATAAGTTAAAGTCACTTGGTTTTATGGAAAAGTTGTTTGATTTCATGCTGTTTCTTTAAGAACACAATAATACAAATAATCAGGCATGAAGACACCAACAGTACATAGATCCCCGTTACAAACGAAATGTTTAAATTATCATTTTCTACTGCAAGTTGATGAGTAATCACTCGTGTTGCATTGAAATAGGTAGTCGGTAATAAATGCAACAGCTTACCTAACGGAGCTGCATTGCCAGTTAAAAGAATAGGCCCAATAATCATAAATGCCGAAATGAACAAGCTTGTCATCTGATTTTTAACAAGTAAGGAAACTAGATAGACGGTTGAGACTAAAAACAAGATGCCAAAGCTTTGTAATATGGCTACTTTACCAATAATTGTGCTTAAAGGTATAGTTTCTAAGTACGAGTCTGTAAATAGATTAATAGGGTAGAGGAGAGAGCCACTGCCATTCATTAACGTAGAAACTATACCAAAGCAAGCATAGAAACAAACTAATTAAAAAAATCAAAATAGTTTTCTTCAATTGCCATTTAACTTGCTTCACAGGAAACATATCTTCAAAACCCGTGCGCTCTACCAGGTTTACACCAAATATATTGCTGAGTAGCGCAATTAAACAAATCGTAAAGATCGCTGGAAAGAGTATATCCATCATTCTGTAAGTGAAGGTAAAGCCTTTAATTTCAATCCCTGAAAATTCACGCAGATAAAATTTCATAGGAAGCCTTACGATTGTACATAGCTCTTACATAAGATTCGTTAGGAGTTGTCATACCGTTCTCTATACTAGCTAATACATTCTTTTCGAGTAAACTAGGTTGGATCTCTAAAGAATCAGACCAATTGCCTTGCTTAGCGTACTCAATAGCTCCCTTACTTATCGCTGTGTTGTTTTCCAAAGATGAAGTTATGAATGACATACTTTTAAAATCTTCAGATAGCCAACATGCAAATCATTCATAATTTGAACTTCTTTACCAATCGAATTGATATAACTGGTGTTTTCACTAGCACTAGTATTCATAATGGCAAAAAATCCAATGATAATAATTGGCAAGACTATGGGGAAAAAGTTCAGCTTATTTTTAAAACTTAGTTTCATTAAATAAGTGACATAACTCATAGGTGTCCCTCCATCGAAAGCTTAATAATTTTCTGTTCATGAATCGCGTAAATTTTGTCACAAATTTCGAAAAAATCTTCACTGGTGAGAAAAATATGTGCTTAGTACTTGTAAGTTACTTTTTTGTCATGGATACACTTTTTCTATATTCCATCATAAAGCAGTAAAATTCTTATGACGTGCTCATATAATGCATTTAAGCGTAAAGATCATGACAAACTATATGAGATGAGTAATTAGTTAATAATCGGCCAAGTAAATGTCTTCTATTATTATATTCGTCACACCATCTAATTAAAGAAGGCTCGGTATACTATAAATTCCATTAGATTCTTGCTATAATAAGGGTGACATAAACAAGAGGAGGGAAGTCGGATGGAATCAACGAAAAACATCATTAAACAGGTGCGCAAAAAAAGACAAACAAACGTAGTGTATGAGAAAAAAATGATTTTAGAAGTTACTAAAGAGTTAGCTAAAAAATATGACTTCTCATCTGAAAATAAGCGACCTAGAACAGATGCCGAGAAAAAAATATTGGACATCTTAGATAAATGAAGACAACAAAAGATTACATAAATTTATTAGATAAAGTAAAATCCCTACACAGATTGGAAAGAGCAATCGAAGTTGTAGGGATAATTTTTGATTTCTATCAACAAAAATGCAACGAAAAATTGAATTATACCGATGAGTATTTTGTGGTTGTTGGTGGTTTAAGTTTGGAATTTTGGACAGATAGTGATTATATGACAAAAGATATTGATATCATTATTACTGAAAATCAAATAATGAATGAAGTACTGGGATTATTAAAGTTTGTAAAAGTAGATTCGCGCCATTGGTATCATGAAGAACTTGATCTAGCAATTGAGTTTCTAACAGGTCCTTATGCTGGAAACTATGAATCTGTCAAAAAATTTGAAACAGAGCTTGGCTTTACGTTTAGAGTAAACTCTGTAAAGGAGATTTTTATTGATCGAGTCAGAAGTATTTTGTATTTTAATACGGATGATGTTCCGTGGTTGATTCAATTAGCCATAAACTTTGAAATGGATATAGATTATTTAGTTAGTGCGTGTAAGACTTCAAAAGAAAAGGAATTTATCGCTGACTTTTTCAATAAGTTACAGAATATGCAGCAAGAAGATCTTCAGTCAAAAATAAATACTTATCGTGAATTGTATGTATCGATTTAAGCGGATGATTCCTCAATTGACTCACAGAAGTATGAACATAGTGATTATTATCCGATACCACTAAGCAATGCGACCATATCGATACCTTATAATATTCATGATGAAGATAAAAAGGTTAAATTAGTAGGTAGTTTAATGGATGATGAATTTGAATTTCAAACAACAGCTAAGAACTATTTTGAAAGTACAGACTCAGACACTGGCTTTTACAGAGAAAATATTTATGCTATCAATCATAATTTAGTGACAATCGAAGACTTTGAAAGATACTTAGGCATGTTCAGTTAAAAAGAGAGAAGAGAGCGAATTAAGTTATGAACTTTCGTAAACTTAATTCGCTAATTTAATTTACAAACTTGGGTTTACATAATATATATTATATTATTTTGAATTGAAAGAGTCTATGAATTGATATATGTGATAAAAATGCTTTACTGCCTGATTGTTGGTCTTTGCAGACGTTAATAGACCTTTTAGTATCCATAACTTGATGGTCATTAATAATTCCTTCTGGTTGGTTTCCTCAGACATCGGCTCTAAGAAAGCTTCTGTATATCCTTGTAAGTATCTTTGTTCGTCATTCTTTATAAAGGAACTGTAAATCGCAGCTAAATCCAAATATTTTGGACTAACTCTTGCTTCATCAAAATCAATAAAGCTTATTGAACCATTCGGTCTTTGTAGCATGTTCCAGGAGCCTAGATCACCGTGTATCTATGTATCTCGCTTTGAATCAAGCTCTAAGAGCGTCTCTAGGTCTTTAGAAACGTGTTTGTAAAGATTAAGATGAGTGTTTAATAAATAAAGGCTGGATTCCGTCCATAGTTTACTTAATGTAAATCGATTATTGGGTTCGAATTCCGATGAGAAACTTGCTAGCTTGTTTCTTAATAGATTATAATCGCTTAATACATCCTCTAACTGAATCGTTGAGTCTTTATGTGTAATAAATGACTGAACACTATAGTATGTGTCATTCATTAACAAATACGGTGTATTATTTTTGCTTAACAAAAATTCGCTCGTTAAATTAGGATATGTTTGTTAAATATGTAAACTGATATTGTAAGCGAAATTTGCCGACTCTTTTATTGGTGGCGTTTTCATAATGTAGGCTTCATTTTCTGTTTCTATTTTCCACGTTTTTGTAGATTTTCCTTGTGTTAAAAATTTAATACTTCTGATTACACCTATTTCATAATTACTTGAAATTGCTGTTAATTCTAAAGGCATTACTAGTCTCCTTATTTATCCTTTTGATTATCATTTCTTTTATAGAATTTATTTTGTGTATATAAAGTATAAGCGATGACGGCTACTACGATAAGTCCAATGATAATTCTTGTCATTTTCATTCCACCTTTTTAACTTAATTGTATATCAATTCTAATACACTCTACCTAGTATGTCATCAAATTACCATTGTCCCCTTCTCCTAAGGCTAGAATGGTTCTTTAAATTGTTAAGTGTATGAAGCTCTGTTGTAGCTTTTATAAAGGTTATTTATGATTTATACTGAGATAAAATCATGGTTAAAGCATCGGACATTTTTATTTGAACTATTTAAAGGCTCTTGCTGCAGTGAAACATTAAGTAGTAACCTATCAATAATGACAAGGTAAACAGTAAGTTGACCCGTAAAAGGAAGGATTGTTTGAAATGCCACGACCAACAAATAAAATAGATCTTATGGAGTTATCAGAGCTGAAATTTTCAGAGCTAATTAACACGTTAGAAAACATGTCAACGTATGAACTAAACACACCATTTATGTTCCCAGAGGACTTTCTGGATAAACAAAAAGCCAATCATTGGAAACGTGATAAAAATGTAAGAGATGTTATTGTTCATTTGTACGAATGGCATCAATTGCTGATAAAATGGGCTAAAAACCAAAAATCGGGGATAAATAAAGCGTTTCTACCCGAACCATATAATTGGAGAAACTATTCAGGATTAAATGAAAAAATCTGGGAGAATCATCAACAGACCACCCTAAATGAAAGTATTCATGCTTTTAAAGAGAGTCATTCTCAGCTTATGGGGTTAGTTGAACCTTTCTCTGATGAGGAATTGTTTACTAAGGGGTATTTAACTTGGACTGGAAATTCAACCTTAGCAAGTTATTGGATTTCAGCTACCTCTAGTCATTATGACTGGGCGATTAAAAAAAATAAACGTCATAAGAGAGAGTTAAATTCACCTAAAACGAAAAACTAATCACCCTTTTCCACATAGTTTATTAGCTTTCTGTCGCTGCTCTATAGAAAGCGTGTTTATATAACTTAAGAAATGAAGTACATTACAATAAAATAGTCAAATTGATTAATCGTCTAGTTTTAAGCTTTTTAAAAGCAAATAAATAACACCAAGCACCGAGTCATTTGACCAGACGCTTGATGTTATTATTTTGATCGGTTAGTAAAGCTCTTTAATAACGTCGAATTGATCCTTTACTGCATCAATTTGTGCTTTATTACCAATCACAACAGTTGCTGGATTAGTTAATAAAGTGTCAAAGGCTGCATGCATTGACTTTAAATCCTCTAATGTCGTTGCTAATATTTCTTCTTTCAGACGTATAATATCTGCTTCGCAGTAGCTTGTTTGTAACATTGTAAAGGACTTCAACCCACGGTGGTAAGCAGAAAGTGGTTGATCTAAATTACTCATTGTACCAATAATTGCTTTAAATAGTTCAGCCTCATCAACTGACATTTCCGCAATATAGGCTGGCAAACCTTGGTAAGTTTCGATTGTCTTCATGATGTTTGGATCACGATAAGACACAAAGGCTAAACCACCTGAACGTGTCATCTGCATAATCGCCCCATAAGCACCGCCTTTAACACGAATGTTATTCCATAAATAATCGAAACGTAACATTGTCGTTAAAACATTTGCTGGACCCGAATACGGTAAAGCATCTAATGCGTTAGCTGCTTGGGCAACATAGTTAACGTCTTGTGCCGTAATGAAGGCTTCTTTTTGCTTAAATCCGGTTGCTAGGACTGTTTTTTTAGCAAGCGTTTCACTTGGAACTTGTTTAAAGACTGTTTTAATGCGAGCTTTTACTTGTTCAACACGACTGGCATCCCCAACATAAAGGGCATGCATTCTTTGTTGATTCATCAACTGTTTAGCTAATGTCTCTAACGTTTTAGTTAACTGTGCGCCCTCCTTGTTTTTCAGCTGATCACGAGTTTTCAGTAAGTATTGGTATTGATCTAAACCAGATGTCTGTTCATTCAATTTACTTGCGATTTTCACTTGGCTCATCGCACGAGAAGCAGCCAGCGCATGTGAGCTGAAATCGATTTGACGATCGAAATCTGAAAGGTAGCTTTGTGTTAACTTCAAGATATCTTCGGTCGCGTTCCACTTCGTCTGACATAATACTTCTTGCATTAAGACCAATAAGGCATCTAATGATTCTTCAAGTGTTTTTCCACTAATTACCAAATATGGCTTTGTTTCTTTTGTTTTTGGATCATCGTAAACGACAACATTCGCATGAATCCCACCTGTATTAAGGTCGATTTGAGTTTGAAGTTCCGCTACAGAATAACGTTCTGTTGGTAAGCTGCCTAATAAATTACTTAAGAAACCGAGTGCTTCGTAATCAGCTTGTTTGAAATCAGAAATGTCAAAATACAGATTTAAGTAATCAATACCAGATGTAAATTCATCCGCATGGTTAAAGATAGTACCTTCAAATAGCTCTGATACGTTGATTTCCTTGACAGATGTCTCAGTCGTTAAATCCTCACGTGTTAAACGAGGAATTTTATCTAAATCTTCTGGTTTATCCGCTTGCTCTTGTTTTTGTATTAATGCTTGTGTATTGTCCACTAATGCTTGAACCTCTTCTGTACTAAGGCTTTCTTGGTAAGCCTTTAAGTCGGCTAAGGTTTTAGCTTCTTGGCGGTCGCTTTTACCAGGGTCTGCTTTAAGTGTCAATGCCACTCTATGTGGGTTATCCAATAATTTACGTTCAATTAACTCCTCGAAGTATCTTTCCTTTGCTAACACTTTTAATTGAGCTAAAGCATCAGAAAACTCAATCCGTTCGAATGGTGAATTACCATATAACCAGCTATTTAAAGCACCAATCGCATAAATAACACCACGAGGATTACTTTCAGAAATGGCCGCTTCTTTCAGATGGAAAAGGTGTTTATTCAGTGAGGCTTCCACTAATTCACCTGGGATTCCTTCTTTTACCAATTGACTTAAGACGTCTTTAACGATGCGTTTGAAATCGTCCATGCGATCACTTTGCGAGAATTTCGCCACAATTGAAAAGGCTTCAACATATCCAATTTGCGAGAAATCTGCGTCAATATCGCCCCCGATTTCAGCATCTAATAAGGCTTTCTTCAAAGGCGACTCATTATTATCGAAAAGAATATCCGTTAAAATGCTAAAGCCGAAATAATCTAATGTTTTATCGACAGTATTTGTATGCCAAGCTAGGGCTAAGTAATCTTTTTCTTTAGGATCGTCTCCATCCGCTAATGAATACGTCTCTTCAACATCTGTTACTTCTGGAATTTGACTCTCGAAAGCTAATTCTATCGCTTCATCTAATTGCCCCATCCCACTGAAATATTCTGCTAAATCTTCAAAAGCAGCGTTTTCGTCTAGGTCTCCGTATAAAATAGTCAATGAGTTAGATGGATGATAATAACGCTCGTGAAAAGCAATAAATTCATCTTGAGTTAAAGACGTAATATCTGGTGAATTACCACCTGAATCAAAGGCATAGGGCGTATTAGGATAGAGGTTACGTCTCATAAACATGGATAACTGACGATCAGGCGAGGCGTTTGCTCCCTTCATTTCGTTATAAACGACACCTTTATAAATTAAATCTTCTTCAGCTGATTCTAAATGATAATGCCAGCCCTCTTGCTCAAGAATTTGAGGGTTCTCTCGGAAGTTTGGTTGGAAAACCGCATCAAGATAAACTCCCATTAAGTTTTCAAAGTCTTGTTGATTTGTGGATGCGACTGGATAAATTGTTTTATCAGAAAAAGTCATTGCGTTGACGAAGGTGTTCAAAGAACCTTTAATTAGTTCAACAAATGGTTCTTTAGATGGATACTTCTTCGAACCATTTAAAACAGAATGTTCAAGAATATGTGCAATGCCGTTATCGCTATATGCCGGCGTTTTGAATGCAATGGTAAAGGCCTTATTTGGATCGTCATTGGCTAAACGTAATACTTTAGCCCCTGTTTCTTCATGCTCATAAATGCGACCTTCTGATTGAATATCGTGTAACTGTTTTGTTTCGAGCAATTTAAATGTCATGTAATTCTCCTTTTCTATCGGTTTCATTATATTTTAACCTATATGTTAATAAACAGCTAATAAACTTAATCAACATATTAAAAAACAGTCGCCATTAACCATATTAAAAAGGTTAAGCAACTGTTTAGATAAACACTAATCTATGTATTGGTTGATATAAATAATTAAGGCTTGTAATAACGTAAAGCCTATCGTAAAGATGGTGATAACTATTAAATGAAATTTCCGTTTTAAATAGAGGTAACCAATGAATTCGCGTATAAAGGCGTTAATCGCAAAATACCATTTCGTTTTTGCACCGAAACCGATACATTTTAAACCTTGTTCTCTAGCAAGCAATAATGCTCTAAACACATGATAGTTGTTACTTACTACCGCAAATTTAGCCTCTTCCTTAGCCATCAATTGATGGGAGAAGGCGATGTTTTCTTCAGTATTTACAGCTTTATCCTCAACGATAACTGCTTCGCAAGGAAGCCCTTTTTCCAAAGCGTAATTTGCCATCGCAAAGCCTTCAGATACTAATTCATCATCCCCTTGGCCGCCGGTCATAATTAATTGAACAGATGGTTGTCGATGATATAACTGAATGGCTTTGTCGATACGACTTGCTAATAATGGCGTTACTTTATCACCGTCTAAACCTGCACCTAAGACCACTAAATAATCTAACTGAGGTATATTGAAATGAATTAGGTTCAAGGCGGTCGTTAGAGTATATAAATTTAGCAGAACAATAAAATAAAGCGCTAGAGACGAAATATAGGCATAAAGAATACTCATCACATTATGCTGGGTCATATCCCCTACCCATGGCCAAATGGTTAAGTAAGCAATCGTCATTAATCCGGCACCAAAGGCCAATATGTTGGTTAAACGTAAACCTTCTCGTCGGATAATTGTTACTCCACTGGATAAGAATACGATGATGATAATGGTTGGTAGAAAAAACAGTAATAGACCAACTATTATGGCAAGGATCAGCACAGGCGTCACCTGCCCTAGCGTAATTAAGAAAGTGGCAAGTGTGATACCTAAAGTCATGACCATTGCCAGGAAACTACTACCTAACCATAAAGTTCTTGGTTCTTTTAAATAGATGACTGCGAATGCCATCCCTACCATCAAACAAGCCATTGTTAAAAATCCAAACATATATTTCACCTTCTTCGATTGTTATTTTACTGCATTGATCTTAGTGAACAACCCAACCGGCTATTGTATCTTCAGTATGCTGATAAACGGCCTTATCAGCGACTTTAGGATCAACGACCTTGTCTTCTAAAGTCTTAGGAACGAGATACTGTTCAAAGAATTCATTTGACTCTAAGAAGAAACCAAGTTCTTCAAATTCTGGTTCAATTAAAGAAAATTGAATGCCCACACGTTTGGCTTTGTCCACTTCATCGGTAAACTCAACATAACGAGGATTAGCATATACGGTCGTACTAGCAATCTGAAAATACATAAAGCTATTGTCACTTCCCAAATACTCAATTTCTTGTTCGATTGGAAAGGCGTTGTATAGTCCAATATCCTTAAACGTCTCGACCATATAACCGACTCTATAAATGGAGGTTTCGGTATTAGAGTAACGAAATTTATTGAAAGGTGCAACGGTGTATCGTCTAACTGCTGCATTCTCAAAGCGTGTCTTATCTATAAAGTCTTGATGCTTATTTAAACCAGTAAATATCAAGGCAGCCATAACTGCCACGATCAAGCCACTGATACCAAATAAAATACGCGACCGTTTATTCTTTAAATTAAAAATCGTAGCAATCGCAACAATACCAAATACTACTGCTATCGCAATTTCAATAATCATTGATGAATAAAAAAAATCTTCCATTGCAACCCATTGTTCAAACATTGATGACCTACTCTCTAGTTTTTAAAAGTACTAAATTTTTCACAAATGTATACGTGTGATATAATCGGTATTATTATACCTTTTCATTATATAATACTGAAAATTTATAGCAATATTTATCTATCATTCCCTATTTTGGAGGTCATAACATGTTGAAGCTACTCGTTACCGCTTTTAATCCCTTTGGTCAGGACACTAAAAACCCTGCATTAGAAGCCGTTCATTTGCTCAAAGATACAATTAATGATGCAGAAATAATCAAACTAGAAATCCCGACTGTTTTCAATCAATCAGCCGATGTTGTGGCAAAGGTGATTGAACAGGAATTTCCTGATATCGTAGTTCATATTGGGCAAGCTGGTGGACGATTTGGCATAACACCAGAACGAGTCGCCATCAATTTGGATGATGCACTTATTCCAGATAATGCCGGGCAACAGCCTATTGATCGGATAATAAAAGCCGATGGACAAGCAGCGTATTTTAGCCAGTTACCAATTAAAGCTATCGTTGAATCCTTGAATGAACATACGATTCCTGCCAGTGTATCCAATTCAGCAGGCACCTTCGTTTGTAATCACATCATGTATCAAACATTGTATCTATGTCAAAAACAATACCCTAATATACAAAGTGGCTTTATACATGTGCCATATTTACCGGAACAGACACTTAAGAGACCTGCGCCTTCAATGAGTCTGGATATGATTGTAGAAGGTTTAGAAATTGCCTTAGCCACGATCGTTTCTTATCATAATCAAGTAGATGATAGAATTATCGGTGGCAGTTTACACTAATATCTTTTTGAACAGTTAAATTTAATCAATAATGAAGCAAACGCCACACGCGAAGAAAATTGCCTTTCTTCGCGTGTGGCGTTAATTTATATTATACATATTTTTTAATAGGACGACCCTTTTCATCATAAACGTATTCACGTAATTTCTGGGCATCTGCCATCACTACCATTAGTCGATCGCGGTAAGGCTCAGCTAATTCTTCATAAAAGAAACTTTCGTCGTTTAAGCGGTGTTTAAATCGTAATGATTCGATTTCCCCTTTAGACCTCAATTTATACTTCCGAGAAGGTAACTTATCAGTGATTTCTCTTTTTTCAATTCGGTAAAAATAGTTCTCATCACCATAGGTAATTTCTAAGGCACCGGAATTAGTGCGCGTCTGTTGGACATCATGATGTTTTTCTTTATGGATTTCCCACCAGATTTTGATTCCTTGTAACGCTTCTTCTTCAGTAAGGTAACTTCCGTGTTCTTTCTTTAGATTCGCTCGACGATTGACCCAATAATTCGTATAGACTGTCTGTGACAAATTGATCATCCTCCTTATTAAGTTGATTGATAATTAGTTTACGTCTTCTCTAGTTAAAAGTAAAATCATATGATTCGTTAGAATAGTCTGTCAAATAGTGAGTATTTTGCTAAACCTAATCTATAAGAGACTCTTTAGAATAAGCAGTTTTAGTGCAATTAGCCAATAGTGTCATCGGTATTATGGTTATAGTTTACTATCAATACTTTCTAAAGTATGATAAAGGATTTCAGAGTTTATCTATTCTGTCTTACAATGGAAGACTTGCCTGCTGAGTTAAGCTTCTTCTAGTTTATTCAGTAAAATTGCCAAGAAAAGTTGAACCCCTTTTAATAAACACCCTTCATTCATAGAGAACTTCGGATGGTGTAATGGATAGTTATTCTTACTCCCTTTATCGCTGATACCTAAATGAAAAAAAGCACCTGGAATATCTTGTAAGTAGTAAGCAAAGTCTTCTCCGATTAAAGTAGGACTTAATTCAAAGACACGGTCAAAAACTTGCTTATTCTTTATAACTTTAACTGATTCTTTGACAAGTTCGGCTGTGTTAAGTAAAGCCGGATAGCCATCTTGGTAAGTGATCACAACTTCGCCATCATTCATGCCAACAATTGCTTCAGTCATCTGGATTAGTTTACGCTTTAAATGTAAGCGAACCTCTTCTGAAAACGTCCTAATTGTACCGTGTATCAATGCTTGATCTGCAATGATGTTCTTAGCTGTTCCACCGGCTTGAACGCTACCAAAGGTTAATACAGCTGGTTTAAACGGATCGACAGTGCGACTAACTAAAGTTTGTAAGTTAGTAATGATTTCAGAGGCGATAATAATCGCATCGATGGCTTCTTGTGGGCGCGAGGCATGACCACTCTTGCCTTGAACATCTATCTTGATTGTATCTGAAGCGGCAGAACCATAGTCCATTGAGTAACTCATTTGACCAACAGTTAGTTGTGGATCGACATGAAGGCCATAAATCTCATCGACATTATCTAAGAGGCCGGTGGCTATGATACTTTTAGCACCACCTGGCTTCACTTCCTCGCCATGTTGAAATATAAACATCACAGTGCCACGAAATTCCGCTCTTTTTCTTTGAACTAAGTGCGCAACGCCTAGCAGAATAGCTGTATGACCATCGTGACCACAAGCATGCATGATACCTGGTTTCTTTGAAGGAAATGAATAATCTGCTTCCTCTTCAACTGGTAAGGCATCCATGTCTGCTCTTAAAGCTATCACTGGCCCTTCTCCTGTTTGACCTTGAATAGTTGCGACAATACCATAACCATTACCGACGTTACGTTGGATATCTGTCAGACCATAGGAAACGAGCTTATTATAAATGTAAATTGAGGTTTCTTCCTCTTGGAAAGATAATTCGGGATGCTGGTGAAGGTGGCGACGCATTCGAATAACATCCGCTTCAATCCATTGCGCATCATTTAGCCAATCGCTTCGCATGACTCTTCCCTTCTTTCTCTTTGCTGTCTTTTACCGCGCTGTAATGATTAACAATGGTTATAATCGATTTCGCTCCATCTATTAAGCAACGTTCGTCCAATTGGAATTTTGGGTGATGATGCGGGAAATTTCGACCATTAGTGATGCCGGCACGAATATAATAGAAAGAGCCTGGAATTTTCTGTAAATAATAGGCAAAATCTTCACCGCCCATTCGTGGTCCAGTTTGGATGACGCGATTATTCTTTAGTTGGTTAGTAAATAACTGGCGAATCAATTCAGTTTGTTCATGGTGATTAAACAAGGCGGGATAGCCATTAGAGAATTCGACTTCACCTTGAGCGCCATGAGCTTGACAGATTTGATCGACCATTGTTTGAATACGATGTTTTAATTGTGTCCTTAACTTTGCATTAAATGTTCGCATGGTTCCCATCATTTTTGCTGAATGTGCTATGATGTTACCTACTTGTTGACCAGAGTGGAATGTCGCAATCGTTATGACGCCGGAATCCATTGGGTTTTTATGTCGACTAACTAACGTTTGTAATTGTTGAATAATAAAAGCAGCCACGACAGTCGAATCAACCGTTAAATGAGGAGTCGCTGCGTGCCCTCCTTTTCCTTGGACTTTGATTGTGAAAGAATCAGAAGCAGCCATCGCAAAGCCAGGTCTGCATTCAATTGTGCCGTCGTAAGGTCTATCGCCTTTAGTATGGATGCCATAAATAAAATCAACGTCATCTAATTCTCCAGATTCCATAATGCCTCTAGCACCCCCAGGATGCATCTCTTCAGCATGTTGGAAAATAAAGACAATCGTTCCCGTCAATTGATCACGACAAGTAAATAGGTGTTTAGCAGCGGACAATAGAATCGTCGTATGCGCATCATGTCCACAAGCATGCATAACACCTGGATTAACTGATTGATAAGATAAATTTGTCGCTTCAGTAATTGCTAGTGCATCTATATCGGCTCGAAAAGCGATCGTTGGACCAGGGCGACCACTTTCTAAACGCGTAATGACTCCACCACCACCGACGTTTTGTTTAATATCTTGGTAGCCATAATCGCGTAGCTGTTCAATAATAAAAGCTCGTGTGTCCACTTCTTGAAATGATAATTCGGGATGTTGATGTAAATGCCGAAAAATGTGCTGACTTTCGGCATATGTTTCTTCTATATTCTTAAAAATGCGTTCAATATCCATCGAATCACTTCACTTTCTAAAGGTTTAACAAGAATTATATTAGAGTTTTATTAGAAAAACAACTGATTTAACTTAAAATAAACATTATTTCTGCTTTTTTATGATGTGATGTCACATTTTGTGATATTATCTTTAGAGTTGAGCTATGTTTTTGCTAGCAAATACCTAGTATAAAGGAGGCTTATTTCATGATCGGCACGGAATTTGTACAAAAAAATCCCTCATCAACTATTGTGACAAGAGATTTTAACATGGCATTATTCTTGGATTAAGTGATCGATTGACTGCTTTTAGTAAAAGGAACCCACAGTTCCATTACATAATCATCGCTTGTCATGTTTCCTTGGCTATAGAGTTCAAAATCAGGGCTGCCTGCGTGTTCATAGCCGTAGACTGGGAAGTATTCTTCCATAATATAACGCCAGCCGTTTTTAATACTTTGAGGTACTGAACCTTTTAATGTGGCAACGAAATACACTGCCGAGTTCACATCCAACAGTTCTAGCCCCATTGCTTGTGCTTTAGCTAAATTTTCGTTAGATACATTATAGGCTGCCATATAATTAATGGTATCGTCGAGCGTGTCGCCATAACATAATCCCATACTCTGTCCATTACCAAGAAGTTCTAGTTCAATAAATGAGCCATACTCGTATAGTTTATCCCAGATAGAGGAGCATTCATGAGTTTGGATTCCATCCCCTTTGATGCCAGCAACTTTGAATGCTTCTTTATTAACAATTCGTGTTTTCATTTATCACTCTCTCCTAAACTTATATGATGAATCGATTACTTATCTTTAAATAGTTGTTTTAACGTATCATCACTGGAAATACCCAGTAATTCATCATGGGCCTGTAATTGGTAATCGCCATCTAAATCAACTTTATAAGGTTCGTTTAAGCTTTTGACCGCAATAATATTGATACCATATAAAGAACGGAAATTAATGGTTGCTAAATCCTTCCCTACCCATTCATCTTTAACTGGAAAAGCACTAATATGGTTTCGACTGCCTAAATCAACAAGGTCATTAACATGATGACTAGCTAGCTCCTTACCGATTCTAATTCCTGTATCGATTTCTGGAAGAATGACGCGGTCTGCGCCAACTTTCAGTAAAACATCTTCGTAGGCTCGGCTTTTTGATTTGACGATAATATGCGGCACTTGCAATTCTTTTAAGTTTAGAATGGCAACGATTGTATCTTCTAATTGCTGTGAAGTCGCGACAACGGCCACATCACTTGCACCAACGCCTGATTCTTTCAATTGATCTAATTTAGTAAAGTCTGCTTGGATACTACTGTCTACGACATCAGCCACTTCTTCAACGTGATTCATATTCTTATCGATTGCAATAACGTCTTGACCTTCTTTAGCTAATGTACGAGCTAAAGAGGCGCCAAATAGACCGAGTCCTAATACAGCATAAATTTTCTTTTTCATTGTACTCTCCTAACCAATCATGATGTTCATTTCAGGGTAATTAATTTGACTTTGATTTTTTTGATGACCAATTGACCATAAGAAAGTCATCAAGCCCACACGACCCATTAACATTAAAACAACAAGGATGGACTTGCCGGCTAAGGTTAAATCAGGTGTTAAGCCCATTGTTAAGCCGACCGTACTCATACATGAAATAACTTCCATTAAGACATATTCAATTCCTACCCCGGGAGGGAGTGTTTCTGTCATCAATAGTAAAACCGTTGCAGTCATCATCATCAATAAGGCACTCGCAATAATAAAGAGTGCTCGTCGAATCGTCGCAATTTTAATGGTTCGAGATAATATGGTAAAAGGTTTCCTAGAAAAATACCGAACGAGAAACATTATTGCAATAATCATGGTGGAGACTTTAACACCGCCTGCAATTGATCCGGAGGAGCCTCCGATAAACATTAACAATAAGGTGGTAAAAATGCCTAAATGTGACAATTGACTATAATCGACATTCGCATAACCAGCAGTTCTGGGAGTAACGCTCAGGAACAATAAGTTACTGAGTGAATCACCGAAACTCAAGTGCTTAAAAGTTCCTTGCTTGGTTTCGGATATAGCAAATAACACAAAGCCAATTACAATCAAAGCCGATGTTCCAATCAGTGTTAGTTTTGTATATCTAAGCAAGCGACGGTTGCGATAATAAGTCAATAAATCTCGCCAAACCAGAAAACCTAATCCTCCAGCAATAATTAAAGTTGCAACGACTAATAGTACAAAACTATTGTCTTGAAAGCCTATTAGACTATCACCAAATAAGTCGAAGCCCGCGTTATTAAAAGCTGAAATACTATGGAATAATGCGTATAAGCTACCAGTTAACCATCCTAAACGAGGGATAAAGGCCCAACTTAATAGAAAGGCACCGATTAATTGTGCAAGGAGTGTAAATTTAACAATATAAAACACAATTTCTTTTACTTCGAAATCAGCCGATAAGTTTAATGACTCCAATAAAACGTTCCTTTGTTTGATATTAGCTTTCAAGCCGCGCATCATAAAGAAAATCATCCAAATAGTGATAAAACCTAAGCCACCAATCTCAATTAATAGAATAATAATGGTTTTTCCAAAGGGACTCCAATGTGTCGCAGTGTTCAGTGTTACTTGCCCCGTTACACAAACCGCAGATGTTGCAGTAAATAAGGCATCTATAAAACTGGTCCATGTTCCCGTAGCGGAAGCGATGGGTAGTGATAATAAAAAGCCACCAATAAAAATAAGAAACACGTAGACACTCACAATAATTTGAGGCACCGACATCTTTCTAAACAGCCGCTCTGTCATTCAATATGCTCCTGACTAAATATATTAGGTTGTAATAATCAACCCAACTAATGGTTTTTGACTCAATTAGTTCTGAAAGAATTATAGTCTTCCCATTAATAAAATACAATTCTTTTGAGAATATTATTTACAAAAAAATCGTAATAAAAATTGATTATAACATATAGAAAACCAGAAGAACATCTAGTTTAAAACATCAACAAGAGGCGCCTCTGATAAGTTGTTTGTTTAGTTATATCATAAAGTGTTATTTGTTTTGTGTGGTTAACGATTAAGTGTTAATGATTTAAGTTTTGGACAACACCTTCAAATAATGAGAAATCAGAAAAAGCGATACGGTAAATAAATGGTCGATTGACAATCATTTCAATTGGCTCTTCTTCATCGATATTAGCAGAAGTCGTTTCCATGATGATTTCTGTTACTGCCGCTGCTTCGGTTCCTATTTCGTCTAATTTAAACTCAACACGTTGCGAAATTTGACTTAAGAAAATATCGGCTTCTTCAGAGAAATAACTTGTAGCGGTTAATTCATCTTTGAAACTTTCTAAGCCTAATAAATCAAGTGATTTTGTTAAATCAAGTGACGCACTCTCTTGCCATTTAGGCAAAGCAAGTTGAACTTTAGTTTTTTTCCAGTTATTTGCTTCACCCAGAGCTTTATCATAGTATTGCCACATCATTTCATTAGTTAAAGGCTCATCAGTTTTTTTTGGTAGTACAATTAAAAAATCAGCGCCATTTGTATATTTCATCTGAAGGGCTTGAAAGTCCTCTGTTTCTAGATAATTGAACTGTTTCGTTTGCGCCATCATGTCAACTGTACTTTCTTCTGACTTGCCATAGAAGCTTTCTTGACTAGTTAATGTTTCGTTGAACGTCGCTTTCCACTCACCTTTGAAATAAAGCATATTTAAGACAAGTAAATGAAGTTGATCTATTTGGGTTAATTCGCTGATGCGTTCGTCGCTATAAAAGGGATCGATTAAACCCTTAGTAAATTCAGCGATATCTCCATTGAGCGCTTCGTAAGTTGCTGGAACCTTAAAATCTACTAGTTTTAAAACTGTTGCCAAGTCCTTGACACTTGTTTGGAAATCATCAGACCATGTTTTATCCAAACCACCTAACAGATAGGTTTGTGTTTGAAAGGCTACGTGTTCTTTTGTCATCGATTCATTTAGAAAGCTTTCAAGAATTGAAAAATATTCGTCACGGTCTAAGTCATCTGGTAAAAGAACTGTGTCTAAAAGTTCTTTCTGCTCACCGCTTACACCGGGCTCAAGTACCAATAGAGCCAGATAGTAAGAAAATGGTGAAAAAATGATATTGTCCTCTTCTGCAAGTACTAAGGGTCTCAGTTCCGTCGAAAACTGTTTCAATTGCTCGGCAATGACAGTATAGTCAGTTGTATCTGTCTCATTCACGGTTTCTGCATAAAGTATTTGCTGCGGGAACACTGAGAATAAAAGTGCGAGCGCTAAAAACAAGCCGCCAAGTTTTCTTTGATTAAGCATAAAAATCTCCTTCCTATTCTTCTCCCCTATTATAATGGACACTTGCAAGGGCATACAAAGGATATGAATTATAATTGATAGGTGAATATAGTTCATTCCTATAGGATGATTTATTTTCATTAATAATCGAGATTAGATAAATCACATAAATTCTTGATATAACTAAAAAGCCATCATTGGAAGAAGTCCAGTGATGGCTTTGAGAAGATAGCTGACGATAAACAATCATTCATTAGGCTGATTGTTCTTGATATAACTACTTGATACGTCCCGGTTGGTCTCTATAACCGTAGTAAGCATCTTCTAAAATTTCTTGCATATCTTTTACTAAAGGTAAACGAGGGTTTGCTGGTGAACATTGGTCTTCGTAAGCTAATAAAGCTATTTCTTCAGCACTTGCTAACCATTCTTTTTCGTCAACACCTTGATCTTTAAAGTTCATTTTGATTCCAACGCGTTCACCTAAGTCGAAGACTGCTTCTGCAAAAGAATTCACAGCTTCTTCAGGTGTTGCTGCTGGTAAACCTAACGTTCTTGCAATATCTTGGAATCTCACGTCAGCAACAAATTTGTTATATTTAGGCCAAGTTGATGTTTTTGACGGTCTTGTTCCATTGTAACGGATGACATAGGGTAATAAAATCGCATTGGTACGGCCGTGAACGGTATGGAAGATTCCCCCAATTTTATGAGCCATTGAGTGAGACATTCCTAAGAATGCATTGGCGAAAGCCATACCAGCCATTGTTGAAGCGTTATGGACTTTTTCACGTGCTTCAGAATCTGACAAGATAACTGATTTTTCTAAGTATTCAAAGACTAATTTAATGGCCTGTAAGGCTAAACCGTCAGTATAGTCATTAGCTAAACATGAAGTATAAGCTTCAACCGCATGAGTTAAGACGTCCATCCCTGTATCAGCTGCGACGAAACCAGGCACTGTTTCGACTAATGCTGGGTCAATGATTGCGATGGTTGGTGTCAAAGCATAGTCCGCTAATGGGTACTTACGGTTGTTTTTCTTGTCAGAAATAACTGCGAATGGTGTCACTTCTGCCCCCGTACCTGATGTTGTTGGAATACCAACATACTTAGCTTTTTCGCCTAATTCTGGGAAGCGGAAGGCACGCTTACGGATATCCATGAATTTCTGTACTAGGTCTTTAAAGTCAACTTCAGGTTGCTCATAGAATAACCACATTACTTTAGCCGCATCCATTACTGATCCCCCACCAATTGCAATGATGGTATCTGGTTGGAAGAGACGTAATTGTTCTGCACCTTTTTCAACTGTTGTAATATCTGGATCGGGTTCAACCGCATCAAAGACTTGATAAGTAACTGGGTTACTACGTAGATTTAATTGATCGATTACTCGGTTTACAAAACCTAATTTTGTGATCGATTTATCTGCGATAATCATGACGCGTTCTACATCTTTCATTGAACGTAAGTATTGAATTGAATCGCGCTCAAAATAGATTTTTGAAGGTACTTTAAACCATTGCATATTGTTTCGACGTCTCCCCACTTTTTTGATATTAAGTAAGTTCATCGCACTTACATTATCCCCGACAGAGTTTTTACCGTATGATCCACATCCTAATGTTAATGATGGGATAAAGGCGTTATAAACATCTCCGATACCACCAAAGGTTGATGGTGCATTCCAAATGACACGAATCGCTTTAACACGGCGTCCAAATTCTTTACTTAAGTCAGCATCGCGAGTATGGATCGCTGCAGAGTGACCTAAACCGTTAAATTCCACCATTTGAGAGGCTTTTGTTAAACCGTCTTCAGTATTCTCAGCTTTCATTACTGCTAAAATTGGAGAAAGTTTTTCACGTGTCAATGGCTCATGTTCACCAACGCCACTTACTTCAGCTGCTATAATTGAGGCGTTGTCAGGAACAGTGAAACCAGCTTGTTCCGCAATCCATTGAACTGGCTTACCAACAATTGCGCTATTTAAACTTGCGTTTGCACAGTTTTTACTATTGGCTTTAGCTCCGAAACAGAATTCTTCTAATAGTGCTTTTTCCTTTTTGTTTACAAAGTATACATGGTAAGATTTTAATTCGTTAACGAACTCGTCGTAAATTTCTTTATCAATAATCGCTGCTTGTTCAGACGCACAGACCATACCGTTATCAAATGCTTTACTCATCACAATATCGTGTGCTGCTTGTTGAACGTCTGCAGATTTTTCAACATATGCTGGCACATTACCTGCACCCACACCTAAGGCTGGCTTACCACATGAGTAAGCAGCTTTAACCATGCTGTTACCACCTGTAGCAAGGATCGTTGCAATGCCGTCGTTGTTCATTAAGGCAGCTGTCATTTCCATTGATGGTTGTTCGACCCACTGAATACAATTTTCAGGTGCCCCCGCTTTAACAGCTGCTTCATAAACAACTCTTGCTGCATGAGCAGAACTTTCTTGCGCTCCTGGGTGGAATGCGAATATGATAGGGTTACGTGTTTTTAAGGCAATTAATGATTTAAAGATGGCAGTTGATGTTGGGTTTGTAACAGGTGTAATACCAGCTACGACCCCTACGGGTTCCGCGATCAATGTAAGACCTGTTACTTCATTGTCTTCGATGACACCGACTGTTTTTAAATGACGCATGTGATTTGTTACATGCTCACAAGCGAATAAGTTTTTCGTTGCCTTGTCTTCAAAAACGCCTCGACCTGTTTCTTCTACAGCATGTTTTGCTAAAATTCCGTGAGCATCAAGTGCAGCAACCGATGCTTTAGAAACGATATAATCAATTTGTGATTGATTGAGCATAATAAACTCTTTTAAAGCCCCTTGCCCTTTTTCTACTAATGTACTAATTGTTTCTACAGCATTAACTTCTTGAGTGTTAACAACAGTTTCAACCATTTTAATGTCCTCCCTGTATTTGCGTTGTTTTGATTACAACTACATGTTACCTCCTTCACAAAGATTTGTAAAGGACTATTTTTTGTGTGTTTGAAATAACAAATTAACAATAGCGCTTTCATTGTTTGTAAAACAGTCTTTTCTGTACTATTATTTATTTATAACTTTTTTTGATTGGAGTGCTTTATGAAAGAAATTCACGTGAAAAATGCACAAATTGAAGACGCTGAAGAAATTCTAGCCATTTATCGTCCTTACGTTTTGAATACTGCGATTAGTTTTGAAATTGAAGTTCCCTCTGAGGATGAGATGGCTCAACGGATTATTAATTATTCAAGCAACTATCCTTTCTTAGTTGCTACAATTGACAAGCAAATTGTTGGCTATGCTTATTCTGTCCCCTTTTCTCCTCGAAAAGCTTATGAATACTCCTGTGAAATGAGTCTGTATATCGATGAATCGGCTAAAGGTTTAGGCGTGGGGAGTCAGCTATACCAAAAGATGGAGGACATATTAAAAAAACGAGGCATTGTCCAATTGATTTCTTGTATTACAGCTTCTAATACGAACAGTTTATTATTCTTTGAAAGACGTGGTTTTACAAAAGCTGGACAGATTCCTAATATTGGCTATAAATTTGATCAATGGCATGATGTTGTATGGATGATGAAAACAATCAATCCAGCAAGACTTGAAAACTAATAAAGAACGACCTGCTCTCTCATAGTAGTTATGAGAGAGCAGGTCGTTCTTTATTTAAGCTCTTTGAGTATCTACATATTGTTTTAGACGTGTCATCGCTTCTTGGAGATTAGCCATACTGGCAGCGTAACTCAAACGGACATAATTTTCCCCACCGATGCCGAAAGCATTACCAGGAATAAAGGCCACCGCGTTATTTAAGGCTAAATCCAGACAAAATTGGAAACTATCTTGATCTAAATCAGCAGGAATCTCTGCAAAAATATAAAAAGCTCCACTAGGTTTAATGATTTTAAAACCTAAATCGGTCATTGATTCATAAATAAAGTCACGTCGCTTAATATATTCTACTCTCATTGGGACAGCATCATCAGCGCCGTTAACTAAAGCTTCAGTAGCAGCCACTTGGGAAATTGTTGTCGCACAAGTCACCATATTCTGGTGCACTTTGACCGCTTCTTTCATGATTTGACGTGGCGCAAACAGTAAGCCAATCCTCCAACCGGTCATGGAATGTGATTTAGAGACGCCATTAATAACAAACGTTTGTTCACGCAAGTAACTTGCAATCGATACGTGAGGTCTATCAAAGACTAATTCACTGTAGATCTCGTCACTGATAACAAATATAGGTTTGCCTCTTAGGACATCTGCTATTTTTTTGGCGTCTTCTTCAGTCCACATCACCCCTGTAGGATTAGTTGGATAGTTTAGAATAATCGCTTTAACGTTCTCACCATGTGTCTCTAAGGCTTCTTCAATCATTTCAGGAGCAAGCACAAATCCATTATCAGCTGTGTTGATATGAACGGGTTCGCCACCGTTGACTAGAATCATTGATTCATAGAGTGAAAACATTGGGTTTGGAACGAGAACTTTATCACCCGGATTTAAAACAGTCTGCAAGGCCGTTGATAAAGCCTCAGTCGCGCCAATTGTTGCGATTACTTCATCTTGGTCGTAATGCAAATCGTATTTGTTTTCCATAAAACGAGCCGCAGCCTGGAGTAATTCAGGAATGCCAGGAGTTGGAGCATAAGTCGTGCGATTATTCTGAATGGCTTCAATCCCTGCTTGCTTAACATGCTCAGGTGTTGCGAAATCTGGTTCGCCTAAGGTTAATTTTATGATTCCTTCTACTGAGGAAACCTTCTGGTCAAAATCACGAATTGCAGAAGTTGCAATTTTATGGACATTTCTATTAAAACGATTATCTAATAATGTCATAGTTCACCCTTCTCACTAAATTTTAATGTTCATTCTATTCTAGACTGTCAGCAGACTTCTTGCAAGAGCAATTGCCTTTTGCCCATTTATTTAAGTTGCAAGCTGTTCTTTTATGACTGTCGGACGTTTTGCCCTCTTTTGTAAAAAAACCTCTTTTTATCAAAGAGGAGGTGGTGTTTAACGATCTGCTTTAGCGAGTTTTCTCTCTAGCAAGTTCATTAGGGTTGAAATTGTAAATACCATCACGAAGTAAACGAGAGCCGTGAATAATAATGGCGTGAATGTCGTGTAGGTTGCGCCACGGACTGTGTCTGAGGCAAACATCAAATCTTTGATTCCTAAGACGGAAACGATCGACGTTTCTTTAATTAAGACTGCAAACTCATTACCAATGGCCGGTAAAATATTTTTGACGGCTTGTGGCATAATGACTTTTCTAAAGGTTACCCATTTTGGTAAGCCTAATGCACGCGCTGCTTCTGCTTGACCGTTATCAACGGATTGAATACCAGAACGCATAATTTCACTCATGTAAGCGACTGAGTTGATCGTAACAGCTAGTACCGCTGATGGGAAGTCATCTAGGTAAATTCCAAGCATTGGTAAGCCAAAGTAAACTAAGTAAACTTGTACAAGTAAGGGTGTACCTCGAATAATTTCTGTATAGACGCGCGCTAATGAACTAAGGACTTTATTAGATGAAATTCTTGCTAAGGCAAGTAAAGCTCCAAAAGGTAGTGATAAAACAACGACTGTAAATGATAACAGTAAGGTGTACTGTGCCCCTCTCATAAACAAGGGTAAGTATTCTTGAATAATTTCCATATTACATGTTCCTTTCTATATAACACTGTTTAAATGCACTGAATACGTTGAACAATCTGAATAATTGCAATAAAAAAGCCTCTATTTCCCATTCCTTGGGAAATAGAGACGAAATATCCGCGGTACCACTCTAATTAATTGCTCTAAAAAGCAATTCACTTATTATGTAACGCCATAATGCGAAAAGAGCTAACAACAGTTGCTTTCACTCTTTTATCTCCTAGGTGCGTTTGGGAAGTATAACATTGATAGACTCTCAGCAACTCTATCTCGCTTGGAATGTTATACTACTTACTCTCCTAATCCACGATTGAATATTAACTTGTGATTAATAGTATGCTAGATTAAATCGATTGTCAACCTTCAATTTTAATGAAAGCCTTCTATTCTAAAAATTGGTTAATTTATCGGTTGTTACAGTTATGCGATTACTTGTGAACCTTTTCGATGCTGCGCTCTGCAAGATTATAATCAAAGACACCTCTGATGATTTCTCCGTCTGAATATTGTTCTGCAATCGTCAGTTCAATCAAATCATCATCTGCTAATTGAACAATTTTAAAATAATATTCTGCTGAATCAAAATAATGATTATTCTCTTTTAAGTAAGTCACGACAGCATTGATTGCACTGTCAATACGTTCATCCTCTATCAATTGGCCTTCTAATTCATAATTCGTATAAAGCCCTTCAGGAATTGGGACGATGTCAAGTTCAAGGGAATCATCATGCGTAACTTCTTCTACAAGTGTTATTTCTTCTTCGTTTATCTCTTCGCTACTTTCTGATGAACTGCTCTCACTAGTTACCTCATCTACAGACAATTCTGCTTGTGATGTTGCTTCTGATTCGCTCGAAGAAATGACGGGGGTTATTTGGCTTTCTTCTATCACTTCTTCGGTAATTACCGGTGTTTCATTAAATGAATCAGCAGTCGTTTCAGCTATATTAGCTTCGTTCGTTGTACAGCCAGTTAATACTAAGATACTGATTAAAGCAAAAGCTAAAAGAGTTTTTTTCATAGAGTTGCCTCCCATACTTAATAGATTGATAATCAATAGCTCTGTTAAGATTAGCTAGAGTTACGCGTTAACGAAAGTTAAAATGTCCTCTGGCGTCATTGAGCTATCGCATTTCACTTTAATACCGACTTCATCTGAATAAAGAAAACCTGGTACTGTCGCAATCTCGTATTTGTTACGGAAAGCGAGAATTTCTTGCGTGTATTCAGGATGTTGAGCGTGTACATAATGGATCGTTAAGTGTTTTTCTTTAGCTATTTCACTTAGTTTTGCAACGAAACGGCGACAATAAGGACAGGTTTCGCGTCCAATATATACAATGTGACCGGCCTTTGCTTCAATTAACGTTTCTGCTTCCATTGGTGTGATTGCTTCAAATGCTTTAACTTCTTCTAAATAAATTTCAATTTCTGACATATTTATTTACCTCCAGTAAATGACTAATCTAGTTATAGTTCATATTATACCTCAAATTAAAGCAGATGACGAAACATTGTGGTTCAAATGGATAGGAAGCTTTAATCTAATTCAATTTCTTCAAGTTTTTCTCGTCGTTTCCGTTTGATGATTTGATTGATTAACAGCAATACCAAACCAATAATCAATAAAACACTCCCTATTAAGGTCCAACGAGTTGTATCACCCGTATTGGGTAAGGAAAGCTTTGATGAAGATGAAGACGGTTTTGAATGAGAGTTATTTGACTGTTTAGACAACTCATTTGGTTTTGGTAAGTCTGGTGACTTCACATTGGATGATTGGCCATTGGTTAACTTATCTTTTAAATAATCGAGTCCGTTGTTATTATTAGGCGGACTATTGGTTTCATCAGGTAAAGATATATCAAAAGACCAAGAAGAGTGATTGTCTGATGAGTTATTCGTTGGATCTTGTGAACTGTCATGAGTAGCTGATGAGGACTCTGCGCCACTTTCAATCGGATTTCCAGTTTTAGAGTCTACCTCCTGAACATTGCTTAGGGATAAATCTTGATAGAGAGAATAATAGCCAGAAGTATCTGTACTATTGACATTCCAAGTTTGTGTCACATCATCATAAAAAACTAATTTTATTTGGTAACGATTGTGTAGAGTTTGAATTTTCTCCAGACTGTTTGTATCGATAAATTGATGGGCGTTCAAATAATTTGCTAGTTGTGTTGATAATTCAGTAAAGACTTCAAAGTTAATACTGTAGAAATAATTGAACTGAGCTTCTTTCAAGTTCAAGGCTTCAAGATACCGCTCAGTTAAGGCGTCGATGTTTGCATATTTAAGATAGGCGCTTTTAGCATAGTTTCCCAACACCTCTAAATCATAGAGATTCAATTCTTTTGCGTAACTATATTTGTCTAAGCCACTTTCATCCACAGTGGTTGCTTCTTTATTATTTAACAGTTCAATCGTTTGAGTTTCATCGTTAGACGGTAAGGTAAAAAAACGATAAATGTCATAATAGGCTATTTTGCGAAAAGCATTTGGAACCAGCTTTTGTAAGTAACTGTCTAGCTCTAATAAAAAACTGTCTAATTGACTGTTTTGAGCATTGAGTAATAAGCGTTCTACCGATAGAAAGGTCGTCGAATAAGGATAAAGTAAACATTGATTTAACTGAGACTGCGTCCATTTTTCTTCTTCTAGCAAGCGACTTTGGTTTTCTAATTCATAAGCCAATTGGTAATAGAGTGTTTCTTGTTCGTCACGAGCAACGACTTTTTCATTAATTAATTGTTGAAGTTGATTGATATAAGTTTGCCATTCAATCACTATTTCATGTTGACTGATTAGTTGTAGTTGTTCTTCTTCTGAGAGTGATTGAAATTCAGGGTCATTTTCAAAAAGATCAAAATAGATTAACTCAATGACTTGTTCTAATTGTTGATTTGCATAAAGTAGTGAGTCGACATCTGCGCTTTCTAATATGGAAATTTCTTCATTTAAGCTTTGATAGAATAGATTAGTGGCTTCCATGTTTTCTTGAAGCAAATCGATATCAGCTAAAATTAATTGGGATTCATCAGATGAGGTATCTTCAGCCGTTGCGTGAGTACGTATTAAGCTATAACATTGATCTTTGTCTATGACTTCTTGATTAATAGATTGAGTGACTATAAATGGGTCGACAATGTTTGTTTGAGCATTCACCTGTACAGTTTTTTGATATGAGCAACTTAAACTTAAAAACAAAAGAATCGTAGCGATAAATGATTTATTTCTTTTCATAAAAACACCTCCATCTATAAATACGCAAAAAAGACCCCAAACTCACTTTTAAGTTTGGGGTTTTCACTTATTTCTTTTTTATAATCAATCGAGATGTTCGACGATTTCCACATTATTCGTGAAATAGCTCATTCTTTCTGAAATCATGTCATATAAATACTCGGCATCAGCTAAACCATAATCGGCACCATCAGCTAAAGGAATCACTAAATAATTCGCTTGTTCTGGCAAACCAAAGTTATAGGTTGGCATAAAACGCATGCCGTCTAATGTAACTTCGCCCGAAGCAGTTTTTCTAAATGTATACTCGACAATCCCACCAAGCTTTTCTTCTAGTAAATACTGACCAGATAAAAAGTTTCCATGTGAGAAGACTCCTGCTTGTGATTCGTTATAGTAAACAAACGGTTGGAGTACATGTGGGTGTCCACCTAATACGAAATTAGCGCCTGCCTCTCGAGCAATTTGCATCACACTTAACTGATCTTCCGTAGGTAGAACAGAATCAATTCCATTATGAAACATAACCACTGATACATCTACTTGGCTGTTTAACAATTCAATTTCAAGTGGTATTAATTCTGTATCGATTAAGCTTAATAAGTAAGATTCATCTTCTGGAATGTAATTACCATTGGCTCCATATGAATAAGATAAAAAGCCTACTTTAATCCCATTTACTTCTATGATGCGTGGTGTGTTGTAGTCTTGCCAACTGTCATAACTACCGACATACATCATATCACGTGCTTGTAAGGCATCTATTGATGCATGGGCACCTGCAGCACCAAAATCCATTGTATGATTAGTCGCATTATTTACAATATCGACACCTAAGTCTTTCAACTCATCAATAATTTCTTCTGGTGCATTGAATAACGGATAGTTCGAAATACCTAGCTCGCTTGCGGCAGCCAATGTTTCTAAGTTTGCTGTAGTGATGTCTGCATTGCCAATATATTCGCGAACTGGCTCGAACATGTCGGAGAAATCATAACCATTCTCTGTTGCAGCATCATAATACACAGTGTCATGAATCAGAATATCTCCAATTGAACGAATTGTTATAGTTTCTCCAGACGCTTCATCTGTCAAGGTGTTTTCGTCAGAAACATCTGACTCTATCTGCTCGTTAGAAACATTTTCTGATTCACCATTGTCTGTTTGTTGTTGACCTGTTCCACATGCTGATAAAACCATCAGTAATATGATGAAAAAACCAAATTTAGAAACCTTACTTAATTGACTACTGCAAAATTGCTTTGTTTTCATGCATCAATACTCCTCGTCATCCTTATTCAAATTCTACTAGTAAATCACCAGCGGCAACAATATCTTGTGTTGAGCAGTGAATTGCTTTTATTGTACCATCTTTTGGTGCGCGAATGGCAGTCTCCATTTTCATCGCTTCAGTAATAATTAACACATCGTTTTGTTTTACTGAGTCGCCGACTTTTACATCAATCGAGAATACAGTACCCGGCATTTGAGCGCCCAAATGATTTGGATTTTGTTTGTCTGTTTTTTTATTAACGGCAACCGTTACTTTCGCATTTAAGTCTTGGACAACCACGAAGTGAGACATACCGTTAAGATTAAAGAAGACGGTTCTAGTACCATTTTCTTTAACAGAACCAATACTTGTCAGTTCTACAAGCATCATTTTTCCTGGTTCCAAGTCAACCGCAATTGTTTCGTGGGGTCGCATACCGTAGAAGAAAGTTGGTGAATCTAACATATCAACCATGCCACTTTCAGCGACGAAATCAAGGAACTCCGTAAAGACTTTTGGATATAAAGCATAACTTAGTAACAATTTCTCATCAATTTCTTCAAAAATTCGACTGCCAATCACAGATTTGGCTTCATCGAAATCATAAGCTTCCATTCTGTTACCCGGACGATCAGTATAGGCAATTTCGTCTTTAAGAACCACTTTCTGAAGCTCTGTGTTCATACCACCTGCTGGCTGACCAATTTCTCCTTTGAAGAAGGAAACGACCGATTGTGGGAAGTCCAATTGCATTCCATTTTCAATCACGCTTGTTTCATCTAATTCGTTTTGCACCATAAACAAAGCCATATCCCCGACTACTTTCGAAGAAGGTGTCACTTTAACAATATCACCAAATAAGAAGTTCACTCGACGATACATCGCTAACACGTCATGATATCGCTCACCTAAGCCCATGGACTGAGCTTGCATTCTTAAGTTACTGTACTGTCCTCCAGGCATTTCATACTCATATACTTTCGTCCAAGAGTTAGTTAAATCAGTTTCAAACGGTGAATAATATTTTCTAGTTACCTTCCAGAAGTCTGCAATCATATCATTGCCTTCTGAATTCAATAAAACTTGACGTTGTGTTCCTTTGCGTGCGTAATACAATGAGTTATCACTTGGTTGTGAATTTTGCCCAGCTAAAGACTGATTAGCTGTGTCGACGATATCGACGCCCGCGTCAATCGCTCTTGAATAGGTTAACAAGCCATTGCCACTGGTGTCATGCGTATGTAAGTGTAACGGAATCTTTAATTCAGATTTTAAAGCTGAAATCAATTGGAAAGCAGCTTCAGGCTTTAAGACACCAGACATGTCTTTTATTGCTAGAGAATGAACCCCTAAACGTTCGATTTCTTTGGCTAATTGTACATAGTAATCTAACGTATAAACTTTAGATCGGTGTGGATCTGTAATGTCTCCTGTATAACAGATTGTCCCTTCAACAAATTTACCAGTTTTTAATGCGATTTCAATAGGTAGTTTCATCGACTCTAACCAGTTCAATGAATCAAATATTCTGAAGACATCAATCCCTTCACGCGCACTTGTTTGAATAAATTTACGAACGACATTATCCGGATAGTTCTGATAGCCAACCGCATTTGAAGCGCGAAGCAGCATTTGGAAAGGTATATCTGGAATTGCTTTTCTTAATTGTTCTAATCGATCCCAAGGGCTTTCTTTTAAGAAGTTATAAGCGACATCAAATGTTGCCCCACCCCACATTTCAAGAGAGAAGTAATCACGCATGCTTTCATTCATAAAAGGAGCGATTTTTAACATGTCTGTTGTTCTCACTCGAGTAGTAAGGGACGATTGGTGAGCATCTCTTAATGACGTGTCTGTTAAGAGCACATTCCTCTCTTTTAGAACGGCTTGTGCTACTGCTTCAGGTCCTTTTGTATCAAGAATATGTTTAAAGCTTGCTTTAGGCTCTTTTGGTAAATCTAAGATACGCCCTAGTTTATCTCCAGATTGAATCGCAATCGTTTGGTTTGTTCCTTTGATTCTAGGAATTTCTCTTTTCTCAAAAGACGGTTTGGCAGTTTGTCCGATACCTGGGAAACCATTTACCGAAATATTCGCAATATATTTTAGTAGTTTATTTCCACGATCACGTGATGGGATAAATTCAAATAATTCAGGATGATCATTGATGAAACTTGTATCGTAACTTCCTTCGACAAACCGTGGATGAGAGACGATATTCTGTAAAAACTTAATATTTGTTTTGATTCCATTAATTTTCATTTCGCTTAAGGCGCGTTCCATTTTTTCAATGGCCCAACGTGGCTGTAAAGCAAACGTAGATATTTTTACTAGTAATGAATCGTAATACGGAGTGATTTCAGCTCCTGTAAAAGCACCACCACCGTCTAGTCTTACACCAATACCACCTGGTGATTGGTAACCAATGATGCGACCAGAATCAGGGGAAAAGTCATTTAATGGATCCTCGGACGTCACTCTTCCTTGGATAGCGTAACCTAATAGGCGAATGTCTTCTTGTTGCGGAATTCCCATTTCATCAGAGAATAGAGCTAAGCCTTCTGCAATTTTTATTTGAGCTTTTATAATGTCAATTCCTGTTACTAATTCTGTAATTGTATGTTCTACTTGGATACGTGGATTCACTTCAATAAAGTAAAACTCGTCATTAGACACAAGGAATTCGACTGTTCCCGCGTTTACATAGCCAACTTTTTCCATTAACTGAATAGAAGCATCTGTGAGTTTTTTACGCATCTGCTCAGATAGATTAAATGATGGTGCTACTTCAACCACTTTTTGATGTCGACGTTGAATCGAACAATCTCTTTCATATAAATGAATGACGTTGCCGTGTTTATCACCTAAAATTTGTACTTCTATATGTTTAGGGTTTGCAACGTATTTTTCGACATAGATACTGTCATCTCCGAAAGAAGTACGCGCTTCTGACTTAGCTCTTTGGTATGCTTCGGCGATTTCGTCTGCGTTATTTACAATACGCATGCCTTTTCCACCACCACCACTTACTGCCTTAATCATTAAAGGATAACCATGCGCTTTTCCGAATGCTTCAGCTTGGGATAAGTCATCAATCGCTCCATCAGTCCCTGGAATAACTGGTAAACCTGCTGAAACAGCCGTTTCACGAGCACGTGTTTTATTTCCAAACATATCTAAGTGGGCAAGTTCAGGACCAATAAAAATAATCCCTTCTTCCTCACAGCGTCTAGCGAAGTCAATGTTTTCACTTAAGAAACCATAACCTGGATGAATGGCGTCAACGTTCTTTTCTTTAGCAAGTTTAATGATACCTTCTATATCTAAATAGGCTTCTATTGGACCTAGATCTTTACCAACTAAGTAGGATTCATCGGCACGTTGTCTGTGTAAACCACCGATGTCCTCTTTAGAATAAATGGCAACGGTGCTTATCCCGACTTCTTTACAAGCACGCATAATTCTTATGGCAATTTCACCACGGTTAGCAATTAATAATTTTTCAATTTTCTTATACATTTATTGTTCCTCGCTTCCTTTAGTCAACTTGGTTGAAATACCCATTGGATTCAACATAATTTTCAATACTCCAAATATTTAATTCGGCTTCTATTGCCTGTTGTTGAGCGGCTTTAAATTCATCCTCAAAGGAATTATTAGGCGCTTTGACATATCGAACGCTTGCCAAGCCTTCCTTTAATAA
The DNA here is from genome assembly GCF_052116365.1 of Fundicoccus sp. Sow4_D5. NCBI lineage: Bacteria > Bacillati > Bacillota > Bacilli > Lactobacillales > Aerococcaceae > Fundicoccus > Fundicoccus sp. Sow4_D5. The sequence continues at coordinate 591,713 of NZ_JBQKLF010000001.1, read as the reverse complement.
TTGTTCGGCAACTAAAATGTTGTCTGCGTATATATAAGCTAAGACACGATTGTATTGATCGGTTGCTGGACCAACATCCAACATCATATAGAGTGTTTCAGCCTGACTCAATAACTCGTCGTTCCTTTGAGATGATTCTTTGCCAAAAGGTTGAACAGAAGTTCCTTCTTTGACGGACTCAGGAGTATCAATCATTAAATGTCGCACACGAATATCGTGACCATTTAATGTGACGATTTGTGTATCTCCATCAACCACTCTATCGTAAATGACGGGTAATTTAACCATTTTTGGTAAATGTTCAAAGTTATTACCATCAAATGCTTGAAGAGCATCTTCTATGTTGGAATTACTTTGACTTACAGTAGAAAGTGAAGAATCATTTTCTTGATTGAAGACACCACCAATGCCTCCGCCAGCAAGAAGTATGAAGACTAAAGCGATAATCCATTTAATTATGCCATATCGACCACCACTTGGACCGGCCGATACTACCTTTCTTAGTTTATTCATTTGTTTATTATTCAAGTAAACACCTCACTATTTAATGTGCATCCTATCTAAAAAACATCACCAAAGATCATAAATGATAGCTTGATGAGATTGTTTTAATAAAGTATAGCATTTAAAACACTAAAAAAAAACATGGCTTTCAATAAAATTATCATGGTGACAAAAGAGGTTTCCCACAGTTTAGATAATTAATATTTAGAATTTAAAAGACAGATGCGACAATTTAAAGGGCATGTGTTTAATTTTATAATAGCTATTAATAAAAGCTTAATAAATAATCTACAGCTTACCCATCAATCCTCCCTTTGTTTTTATAATACTAAATGAAGGACTTATGTAGGCCTGTCTTTAATTGATCCACGCGTAGTCTCATTAAACCTTCTTATTTAGTTTAAAAGGCCAATTATAGAAATGAGTTGTTGGACTCACCTTCAGAATTAACTCTTGAATCAATCTGAATTCCTTTGATAATCAATTGCTTTAACATATCAAAATCGTTTTCGTTCATTATAAGTGAACTCGTGATATATCGTTGTCCTGGCTCTATCGCTAAGCTACCTAAATTCACTAATAGGATATTGATACCTGAATTAATGAGTCGTTTGATGTCTTTAATAGAATCTGTAATTAGCATAATTCGTTTTTCGCTCGATATAGTCGGCAGATGACTCATTGCTTTTTCTGCTTTATAGTATGGAGAATTTATTTATCGGGAACTGCCCTATCCAGAAGAACTTGGCGCATTTTATTTGAAGCTAACTCATCATTTACAACAATAATCAGATTAGCATCTAGCGCCTCACACCATCGCGTAGCGTCTTGACCATGAATTATATGATTATCAATGTGAGCCATCTTTATAATAGATATTATCCCATTCTTTCCTTTCAAATATCCTAATTAAACAGGATGGTTTTAATGTAATGCAAACAATTATCGTTAAAATCTACGGAAAGCAAAAATCTTTTATATGTATTAACTGCACTCTGTTTTGTCTTTTTTGGCAAAGTGCTTATCTTAAACATTTATCAAAAAAGACACAATGTAACTCAATCAACTAAAACGCCTGAATTGATAGAGATTGTTTCTTTTTTAGTGTATACTAAATGTGTACTTATTATCTAAATGATCAATTATATAAGAAAGGACATATTATGTATACGAAAACCACAGCAATGGCGAATAGTTCCTTGTTCGAACAATTGTCGACAATCCAAGACGTTAAGAAGAAACCACGCAATCGCATGATGACTATTCAGAAAAATTATAGTGACACTTTCTTTCAATTTAAAAAGCCGGTTACGTTAACTGCTAATAATGGCATTGCTTTATTAGTTGTTACTGCCGACCCGCATGACCCATCGAGTTATGAAGAGTATATATTGCAAGGAAGCATTACATTAGAGAGTAATGTTTACTTCAATACTTTAACTGTGACTGATCAATGTAGTATCTTTTTAGAGCCTCAGTTATCAGATGAACCTATTTTGATCAGTGTTGCGCAGCAATTTAAAGTAAAGAATAATCAGCCATTAATTCAAATTGAATCCATTTTTAGTATTGTATATCAAGTAAAAACCGCTCCCTTTGCTTTAACTCATCAAAATCGGGACTACTGCGAATTAATTATTGTTGATCAAGGAGAAATAAACCATCAAATCAATGGGAATGAATTAATATTAGGCCAACATGAATGTATACTTTTATTTCCTGGTGAAGATTATTCACAAACAGTTCACAAAGAAGGAGTGACAACCTATTTAACTATCATGTTCAAAGCGAAAGGTTTAGAGGATGAGATGAGTCAAAAAATTTATCATTTAACAAGTAAACACTCAAGTCTTGTGGATAGAATGATGAAATTATCGACTAATCCGACATCGTATTATACTAGTGATGAAATATTTTTAAGTTTTAAAAACTTATTAATGAGTCTTATCCAAGGACAAGCAGATACAATCGAAGAACCTACCACCTCTATGCGAGAAAATTATGAGAATGAGCTATTTCAAGCCATCGCTGATTATTTGCATCAAAACGTCGAGGAACAGAATCAAGTAAATGATTTAGTCGATCATTTCGCCCTCTCGCGCTCGACTTTGCAGATGTTATTTAAGAAGTATGCGAATACATCCCCTAAAGCTTATATCAATCAACTCAGACTTCAACGAAGTAAAGTGCTCATTCGTGAATCAAAAATGAGTTTATCTGAAATAGCTAGTGAACTTGGTTATGGTTCCATTCAATATTTTTCCCGTGCGTTTAGTCGAGAATTTGGTATGAGTCCTTCTAGTTATGCAAAATCAATAATTAAATAATAATGAACAGCTGCCTACTCCTTAAAAATTGGAGTAAGCAGCTGTTTTTCTACTATGGTTACACTTTAGATATTTAATTAATCATGTATTTTTTCTTTGAAAATTTTCAATATGCATCTGTTTAACTTCTTCAATTAAACTTTCCGCTGGACCGTCGACTTCAACATGACGAATGATTGCTTGAATAGGTAACGGTTCAATCGGAGACTCTGGCCAATCAAAGGCATAACTCCATTCATTCAATTGTTGAGATGAACAAGCATAAACAATACGGCCCAAGCCTACCCATCCATGAGCAGCGGCACACATTGGACAGTGTTCACCGGACGTATATACAGTTTGTTTGTTGTAATCTAAAAGTGGTCCATTTCAGTGGCAAGTTGCTATTGAAAAATGGTCCACTTATTTTTATGCTTTTAAGTATAAATCATTTATATTTGGAGGCAATTAGGAGTGATTACTTTTATGAAGCAGTATGAAATCATTAATTTGTATCGAGATGGGGTTTCTTTTCGAAAGATAGCTCAAAGGTTGGACGTGGATCGGAAAACAGTCAGTAAAATTTGTCATCGTTATCAGGAGGGATTAGAGGCAGTCATACACTCTCAGTCAGAAAAAGAGCTAGAAGAAGCAACGCATCAAGTGGTTAGCTCTCATCAGTATAATACGAAAAACCGAACGACTCGTACGTTCACGCCAGAAGTTGATCAGTTAATGCGAGATATTTATCAACAAGAGAAAATCAAAAATAGACGGCTAGGCTCTCACAAACAAGCGCTTACCGCTAAAGCAGTCCATGAACTCATTACTGACGCAGGACATTCAATTGGGTATCGTACAGTGGCGCACTACTGGTCAAAATTAAAAGAAAAAACAAGAGAAGCTTATATTCGTCAAGAATACCCCTTAGGACATCGAGTAGAATTTGACTTTGGTGAAGTGAAGTTAGAAGTTGCAGGCAAAGTAGGTACTTATTATTTAGCTGTTTTGGCCTGTCCAGCCTCTGGTTTTCATTGGGCTTATCTTTATACTAATCAAAAACAAGCAGTCTTTCAGGAAGCACATGTGCAGTTCTTTGAGTTAGTTGGGGGTGTCTACCGAGAAGTAGTCTATGATAATATGCGCAACGTCGTCACCCGTTTTATTGGCAAGAATGAAAAGGAATTAAATGAATCCTTGCTTAAACTGTCCTTATATTACGGCTTTGACATCAATGTGACTAATTGTTTCAGTGGGAATGAAAAAGGCACTGTAGAAGGACGTGTCAAATCAGTACGACGAGCTATCTTCAGTAAAGTTTATCAGTTTCAAAACTTAGAGGCAGCGAGAGACTATCTAAGTCAGGGGTTAATTCAATTAAATCAAACTAGCCAAATTAAGGTCGAAAGGGGATCCCTACTTGCTTACCGTCCGCCTTACGAAGTCGCAACCGTTCATCAATGTCGGGTCAATAAATATTCAACCATTCAATTTAAAACCAACCATTATTCAGTTCCAGACTATCTCGTCCAGCATCAAGTACAAGTAAAAGAATACGCGGAATACTTATTAATCTACGCAAACCATGAAGAAGTTTGTCGGCATCAAAAAATAGAGGGCTCTCATCAATATCAGCTTGACATATACCACTACCTCAAGACGTTGATGAAGAAACCAGGTGCTTTAAAGCATTCAAAAGCTCTAAAAAACAATCCCGATCTCGAAACCCTCTACTACCAACATTATAAAGGAAACGCCAAGTTTTTTTATAGAACAGCTCTCCAAGTTTAAACAATTATCTCATCAGGAATTACTAAAACAATTGAAACGAGCTTCATTGAAACAACCTATTACAAATGGTTTTGAGCGTAATCAGGTCATTCTAGAAGTAGAATCAAATCTTCAACGGTTAAACAAACTTTATGGATTAGAGGTGACGTCATGTTAAGTATAGAAGTGGCAGCAAAGGAGCTTAAACTAGCGTATACAAAGACTCAGTTTCAAGAGCATCTTACGCAAGCGAACCATCGAAATTTGACTTTTGAGGAAGCTTTAACAGAATTATTGAATGCGGAAGTAGAAGATCGACGCAATAGAAGTTGCGAACGACGTATCAAACAAGCGAAGTTTCACCAGAAAAAATACTTGATGGATTTTGATGATCTAGTGTTTGAAGATAAGACGCGGCAACAATTACGTGAATTAAAAACACTTCAATTTATAGAGGCTAAAGAAAACGGCATTTTAATAGGCAACCCAGGAACTGGCAAAACTCACTTTAGTATCGGGATAGGTATCGAAGCTTGTCTAAAAGGTTATCAAGTACTTTTTGTGAATGCCCCAAACCTTGTGATTCAATTAAAGGAAGCAGTGAGTCAAAGTCAATTTATGCGTTTTAAACGAAGGTTTGAACGAGTTGATCTCGTGATTGTCGATGAGTTAGGTTATCTATCTTTTGACGAAGCAGGAGCTGAATTACTCTTTAATTTATTATCTAACCGCAATGATCGTGGTTCTCTTTTAATTACCACAAACCTTACCTTTGATCGTTGGCAAGAGTGTTTTAAAGATCCAACCTTAACTGGGGCTTTAGTTGATCGCTTAGCCTATCAAGCACATGTCGTTGATATGCGAGGTGATAGCTACCGGATTAAGCAAACTAGCGAATGGATGAATCAGTTAATTAATTAATAAACAACCAGCCAAATGGACCATTTTTCAATAGCAAGGTGGTCCATTTTTCAGTTGACATTAACACAGTTGCAAGCTTACGATTTTCTGGTGTCATATTTTTAGCTGCCCATCGAGAAATTTCAAATTCTGGGTGACGCGTATGATCTCCGCCAGAAACATGATTATAATCCTCAAACAATACAAGGCCTTCGTGAGAAACAAGAAGCGAACCAAATGGTTCATCTCCTTCTTTTAAAGCTTGTCTAGCAAGGGCCACAGCACGTTTAAGGTAAGCTAAATCTTTTTCACTAATCAACATTATCCCTACTTTCACATATATATGCCTACCCATAGTATAACCAAAATGAATTCTTACCTAAAAAACACTCTATCAAGTCAATTGATAGAGCGATGTAATCATTTTAATGAGTCTATGACTATGCTAAAACTTCTAGTAAATCAGGTCTAAAACCAAAGAATGGCGTTTCACCTTCAATAACAACAACTGGTAAGCTTTTAAAACCGAAATCTTCTACAGTTTTTAAAGCTTGTTCATTTTCATAAACATCATAAGCAGTGTATCTGATGGATTTTTCATCAAGATACTTTTTAGTAAATGAACATTGCATACAATTAGGTTTTGAATAAACAATAATTTTTTTCATAATAGTCACTCTTTCTTTTTATCAAAGTAACTCTATCATACTCAATTACAAGGTAATAAACAACTATATGTTGTGTTGTTTATTAATCATAACACCGAATATTGTATTTTAGATAAGTTGTTACTGTATTGTAAGACGCAATCAAATTCACTTAGTTCCTGGATTAATTACTATAATATATCAATAGAGCTTATTAGTTTTTGGATTCTAAAAGGATAAACTGGCTAGTGATGTCCTAAAGTACTCTGATAGACAACTAAGTTTGACTGTTTCGCGTAACACTTAGCAAAACTGTCTAAGTTAGTGTTAGGTTTTTCTAAACTAATGTCAAAAAAACGGTAAAGGCTACTCTGCCAAAATTTATATCTGAAAAATCTAGCCGATAATCCAACTGCTTCTAATCCGACTTGTTAACTTACAGTTCGTGCCTAAACGATTTCCACACCATTAACAAAACCAGATAAGCGTTCGATCGTGCTAAATAAGTCAGCCGCGGTCAATTGAGAAATATCCTCTTTAGAAAAAATCTTACTAATCTGTCCTTGATGCATTACAATTATACGATCACTATAGGTAAGTGCATCTTGTAAGTGATGAGTAATCATTAGCGTAGTTAAATTCAGTTGACGAACAATGTCTTGAGTCATCGCCATCACTTGCTTAGCCGTTCTAGGATCCAATGCAGCCGTATGTTCATCTAATAATAACAATTGTGGTTCTTGTAAGGTTGCCATTACTAAAGAAATTGTTTGGCGTTGTCCACCAGATAGATTTTCAATTGGAACATCTAATCTTTTTTCTAAATCCAGACGAAAAGGTTTAAGGTATTCAATCATTTCTTCATAATTTTTTTCGGTTAGAGAACGACCAAACAGTCGCTTCTCTCCTCTTTTACGAGCTAACATTAAATTTTCAAACACTGTCATTCTGGGAGCTGTCCCCATTCTTGGATCTTGAAAAACACGGCCGATTTTACGAGAAATGTCCATCGGTTTTAATTCAGAAATTTCATGATCGCCTAAAAATATTTGCCCTTCATCTATTTTTATTTGGCCAGATAGACAATTGAACAAAGTTGATTTACCAGCACCGTTAGTTCCAATGACGCCAATAACTTCCCCTTTTTCAATTTTTAAATTTACTTTATCTAGGCCGGAAACGAGATCTCCTTTTCCACGATTAAAACGTTTGGTTACATCGACTAATTCAATATGGGCCATTATGCTCGCCCTCCTTTATTTCCAATTGTATTTATTTTTGGAGACAACTTGGCCTTAACAGATGGGAAGGCTAAGAACATCGCTAAAACCGTCGCTGATATCAAACGGAAATCATTCGAATTAAAGCCTAATCGTAAAACGAACACTAAGATTAAACGATAGATAACTGCCCCAATAATGATTGAAACTAGACGCTTAGTTAAAGTCAGCTCGTTTTTAAGCAATACCTCTCCAATGACGATGGATGACATCGCAACAACTACGGTACCAGACCCCATTTGAATATCTGAAAACCCATTATCCTGCGCGACAAGAGCCCCACTAAGTGCGATTAAGCCGTTAGCAAACATTAAAGCCACTCGAATCATGTGTGGCGTATTAATCCCTAATGAATTCGCCATAATTTCGTTGTCTCCTGTAGCAATGACTGCTTGCCCAATATCTGTTTTAAAGAAAAAAACCATCATTAAGATACAAATAATCACAAATATAATACCAATAGCTAAGCGAGCATAAAGCACTGTATCAAATAGATTTCCTATTAAATCAAATACAGTCTCTGTTCCACGGAAACTTAAATTGGGATTTCCCATAATACGTAAATTAATCGAATATAAACCTGTTAGTGTAATAATACTTGCTAATAAAGCAGGTATTTCAAAATAAGTAGTTAGAAAGCCAGTAATTAAACCCGCGAGCATGCCGGCTGCAATTGCGGCTATTGTTGCTATAACAGGATGGATTCCATTCGTTGCCAAGGTAGCAGCCGTAGCTGCTCCCATGGTAAACGATGCTTCACTTGTTAAATCCGCAAAACGTAAAATTCTAAAACTAATATATAAGCCTAAACCCATGATACTCCATAATATCCCTTGAGCGACCGCACTAAAATAAATTGCCATATTAACTATTCCCCACCTAAATCTTCTAATGTACTTACTAAATCAACAGAAATTTCGACATTTAATCGTTCAGCTGTATCCGAATTATAAACTAATCTTAAGTTCTCAACAAAATGAATGGGAATATCTCCGATAGATGTACCGTTAAGGACTTGAATCGCAATTCTCGCAGCCTCAATCCCTAAATCAGCTTGGTTAATGGCTACCGCCGCTAAACCACCCTGTTCAACCATATTATCTACACTTGGATAAACGGCGATATCCATACGATCAGTGGCATCTAATAAAGTTTCAAATGCCGAAGCAATGGTATTATCAGAGCCTACATAAATTGCATCTACTTGTGAACTTAAGTTTTCAGCAACCATTTGCATATCAAGAGTTGTCGCGATTCCTTCAATAACCACCTCTAAGCCCATACCTTCAGCCACTTCTTTCGCCGATTCTATTTCTGCTTGAGCATTATCTTCACTTGATGTATAAATCATCCCAATTTTTTTAATGTCAGGATCAATTTGTAACATTAAATCAAAGTGTTTTTCTAAAGGAAAAGCATCACTCGTTCCAGTGATATTTTCGCCAGGTTTTTCTACGTTTTCAACTAAGCCAGCAGAAACTGGATCAGTCACTCCCGCCATAATAATTGGGATGTCGCTCGTTTGATTTTGGAAAGCTTGTGAGACTGGTGTCGTTACAGCGAAAATTAAATCAGGTTCCTGAGAGACCACTTGCTCAGCAATCGTCCCTAATAAATTGATATCTGCCTCAGCATTATGAAACTCAATCGTTAGGTTCTCTCCTTCGACATAATCATTGGCAGCCAATTCATCTTTAATCCCTTGAACGATTTGGTCTAAAGATGGGTGACTGACAAATTGTACAATCGCAATATCTAATGAATCTTCTGCGTGAGCTTTAACATTAAATTGAGTGAAACCAGAGACAAGAATTGAGGCTAATAAAGTGACTGCTACTATCATTTGTTTGAAATTTTTCATTTTTATACTCTCCTTTTATGTGAATACACTAAAAAACGCCGACCACATACTATGTGTGTCCGCGTTACGCAAAAAAACCACATAGTATGTTTAATAAACATCTACGTGGTAAACTGGATGATTCGCCACATAGATACAACTTCAGTACAAACTGGGCTGTATCCATGGAATATGTCCAAGTCTACAACCTTATCTATGCCAGCTTTGCCAGCTATTAAAAATAGTATTGTTGATATGTAACATATTCTTAGCTCCTCTCGATAATTTATATTTATCTTACGCTTCATTTCTAAAAGTGTCAAGAGTTTTTTAATTATTTTCACATCATTTTCTCACGAATCTTGGATTGAGCATCATTACGTATATATTTTAAATAAACATTCGTTTTTTTCTGTAAAAAATAGTAAAATGATAAAGTAGTCTATTAATTAGACACAAGGAGGTTTTAATATGTCTTTTGATGGTTTGTTTACCCACGGCCTAGTTGCTGAACTGAAAGAACAACTATTGAACGGAAGAGTTCATAAAATATATCAACCATTCGAACAAGAGTTACAATTTGTCATTCGTGCCAATAGAAAGAACCAACGTTTATCTGCTTCAATTCACCCTACTTATTATCGTCTTTTGTTAACAGAGGAACGCCCGAGTAATCCAAGTCATGCGCCAATGTTTTGTATGTTACTTAGAAAACATTTAGAAAATGCAAGTATATTAGACATTCGACAAATAGAAAATGATCGAATCATTGAATTTGAGCTAAGTGGTCGTGATGAACTAGGTGATTTACAAACTTATTTATTAATTTTTGAGTTAATGGGCCGCCACAGTAATATTATTTTAGTAAATACTAAAACACAAACGATTATCGATTGTATTAAGCATGTGTCACCTGCATTTAATAGTTATCGCTCACTTCAACCAGGTGCAGCTTACATTCGCCCACCAAAGAATCCTAATCAACAAAATATTCTCGAAATGAATTCTGCTGACTTGAGTGAATGGGTAGAGACTCATGCCGAGGAGTTGACCACTGGTCAAGGCCACCGTGTGATTCAAGGCTTAAGCAAGATGGTTGCTGAAACAATCCAAGATTTAATTGTTAATGAAAGTCACACACCACTTGCTGCTATTCACTTTATTCTTGAACAGTTAAAAGCCCCAAAGCCTACCCTTTTTGAAAGTAAAGAGAATTTAAAATTCTATGCTTTTGATTTACCAAATTTACAGGGGAAACGTCAATCGGTGTCTTTATTGTCAGATTTACTAGAGTTATTCTTCCAACAGAAGGTCCATTTGGATCGAGTGAAACAATTATCTGGTGATATGATCCAAAAAATAAAACACATCATTGATCGAAACAATAGTAAATTAACAAAACTTGCAAAAGAAAGAGCTATTGCTGGAGCGGCAGATAATTATCGTATAAAAGGTGAGTTACTAAACGCTTACGCATATCAACTTCAAAAAGGAATAAGTGAAGCACACTTAGAAAATTATTATGATGAAAACCAATTGTTGACGGTTGAATTGGACCCTAGGAAAACACCTATCGAAAATAGCCAGCAATATTTTAAGAAATATACTAAATACCGTGATTCGCTAAAATATATTGATCAACAAGAAACACTGGCTTTAGAAGAGAATGATTATCTAGAGGGAGTCCTTGTTCAATTATCTCAGGCAGATTTAGAAGACATTGAAATGATCAAACAAGAACTAACAGATGAAGGTTATGTCAGTCAAAGAAAAGGTTCAGTGAAAAAACGGGCTAAATCAAAATCTAAACCGCGACGTTATCGCTCAAGTGATGGTATCATCATCTATGTTGGGCGTAATAATCAACAAAACGATGAATTAAGCCTGCGTAAGGCAGCTAAAAATCACTGGTGGTTCCATACTAAGGATATTCCTGGAGCCCATGTCATCGTGGAGTCTGATAAGCCTAGTGAGCAGACAATGCAGGAAGCTGCTGAAATTGCCGCCTATTTTTCAAAATTTCAACAGTCTGCCAATGTGCCAGTAGATACCGTTCAAGTGAAACAACTACATAAACCTAATGGGGCAAAACCTGGTTTTGTAATTTATGAAGGACAACAAACCCTCTATGTAACCCCAGTAGAAAGCAAAATTTCAGCAATGGCTATCGAAGATTAACCATTAAATGAAAAGCTTGTTTTTAATGGGTAAATAAAGCAAAAAAAAACGGAGTTAGCAATGGCTAGACTCCGTTTTTTATGCTTTTAACTGTAAAACTATCTGTTAATTGAGGGACAACTTGTTTCTTACGAGAAACTACTCCCGGTAAATTCAGTTGGCTTTCAACAACAGGCGTTTTAAACGCTTTTTCAACTGCTGTGAAGTCGTTCCCGACTACAAAACCGATTGAATTGCTTTCAAGAATATCTGTCACAATTAAAACAGATAAATCTAAAGTGCTCGCTGCATCAAATTCTGCTTTCATTTGCTCTAATAAAGCGTCTTTACGTGATAATACATCTGAGAAATCTACAACGTTCACTTGACCAATACGCACTTGTTTACCATTCATATCAAAGTTTTTGGCGTCTGAATTTAATAATTCTGTCTCAGATTTACTATCTAAATTAGTTCCAGATTTTAATAAGTCCATGCCATATACCTCTAAGTTGACATCAGCGATTTTTGCTAATTCATGAGCAGCATTTTCGTCTTGGTTTGTGGTTGTAGGTGATTTAAATAATAAAGTATCAGAAATAATCGCGGATAACATTAATCCTGCAATTGATTTAGGGATATCGTAATCATGTTCTACAAACATTTTATAAAGAATCGTTGCAGTAGATCCAATCGGTTCTGCACGGTAATATAATGGATGCGCAGTCTCAAAGGCATTGATTCTGTGGTGGTCCACAACGTAATCAATAGATACCTCTTTTAAATCATCAACCGATTGAATTGGCTCATTATGGTCAACTAATGCTACGTTTTTCACTTCATTTGCAACAGTTGTTACAATTCGTGGAACCGACACATTAAAATGATTTAACGCAAAGGCAGTTTCTTCATTTATTTCACCTAAAGCAACTGGCTCAGCCTCTTGCCCTTGTTTCTCAAGAAAATAGCTCATTGCGATTGCTGAAGCTATCGTATCTGTATCAGGATTTTTGTGTCCAAACACTAAATATTTCGTCATAAAAGTATAATCCTCCTTAGTTATGCTTACTCTAATAGTTTACCACTAGTTTACAAAAAAATGAATTAAATCTGATACATTTGCGTACTTTAGTAGATAAACTATCTGTTCAAAAATAAAAAAATCAAAGCCCTCTTTTAAAGAGCTTTGATTTTTATTAACTAGCAAATGTAGTTTAATAATTTAGGTAGTTTTTGTAATCGTCTGTTCTCAATAAACGGCGAGCATTTTCTACTCTTTCAGGTGTTGGCGGATCAATTCCTTCTAAGCGGTATTTAATCCCCATCGCTTCGTATTTATAAACCCCCATCTTATGATAAGGTAAAATCTCGAATTTTAATACATTATCTAAACTTGCCACATAGTCACCTAAACGTAAAAGAAACTCGTCATAATCTGTGCGTTCTGGGACTAAGACATGACGAATCCAGACTGGATGATTGATATCAGAAAGATAACGAGACATATCCAGAATGCCATTATTAGGATGACCAGTTAAACGGCGATGCCCTTCTGTATCAATATGCTTAATATCAAATAAAAATAAATCAGTATATTTAAGCAATTCTTGAAAGCGTCCAAAAAAAGGTTCTTTAAAAGTGAACGGTTGCCCGCATGTATCAATTGTTGTATGAATACCATTTTCTTTACAAATCTTAAAATACTCAATCAAGAAATCGATTTGTAGTAAAGGTTCCCCACCACTAATCGTTACGCCCCCTTTACTACCCCAAAAAGCTCGATATTGGATAGCTTCATCAAATAATTGTTGAGGGGTATATGGATGGCCGCCTTTCATATTCCAAGTGTCAGGATTATGGCAAAACTCACATCGCATACGACAACCTTGCATAAATGTTATAAATCGAATACCTGGACCATCTACTGAACCGAAACTTTCGGTCGAGTGCACATGGCCGATAATTGGCGTAGCTACTTCAGTCATTCCGCCAGCTCCTTTCACTAAAATGACAAGCTTACTAGCTAAAACTAGCAAGCTTGTAAGAAATATTAGGACCTTACATTGAACTATGCATTGTACGGTTAATTACATCTAATTGTTGTTCTCGTGTTAATTTTATAAAGTTAACGGCATATCCAGACACACGAATGGTTAATTGTGGGTAATTCTCGGGATGTTCCATTGCGTCCATTAAAGTTTCACGATTAAAGACGTTAACGTTCAGGTGGTGTCCCCCTTGTGCAACGTACCCATCTAACATACTTGATAAGTTTTCTTGTTGAACAGCATCTTCTTTACCTAACGCTTTTGGAATGATTGAGAAGGTATTTGAAATACCATCCATTGAATATTCATAAGGCATTTTAGCTACTGACATTAAACTAGCAAGTGCGCCGTGAGTATCACGACCATGCATTGGGTTGGCACCTGGTGCAAATGGTGCTCCTGCACGACGTCCATCTGGCGTGTTACCTGTTTTCTTACCATAAACCACGTTTGAAGTAATTGTTAAAATTGATGTTGTATGAATAGAATTACGGTAAGTTGGATGTTTTCTAACTTTTGTCATGAATGATTTAAGTAAGTCGATACCTATTTGATCGGCACGGTCATCGTTATTACCATATTTAGGATAGTCTCCCTCAATTTCATAATCAACCACTAGGCCATTTTCATCACGAATCGTTTTAACTTTTGTATGTTTAATGGCAGATAATGAATCGATTGTCACTGAGAAACCAGCAATACCAGTTGCCATTGTACGTTTAATTTTTGTATCATGTAATGCCATTTCGATACTTTCATAACTATACTTATCATGCATATAATGAATAATGTTTAATGTATTGACGTATAGGCCAGCTAACCATTCTAACATGTCATCAAATCTTTCCATAACCTCGTCATAATCTAAATACTCTGACGTAATTGCTTGGTATTTCGGTCCGATTTGTGCTTTTAGCTTCTCATCTACCCCACCATTGATTGAATAAAGAAGTGCTTTTGCAACGTTGGCACGAGCGCCAAAGAATTGCATTTGTTTACCAATTTCCATTGCAGACACACAACAAGCGATCCCATAGTCATCACCATATGTTGGACGCATAATATCGTCGTTCTCATATTGGATAGCAGATGATACGATTGACATCTTAGCAGCAAATCTTTTGAAAGGTTCTGGTAAGCGTGTTGACCATAGAATTGTTAAGTTTGGTTCAGGTGCTGGACCTAAGTTTGAAAGTGTGTGTAAGAAACGGAATGAACTTTTAGTGACTAATGAACGTCCGTCATTACCCATCCCCCCAATAGATTCAGTTACCCAAGTTGGATCACCTGAGAATAAGTCATTATAGTCTGGCGTACGGGCAAATTTAACTAAGCGTAATTTCATAACGAAATGATCGACTAATTCTTGTGCTTCAACTTCTGTTAATGTACCGTTGGCTAAATCACGTTCTACATAGATATCTAAGAATGTAGAGACACGGCCAAGTGACATTGCGGCACCGTTTTGTTGTTTAATGGCAGCTAAATATGCTAAATACGTCCATTGGAAAGCTTCTTGAGCACTTTCGGCAGGGACTGAAATATCAAAGCCATAGATTTGACCTAGTTTTTTAAGATCTTTCAGAGCACGATATTGTTCGCTAACTTCTTCACGCAATTGAATGATGTCATCTGACATCGTACCATAGCCAATATTGTCGAAATCTTTTTGTTTTTCAGCCATCAAGAAATCTACCCCATATAAAGCAACACGGCGGTAGTCACCGATAATACGTCCACGTCCATAAGCATCTGGTAGTCCAGTAATGACACCCGATTTACGTGCAGAACGCATGTCTGGTGTATAAGCATCGAAGACACCTTGATTATGTGTTTTACGATATTCAGTAAAAATTTTATGGTTTTCTGGATCAACTTCGTAACCATAGGCTTCCAATGAGTTTTCTGACACTCGAATCCCACCGAATGGCTGGAAGCTACGCTTTAATGGTTTATCTGTTTGGAAACCAACAATCTTTTCTAACTCCTTATCGATGTAACCTGCTTCATGAGAAGTAATTGTCGAAACAATCTTATTATCCATATCAAGTACGCCACCGTTGTCGCGTTCTTGTTTAGTTAATTCCATGACTTCGTCCCATAGTTCTACGGTTGCTTCTGTAGGTCCTGCTAAAAATTCATCCCCCGCTGTATATTCTTTAAAGTTAGCTTGAATAAACTCACGCACGTCTACTTGTTCTTGCCATTTTTTTCCTTTAAACCCTTGCCACTGTTTCATAATAAATCCTCCTTGTTATACTTTCCGATTAAAATATGACAAACGACTTGTTCAACATTTCACCCTTATTGTATCATGATTCACAAACAAAGCAATAGGCTTTTTACATAATTTTGTATTTTTCTGCATTTTAATCAATTTCTTATACACGCTTACAAAGGCTTTATTATAGTAATCTCATTTTTGCTAAATTATTCCAATCTGTTTTAAGACAGAAAAAAACTGTACCAATAAAACTATAACAAGATAGTTTGTGGCACAGTTCTCAATCTGTTTTTAGTTGTCGTCTAACATTTTTAGACGTGCTGGATGCATCGTTAGGACTTTTCCTAATTGATCTATCTCAGAAATAGCCGAACCATTCGCCAGCCTTTCAGTTAACGGGATGTCCGTTGTATTAAATTCATAGACATAACCTGTATCGCCGTAAAGAACGACTGGAATACTGCCATGCGACAACGGAATACTTGTTAAAATCCTATGTGGATTCGTTTTTAATTCTTTCAGTAATAAGATTCCACGACTACCACGCCCCGCTTGATTAATAATATCAATATCAAAGCGTTTTAAATGTCCTCTTTGTGTTAAAACTAAAGCTTGTGGACGATTCATTGATTGGTCAAACAACATTCCTGCTGCGACATTGTCATCATCTTTCAAGTTAATGGAGATGACTCCTTGAGTTTTCAGACCAGTTTGCGACACTTCTTCTAAGTCATAACGTAAACTATAACTTTTAGCCGTCAGCAGAACCACTTGGTATTCACTGCCCTGTTTGGCCCTAATTGCTGCAAGTAATTCATCATCAGCATCCTTCATTGTCATTGCTACTGCTGTTCTCGACTTGTAACTTCTGTAAGTCGTGAATAAAGACAAACTCGTTTGCTTAATACGTCCGTTACGAGTGATTAACACAATATTATCAGACTCATCTTGTGTTTGCGTAGCCGATTGGGTTTGCACGCCGCCTTTGATTGATGAAAAGACGCTGATAATTTGTTCTCCGCTAGCTAATTGATAGTTTTGGGATAAATGAATGCCGATTTCTTTCCATCGAATATCTGGCATTTCATGGACCGGCAAGTGAATATAATTCCCTTTATTCGTTACAAGGATAATTGCATCATGTGTGCTTAATTCTTGCACAAATAATGGATAATCGTGATCACGACTACCGAGATCTAATGAATCTGAAGCAGAGAAGGAGCGCAGACTAGTACGTTTCAGATAGCCCTCTTTAGTCACAGACACATACACTTTTTCTTCTGGAATTAGCAAGGTCGTTTCAACACTAATTTCTTGAATTTCAGCTTCAACCAGAGATTTACGAGGTGTTTGTAGTCGTTTTTTGACATCTTTTAATTCATTAATCAAGACTTTGTTGAGTGTTTCTTTATTTGATAAGATGTTACGGTACATATGGATGCGCTCATTTAACTCTAAACGTTCGTTCTGAAGTGATACAACGTCCGTATTAGTTAAACGGTATAATTGTAAGTTAACAATCGATTCGGCTTGTGTATCACTAAATTCATAAGTAGTTACAAGATTTCTCTTAGCATCCGCTTTATTTTCACTTGCGCGAATCGTCGCGATTACCTCATCGAGAATAGAAACCACACGTATCAAACCATCCACAATATGTTGGCGTTTTTGATCAGCAGCTAAATTAAAATTCGTACGACGTGTGATAACGTCTTGCTGGTGAGAAACGTAGGCTTCTAATATTTGTTGAAGATTGACAATTTTGGGATGACTGTCATGGATAGCAACCATATTTAAGTGATAATTCACTTGTAAATCAGTATTCACTAAAAGATAGTTTAAGACGCTATCTGAATTGACATCACGTTTCAATTCGATAACCACACGCAAACCCGTACGGTCTGATTCATCCCTAACATCATCAATCCCTTCAATTTTCTTCAGTATACGAACATCATCCATCTTCTGAATCAATTTAGCTTTGTTTACTTCATAAGGCAACTCAGTAGCGACAATTTGGCTTTTATTGCCCTTAAGTTTTTCAACATGAGTTTTGGCACGCACCAAAATTTTCCCTTGACCATTGCTGTAAGCTTTACGGATACCATCAGCTCCTTGAATAATCCCTCCGGTCGGAAAGTCTGGTGCTTGAATAAACTTCATCAATGTATCTAGTGTGTATGTCTTATGAGATAACATATAGATCACTGCATCGATGACCTCACCTAAGTTATGTGGAGGAATTTCAGTTGCATAGCCGGATGAAATTCCGGTCGACCCATTAATTAATAAATTAGGTACACGTGAGGGTAAAACAAGCGGTTCTTCTAATGTATCATCAAAGTTTAACGCATAATCAATTGTTTCACTATCAATATCACGCAATAACTCATTGGCATATTTGGACATTCGTGCTTCAGTATAACGCATGGCAGCAGCCATATCCCCATCCATGCTACCGTTGTTTCCGTGCATATCAATGAGTGGCTCACGTAACTTCCAGTCTTGCGACATACGGACCATAGCGTCATAAACAGAGGTATCCCCGTGAGGGTGATAATTACCGATAACGTTACCGACCGTTTTGGCTGACTTACGGTAAGGATTATCGGCTGTATTGCGCTCTTGGTACATGGCAAAAAGGATACGCCTTTGAACTGGCTTTAAACCATCACGAATGTCTGGCAGCGCACGATCTTGAATAATATACTTCGAATAGCGACCAAAACGATCACCAATTACATCTGCAAATTCTAGTTCTTGAATTCCTGGCAAATTATTCATTATCACTCAACTCCTTTATCAAATGAATGATTTTGCTCATCATTGGTTTGAGCCGGACTCGCACTATTTTGACCACCTGATAGATTGCTTTTAGGATTAGCTTCAATCACTTCATCGTTTGTAAAGTCTTTTGTGGCTGATGAGCTTGAAGGTACATTATCATTTAATAGAGTATCTTCCATTTCCATTGTAAATTGGACGTTTTTTTCAATCCATTTACGACGCGGTTCCACTTTATTTCCCATTAAAGTCGTTAAACGACGTTCAGCTTGTGTGGCATCATCAATGGTCACTCTGATTAATATGCGACTGTCTGGATTCATAGTTGTATCCCATAGTTGGTCAGCGTTCATTTCACCTAAACCTTTATATCGTTGTAAGATATAACCCTTCCCGACCTTGTTGGTGACACTTTGTAACTCCTCATCAGTCCATGCATATTCTATGACTTCTTTTGCACCCTTGCCTTTAGACACTTTATATAAAGGAGGCATTGCTAAATAAACATGTCCAGCATCAAGTAAAGGTTTCATATAACGATAGAAGAATGTTAATAATAAGACTTGGATATGGGCACCATCGGTATCGGCATCGGTCATAATAATCACTTTGTCGTAATTAATATTACTAATATCGAAATCTGCCCCGACACCACCACCAATGGTATAAATTATCGTATTAATTTCTTCGTTTTTCATAATGTCAGTCATTGATGCTTTTTCTGTATTGATAACTTTACCACGTAAAGGTAATATCGCTTGATACTTACGATCGCGTCCAAGTTTAGCAGAACCACCCGCAGAATTACCCTCGACTAAATAGAGTTCGTTTTTACTCGCGTCTTTCGATTGTGCTTTAGTTAGCTTTCCTGAAATTAAACGTTCTTGTTGTTGACGTTTCACACCTGTACGAGCTGCATCACGTGCTTTTCTTGCTGCTTCACGCGTTTCACGGGCATTGATCGATTTTTTTAGAATCATTTGGCTAAAGTTACCATTCTCATTTAAATAAGCAGACATATGTTCAAAGACAAAGTTGTCCACAATACTTCTTGCTTTAGGTGTTCCTAGTTTACTTTTCGTCTGACCTTCAAACTGCAAGTATTGTTCTGGAATTCTTAATGAGATTACCATCGATGCTCCTTCTCGAACATCACTACCCTCTAAGTTTTTATCTTTATCTTTCAATAAGCCCACTTTGCGACCATACTCATTAAACGCTTTTGTGATAGCAGTTTTCATACCTACCTCATGAGACCCACCACCGGTTGTTCTTACGTTATTAGCAAAAGATAAAATTGTTTCTGAATAACCATCATTGTATTGCAAGGCAAAATCGATTTCGAAATTCTCGACTTCTCCTGAAAATGCAGCTACTTCACCTAATGTATCTTTCTCTTCGTTTAAATACTGAATAAAATCCTTCAATCCATTCTCATAATGGAATTCACTCTCTTGTTCATCACGCTCATCGATTAATTTAATGTTTAAGCCCTTTAGAAGGAAGGCAGATTCTCTTAATCTTTCAGCGATGATGTCATAATTAATTGTAGCATTACCAAAGATCGTCTCATCTGGCATGAAGTGTACGCTAGTCCCATGAGCCGTTTTATTTTTGTATTTACTTTTAGTTAATTTACCTACCGGATGCCCTCCGTTTTCAAAGTGCATGGTATAGAGATTACCATCTCGAATAACATTGACTTCTAACCAACTAGATAACGCATTAACCACGCTTGCCCCCACACCATGGAGTCCACCAGCTGATTTATAACCACCTTGACCAAACTTACCACCTGCATGAAGTACGGTAAAAATAACTTGGATACTAGGTACGCCACTTGAGTGTTTCCCCGTAGGCATCCCTCTCCCATTATCGGTTACACGGACACTACCATCTTTTAATATCTCAACTTTAATTTCAGAAGCGAAACCAGATAAGGCTTCATCGACTGAGTTGTCAACAATTTCATAAACTAGATGATGTAAACCTTTTTGGTCAGTTGAACCAATGTACATTCCTGGACGCTTTCTTACGGCATCCAAACCTTCTAAAATTTGTATGGCATCATCATTATAATTTGTTAACGATACTTTTTCTTGAGTCATGTACTCACCTCTTTAACTTCTCAAACTTTCAACTGTGCTATCATATCAGATTTACATTCAGAATTGCAATAATCCAACGCTTTACAGCTATTGAAAAGCACACCACTATTAAGTATACCATAAATCCCACCAATAAGAACGCTTGTTTGGCTTACACTCACACTTTTAGAGTAAATGTTTATTGTATTCGATATTTTTCGTGGTAAAATAGAAAAGTCAAAGGGAGGTTTATTATGGAACAAAACGTAACTATTTGGATGCCAATACTGTTTATTTTCCTGGCTTATTTAGCCGGCTCAATTCCCTCTGGTGTCTGGTATTCAAAATTCGTACATAAAATAGACGTACGTGAATTAGGTAGTGGTAATAGTGGGGGTACAAACGTTGGGCGTAACTTTGGAGCTCTTGCCGCAATTTTGGTTATTGCGGTGGATGTTTTGAAAGGTTGGCTACCAATATTGTTAACTAAACACTTTTTCCCATCTTTGGACTGGGCTATCATGTTAACTGGGCTAGCTTCTATCTTGGGTCATGCATACCCATTATGGGCTAGCTTCCGTGGAGGAAAAGTTGTGGCTACTTCAATTGGCGTATTACTAGGTTTCTGGTTTAACATTGCTTTAGTTCAAGTGGGCTTACTAGTTTTATTAGTTTTTATTACGAGTATGGTCAGTTTATCAGCGATGTTAAGTTATGTAATTATCGCCATTTACATCTTCATCAAATCATCGTCGTTAATCTACGGCGTTGGATTTTTATTGATTGCTCTATTCATGATGTATCGCCATCGAACGAATATTCACCGAATTATCAAAGGTGAGGAAAGTCGTTTGAGCTTTGGTTTGAACAAGTCAAAAAAATAAATTGTCTAAGATACTTCGAGCTTGCTCGAAGTATCTTTTTTATCAAATGGTCATAATCTAGAAAATACAGCAAACTCATTTTTTAGAGTCTGCTGTATTTTCTAGATTATTATATAGTTAAAACAACATTTAGTCTAATGGTCCTTTATTAAAGGTCATCGTGTAGTCATGTGTCATGATTTGATTTGGTAATAATTCAAACACACCATATTTTTCAGTTAAATCACCAGTAGCAGACACGTCATCTGACAAACCAGCCCAGGGTTCTAAACTAATAAAACTTGCTTTAGCAGGATAAGGCGACCAAATCCCCATGAAATTCATGCGATTGGGCTTTAAGCGAATTTGCACCTCATTGTTAGGGTCATTCAGTACAGCCTCTGTGTGTTCACTTATTTGGTAAACTAAGGCATCTTTCTTGAATGATCGATGTAATAAAGGAATATTATCGACTAGTGTATATTTAGCTTTCTTTCGCTCAGTTAAGCCACCTTCATAAAAGGGGATATGTAAATATTGGCCACTTGGTTCAAAATGAAAACTAATATCATCAAATTCAGGCCTACCAGTTTTAGTGTTGGTATGGCTAACATTGAATCCAGGATGCCCACCGACGTTATAATACATTTTATCAACAGCAGATGTGTTCAGTATTTCGTAAGTGACTGTGATTCGGTTCGTAAATAGAATATATGTAATTTGGAAACTGAATTCAAATGGATAATGTGCCAAAGTTTCTTCATCACTTTTAATATAAAAACTCGCAGAATTTGCTGTAACATTCTGTGCAACGAAATTTTTATCGCGAGCAAAGCCATGACGTCCTAAAGTATAGTCTTTTTCTTGATATTGATACGTATCATCTTTAAATACACCAATATTCGGGAATAAAACAGGTGCTTGACGATTCCAAAAATTCGAATCACCTTGCCACAGAAATTCATAACCAGTTTTATTATCGATGACAGAAGTTAATTCCGCACCTAATTCATTAATAGTAATAGTTAATGCATCGTTTGATAAAGTAATCATCGCAATCACACTCCTATATTATAGAATATAGTGGCTCAAGTCTCTGTTTTCAACAATTTTTTCTAATTTCTGCTCAACATATTGTTCCGTAATATCAATATGCCCCATTTGCATCTCGGCAGATTCAAAGAGTAATTCTTCTAATAAAGTTTCTAGAATTGTATGAAGACGACGTGCACCAATATTATCTGTATTCTCATTTAAGTGTACCGCATATTCAGCCATCTTGGCAATCGCTTCTTCAGTAAAGTCGACTTCGACGCCTTCAGTCGCTAATAAAGCTTGGTATTGTTTAACTAAGGCATTCTTAGGTTCAATCAGAATGCGAACAAAATCGTCTCTTGTTAAGTCATTAAGGTTTACACGAATTGGGAAACGCCCCTGTAATTCAGGAATTAAATCAGATGGTTTAGACATATGGAAGGCACCACTACCAATAAACAAGATGTGATCCGTTGCAATGACACCATACTTCGTTTGAATTTGACTCCCTTCAACAATCGGTAAAATATCTCGCTGAACGCCTTGACGACTCACTTCTCCAGCATTTTGATTTTTAGTAGCGATTTTATCCATCTCATCAATGAAAATAATCCCGCTTTCTTCTGCTAACTTAAGAGCTTTTTGATTAATATCTTCTTGGTTAACTAAACGATCTGCTTCTTCTTCTGTCAGCAATTCTACTGCTTCTTTTACAGTTAGTGTCCGCTCGATTTTCTTTTTCGGACGCATAGCTGTTAGACTTTCTTGCATTTCCATCATTTGTTCCATCGCAGGATTCATGTTGTTTAATTGCAATTTTTTCTCTTCAATTTTAACCGTTACTTCATGATTGTCGAGTAAACCTTCTCGGATTTGTTGGCGAATTTGACGGCGTGAAGAAGCCACTTCATCTGTAACAATTTCTTCTTCTTCCTCTTCTACGTCGGCCGCTTGAGGTGTAAATTGCTTAAACATATCCATAATGTTCCCCATTCCAGCTGGTTGGCTAGTAGGCTCTTCTTTTTTAACTTTTTGTCCTGGACGTAAAGCTTTCGCAATGCGATCAACTGCCTTTGCTTGGGCTTCATCGTGAACGTCAAGATGTTGTTGTTTTTTAACTAATCGGATACTATCTTCAACTAAATCACGTACCATCGATTCAACATCTCGACCGACGTAACCGACTTCTGTATATTTTGTTGCTTCTACTTTAACAAAAGGCGATTGTGAAATATCAGCAAGACGTCTAGCAATTTCCGTTTTACCAACACCTGTTGGTCCAATCATTAGTAAGTTCTTTGGTTTAACTTCTTGTTTCATATCGCCATCTAAACGTAAGCGTCTTAAGCGGTTTCTTAATGCAATGGCAATTGCTCGTTTGGCATCATCTTGTCCAATAATATATTTATCTAATTCAGCGACTACCTTACGTGGTGTTAATTCTTTCATCATAACAACTCCTTGAATGATTAATAATTTATTGTTTATTAGTTAAACATTAATATGTTTGTCCCTTATCAAACGTTAACTTTTAGTTATTTCTTCGACAATAATTTGGTCATTTGTAAAGACGTCAATTTCACTAGCTATTTTTAACGATTGTTCCGCAATGTCACGTGCAGATAAAGTCTCAGCATTTCTAAGCATTGCTCTACCAGCTGCCAGAGCATAATTGCCACCTGATCCAATTGTTAATATCCCATCGTCAGGCTCAATCACTTCACCCG
The DNA here is from genome assembly GCF_052116365.1 of Fundicoccus sp. Sow4_D5. Classification (NCBI taxonomy): domain Bacteria; kingdom Bacillati; phylum Bacillota; class Bacilli; order Lactobacillales; family Aerococcaceae; genus Fundicoccus; species Fundicoccus sp. Sow4_D5. The sequence continues at coordinate 567,541 of NZ_JBQKLF010000001.1, read as the reverse complement.
TTCCGCTTACTAATAAAATTGTCTCATGGTTCATAACAATCAGTAATGCTTCCAGCTTTTGTAAAGAACGGTCTGTTCTCCACTGTTTAGCTACTTCCACAGCTGCACGAGTCAATTGACCTTGATGAGTCTGTAGTTTTTCTTCAAACATTTCTGATAATGTAATCGCATCTGCCACTCCGCCAGCGAAACCAACAACGACTTGATTATTATAAATACGTCTTAATTTACGTGCGCTGCCTTTCATAATGACAGATTCGCCCATCGTGATTTGTCCGTCACCAGCCATTGCTAGTTGATTATCTTTTTTTACTGCACATATTGTTGTCATAAATTAATCCTCCTCAGTTTTTGTTTGTCTTTTAGCTCTAGGATGAACCTGTAAGTAAGTTTGTCTTAACTTATCTTTAGTCACATGAGTATAGATTTGTGTTGAACTCAAATCCACATGTCCTAATAATTCTTGCACACTCCGCATGTCCGCCCCATTATTTAACAAATGGGTCGCAAAAGTATGCCTTAATTTATGAGGGTGTATCTTTAAGTTTAATCCGTGCTGGTCGACAATTCGATTAAGAATTGTTCTCACTTGCGCAGCGGTTAAAGGTTTTCCCTTATCAGACAGAAAAAGGAAGTCCCGATAAGGTGAATTTGGTATGTTAGCGATTAATTGATCACGTAAATTTTTTTGGTAATCTAATACTGCTGCGATTGCTTGATCACCAACGGGTATAATGCGTTCTTTATTACCTTTTCCAATAACACGCATCATTTGTATATTGAAATCAACTTGCGATACTTTTAGCTGACAGCATTCACTAACACGCATCCCAGTTGCATAAAGCAATTCTAGTATTGCAACGTTACGTGTAGCTGATGGATGATCGTCGCGTTTGGCTGCTTCAATAATTGAATTTATTTCGCTTTCATAGAAAAAATCAGGCAAACGTTGTTTCTTTGAATTGTATTGAATTAACTCCATCGGATTAATTTCCGTCCACTGTTGTTGCACTGCATACTTAAAAAAAGAGCGTAAAGTGGATAGCTTTCGAGCGATTGTCGTTCGAGACAATTCTTTCTCTGTTAAAAAAGCTAAATATAACCGAACATCTTGGTAAGCAATCTCATTAAAAGACACGCCACCAGAACTTAGTAAAAAACCTTCAAATTCGTTTAAATCTCGCTGATAAGCTTGGATGGTTAAATCAGAATAACGTCTTTCGTTCAATAAATAACGGATAAAAGCTGACACTTTAGCGTCCACAAAATCCCTCCCAATAATCGCTATTATAGCATAACAGAATAAGACCTCAGTTTCATTGAACTAAGGTCTTATTTTACCGCTTTAATGTGAATTATAGATTAACTTTCAAGAGCTTCTTCGTAATCACAGTTACTACATTTGACTTGCTTTCCTTTACGTGACACTTTTTCAATTAAGTAGTGTTCACACTTAGGACAATCACGTGCAACTGGTTTATCCCAAGAAACAAACTCACATTCTGGGTATCGATTACATCCGTAGAACAGACGATTTTTCTTAGACTTACGTTCAATAACATCGCCTTGTTTACATGTTGGACATGTCACACCAATTTTATGAACAATTGCTTCTGTATGACGACACTCTGGGAAATTACTACATGCATAGAATTTTCCATACCGACCAATTTTAATAACCATCGCGTTGCCACATTCTGGACAGTCAAAGCCAGCAGGTTCATCTTTAATTTCAATTTTTTCCATATCTTTTTCGGCTTTTTCTAAATCTTCACCAAAAGTACTATAGAATTGTTCAAGAACAGCCACCCATTCACGTTTACCTTCTTCAATTTCGTCAAGATTCATTTCCATTCCAGCAGTAAAATCTGTATTTACAATCTGAGGGAAAAATTCATTCATCACTTCATTGACGATTTCACCTAAATCAGTCGGTTCAAATCGCTTAGCTACTAGCTTCACATAATAGCGACGTCGTAGGGTTTCAATTGTTGGTGAATAAGTTGATGGGCGTCCAATCCCTTTTTCTTCTAATACTTTCACTAGACTTGCTTCATTATATCGAGCAGGTGGCTGTGTAAAGTGTTGAGTCGGTTCAATTTCAGTAGCATTTACTGCGTCTCCAACTGCAAGAGCTGGTAGATAATTATCTTTCGAGCTGTTGTTTGGATAAACTTTTAAGAAACCATCAAATTTAATTCGAGAACCATTGGCTCGAAACATGACATCATTTTGATTAATGTCAGCACGAATCGTATCGAATATCGCATCTGACATTTGGCTAGCCATAAAACGAGCCCAAATCAAGGCATATAAACGGAATTGATCACGTGAAAGTGAATCTTTTATACTTTCAGGTGTCATACTCGCATTAGATGGACGAATAGCCTCATGTGCATCTTGAGCACCAGCAGTATTAACAATCTTACGCCCCGCTCCTAAATACTCTTTCCCATATTCTGTCTCTATAAAATCAGCGGCTGCATTTTTTGCACTAGGTGCAATTCGTGTTGAGTCAGTACGCATATAAGTGATTAAACCAATTGTATTACGACCAATGGCAATTCCTTCGTATAATTGTTGAGCGACCATCATGGTTTTACTGGTTCGGAAATTCAGACGATTCGAAGCTTCTTGTTGCAATGTACTCGTGGTAAACGGCGAAAGTGGCTTTCTGCGTCTTTCTTTTTCTTCAATATCAACAACTTCAAACGTTTTTTCTTGATCTAAACGAGCCATCACTGCTTTGACATCAACTTCGTTTTTTAATTCTGTTTTCTTCCCATCAATCCCATAAAAAGCAGCTTCAAAAGAAGAACGACCTTTTTTAAATTTTGTAGGAATTGACCAATACTCTTCCGGTTTAAAGTTGCGAATTTCATTTTCGCGATCAATAATCATTTTTAAAGACGTTGATTGAACGCGACCAGCACTTAGCCCTTTTTTTATTTTTTTCCATAACAATGGTGAAATTGAGTAACCCACAATACGGTCTAAAATACGTCTAGCTTGTTGAGCATCAACTAAATCTTTATCAATTTTTCGCGGTGTTTTAAATGCTTCTTTGACTGATTCTTTAGTAATTTCATTAAATACAACACGATTTTCAGCATCTGGGTCTAAGTTTAATAAGAACCCTAAATGCCAAGCAATCGCTTCCCCTTCACGGTCCGGGTCAGCTGCGAGAAAAACTTTTTCTGCTTTTTTCGCTAATTTTCTTAATTCTTTAATTGTATCGCCTCGACCTCTAATACTGATGTAATGAGGTTCGAAACTGTTTTCAATATCAACACCCATTTTACTTTTGGGTAAATCTCGTAAGTGTCCCTTACTAGCGACTACTTTATAATTTCTACCTAAATATTTATCAATGGTTTTAGCTTTTGTAGGTGATTCGACGATAACTAAATATTTATATGCCATATAATCATTCTACGTCCTTTCATGTGGTCTTCGTTATATATTATCTATCAGATTTCGTTAGTTAAAATCGTTACAATCTTATGCTAAAGTTTTGCATCTGTCAAACATAAGATATTTTTACCTACTATATAAAGCGTCAATTTACACCAATTTGATAAAAAGATTGGCTAGTTCTTCTACACATTCCTCTATAGAAACGATGGGAATTGCTCCATGATGAATTAAAGAATTACAGCCGTATGCTTGGGGGTCATTAATGCGTCCAGGTAATACGAATACTTCTCGATTGCATTGCAAAGCGTAGTTTGCGGTGATTAAACTCCCACTTTTTTTAGCAGCTTCGATCACAATCGTCGCCAAACTTAAACCAGCGATCAATCGATTCCGCATAACAAAGTGATGAGGGCGCGCCTTCACATTTGGTAAGTATTCACTCAGTAGTAAGTGATTCATAGACATTTCGGCTTGCAAACTCATATTCTCGTAAGGATAAACATATTGAAAGCCGTTAGCAAGAATACCAATACTAGAGCCCTTCTTTAATTGACATGCCGTTAGGTGAACGGCAGTATCGACGCCTTTAGCCATACCTGAAACGCTAATCCAATTATTTGTGACAAATTCACTGACTAATTGTGTCACGATTTCTCTTCCATACGCGCTCATAGCCCTTGTACCAATAACAGATATTGTAGGTTTAGTTAAACAAGCAAGCTCTCCTTCATAAAATACTAGTATAGGTGGTTGAGGCAGTTGTAGCCAATTATGAGGATAGATTGAATCACCAATCATAAATGATTGCTTAGATAATGTTTTGGTCATCATTAAAGAATTGTCATAGTTAGTCAATAATCGATTAAGGTTTGGTAGTTTTATCCGTCTACCCTCCACTTGTGAGATGAGTTCTTCAAGTAGCAGCCGGAGCGTTTGTTCATCAATTTCAACCTGTGTAAGATGTTTCGTAACCCCTAATTTGAAATATTCAAAGACAAAATGATAAGAGCAACTTTGTGATTGTAAAAATATAATACTTTCTTTCCAAGTCATCTTGGGATTCATAAATGTATTCATATAAAAACCTCCTTTTATATAAATACACATTTTAAGCCAGAAAATGCTTTTTATTTTGAAAAAATACAAAAAAAAACAATTGGCATTTAACCAACTGTTTAAGAAATTTTATTTATATTCTTTTAATGTATTCGTAACTGGTGAAAAAGATTGACGATGAATGGGCGTAAAACCATAAGTTTTTAAGGCTTCTAAGTGTTGTTTTGTTCCATACCCCATATGCTTATCGAAACCAAATTCAGGATACATCTGCGCATAAGCCATCATCATTTCATCACGATAAACCTTAGCGATAATACTCGCGGCTGCAATCGATAAGGATTTTTGGTCTCCCTTGATGATGCTTTTCTGAGCAACCTCACTATTTATTTTCATTGCATCTAACAGTAAAAAATCGGGTGTCACATTTAATTGGCGAACAGATTCTAACATCGCATGCCTTGTCGCTTCATATATATTCAAGCGGTCAATCGCTTGGCTATCAACGACAGCAATCGTATATTCTACTGCAACTTCACGAATTAATTGATCAAATTCTTTACGTTTAGCAAAGGATAATTGTTTCGAATCGTTTACCCCTATCAAACGAGAACAATCTTCTGGCAAGATAACGGCAGCCGCCACGACTGGCCCCGCTAATGGTCCACGACCTACTTCATCAATTCCTGCTATATATTGAATCGTTGGATTTTTTTTTAGCATTCTTTCAATAGACAATCGTTCTTCATGATCTTTTAATAACAACTTGCCTTTTTCGATGAGTTTCTTTTTGTTTTCGACAAGTTTATGTACACTTTTACGTGGGTCATCTTTTAATTTATCCAATAATTGAAGGTTATCTTCACTCATAACGTCAAGTTTGGACTTGATTTGTGCAACTGTTAACTTTGTTTCAATATCCATTAAACCAAACTTTCTATTGGAATATCTAAACTAATATTCCCTAATTTATTCTGACGATATTGATGAATCAAACGTTGACTGGCTTCATCATAATCTTCTTTTAAACCTATTGATTTAGTGATCGCCAGAAGCAACTCTACGTTCGTTGAATCTTGTAATAATTCATCATTTATATGAAATTGTTTCTTTAAAACCTCAGGATAACGCTCTCTTAGAATAGCAATTAAATTCAACGCTAAGTCGTCCATATGAAGAAGCGAGTCTTTAATCGCGCCACTAATCGCCAATCTTTGCCCTACTGCTGGGTCTTCAAACTTAGGCCATAATATTCCTGGTGTGTCTAACAGTTCAAATTCACGCCCCATTTTTAACCATCTCTGCGCTTTAGTTACCCCAGGTTTATTACCCGTTTGGGCTTGGTTTTTACCAACAAAACGGTTAATTAACGTCGACTTACCTACGTTAGGAATCCCTAAGATCATCAAACGAATCGGACGAGGTTTAACACCTTTTGTTTTCTGTTTTTCGAAATAAGGCGCCATAATTTTTTTACATTCTTGTTCTAGAGCTTTCAAGCCTTTTTGATGTTGAGCATCAATTGCTAAGGCCGAAAGATTCTGAGAACGGTAATGTTCTAACCAAGCATTAGTTACTTTATGATCAGCGATATCCGCTTTGTTTAACACAATAACACTTGGTTTTTGACCAATAATTTCTTGAATCATTGGATTTCGACTAGATTCAGGAAGTCTTGCATCAACAAGCTCAATAACAACATCGACTAAATTTAGTTTTTCTGTCGCTTCTCGTCGCGCTTTAGCCATATGGCCAGGAAACCACTGTATGTTCTTCATGTTTTCATCTCCTTTTAGTATGGAATGGATATAATCTATAGTTGTACTTTATTTAAGCACGCCATGAAATCAATTCTTCGTTATTATAACAGATTTTTCAATTTGTAAAAATGATTAGTGCGATTTTAGCGCTTAAAATGATCCTTGATAAATAAAACACGCTTATTTTTACTTCACAGCCTCAAATTATCCTCTTGTTTAAACAGTTATAATGGAGGCTTAACCTCATAATAACTGTTTAGTCAGGAAAATCTTCAGCGTGATTAAAAAAATAAGCGTATTGCTTCATAATATTATCTGTTTGTATGCATCTAATCTGTTACTAATTGACCGACATCATTTAATGTATAGGATGGTAAAAGTCCAAATTCATTAAAGGGAAAATAGACAAAATTTGCTTCTCCAATCACAGAGTCAATTGGAACAAAACCGAACTGACGACTATCTCCAGAATAAGGTCGATTATCACCTAATACGAAGTAATAACCTTCCGGAACACTTGTCACTCCTAAATTGTCCCAAAGATTAAAATTTTGGGTGAAATTCTCTTGACTAGCCTCTTTTAAAGGTTCTAGGTAAGGTTCATCTACGATTTGATTATTTAAAATCAATTGATCCTCTTCATAATATAACGTATCCCCCGGTAGACCAATAATACGTTTTACATAAGAATCCTGTGAACCTCTGGGATCAGGGAATACGACAATGTCAAAACGCTCCAATTCAGTCATCTTGAACATCAACATCTGTTGACCATTTTCTAGAGTGTTATTCATGGATGTACCTTCTACTTGAAATGGTTGAACCACAAAAGCACGCATCACTAGAAAAATAATCACAGCAAATAAGACTGCAAAAACGACATTGACCGTTTCAATAATGACTGTTTTGAGAAAATTAATCATTCGTGGCCTCTAGTAATAGTTCAATAGCCGCATCATATTGTGGATCATTTTCTTTTAAGTGTTCACGGATTAATCGGTTTAAAGTATGAGCAGTATCCCCCGTGACTTTTCCATCTGCTTCAAGTTCATTGTCAGTTTGAAAGGCTTTAACTGCCTCTTCAACTGTTTCATCAAAATAACTTTCTGAGGAAACTTCATAACCTAAAGCATTTAACATTAATGATAAACTTTCAACAAACTCATTACTAACTCCCACTTCAAGTGTTTCGTTAGAATTCATCAATAGTGATGAAGCAACTGGGGAATCTTCTACAAGAATATCCGGTTCAATACCAACATCATGAATCCAATTTCCAGAAGGGGTTAACCATTTGGCAGAAGTTAATTTTAACTCACCTATCTCACTTTGATTTAAAATTGTTTGAACAGTTCCTTTACCAAAACTTGTTTGACCAATTAATTTCGAATCAGTATTCTCTTGAACAGCAGCTGCTAGTATTTCACTAGCACTTGCGCTTCCTTCGTCGATTAACACTGTATACGGCTCGGTTATTTTGAAAGAACCATAGGCGCGCTCATTAGCTACAAACTCTGCATTTTCATCAGAGTTTTTTTCGCTAATTTGCATAATCATATCGCCATCTTCTAAGAACATATTCCCGATATCTAAGGCAGAATCTAACAAGCCACCCGGGTTCATTCTCAAGTCAACGATCAGACTTGTTGCACCTTGACTACGTAAGTCATGCACCACATCCACTAATTCATTATACGTATTGTCAGCAAATTGTGATATTTTAACATGACCAATACTCGCTTGGCTGGCATCGATTTCTCCTGTTACAGTAATATTAGGAATCGTATCGCGAGTAAGAACGACGTCAAATGTTGAGTTATTTCTTTGAATCAGTAACTTTACATCGGAACCCTTAGGCCCACGGATTAATTTAACGACTTCGTTTGTATTCATATCGCTTAATTCGACGTCATCTGCTTCCAGAATGATATCATTTGGTAAGAGTCCAGCTTCTCCTGCTGGAGTGCCATCAATCGGCGAAATGACAGTTACACGACCGTTTTCCATCATGAACTGAACGCCAATTCCTTCGAAGGAATCCTGAAAATCTTCTTCAAATGAAGTGGATTCTTCTGCGTTTAAATACTCAGAATATGGATCACCAATGGCATCCACCATTCCTTTTAAAGCCCCGGTTAATAAATCTATTTTATCGACTTCTTCAACGTAGTTCACTTGAATTGAATTATAAACATCTTCAAGAGCTTTAAGATCTTCATCAGTTATGCGGTTTTCTTCAGTAATTAAACTTTCTTGATCAAATAACCAATCGAACTGGGCGTGATAAGCTGGCCGAGTCACGACTGAGCCGGTCATTAGAACTATAAAAGTGATTATGGAAATAATCACATTTTTCTTCTGATTGTTTCGAGCGTTTATCTTATGCATCTACTCATCTCCTGACTGATTTGACTCTAGCGATTAATTTTATTGTTCTAATGCTACCGCTGTTTCTAGTGCAACAATCATCATATCAGTAAAGCTTGTTTGTCTTTCTTCAGCGGTTGTTTCTTCGCCTGTGAGAATATGATCACTAATTGTACACATAGCAAGCGCTTGGCGGTTATGTTTCGCTGCAACTGAATAGAGACCTGCTGCTTCCATTTCAACAGCTAAGATACCATAACGAGCTAATTTCGCTTTATCCATCTCTTCATTGTAGAAACGGTCACTTGAAAGAATGTTACCTACGTGAATCGCTGCTTTATCATGGTCTTTGGCAATGTGGTAAGCAGTATCTAGCACATTAAAGCTAGCAATTGCAGAAAAAGATACTTCACCTGCAAAAATATTTCTTAACACGCTTGAATCAGTGGTCGCTCCTAAACCAAAAACAATATCACGTACTTTTACCTCTTCTTTTAAAGCGCCTGCTGTTCCGACACGTATAATGGTTTCAACATTATAGAATTGATATAATTCTTCAGCATAAATCATTGCCGAAGGTATTCCCATACCTGACCCCTGAACTGAGATTGGAACGCCTTTATAGGTACCTGTGAATCCAAACATGTTGCGAACTGTATTATATTGTGTCACATCTTCTAAGAATGTTTCTGCGATATATTTGGCACGTAATGGATCTCCAGGAAATAAAACCGTTTTAGCAATTGCACCTTGTTCTGCGTTAATATGTGTACTCATTTATAATCTACTTCCTTCCAGAATATATTTTATCTATTACTCATATGTATAATTATGCCATGCTTCGTCAAAAATAACCAAGAGTTTCGTATATTCGATACTTTGCTCCAAATAAGTTGATACCTCATCAAAGCTTTTACTCTGTTTTGGAAAAGCGATATCCTTGTGGATAGCATTAGCCAAACGACTCATTGGATCTTTAGCATCATGATCGACATAGCGTCGGATATACTCATAAAATGTTGGTTTCACTCAGTCAACCTCCCTCATCTATTGCCCAAATTGCAGGCTACTCAATAAATCAAAATTTTCCGCATCATAATGAACTTCTAGCGTAATCTCATCATTAGCCAAGTCAGCCTTTGCTGCAGTTAATAGAATATTACTTTGTTCAATTGGAATTCGATTCAAATCAACATCAATTACCGGCTGATCATTATTAAAAATGAGCCACTCAGGTAGGACCAGCTGACTAGCCACTAATTCATATGCCGTTTCAGAAGGCAAAGGAATCTCGGCTAACTTTACTGAATCGATGACAATTTGGAAAAAACCGCCTTCGGCGACGATTAAATCAGCCTTAATTTCCACCGGTAAATTCATACCGTTATAATGAACCGTAGTTTCACCTAATAAGTAATCTTCTTCCCATTTAATTGAAAAGTCAATTTCTGGAGTTTGACCAATAAAACGACTTAACATCAAATTGGTTGTCTCTCGATTAACAGCCACCTTGATTGATTGTTTTTGGCTAGTATCGACTTGTGTAACAGTGCCAGTAGGGATTTCACCAATGTACTGTTGTAAGTAATTTTGCAAATAAACATAGCCTCCACCCACTAATAGCCCAATGACTAGTACTGAAAAGACAAGATGACTCAAACAACCAGCTAAAAACGATCGTTTCCTCGGTAATTGCGATCTAGAATCTGTCATTTAAACTTCCTCATTTCTGCGAATTTTGCTCTTGTTATTATATCACTCTTTTTCCTATATAACGATGATAAAACTATGACAACTCACTAACAAGTAATCGAATTGCAAAGTAAAAAAACTATCATTTATTTTTAATTGTTGTACAATAATAGTATTAATACAAAAGGGAATGATGATATGACTCAAACAAATTCTATATCTAAGAAGCAAGAAATTACAGCAGAAGTGTTCAATGCAATTACCCATGGTGTAGCAGCGATTTTAAGCATCGTCGCTATTGTGTTATTGGTCATGAAAGGCTTTGAAGTTTCTTCGCCCATCGCTATTACAGCCTACATCATCTACGGCGTTAGTCTTTTTACCCTTTTCTTAAATTCAACCTTATACCACAGCTTTAGTTTTAGCAAATATAAAGCAATCTTTCAAAAACTAGATCACGGTTCAATTTACCTCTTAATTGCTGGAACTTATACACCTTATCTGATGATTTCAATTGGAGGAACACTTGGATATTTATTACTGGCTTTGATTTGGAGTCTGGCTATCGCAGGCATCGTTTTCGAAGTAGTTGCTACAGACAAATACCCTAAACTGAGTACTTACATGTATTTAGGGCTGGGCTGGTTAGGTGTGATTATCATCTACCCGCTTTACCATAACATTGAAATCAATGGTCTTTTCTTACTGGCATTCGGCGGGATTGTGTATTCATTAGGCACCATCTTCTACCGTATGAAAGCTAATAAATGGATGCATGTCATCTGGCATTTGTTCGTTATCGGCGGTGCATTTTTTATGTTCATCAGTATTTACAATTACGTCTAAACAAAAGCTCATCTTGCCTTATGCGAGATGAGCTTTCTTTTTATCATATTGTCCTTAAATATCTTCTGTGACGCTTTGCTAACTTGACACTTCTTCTTTTAATTCATCCATATATGTGACTAAAGCTTCGAATAATGGTCCTTCATTTGGTGAATGAGCGGCTAATTCAACAATCGATAAGTCTGCATGTGAACAGGCTTGTTTTAGATCATAGGCTCCACTCACGCGACAATCGACATCGTAGCGACCGTGGAAAATCGCCATTGGGATTTTCTCTAAGCGTTTCACGCGGTTTAAAATATAGTTATCTTCTTTCCAAAACATTTGATTAGCAAAATAATGCGCCTCTAATAAACCAAGTGATAAATCGGACGGCTCAATCTGATTGTTTTTAATGGCTGGTTTAACCATTGTCACAATCCCCCCTTCCCAATCACTCCATGCTTTACAGGCTGCTTGCCGCTTTATTTGATCCCCTGAGGTCATCAAATCATAATAGGCTGCAACTAAATCATCTTGTTGATTGACCGGCACGTGTTGCTTAAACTGTGAGAACTCTTCTGGATAAAACTCACTCGCTCCAAACTGGAATAGCCAATCCACATCTTCTTGACGGCCCAAGAAAATTCCTCGTAAAATTAAATGCTTCACTCTTTGTGGATAGTCGATTGCATACGCTAAAGCCAGTGTAGAACCATAGCTGCCTCCGAAGACAAACCAAGAGTCAATGTCTAGATATTCGCGAATTTTTTCAATGTCTCGAACACTGTATAAAATCGTATTGTTTTTCAAACTTAAAAAAGGTGTACTTTTACCACTGCCCCTTTGATCAAATAATATGATGCGATAATATGCAGGGTCAAAAAATCGTCTCGAGGTTTCACTAATCGCACCCCCTGGTCCACCATGTAAAAATAACACCGGCTGCCCATCAGGATTACCACATTCTTCGATATAAAGTGTATGCACATCATCAACAACTAGTTGATAGGTTGCGTTAACTGGTGTATTAAAGTAGCCTAACGTTTTCATAAAAGTCCTCCTATTGGTCTATAAAAGTAAAACTCCTACCGAATAAGCAGGAGTTCTTTTTTTTATTGTTGTAATTCACGTGTCTTTTCTATTGAAGCCGAAATCCCTTTAATAATTGCTGAACGAAAACCTTCAGCCTCTAATGTAGTCACGCCGGCAATGGTCGTTCCACCAGGACTCGTCACCGCATCTTTTAATTGAGCGGGATGACGTTCCGTTTCTAAAACCATCGCTGCAGCCCCTTTAACAGCTTGTGCAGCCATTTGGATACTCTGGTCACGTCCTAAGCCATAGGCCACTCCAGCGTCGCTCATAGCCTCAATTAATTGAAAAATAAAAGCTGGACTACAACCGGCAAGGCCACTAGCTGTATCGAATAAAGACTCCGGTACCTGAGAAAGTGTGCCTGATGCACTCATTAATTTCGTAAATCGCTCAAGTATTGTTTCCGAGAAATTTGGCGCATCAAAACAATAACTCGTAAAGCCTTCCCCCACTTCAACAGGCGTATTAGGCATGATGCGAATCCAACGGTGATGCTCAGGCGTCAAGCGCGCTAATTCAGCCAAAGAAACGTTTGATGCCATACTAATCCAAGTGATTGAGTGTGATGTATCCAGACTATCTGCAAAAGATGTGAACAAGTCAGTAATGTCTTTTGGTTTAACGCCAATAAATATCATATTACAGTGTTGAAGCATGTCTGAAGCGACTGATTCCATCAAGACCTGTTTAGCTTGAAGTTCTTCAACTAGATTTTCTATTTTGTTGGCTGTTCGGTTAGCCAGATATAACGTTTCTTCGGGTACAGCCTTCACAATTGCCTTAGCAATCGCAGAAGCCATATTCCCCACACCAATCATTCCAATCCCCTTTACTTCCATGCCACAGCTCCTTTTCTAATCTAAGCCGACCCGACTGAAAATCGCATCTACTTGAGACAAGTGGTAACTTGGATCAAATAATGTTTCAATTTCCTCAATCGTTAACTTCTCTGTAATTGCTGCTTCTTGGTATACAAGCTCTTTGAATTGTAATTGCTCATCCCATGCTTTTTGTGTTAAGGGTTGAACCGTATCATAAGCTGTCTCTCGGCTCATCCCTTTATCAATCAGTGTCAATAAGACTCTTTGAGAGAAAATTAACCCATACGTGCGGTCAATATTGCGTAGCATATTGTCTGGGTAGACGGTTAATTTTTCAATTAGGTTCGCAAAGCGATTTAATTGATAGTTCAATAGCGTCGTAATACTAGGTAACATGATACGTTCAGCTGATGAATGAGAAATATCACGTTCATGCCATAACGTCACGTTCTCGTAGGCAGGGGTGATATAACCACGCATAATACGGGCTAATCCAGTAACGTTCTCACTCGCAATTGGATTACGTTTGTGAGGCATTGCCGAAGATCCTTTTTGGCCTTTGGCAAAAAATTCTTCTACTTCCCTTGTTTCTGATTTTTGCAAGCCACGGATTTCAGTTGCAAAACGTTCGACACTAGTTGCGATTAAAGCGAGTGTCGCAACATAATCAGCATGTAAGTCACGAGGCAAAACTTGAGTCGATATATCTTGAGCACGAATACCCAGTGTTTGACACACAAACTCTTCCACTTCTGGTGGTGTATTGGCAAACGTTCCCACTGCTCCACTAATTTTCCCAGCTTCTACTCCTTCAGCCGACGCGTTAAAACGATTTAAGTTACGCTTCATTTCTGAGTAAAAACCTGCTAATTTTAAACCAAAGGTCGTCGGTTCAGCATGAACACCGTGAGTTCGTCCCATTTGGATAGTATATTTATGTTCGCGCGCTCTTTTAGCCGTCACTTCAAGGACACGTTCGATGTCACGTCGTAAAATTTCATTCACTTGTTTTAACTGATAACCATAAGCAGTATCTACAACATCAGTACTCGTTAAACCATAATGTACCCATTTTCTTTCTTCTCCAAGACTCTCACTGACAGCTCTTGTAAACGCAACTACGTCATGACGCGTTTCTTGTTCAATTTCTAAAATTCGTTCAACAGTAAACGTAGCATTTCTACGAAGAGCCTCTACGTCTGCAGAGGGAATCATACCTAAATTGGCCCAAGCTTGACAAGCTTCGATTTCTACTTGTAACCATGTGTCGTATTTCGTTTCATCTGACCAAATTTTTTCCATTTCAGGTCGAGTATAGCGTGCAATTGTCATTTAAATTCTCCTTACTTTATCAAGCGCATTTCTTTATTTATTGTTAATGGAAAACAGTCATTAGAATAGTGTGTTTAATCACTATTTACGACGCCACCATTCATATTGGTGCGGATGAACATTCTCTTCATCTAATTCACCTTCGACTATTTGATAACATTCCCAGTAAGTTTCATCAATTTCTGGCATATATACATCCGCTGGAAAATCTTCATCAATGACTGTTCGAATAATTTCATCCGCATGAGGCCAGACTAATTTAAAAATCTCTGCTCCACCAATCACCATTAAATGTTGGTTACGAGCTAATTCCAAAACGTCATTGATACTGCTGACAACTTCTAATCCTTCGATGTCAGCACCATAAGTACTTTGTGTCGTCATTACAACTGTTTTTCTTCCAGGTAACAAGCGTTGATTCATCGCTTCAAAAGTTTTACGCCCCATTAACATAGTATGTCCCATGGTTGTTTTCTTGAAGAACTGTAAATCACTTGGTAAACTCCAAGGTAAATCCCCTTTGTAACCTATTCCACCGTTTCTTTCTTGTGCGTATACAAATGAAATCATTCTATCCACTCCTTGTTAAAAAATCCTTTAGACTGCAATTGGTGCTTTAATAGATGGATGTGGTTGATACCCTTCCACCCTGATTGAATCGCTAGCAATCTGATCGATGGCAGCATCACTTTCGATAACTAATTGTGGTAATGCTTTTGGCTCACGGCTTAATAGTGTGTCAGCTGCTTCTTGGTGATTTAAGTATAAATGAGCATCTCCTAACGTGTGCACAAACTCGCCCACTTCTAACCCAGTTTCACGCGCTATTAAATGTGTTAACAGTGCGTAACTGGCAATATTAAATGGCACACCTAAGAAGATATCTGCACTTCTTTGGTATAATTGACAACTTAATTTATTATCTTGAACATAAAATTGGAATAATGTATGACACGGTGGTAAAGCCATATTAGGAATATCTTCCGGATTCCATGCTGAGACAAGTAAACGTCTAGAATCTGGTGTCTGTTTAATTTGCTCAATCACATTGGCAATTTGATCTAACGTGTCCCCATTACGCATTTCCCAGGAACGCCATTGTTTGCCGTAAACATCACCGAGATTTCCAAATTCTTCTGCAAAGATTGGGTCAGTGAGAACACGGTCTTGAAATTTCTTCATTTCGATTTGATAGCTCTCGTTAAAAATTGGGTCTTTTGGTGCTCTCAGACCAAAATCAGTCATATCTGGACCAGTGTAACTTGAACTTTTTATGTATCTTTCAAAAGCCCATTCATCCCAAATATGATTATTATGTTCTAATAAATAGCGAATGTTGGTATCTCCTTTTAAAAACCACAATAATTCACTCTTTATCAAACCAAAAGGGACCCGTTTACTTGTTAATAAAGGAAACCCTTCTTTTAAATCAAAACGCATTTGATAACCGAACAAACTGATTGTCCCCACTCCGGTGCGATCTTCTTTTTTATGTCCCGTCTCTAAAACAGCTCTCACTAAATCTTGATATGCTTTCATGTTCATCTCACCTTCTAAAAACTATTTATTCTGACAACTCACTTAAATACTCGTAACGTTCATAATAGTTAAGTAATTTTTCATCTGTTTCATCTAGCTCTTCTTGCAAAACAATTAAACGAGCAGCGTCACTTGTTATTGTATTCATTTCTTTTTTGATTGCATCGGTTCGATTCTCAGCTTGCTCGATATCTTCTAATATGGTTGCCCATTCTCTTTTTTCTTGATAAGACATCCGTTTCGGTTTTGCAGCAGTCGGTTTTTCTAGCACTTCTTTTTTGCTAACTTCGGTTGAAGTCATTGTTTTAGGATTAGGTTTCTTGGCTTGTTCGTCTAAGTACTGCGAATAACTTCCCCAGATTAAATCAAAGGCACCATTTCCTTGGATGACTAATAATTGATCGACAGTTTTATCAAGGAAGTAACGATCATGCGAAACAATTAATACGACGCCTTCAAATTGTTCAATGTAGTCTTCCAAAACCGTCAATGTGTCTATATCGAGGTCATTCGTTGGCTCATCTAGAATTAATACATTCGGTTGTTGTACTAACAAAGTAAGTAAGTACAAGCGACGACGTTCACCACCGGATAAGTGTTTTATTTCTTGACCATGTGTCACACGGGGGAAATTGAATTGTTCCAACAACTGAGAAGCATTAGCCTTCGAGCCATCCGGCATCTCAAAATCATCCGCAATCTTAGTCAAATAACTTAAAACTCTTGTATCACCGGGCAAGTCTTGATCCAATTGTCGATAGTATGCTAAACGAACGGTTTGACCCATTTCGTAAGTTCCACTAGCGATGGGATGTTGTCCTACAAGGGTGTTCATCAACGTTGATTTACCTACTCCGTTCTCACCAATAATTCCCATTCTTTCGCCTTTAACAAAGGTTTTGGTAAAACTTTCAATGACATTAACATTGCCAATTTCGACTGACACATCTTCTAATTCCATAATGCGATTTCCGATTCTTTGTTGTTCAAATTCAAATTGGAAACCATCCGCTTCAACATCTCGCCCTTGAATCGTCTGCTTTAAATCTTGAAAACGATCAATTCTTGCTTGTTGTTTAGTTGTTCTCGCTTTGGCACCTTTTCTCATCCAAGCCAATTCTGCTTTAAATAAACTGTCTTGTTTTTCTTGGTTTCTTGCCGATTGAGCTTCTAAGTTCGCTTTTTTCTCCAAGTAAGTCTCGTAGTTTCCTTCATATTCTGTAATATGACCGTATTTTAATTCAATAATCCGGTTAACAACACGTTCTAGGAAATAACGGTCATGAGTTACTAGGAACAAAGCTCCTTGGTAGTTAGCTAAATATCTTTCTAGCCATTGGATTGATTGAACATCTAAGTGGTTAGTTGGCTCATCCAAAATCAACAAATCAGGATCTGCAATTAAAACTTGTGCCAAACCGACTCGCTTGCGCTCTCCTCCTGAACAAGTTGCTAGTAGACGAGACAAATCGTTCAGTCCTAGTTGAGAGAGAATCGTGCGAGCTCTTACTTCTACATCCCAACCGTCTTTAGCATTCATTTCATCCGTTACACGGGTGAATTCTGTTTGTAGTCTTTCATTCATCGCATCGGCTTCTAAAGCCAAACGAGTGTTTTCATAATGTAATAATAATTGAATCAATGGTGCTTTACTGTCGTAAACTGTTTCTAAGATGGTTTTTTGCTCATCAAATGTTGGGTGTTGATCTAAGTAAGCAATTGAATATTGGTTCGGGTGGGATAATTTTCCATCATCATAATTATCCAAACCAGCGATTACTTTTAATAATGAACTCTTTCCGGTTCCGTTCGGCCCAATTAAGCCCACGCGGTCCCCAGTGCGTATCGCAAAGTTTATCCCTTCCAATAAAGTTTTCGTACCGTATGTTTTATGTAAATTCTCTATCGTTAATTCTTTCATCTCTTTGCCCCCATCCAAATCTCAGTCAATTATACCATATCGTTCAGTAAGTTTTCATTCTTCTAAGTTTTAATACTTTATGAAATTTTAAGATATGTGTTACAATAATGTAAACTATAGTGAGGTGACGTATGGTAAAAAAATCAGCAATATTATTTTTGGGATATTTTGGAATTATGATTGTAGGTTCGAGTCTTCTTATGCAATTCACGGACATTGTTTATGCTAGTTTTATTGTATCAATGATTCTACTTGTCTTAGCTTTATTTTTATTTAAGGATCATTTAATGGCAGAGTGGCATCGCTTCCGGGCGGATACTCCCAGTTTATTACGTTTTTTCGGTAAATTATTCGGCTATTATTTGCTAATGCTCTTGTTGAGAATCGCAGGAATTTGGCTACTTGATTTGTTCATGGACACATCCACCCTAGGACAAAATCAGGAGATCCTCAATGACGCTGCAGAGAATATGAACGTGTTTGCCAACGTTCTTCTATTAACCATTTATGCACCCATTGTCGAAGAACTTGTCTTTCGTCAAGCCATTATCGGACCTTGGGCTAAAGATAAACGTGTCATGATTATTGTTTCAACGATATTTTCAATGTTCCTTTTCACGTATATGCATTCATTCCAGTGGGCGGACTTTGTATTATACTTACCGATTACAGTCGTTTTGACTCAAATTTATTGGGAATACGATCGCAATATTGTTCCTTCAATTCTTTTTCACTTCTTAAACAATGCGATTGCCTTAGCAATGATGTATGTCTTATTTACAGTAGAAAGCCAGCTACCTGTTTAGGGTTGCCGGCTTTTTTAGTCTATTTATTGAAGGGGGTTTCGCGAGTTTTTTAATTTGAAACTTAAATGAGGATAAGTGTGTTCAAAATTTTGCGATGGATTAATATATTGGCCTGTTTTTTCGACTTTGGCTAATTGGTAATAGCGTCTAAGTATTTTGTTTATGTAGTCTCTTCGAAAACTTTCTCCGGCTATCTTCACAATATCGGCAGCTTGCAAGGGGTTAAAAGGAGTCAACACCGAGTAATCACCAATGAGCCTCAGAGCTGCACGCTCCTTAGGCTCATTCTGCCTGCAGTGTACACATATTAATTTATAGCGTGTACAGATAGTATGAAAACTACCGCAATGTGAGCATGCAATCCCATGCTTCAACTGCTTCAGTTCTTCTGGCGAGAGCACGTTTGGAGGATAAGGTTCCGTGCACGCGAATAAACTCTCTATAGAATCGACCGCTTCGTCAGGACTAAAATTCGCCGGAAGTAATGTCGCCTCCTCTCGAATCATCTGCTCAATATAATCTGTCAATTGATTGTAGTGTAAAAGACTTTTCAACCACTCATGAGGAAGGGTCGCTTGATAATACGGGTTAATATAAACCAATTGGTGAAAAACGCCACCCGAATAATTCATTTGGCGACACATATCAATTGTCCGCTCTTGCATGTTCTTAAACTGCCCCATAATATCCCCGCTAATCGTACGGTAGTTAACTGTCTGTTGATTGTATTCATAAACTAAATTGCCGTTATAATTTTTGATTTCAAAAAAATATATCCCCACACGAGTTATTACAATAAAATCACATTCAACGCGCCCTTTGATATTTAGCCAAGTTCTATGTAATATTCTCCAATGTGACTTTGCCATTCGAAACATAAAATCATAAAATGTTTGTTCACCTTGGAAACCTGTTCGGTGTATCCAAAGTTTTCTCTTGGCTTCTGACGCTAAACCTCCCCGTTTTTCTAACACCTCTAACTGTTGTAACTCGGTTGGCTTGTTTAAAACTCTACGATTACTATCCACTTGATAGATTTTACTTGGTATTATATTCATCATCATTTCCTTTCTGAAACTATTATTTTTAGTCTCATATATAAATACACATTTTTTAGCGTAATATGCTTTTTAATCTGAAAATAAATTGTTCTTTTTTTTGACACGCTTTTTGAGGCTATATTTTGACAGTTTAACCGCCCATAATTAAGGTCTTTTACCCAATAAACGTTAAATAGGACCTGTCACATAAATGACACGTCCTTTACCTAGGGTGAAAACGCGTGTCACACTATGACACGACGTATGCAATTAAAATAAGCACCATTGAGGCAAAATTTGCCACTTTAACTGCCCACATGTGTGGTCTTTTATCCAATAAACGTTAAATAGGACCTGTCACATAAATGACACGTCCTTTACCTAGAGTGAAAACGCCTGTCACACTATGACACGACGTTTGCAATTAAAATAAACACGATTGAGGCAAAATTTGCCACTTTAACTGCCCACATGTGAGGTCTGTTATCCAATAAACGTTAAATAGGACCTGTCACATAAATGACACGTCCTTTACCTAGAGTGAAAACGCGTGTCACACTATGACACGACGTATGCAATTAAAATAAGCACGATTGAGGCAAAATTTGCCACTTTAACTGCCCACATGTGTGGTCTTTTATCCAATAAACGTTAAATAGGACCTGTCACATAAATGACACGTCCTTTACCTAGGGTGAAAACGCGTGTCACACTATGACACGACGTATGCAAAAGAAAAACACCCTCATCTCATTCAAAGACAAGAGTGTTCGTAAGTTCTTTAGGTAACTTCCCAATCAATCGGCTCGCGTCCCCAAGCGATAAGTTGTTGATTCGCTTGACTAAATGGTTTAGAACCAAAGAAACCACGATAAGCAGACAAAGGACTAGGATGCGGTGCTTCAATTGTCGCGTGTTTTTGTAAATCAATTAATTTCTTAAACCTACGAGCTGAAGCGCCCCATAGAATAAATACAATCGGTTCAGAATGTAAATTCAACTGACGTATTATTTCTTCAGTCAAGCCTTCCCAGCCAAGATTATGATGAGAATTCGCCTGTCCTGCTTCTACTGTTAAAACAGTATTTAATAAAAGTACCCCCTGTTTTGCCCAGTTGGATAAATTACCCTGTGACGGTATCGACACACCTAAGTCATCGACGAGTTCTTTATAAATATTACGCAATGACGGAGGGATTTTTGCTTGCTTATCTACAGAAAAAGCCAGCCCATGCGCTTGATTAGGTCCGTGATAGGGATCTTGCCCAAAAATAACAACCTTAACATTTGAATAAGGGGTCAACTTCAAGGCAGTAAACACTTCATCTGCTGCTGGATAAATTGTTTGTGTCTGATAAGCTCGCTCTAAAAAACGCGTCAATTTAATAAAATCTTCCCGGACAAAATAGTCCTTTAACACTAACTCCCAATCATTCCCGATGTTAGGTTTCATGTTTTATCACCTCTACCATATTGAGCATAATATAAAGTTGCATAATGTCCATCCAATGAAAGTAATTCATCATGACTGCCATTTTCTACAAGCCCATCTGTTGTGACCACAACAATTCGATCAGCATGACGAATTGTTGCAAGTCGGTGAGCAATAATCAAGGTTGTTCTGCCTGTGGCTAGTGTATCTAATGAGGCTTGGATGAATTGTTCTGTTTGAGTATCTAATGCACTCGTCGCTTCGTCAAGAATTAATATAGCTGGATTCTTTAAGAATATTCTAGCAATAGATAGTCTTTGTTTTTGGCCGCCAGATAAACGCACACCACGCTCACCAATTTCAGTTTCCAAGCCTTCAGGTAAGTCAGCAATAACTTCTCGCAATTGAGCAGCATCAATGGCAGCTTCAACTTCTTCTGGCGTTGCATCTAGACGTCCGTATAAGACATTTTCACGAACGGTTCCCGTGAACAGGAAAACATCCTGTTGAACGATACCAATTTGCTTACGTAACGATTCCATCGTAACGGCTTGAATGTCATGGCCATCAATAGTAATTGCTCCAGAATCTATTTCGTAAAAACGAGGTAATAAACTAACTAACGTTGTTTTCCCGGCTCCACTTGGACCAACAAATGCGACCGTTTCGCCTGCCTTTACTGATAAATTAACATCAGACAATATTTTTCTGCCATCTTCGTACGAGAAGTTGACATTGTCGTAACGGATATTCCCTTTAAAAGCGGGAGCTTGATAAGCGTCGTCTCGATCAAGAATATCTGCTTCTCGCATCAACTCTTCACGAAAACGTTTAAAACCTGCATAACCTTTGGGATACAATTCTATCATTGCATTAATTCGTTCTAATGGTCGAACAAAAACGTTCGCCAATAATATAAATCCGACTAATTCACCTAGGCTTAATTCGCCTATCACCGTGAAATAAGAACCTGCAAGAAAAGCAAACAGATTAATTAAACGAACAAGCATATAGTTAAAGGAACTACTTAATGCCATTGTACGATAAAAAGCTAACTTATTTGTACGGAAACCTTGATTATACTTTTCAAACACACCACGCTCATACTTTTCGTTAGCGAATGCTTTAACGACCCGAATACCACTCAGCGAGTTTTCGATTCCGGCTGTAAATTTCGCGACGTTTGAGAAAATTCGTGAATTTACTTGTGTCATTCGCTTATTAAAGAAAGCTAAGCCAATCGCCATCAAAGGTAATAGAATAACAGTGATTACAGCTAAAGGTACATGTGCATCTAACATTAAAAGAAAGGCACCAATCAAGGTCATTAAAGTAATAAAAACATCTTCTGGACCATGATGAGCCACTTCACTAATATCGAACAAGTCTGTTGTTACTCGACTTAATAGCTCCCCTGTCTTCACATTATCAAAATAATGATAAGACTGTTTTTGAAAATGATTGAAGAGATCACGTCGCATATCCGTTTCGACGTTAATCCCAAATTCATGTCCAACAGCAACCACAATATAATTCAACCATGTATTAAATAGGTACATTGTAAATAGGATGACTGAGAACATTAAAATGATTTTTAAATTCCCATCAGGTAATACTTCATCTATCACTCGGTTAACCGCAATCGGAAAAACAAGTTCAAGAATGGCAGAAATAATGGCACAACAAAAATCAATTAAAAATAACCGTTTATACGGTTTATAATAGCTAAAAAAATGTTTTAACATATTGACTCCTTTTCACTTATAATGGTTCCTTTACTATTCTAGTTAAAAGCAGACTCTTATACAAGTCAGACAACCCCTCTTATCCTACAAAGAAAAAACAGCCGGCTATATTCCGGCTGCTAGTTAATTATTTAGAATAGACCTGTAATCGTGCCATCAGCCGCAACATCAATTGACTCAGCAGAAGGTACTTTGGGTAGACCAGGCATCGTCATAATATCACCCGTTAAAGCAACGATAAAACCAGCACCTGCTGAAACTTTTAAGTTACGAATGGTCACTTCAAAGCCTTGGGGCGCTCCTAATAACTTAGGATTATCAGAGAAAGAATATTGTGTTTTAGCCATACAAATAGGTAGTTTACCAAAGCCAAGTGCTTCTAGTTGTTTTCCTTCTCGACGAGCGGCTGGTGTTAGGATAGCTTTTGTCCCACCATATACTTTTTGAACAATATGATCTAATTTATCTTGAATTGGAACATCCAGTTCATAGGCATAAGTTAGTTCACTTTCTTCTTTAGTCATAGCCACTACTTTATGAGCTAAATCCTCAGCACCTGCTCCGCCATTTGCCCAAACATCTGAGATAGACACTTCGACTCCGCGAGCTTCACACGCTTTTCTTACCGCTTCAAGTTCTGCTTTTGTATCCGTAGGAAACTTATTAATCGCAACCACAGCTGGTAAATTGAAGGTCTCTTGAATATTGAATAAATGACGTTCCAAGTTTGGTAAACCGTTTAGTACCGCTTCAACATTTTCAGGTTCGAGCGCCTTCTTAGACACTCCACCATGCATTTTTAAAGCACGAATCGTCGCGACCACCACAACAGCTGAAGGTTTTAGATCAGCTAATCGACATTTAATGTCTAAGAACTTTTCTGCTCCTAAGTCTGCACCAAAGCCTGCCTCAGTCACAACATAGTCAGCGTGTTTCAAAGCCATCTTGGTTGCTAAAACACTGTTACAGCCGTGTGCAATATTTGCGAATGGACCACCATGAACAAAAGCAGGAGTATGTTCAAGCGTTTGAACCAAGTTTGGATTCAATGCTTCTTTTAATAAAGCTGTCATTGCGCCAGCTGCTTTTAAGTCATTTGCGGTAACCGGTTGATTATCAAAATTATAGGCGACAATGATACGACCTAGACGTTCTTTTAAATCGGTAATGTTTTGTGCTAAACAAAGAATCGCCATAATCTCTGAGGCTACAGTAATCTCAAAGCCATCTTCACGTGGTACACCATTTGTACGACCATTTAACCCATCGACAATATAACGAAGTTGACGGTCATTCATATCGACCGCCCGTTTCCATGTAATTCGTCTAGAGTCGATAGCCAAAGCATTCCCATGATGTATATGGTTATCAAGCATTGCAGCAAGTAAATTGTTGGCTGCACTTATTGCATGGAAGTCGCCTGTGAAATGTAAGTTGATATCTTCCATCGGAACAACTTGTGCATAGCCTCCACCAGCCGCGCCACCTTTCATTCCAAAAACAGGACCTAATGAAGGTTCACGTAATGCTAGAATCGCTTTTTCTCCGATGGCCGATAATCCATCAGCTAAGCCAACAGACGTCGTTGTTTTCCCTTCACCTGCAGGCGTTGGACTAATCGCAGTAACTAGAATTAATTTCCCGTCTTTTTTATCCGCTAAGGCGTCTAATTGTTTAAGATCTACCTTAGCTTTATATTTCCCATAAAAGGATAAACTCTCTTGATCAATTCCTGCTCTGTCTGCAATCTTGTCGATTGGCTCCAATGTGACTTGTTTCGCAATATCAATATCTGTTAAATAACTTGACACACAAACACTTCCTTTCAATTATGAAAAACTAGATTAAATAATCAGTTTTAACATTAGTTCTTTAAACTTTGAATGGGTGCGGGAATTCGCCCTCCACGATTAATAAACACATCGGGTTTCGTAACATTTAAAGGCATCACACGTGCTTTACCAAACAAACCACCCCAGTCAAGCTCACCGTCGTCTGGGACGTCAATCGCTGGAATTAAGCGAACAGCCGTTGTTTTTGAATTAATCATACCAATCGCTGCTTCATCCGCTATAATTGCTGAAATCACTGCAGCAGTCGTATCGCCTGGGACAACGATCATATCAAGCCCTACCGAACAAACGGCAGTCATGGCGGTTAACATTTCTATGTTTAAATTCCCTGCTTCGACTGCCGCAATCATTCCGGCATCTTCACTGACAGGAATAAAAGCTCCTGATAAACCACCCACACTCGATGACGCCATCACGCCCCCTTTTTTGACTGCATCGTTTAGCATCGCAAGTGTCGCAATCGTGCCATAAGCCCCCACTTGTTCGAGGCCAATCTCTTCAAGGATATGAGCAACTGAATCCCCAACGGCTGGAGTAGGAGCTAGTGAGATATCTACAATACCAAAAGGAACATTAAGCGTTTGGGCGGCTTCCGTTCCGACCAATTGTCCCATGCGAGTAATTTTAAAAGCCGTTCGTTTGATTTCTTCGGCGACTATTTCTAAGGAAGCACCTTTTGGTAATTTAGCCAAAGCAGCTCTAACGACGCCAGGTCCAGATACACCAACGTTGATAACAACATCAGGTTCGCCTACACCATGGAAAGCACCTGCCATAAACGGATTATCTTCCACAGCATTACAGAATACGACAAGTTTAGTTGCCCCAACGCACATGTCAGCTTTCGTTAAGATCGCACACTCTCTCACGACATTCCCCATTAGTTTAACTGCATCCATATTGATGCCAGCTCTTGTTGAACCAATATTGACCGAACTACACACATGAGTGGTTTCAGCTAATGCTTGAGGTATGGATTTTATTAATGCCAAGTCACCTGCTGACATCCCCTTATGAACGAGCGCTGAATAGCCCCCAATAAAGTTAACACCTACTGCTGCGGCTGCTCGATCTAGCGTCTGTGCATATTTGACAGGATTTCCACCCGAAGCAGCGACTAATTGAGAAATAGGTGTCACAGAAATTCGTTTATTCACTATCGGAATCCCATATTTACGTTCAATTTGTTCACCCGTTTTGACTAAATCTTTAGCACTGCGAGTGATTTTCTGATAGACTTTTTCACATGAACGCTCAATATCACCATCGGCACAATCAACTAAGGAAATCCCCATAGTAATTGTTCGAATGTCTAAGTTTTCATTCTCAATCATATTCAACGTTTCCAGAATATCCTTCATGTTTATCATTTAATAACCACCTCCTCGTTTTTAAATACGATGCATTGAATTGAATATATCCTCATGCATGACACGTATTTGCATGTCTGGTACAGTTTGTTCCATCGTTTCCTTCATTGCTTCAAAGCTAGAATTGATGTCATCAATTTTAACTAACATCGTCATTGTAAAGAAACCATCCATTACAGTTTGGGATACATCAACAATATTAGCATTGGCATTCATACACCCTGTCGCTACACGTGCTAAAATTCCGACTCTATCGACGCCATTCACGGTAATCACTGCTCTCATTCTGTTCACCTCAATTTTTTATAATTTAATCATAGCATATCTCTCATTTTCCAACATCAAAAATCAGTGTAATTTAATAGACAATCATGAATAGTTCGCTTTAGACTTTATCTTGCTAACTATCTAAATAATAAGTCGAAAATAAATGAGTCGCATGTGGTCCTTTGCCAACTAGATTGTTCTTTCCATATTCTAAAATTTGACCATGGAAATCTTTCCATTCCAATAAAGAGAGCGAAGTTGTTTGTTCAACATGTTCTTTTAATGTCATATAGTGTTTAGCGGCTGGACTGCCCAAGCCAGTAAATAGTTTCCGGGCATAATTATCAGCAATAAAAGCTGATTGATCGAAGACATATAATAATAAGACATCCGCTGTTTCATTCCCAATCCCTCGAAAACTCAATAATTGTTGTCTGAGTGCTTCAGTCGAAGGAAAATCTGACACTATTTGGGCACGGTCAAAATCATAACTTTTTAACCATTGGAACCAAGTCATGATTAAATGAGTTTTACTTTTGTGAAAGCCACTAGAGTAGATTAATGGTAATAATTCGTCCGCTGTTAGTTGACTAATAATTAGGGGATCAAAATCTGTTGCTTGACCTAACTTTGCTAAAGATATCTCTGTATTGTGCCACGTGGTGTTCTGAACCAGAAAAGCGCCTAACATTATTTCCCATGGTGATTCTGCCGGCCAGTGGCCAACATTTCCTTGATGTGTCTGTAATAAATAATAAAGTCCTTCATGTGTTAAGGTTTTTTTCATTGCTCGTCTCCTCCTAGCCTTCATAAAAACTAGTGTAACAAAAAACATCTATAATATAGAAGGATAATCTCCAAACATCTCTTATTTGAACAAAAAAACTCCACCAACAATTAAAGTTGGTAGAGCTATTAATATTATTTAATTACTAAAATATCTTCTGCGTGTGAAATATCACCAAGTTTTGTAACTTCTACAGCTTTATAATTCATTGTATTCGTAACGACAACTGGTGTTACTGTCGGATGTCCCGCAGCTTTAACTGCTTCTAAATCAACATCTAATAGGAGGTCGCCAACTTTAACGTGATCGCCAGCTTTAACGTGAGCAGTGAAACCTTCACCTTTCATCGTCACAGTGTCTAAACCAACGTGAATCATTACTTCGACCCCTTCATCAGATACTAAACCAACGGCATGCTTAGTTTCAAAAACCATCATGACTTGGCCATTAATAGGCGATGTCACTTTACCATCATTAGGTTCGATACCAAAGCCATCTCCTAAAGCACCACTTGCGAATGCTCCATCCGGAACGTCTGACAACGGCATTACAAGACCGCTCATTGGAGACTGGATGGTCGCAATAATTGGTAAGTTCTGTGTATCTTCTGCTTCAGTCACTATTGAATCTGTCGCACTTTCGTTTGTTACAGAATTTTGATCAGTTGCATAAAACACTTCTTTAGAAGGCAGTTTAGCCGCTTTACCTTTTTCAATAAATTCTTCTAAGTTTGATTTGATGTTTGATACTCTTGGTCCGTAAATGACTTGAACGCCTTTACCTTTGTGCATAACGCCTGCCGCACCAGAAGCATTTAAAATGTCAATATCTACTAAGTCGCCATTGGCAACAGTTGTTCTTAATCGAGTCGCACAACTATCGATGTCAACAATGTTACTATGTCCACCTAAGCCGTAAATGATTGATGCAGATAAAGCATCTGATTCGTTTTCAATTAAGTTTGCTGTGTCTGTGCTATCAGCTTGCTTACCGTTCATATCAGCACGTGTATATAATTTAATTTCGCTCGCATTGTCGTCACGACCTGGAGTTTTATAATTAAATTTCTTGATTAAGAAACTGAATAGGAAGTAATAAATGGCAAAGTATACCACTCCAACGATAACAATCCAAATCCAGTTTGTTTTTGCGTTACCTTGTAAAATTCCGTATAAGAACATATCAATGAATCCACCTGAGAATGTCATACCAACACCTACTTGGAAGATATGCATTAACATATACGCAGCACCTGCTAATACACAGTGAATAGCATATAATGGCATTGCGACGAATAAGAATGTAAATTCAAGCGGTTCTGTAATACCTGTTAACATTGAAGTTAACGCTGCAGATAATAATAAACCGCCCGTAACTTTACGGTTTTCTGGTTTAGCTGTACGGTACATTGCTAAAGCTGCACCCGGTAAACCAAAGATCATTAATGGGAATTTACCAGACATAAAACGAGTGGCTTCTACACTAAATTTACTTACTGTTGGATCTGATAATTGGGCAAAGAAAATATTTTGAGCCCCTTCAATTAATTGACCACTTACTTCTAAAGTTCCACCAACGGCTGTTTGCCAGAATGGTAAGTAGAATACATGATGTAATCCGAATGGAATTAATAATCTTTCCATGAAACCGTATAACCAAGTACCAGCATAACCTGAACCTTGAACTAATTCACCAACTGCATAAATTCCTTCTTGTATTGGTGGCCACACATAACTCATTAAGATACCTACTACTAAGAATACAATTGATGAAATGATTGGAATAAAACGCGTTCCTTCAAAAAACGACAAGGCCGTTGGTAATTGTATTTTGTAAAAACGGTTATGTAAAGCAGCCACACCTAGGCCGACGATCATACCACCGAAAACACCCATTTGTAGGGACTCGATTCCTAACACATTAGCAACTGATCCATCTAAGTAAGCTTCTGAACCACCAGCTACTTGAATCATTGCCCCAATCGATGCGTGCATCACTAAGAATGCAATTGACGCTGCTAAAGCAGCCGTTGCTTTCTCAGACTTGGCCATACCAATCGCACAACCGATTGCGAAAATTAAGGGTAAGTTATCAAAAACAATCCCACCTGCTGCATTCATTACTAGTAAAATATGGTGTAGGAATGTTCCTTCCCCCATCACACTAGTTAAGCCGTACGTTTCTAGAGTCGTTGGATTCGTAAACGAACCGCCAATCCCTAAGAATAATCCCGCTACCGGTAAAATCGCTATCGGTAACATAAAAGAGCGCCCGACTCTTTGTAAAACACCAAATAATTGGTCTTTCATTTTTGTTTCCTCCTAATTTATCATTCAGAGTGACTCAAAACTTATTTATAAGCATAAAAAATACCCAAACCAACCTAAAATGGGTACAGTATGCCCCTTAGATTGATTTGGGTATTGCCGACTAAACGTAACAAGCCCTCTGTTTTCAATTCCTAGTAATCATAGCACAGGCCTCAATGGAAACGCAAGCTTTTTTTGACTCTTTATTTAACATTCCTTTATATCTAACTTGCACCTTTTATCATAGCGTGGTAATATCGACATACTGTTTTAACTGAGTTTTCCGCAATAAATTTACGAGATGGGAGTTTCTTCGGATGTTTGCCAATAAAATATTAAATAATAATTTCATCAGTAGTACCGATCAAGCTGGCCATGAAATAGTCATCATGGGCAAGGGCTTAGGTTGGAAAATGAAAACTGGCGATCCAGTAGATGAAAGTAAAATTGAGAAAATCTTCCGAATGGATACGGTGACCTCTTCTGAAAAAATGAAAAAATTATTTTTGGAAGTTGATATGTCGTCGGTTGAAATCAGTTCAAAAATTGTTCAATTCGCTCTTGAAACCTTAGACACTGAACTGAATAAAAACGTTATCCTTACATTAACCGACCACATTGATTTCGCAGTCGAACGCTTTACTAAAGGTATGCCATTAAAAAATGATTTTAAATTATGGATCAAAAAGATGTTTCCTAAGGAATATGAAGTGGGGCTGTTCGCCCTAACCGTCATTGAAGAACACCTAGCAATCCATATGCCTGAAGATGAGGCAGCTCATATCTCGATGCATTTAATTAATGCTCAGTTAGATGGCAATATGTCACATACAGACGAAATCACTAGCCTACTTAGCACTTGTTTTCATATTATTGAAATAAAAACGGGAAAACGAATCAGCGAATCTTCGTTAGCCTATGAACGTTTTATGCGCCACCTACTTGCACTCGCTCAAAGAATTATTGCACGTAAAGAAAATTCAGCAAAAAATGTAAGCTTAAACGAGGCGATTAGAATCCAATTCCCTAATGAGCACGACATTTCCTTAACCATCCAAAATTATATAAAAAAAACATTCCAATTTGATATTGCTGACGACGAAGTGACGTTCTTAACCATTCACATCAACCGTCTGCTAACAGATGTCTAATCCCAAGCAAAGGGACGATAATCGCCACGCTAAAAAATGGTATAAATAAAAAAGCATCTCATTCAAGGTTTGTGAATCAAAAGGATTCCATTCCCAGACGAGATGTCTTTTATTAATCTTCATCCTTAATATCCTTATCTTCAGGTATTGGTGTGTTTAAGTATTCTTCGTAAGCGACTTGTTGTTGGTCACGTTCTTTCAAAAACAAATTGAATTGTTCCTGATACAACAACACTTGATCATCTACTGTTAAATAGCGAACTTGTTTTTCCCTTATGAGACGGTAAATTTCACTCACAGGCACTTCTAAAAACTCTGCGGTCTGTTCAATGGTTAAATACATATCCTTCACCTCAATAGTACTTAATAAAACCTCGACAAAGGCCAAGCCAAAGTCGAGGTTTTATTATTAGTTAAAAGTTAATCTTCATCCATTTGTAAAATCGACATGAAGGCTTCTTGTGGAACTTCAACGCTACCAACTTGCTTCATACGTTTTTTACCTTGTTTTTGTTTCTCTAATAATTTCTTACGACGAGACACATCCCCACCATACAATTTAGCAGTTACATCTTTACGTAACGCTTTAATTGTCGAACGAGAAATGATTTTATGACCAATTGCTGCTTGAACAGGCACTTCGAACATTTGGCGAGGAATAGTTTTCTTTAATTTCTCAACCAATGATTTGCCTCGATTTGTCGCAAAATCCTTGTGAACGATTGTACTGAACGCATCAATAGGATCGCCATTCAGAAGAATATCTAATTTTACTAATTTAGATGCACGGTAGCCAATCATTTCATAGTCTAAAGAAGCATAACCTTTAGTCGTTGATTTCAATTTGTCAAAGAAATCAAAAATGATTTCAGCAGTTGGAATTTCATACACAACGTTCACTCGGTTCGCGTCCAAGTAATCCATTGTAATAAAGGTTCCGCGTTTACGTTGACCTAAGTCCATAACAGCCCCAACATATTCATTAGGTACCATAATCGTAGCTTTTACGTACGGCTCTAAAATCTCTTCAATTTCAGTTGCATCAGGTAAAGCAGATGGATTATCAACGATGACTTTATCTCCGTTAGTTTTCACAACGTGATAAATAACTGACGGTGCAGTCATAATTAAATCAATATTAAACTCACGTTCTAAACGTTCTTGAATAACATCCATATGTAATAAGCCTAAGAAACCTGTACGGAAACCAAAGCCTAAGGCTTGTGATGTTTCAGGTTCGAATTCTAACGCTGCATCGTTTAATTGTAGTCTTTCTAAAGCATCACGTAAATCGTTATAATCATTCGAATCCACTGGATATAAACCAGCAAACACCATTGGATTTAATTTACGGTATCCTTCTAAAGCTTCGGGTGCTGGATTATTAGCCCAAGTCACAGTATCCCCTACGTGTGTATCTTGGATTGTTTTGATACCGGCTGTTAAATAACCAACATCTCCAACCGAAAGCATGCCACGTTGTAATGCTTTTGGAGAAAACACCCCAACTTCGTTGACTTCGAATTCTTTACCGTTAGACATCAGACGAATTCTGTCGCCGGGTTTAACAGTTCCGTTAACAATACGAACGTTTAAAACAACACCTCGGAAGCTGTCATAAGCCGAGTCAAAGATTAAGGCTTGTAAGGGTGCTTCGATATCCCCTTGTGGTGCTGGAACTTTCTCAACGATTTGTTCCAATATATCTTCAATCCCAATCCCAGATTTCGCACTAGCGTGAACTGCTTCGCTTGCATCAATTCCGATGATTTCTTCAATCTCTAAAGCTACTTTTTCAGGGTCTGCTGCAGGCAAATCAATTTTATTGATGACGGGTAGAATTTCCAAATCGTTATCTAACGCCAAATAAACGTTTGCTAATGTTTGTGCTTCAATCCCTTGAGCCGCATCAACAACCAATAAAGCACCTTCACAGGCAGCTAATGAACGCGAAACTTCATATGTAAAGTCCACGTGTCCGGGTGTATCGATTAAGTGGAAAATATAATCTTCGCCATCTTTAGCAGTGTATGTTAATTCTACCGCATTCAATTTAATCGTAATGCCACGCTCACGCTCAAGATCCATTGAATCTAAAAGCTGTTCTTGCATATCACGGTCTGCCACCGTATCAGTATGTTGTAAAATTCTGTCAGCTAACGTTGATTTACCATGGTCGATATGAGCAATAATTGAAAAATTACGAATTTTTTCTTGTCTTTGTTTTAGTTTATCTAAATCCATTTAATTCTCACTTCCTTTAAATGAGGCACATGCCTACAAATTGCACACCTATCATCATATCAAAAAAAAACATTAAAAGGTAGTCTTCTGAAGGAAAAACTCGCAAAAGGACAATAAGCGTTTGAATACGTCAAATTTATACAAAAAGACGCAAAGAAAAGTGATTTAATCCGAAAAAAACCATACACTTTATGACAAAATATGAAAAAATACCCACTGATTTATACTGAAAAAATCAGTGGGTGGCTCACATTAACTCTGCTTGTTTATTCGTCTGCGTCTTCTACATCAGACTCTTCTGTGTCTTGTGACATTTCTGTTTCCTCTATGTCATTAGCTTCTGATCTAGGCTCTACTACTGAATTAACAACATTAGCTCCGGCAATGCGACCATATACTATGATATCTGCCAATGCGTTACCACCTAAGCGGTTTGTTCCATGAATTCCACCAGTAATTTCTCCTGCTGCAAATAAACCAGGAATGATGTCACTTGCATTATCTAGAACTTATGCTGCTGCATTGATTTCTAAGCCACCCATTGTGTGGTGAAAAGTCGGCATACTGGCAGCCGCATAGTACGGTGCAGAATCCAATTTATATTCAAAGAGCGTTCGTCCAAACGGGTCTTCAACACTCCCATCAACTGCTTGATTAAACTCATCAACCGCTGCTACCAAGTTCGTGGGGTCAACACTGATTTGTTCTGCAAGCTTTTAAAGTGTTTCTGCTTTGAAGGCACGCCCTTCTTCAACGAGTTGATCAATCGATTCATTAAAGTTGTTTTTGACACCGCCTGTTGGGCATGAATTTTTATCTATTATTGTCCACATTAATGAATCAGTTTGATCCATTAAACCTTTAGTCATAACATCACGACGAGCACCTTCGTCAACCAAACGATTCCCTTCCATATTAACAAAGATTCGATATTGGACGCCTTGCTCAATATTTCCAAGAAAACACCCTGTTTCAGGATCACCCATTGGTAATAATTGAATATCTTCTATGCCGATTAATGACGCATCAACATCTTTAGCTAATATAATCCCATCACCGGTTGCCCCAGTCTGGTTCGTGGCCCCTAAATCCGTTAAAGTTGGCCAACTTTTGTTATACTCATCACGCATTTCTACGTTTGCACCAAGGCCACCGATTGCAATTACCACTCCAAGTTCCGCCATTACTTCTATTGTTTCGCCATTATAGACAGCCTCAACGCCGACTACATGACCCTCTTCTATGATTAAATGAGTGACCTCAGTATTGATGAACATTTGCATCTCATCAGAATTTTTTTCAAAGTAACCCGACAAGGTATTCACATAGCCACTTCCCAATGGTTCTGAGGGTTGATGAGCACGAGATCATAAACCACCTAATACAGTAAAGATATCATCATTGTATTCCATTCACAATCCTTCTAACCATTCGATCGACTCATAAGCCTGATCACCTAGTTGACTGATTAGAAGTGGACTCCTTTTTTATCTCCACTATTATTAGTTTGTAATTTATGCAATGACGGTGAATCGAATAGGATTGTTCACCTGAAGTTTAATAAGCTTCCCATTCTAGTTGTAAAGTTGCTTGCCACTCTTGAACTAGTGAATCTTCTTGTTCTTCAATTAATATCGTTTCAATTGTCTCTTCCTCATTATCAGTCATTTCAAGCATTGCTTGACGTTCAGGATCAGCAGCGTTATAGGCAGCACCAGAAATAATAGTATTCCCGCCTATACGAGGCGTTTTCTCGATTAAAATAACTTTTGCACCATTCTGATGAGCACTCACTGCTGCAGCTAAACCAGCCCCACCTCCACCAACAATGACGACGTCAGTTGTTGAGTCTACTATTGTTTCATCGACTTCAGCAACTACCGTTGTTTCTTGATTTTTTAAAGCATCAATATCAGCTCCCGATGCCTCTAGAGCTGCATCTAATGCAACAAATAGTCCTCCAGATGAGAGTGACGTACCAGAAACTACGTCTAAGTTTTCGGTCATTGAACGTGAAGGATGATATGTTTATGAATTCTTTACGGAAGAAAAGGACTATCGTTCAGCAATTCGTGTCACTCAACGTTGGAGTGATACGAAAGGGGCTATCTATCTCCTACCAGACATTGACGTTGAACACCATTGGACGAGTCTCGACCATCATCCTGCTTTACCACAAACATGCGATTTGTGAACAATATCATAGTGAATTGACACATGATTTAGATTCTGAGCGGCTACCGTCTGGTAAGTTTAGTACCAATACTTTGACTCTCACGTAAATTTCATTGACTGACAACTTTCTCAGATTAATTGGCCAAACCAGTCACGGCTCTTCAGTAGTAAAATGGTAACTTCAGCAAGACAAACCGTCTTCAAGTTAAGTCGCTACTTTAGTCGAGCACCCACAATCCTCACGTTAGCTCAGCGACACTAAACAGGGGCAACTGCCATAACACACACACATTTAAATGACTTAGGGATTTTGCGCCCATTTTAGTTTGTGGGCGCGTTTATTCTGGGTCTATCAACAAAAATAACTCTCCTCACTGGTTTACGGCTCAAAATCACAAGAAAAGATTCTGTTAAGTACATGAGACAGTCGAAAAAGTCTCCTGACAAGATAGTTATACTAAATCAAACGGTTTCAGGTGTTTGATTTAGCACTATTTTTAAAGTATTATAAATCTGAATTATTCATAGTATTGCTGATTAGTACGCTAAGTCCTACCCTAGTCAGGTTTAATTCATATTTTTTTTGCACCTTTTAGGTGCAAAAAGATCCCTCCATATGTTAGTGTAAAGTTACCAAAACAATCACCAAACACCTAAGAGGGGCTCCAAATAGTAACTTTACAGAAAAAAAACAATAAATTTCAATACGCAATTAACTGTTTCTAACGACGGCGGCGATATTTCATCGAATTCAGGAATGATTTTGTTTGAAGAATTTCTTCATCATCTAAATTTCCAGCCATTCCTTTCCTCACAACTTAAGTTGAGTGATCAGCGTGCTTATTATACCTATCCTGAGCAAGCTCAAATGACCCAGATGTTACGTCAGCTAGTCTTAGGGTATGCCACTGACGATGCTGCTACGCGCCTGAGACTTGATCCATTCTTTGGTTAACCGGTGACGTCTGTTCAATGAGCCTCTCAGCCGTCTCAATCACGTTTCTTAAATGGACTCACTCAGGCAGATAATAATCAACTGCTTCAGCTTATCCAAACATTAGCTGAACGCTCGATTCAAGAACAGGTCCGCGATAGTCTTATCATTGATATTGACTCTACCCATTCGGATACCTTTGGTCGCCAAGAAAAGACGGATTATAATCCGCATTATCGCACGACGGACTATCATCCGTTGTTAGCGATCGAAGTCGTTTCTGGCCTCGTATTTGATGCAGAGCTGCGCCCTGGAAATGTCTACACGTCGAATGGCATAAGCGATTTCCAGCGCCCTATCATTGACCGCTACAAAGAGCAGCAGACCTGTCTCATCCGAGGCGATAGTGGCTTTGCGATGCCAAAAGTTTACAACTTATGCGATGGTAATCGGACAAATTTACTCATACGCCTCAAAACAAATGCCCGATTAACCCGTTTGGCCGAGTCACGGATTCTTTACGGTGATGAAACTGATTTCACACTGGCAGAGTGTCATTACTATGATTGCCTCTATCAAGAGAACACATGGGATAAACCCTTGCGAGTCATTATTAAATCGACGCGGTCTGCGGGAGCCTTATTATATCGTCATGAATTTCTCGTCACGACTTTCAAGAAACTATCGCCACAGTGGCTCTATCGTTTGTACCAGCAGCGTGGTCAGATGGAAAATCATATCAAAGAAATTACACAAGGGTTTGCGTTTGATAAAACAGACAGCACCTCATTTATCGCCAATCGCGCCAGAATGCTTTTGAGTGCGATTACCTACAATCAATTTCAAATTTTTAAACAATGGGCGCTCCCAGAAAAAGAACACACACGAAACGCCGCAACCATTCGGAACCGTTTGTTTAGAATCGGAGGGAAAATCACGCGCCGTGTCAGAAAGATTCAGTTACGATTAACTTCCGCAAACGTCTATGACAACTTGTTTTGGGAGACGTTGACACACATTCAACATATGCGATTCCAGCTATAGCTTATTCAGTAATAATCAGACGCATAATTTTAAAAAAACTGTGACAGCTAGGAGGAGTAGTGCGCCCATTTTTATGCACAATCAGGGGAATAACAAATATAATCTATCATTAAATTGTAGTTTCAGTAAGAATTCTCAATTTATTAACAACGTTTTAAGCCAGGCTCAATTATTTTCGCGTTCTGAGTCATTTAAAAAAAGTATGAATAATTCAGGTTAAACATACATTTATTAAAATGATGATTCATGTAATATAAATATTTATAGTAAATTTTGAACGTTACAATCATCAAACATTAGGAGGAATTACTATGAGGTCCTTATTAAAATCTAAAGAACTCCGTCAACTACAAATCGTTGAGTATTTACTGGAAACGGATGGTTGGACGACTAATTCAGAACTTGCGGTAATGTTTAATTGCTCCACCCGTATTATTAAAGCCGATTTATCAGAATTAAGGAAACTGATGACCGAACTCCAGTTTGATGCAGGTTATCTAGGTATTCGATTGACTAAAGAGTCAGATTTTGGAGTTCAAGCCGTATATAGCAAACTTCTCAGTGAAACTCTTGTTTTTCAAATTTTAGAAGAAATATTCTCCGATGAAACCTTATCAATTGAGGATTTAGCAGAGAAATTTTAGGTCAGTCATTCAACGGTTTACCGAACAATCACTCAAACAAATGACTATTCTAGAGATAGTCTTCAATGTTATGTCGAAACTAATCCTTGTCGTTTAATCGGTAACGAATAGAATATTCGTTTGTTCTACCGAACTTATTTTGCAGAGAAAAACACTCTTTTGGGCTGGCCATTCAGGGGGATCAATGAAAAACAAATCAATCATAATTTTGACAAAATACTTTCATTCATGGTGACGGACATGCCAATAGACTTCGCCTACTATGAAGATATCAATTTAGTCGTCCTGGTTAATAAAATTCGCTATGATCATCACCACCTTATTGATACAAGCGATGGAGAAATTGAATTGCTAAATGTCTTTTTAAAAATATATAAGTACATTATTCAACCTTTAGGCTTAGTTTCTTCCATGCAAATTAATAAAGAATCATTTTATCAAGTTTTTTCTCCCTATATTCGTAAAAACCTTCCAAGAAATATAAAACAATTGCGAAAAGCAAAAAAGCAATTAAATTGTCATGGTGAAGCGCTGCGTTTTCTGGAAGAATCCCTTTTAGATTTATCCGACAAATGGCAACTGCCACTTAATGTAGATTTTGTTCTTTTTGTCGTTCATGGGACTGCAGTGAACGCCAAAGATCTTTTAAATTCAGATTTAATTTTTTTTGACCGTTATAAGTACTTTGCAATGAAATTCAAATCAAATTTCCCAGAACTTTATCAGGCCATCCACATCATAATTCATAACTTTTGTGTGAAATTAAGTATAGCGACTGAAGACCTTGTAATCAATTACCTATTGTTTACTTTGGTTACTTATTGGGATCGTTTAATTAGCAACTATATTCATAAGAAGAAACAAGTATCCGTAGTAATTCTAAGTGACCGCCATTATACTCACTCAAATATGATTAAAGATTTTTTGGAGCTCGAATTGCCACGCAAGGTGGCGATAGATGTTTACTCTAAAATAAAGATATCAGATTCTATCATTGAAAACTTAAACTACGATATTATCGTTAGCAATTTTATGATATCAACCACTACTACTAAAAAAGTGGTCGTTATCCATGACTTCCCAACCAGCATAGATTTAGATAACATTAAATCAGCTATTAGTTCAGTTCTAATCGATCGAAATAATGATCATCTTAGGAGCATTTCAGCA
The DNA here is from genome assembly GCF_052116365.1 of Fundicoccus sp. Sow4_D5. Taxonomy (NCBI): domain Bacteria; kingdom Bacillati; phylum Bacillota; class Bacilli; order Lactobacillales; family Aerococcaceae; genus Fundicoccus; species Fundicoccus sp. Sow4_D5. The sequence goes on along the minus strand of NZ_JBQKLF010000001.1, from coordinate 528,742 downwards.
CTATAAGAATTCATATTGCGCTATACTAAACTGAATCGTTTATGAAAGTTGCCCTTAAAGTATCGAGAGGAATTAAACTTTTAAGACTACCATAGCCATCGCTTGTTTGAGGGCTCGTCACTGAAAAAAGTATGATTGATTACACTCTATCCATCGATCCAAGACTCCGATTAGAGTACGCGTTGATTAACGATCTAAAAGCCGATATCATGAATCACAACTATAAACTGTTTTATCTATCATTCGAAAGCATACCGTTTCAAGTCATTTCCGAACGACCTTTACCCCCTTATTTCATTACCTCGAAGCCATTGAGAGCAGCTTAACCCATACTTTATCGAACAGAATGGTGGAAGAAACTAACAACAAGATCAAGACGATTTAACGCAGTGGATTTGGCTACACAAATTTAGATAATATAAGGGCTTGTGTATTCCTTTGTCAAAACTTACAGGCCAAACCTAACAAAACTATTAGACTGCTACTCTTTTCAGGTGAAGAGACTGCTGATTAACGCTTTTCAATACTCGACTAAATTATGCCGCAAAAAAATCCGAAGTTACGAATCATTCTGACTTTCTATAGCTATCGACACTAAAAAATTTTGAACTGATAAAAATCTAGCTTCGTTAGGAGAGCTGAATTTTAGGTTCTTAGAGGTTTTCCTCACCAGTACCCAAGATTATTGAACAAAAAAAGACTATTCGAATTCAAAAATGTGATGTGCCCCCAAAAGTTAGAGTTAAAAATCTAACTTTACGGGGGTTATTTTCATGTCAAAAAAGTATTCATATTAAATGTTGTTCAAGAGTATTTAAATGGCACATTGGGATATACTTTACTCACTAAAAAACATGCCATATCTGACTCTGCTCTAATTGGAAAATGGGTTAATCAGTACAAAACATTTGGGAAGGATGGTCTTAAAAGAAAGAAGACTAACAAAAAGTATCCTTTGAATTTCAAGCTAGATGTATTAAGATTTAAACAAGACACCAGTGCTTCCTATAAAGATACGGCGAATGCCTTTGGCATAACCGAACCGTCCATTATAGCGAACAACGTGCGTGATGCCGTCATTAATTGACTAGCTGCTCTAGCGAATAGTAAAAGAAAATCCATTACTCCAGACCGTGGAAAAGACTTTTCGAAACATCGAGAAGTCACTCAATATTTAGATCACATCTCGTTTTATTTCGCAGACCCTCATGCCCCTTGGCAAAAAGGAATAAATTAAAATACAACTGGACTACTAAGAGAGTACTTTCCAAAAACAGAAGCTTTAACAAGCTATTGAACAGATTACTTGATAAACTAAATAAGCGTAAGTGCTAAGGTTAGAAACGCCTTATGAGCTCTTCTTTGACAAGGTGTTGCATTTAATTTGCCAATTCAAAACCTAAAACAAAAAAAGTGTCAGCGAGGATTTCCTCACCGACACTCAAATTTTTAAACCCTTTAGTATTAATCAAATAAGTCTTTTACTTTATTGAAGAAACCAGGATCATTCCCTTTGATTTCTTCACCAGATTCTTTAGCGAATTGTTTTAATAATTCCCTTTGTTTATCTGTTAATTTCTTAGGTGTAACAATGTTAACGGTAACGTGTTGATCACCTTGGTAACCTGAACGTACACTTGGTGCACCTTTTCCTTTTAGTCGGAAAGTAGTGCCCGTTTGGGTCCCTGCAGGTACTTTCAATTTCACCGCACCATGAACAGTTGGTACTTTAATTTCATCACCTAGTGCTGCTTGACTGAATGATAACGGAAGATTAAAGTATATTTCACTTCCTTCACGAGTGAACTTATCGCTTGGTCGTACTCTGAAGACTACATAAAGGTCTCCGTAAGGACCCCCGTTTTTACCGGCTTCTCCCTGTCCGCTTAGACGCATTTGTTGATCATCTTCAATACCAGCTGGCACTGTGACTTTAACAGAATGATCCACCGTTTCATTACCTGTGCCTGCACATGTCGTACATTTCTCTTTGATTTCTTTACCAGTACCCTGACACACATCACAAGTTGCTTGTGTCATTACGCGACCGAAAGGTGTATTTCTTTCGACTTGTACCGCCCCTGCACCATGACATTTAGAACACGTAACCGGCTCTGTGCCTTCTTTAGCACCTGAACCATGACAGGTATGACATTCTTCTTTACGCTTGTATTTAATCGTTGTTTCTTTACCAAAAATTGCTTCTTCAAAACTGATATCAATCCGATATTGTAAATCGTTCCCTCTTTGTGGTGCATTTGGTCGTCTAGATCCACCAGATTGTCCACCAAAGAAACTTTCAAAGATGTCTTCGAAACCGAAGCCAGCAGCACCTCCGCCAAATCCACCACCACCAAATCCAGCACCAAAGTTAGGGTCATTGGCTGCATGACCATATTGATCATAAGCTGCACGTTTTTGAGCATCACTTAACATTTCATAAGCTTCAGTCACTTCTTTAAACTTAGCATCTGCATCCGCTGCTTTATTAATATCAGGATGGTATTTTTTTGATAATTTTCGGTAGGCTTTTTTTATTTCAACATCTGAGGCATCACGTGAGACACCTAGGACGTCATAATAATCTCTTTTATTCGCCATACTCTACCCCCTCGTATAAGTAATTCATTGCATACTTTATGCATAATCACCTTTGATAGAAAAGCCAAGGGCGTCTTTCACCCTTGGCTTTAATAGCAAAGACGCTAGTTAACATAAAATTAGTCTTCGTCAACTTCTTCAAAGTCAGCATCTACAACATCATCAGCTGAACCTGAAGCGTCAGTTGCATCTTCAGCTCCTTCAGCAGCTTGTGCTTCTTGAGCAGCTTGTTCGTATAACTTAATAGTTAAGTTTTGAACAACCTCATTTAATGCATCACGTTTAACTTTCATATCTTCTAAATCATTTGCTTCAACCGCAGCTTTTAAATCATCACGTGCAGCTTCAGCTTGTTTAATTTCTTCTTCAGATACTTTATCTTTTAATTCGCCTAACGTTTTATCAGTTGTAAAGATTAATTGATCCACTTCATTACGTAAGTCTGCTTCTTCACGACGAGCTTTATCCGCTTCAGCATTTGCTTCTGCATCTTTAACCATACGGTCGATTTCTTCGTCTGTTAAACCTGATGAAGATTTGATTGTAATTGTTTGTTCTTTCTTAGTACCTAAGTCTTTGGCACTTACGTTAACGATACCGTTTTTGTCAATGTCGAATGTTACTTCGATTTGTGGCACACCACGCGGTGCAGATGGGATATCCGTTAATTGGAAGCGACCTAAAGTTTTGTTGTCAGCTGCCATTTGACGCTCACCTTGCAATACATGAACATCTACTGCTGGTTGGTTATCAGCTGCTGTTGAGAACACTTGTGATTTACTTGTTGGAATTGTCGTGTTACGGTCAATTAATTTAGTAAACACGCCACCCATTGTTTCGATACCTAATGATAATGGTGTAACATCAAGTAATACGATATCTTTCACATCTCCAGAGATTACTCCACCTTGGATTGCTGCACCCATTGCAACTACTTCGTCAGGGTTCACTGATTTGTTTGGTTCTTTACCTGTTTCTTTACGTACTGCATCAACAACTGCAGGAATACGTGTTGAACCACCAACTAAAATAACTTCGTTAATTTCTGATTGTGATAAACCAGCATCTTTTAATGCTTGACGAACTGGCCCTTTAGTTCTTTCAACTAAATCATGTGTTAATTCATCAAATTTAGCACGAGTTAATGAAATTTCTAAGTGTAATGGACCAGCATCTGAAGCAGTGATGAATGGTAAGCTGATTTGAGTGCTTGATACACCTGATAGGTCTTTTTTAGCTTTTTCAGCTGCGTCTTTTAGACGTTGTAAAGCCATTTTATCATTAGATAAGTCAACGCCGTTTTCTTTTTTGAATTCTGCTACTAAGTAGTCGATGATTTTCTCGTCGAAGTCATCTCCACCTAATTTATTATCACCAGCAGTTGATAATACATCAAAGACTCCGTCACCTAATTCAAGGATTGACACGTCAAATGTACCACCACCTAAGTCGAATACTAAGATTCTTTCTTCAGCATCAGTTTTATCTAAACCGTAAGCTAAAGCGGCAGCCGTTGGCTCGTTAACAATACGTTCTACTTCTAAACCTGCAATACGACCAGCATCTTTAGTTGCTTGACGTTGTGCATCGTTAAAATAAGCTGGAACAGTGATAACAGCTTTTTCTACTTTTTCACCTAAGTAATCTTCTGCGTAGCTCTTTAAGTGTTGCAAGATCATTGCTGAAATTTCTTGTGGTGTGTAGTCTTTGCCATCCATTTCAGCTTTGTAGTTGCCCTCACCAATGTGACGTTTAATTGAGCTTACTGTATGTGGATTAGTCACTGCTTGACGCTTAGCTACTTCACCAATTTGAATTTCGTCATTTTTAAAAGCGACAACTGAAGGTGTCGTACGGTTACCTTCTGGGTTTGGAATAATTTTTGCCTCTCCACCCTCTAAAACAGCAACCGCAGAGTTAGTTGTACCTAAGTCAATACCAATAATTTTTGCCATAATTTGTTTCCTCTTTTCTTAAATTGTTTATTTATATACGTTTACGCTGATACAATGACCATAGCCGGACGAATGACACGGTCATCTAGTAAATAACCTTTTTGTAATACATTCACGACAACATCGCTTGCTTGCCCTTCTTCTGCCGGCATCGTGCTGACTGCTTGGTGGAAGTTTGGATCAAACGCTTCATTCAACGGATCGATTACAGTCACTTTTTCACGTTCTAGCGCAGTAATTAGTTGCCCATGAACCATTTCGATTCCTTTTTTTAGTGTTAAAGCATCTTCACTTGTTACTTCCGTTGCTAGAGCACGTTCAAAGTTATCGACAACTTCCAGTAGATTTGTAGCTAAACTTTGCGAACGATACTTCGCTGCGTTTTGACGCTCACGTGTATTCGTACGTTGCATATTTGAAATTTCAGCTTGTAGACGTAATACTCTGTCTTCTAGAGCTTCATTTGCTGCAGTAAGTTCAGCTAAGTCATCTTTTTTAGCATCTGTCTCATCTTCTGTTGTAATTGTTTCAGTCGTTTCATTTGCAATTTCCTCTTCTGATTCGATGCTATCTGTTTCAAATAGTGTCTCATCTTTTACAGTAGAGTCCTCGACATGTTTGTTTTCTTCTGTCAATTTTCTACCTCCTCATTTTATATAGTCGTTTAACTAGTAATTGGATAATTCTGTAATCATTTTCTCCATTAAGCCGATAATACGGTGATAAGGCATGGTTGTGGGGCCAATCAGACCCAATGTGATTTCTTGATTTTGTTGTTGAAACTTCCCTGTTACCATACTAAGATTTGCTATCCCATAGGGCGACATATCCGCTCCGAAAAGAACTTCAATTCCTTGATTCCGATTTTCAAGCATATCATACATACTGGCAGAACCATCCACCATCGTAAATAATTTCTTTAAATCTTCTGAGTCTGTTTGGGGCTCTATAAAATCAAATAAATTGTTTTTACCACCAATATGATATTGGCGCCCTTTCAAACTATGAAGAGTTTTCTCAGCTAAGGGAGAAAAATCAAATTGATATGAAACTGCTCGTTGAGTTAGTAATGGTATCGTCAGTTTTAAGCGATGGTAAACATCTTCAATACTTGTTCCTATTAACTCATTGTTGACTATTTCTGAAGCCTTCATCACCATTTCTTTAGTTACTGGATAAAGCGTGACGAACAATTGAGTTTCGACACGGCCTCCGTCTGTAATCATAATAGCAATTAAGTTCTTCTCATTTAGATAAACAAGCTTAAACTCTTTCAGATGATGGGAGTCATTGCTCTGTCCTAAGACAACAGCTGTATAACCTGTTAAAGAAACCAGAATATCGGCAGCCATTTGAGCTAACTGTAAATCATCTGCTTGGCGTTCATGAAATAATTCGGCAATTGCATGATCATCTTCTTCTAAGACTTTCATCTCATCTTCGTGATGGATTAAGCGGTCAACATAATAACGATAGCCACTGAAAGATGGAATTCGACCACTTGAAGTGTGTGCTTTCCTCAGCAATCCTTCTCTTTCCAAAACGACCATATCATTTCGAATGGTTGCTGGACTGACGTTTAGAAGACTCTCTCTTAACAAAGTTTTAGAACCAACGGGTTCTTCAAACTCACTATATAATCTAACGATTAAGTAAAGAACTTGCCTTTGCCTCGGTGTTAACATGTAGATTCGCTCACCTCACTTTGGTTTAGCACTTAAATTATAGGAGTGCTAACATCTATTATATTACACGCTATTCTGGGGCATGTCAAGGCTTTTTCTTCAAATAATACAAAAAACTAGCACTCTTACATAAAGAGTGCTAGCCCGCTGGATCAATAGATACATTTATTTTATATCAGTTCATTTTACAACGTTTAACCAGCCGATGAGTTCGCGAAATACGGTATCTGCGAGAAACAACCCACGATTAGTTAAACGAACAGTCTCTCTTTCAATTATCATTAATTCTTGCGCTACTTGCTTATTAAAAAACTCCCCAAATAATTCAAGCGCTGAATAATAAAATTTGCTTTCAAACTCTTGTAAACTAAATCCTCGATTCGTCCTCAGCGCTAAGAATATGTATTCTTCCATCTGATCGTTTTGATTTAGTGTTAATTGATTGATGATTGGCTTCGACTGTTGTTGCGTTTGTTTCAAATAGTGGTGCACTGGTCCATGATTATAATAGCGTACGCCATCGACAAAACCGTGGGCACCGGCGCCAAAACCAAAGTATGGTTGATACTGCCAGTATTTTAGATTATGTCGTGATTCATAGCCTTTCATTGCAAAGTTACTAATTTCATATTGATTAATCTGATGCTCACTCAACTGTTTAATGGCGAGTTCGAACATATCAGCATCCGTATCTTCATTAGGAATCGGTAGTTTCCCTTCGCGCATTAATTGTTGAAAAAGTGTTTGTTGTTCAATAATCAGAGAATACAAGGAATAATGCGGCAATTGCAATTCGAGCGCTTTTTTTAAACTCTCATTAAAATCCTCAAGTGTCTGACCAGGCAATCGGAAGATTAAATCAATGCTTAATGCTTCAAAACCCGATTGACGCAACCAGTCAATCGATTGATAAACATGTCTGACACGATGATTGCGGCCAATACGACGTAATAAATTATCATTAAAGGTTTGAACTCCCATACTAATTCGGTTCACTCCATAATCATAAAGCAACTGACATTTTTCTAGTGACAATTCACCTGGGTTTATTTCAAAGGTAAACTCTGTTTGCTTATCTAACCTCATATGTCTATGGACGCTTTGCATCAATTGATCTAATTCTTGCATACTTAAGCAACTTGGAGTTCCGCCACCGATATAGACGGTGTCCAAAGCCTCATCTTGCTTTAAAGAATAAAGAGACATTTCCTGTTCTAAACCATCCAAGTAACGACCTACTGGTTGTCCGTCGTAAAAGTACTTATTAAATGCACAATAATGACAAATCTTTTTACAAAAAGGAATGTGAATATAAACCGCATCTGCTTGCTTGGTCGTTACCATGAATTCTCTCCTATCCTATTTGACGCTCGGTCCTTGACTTTAACGCTTAACTTATTGAGCTATTGATTTAATTCAGCAAAGTATTCACGGGTATCCACTAAATCTTGATCAAGTTGTTTAATTAGACCATCAAGGCCATCGAATTTAATTTCCCCACGTAAGTAATGGTGCCAACGGACTTTAACATTTTCACCGTAAATCATTTGGTCAAAGTCTAATATAAAGACCTCACACGTTACTGGACGATTTTCGCCGAATGTTACATTATAACCAACAGAGGCCATCCCTTGGTGCCACTTTTCTGAAACAAAGAATTCTACTATATAAACACCAATGCCCGGAAGAAGCTCTTTACTTGTTGTTTCAACATTAGCTGTTGGGTAACCAAGCAAGGCGCTCCCGCGTTTTTCACCATGAACGACAGTACCTGATGTTTGGTATAAATATCCTAGTTCCTTATTCGCGACTTCAATTTGGCCATTTTCTATTTGTTCGCGAATGTTTGTCGACGCTATCTTGTGCTGATTGATTGAAAATTGATCAACTTCAACAATTTCAAAGCGCTCTGAAGCGTGTTTAGGCAATGTCTGCATGTTGGCGACATCTTTCTTACCATAAGTATAGTCGAAACCTGCGACTACCACTTTCGCATTCAAGTCGACAATATAACGATCAACGAAAGTCTGTGGCGCTTGTGAGCCGAAAGCCCATGTATAATCCACTAGATAAAGAATATCAACTCCTAGCCCCGTTAATAAGTCTGCTTTACGCTCGTTTGTTGACAGATAAAACATTGATTTTTCATCAAGTTTCGAATAAACAATTTTTGGATGCTGATTAAACGTCATGACTGCCAATTTAATTCCACGTTTAACTGCTTCTTCTTTAGCAGCTCTAATAACTGCCTGATGGCCCAAATGGACACCATCGAAAAAACCAAGTGCTAATACAATTGGTTCGTGAATGATTTCTTCATCATTATACGGATGACTTAACTCTATAATTTCCATAAGATTCTCGCTTTCACAATTAATTTACGATAAAAACATTTTTTCTGGTTTAATTAATCCCTCTTGTTCTGGATGTGGTCGATAAATTGCTTTGACTTGTCCCTTTAGTTTTAAGACAGTGGACTCTTTTAACACTTGGCCAAAATATGATTCATCAAGCACCTTGCCATTTTTGACATCAGCAAATTGTTCCTCAGTCATATCTAATTGTGGAAACTGTGTTAAGCCCATTTCAATCGGATAAATAATCTCTTCTATTTGTTGAGCATCCATCTTCGCTTGAATATCAGCTAGCGTATGTGTTTGACTGGCATCAAACCCACCAGTTGCATGTCGTGTTAGCTGGGACATATGACTTGGAAAGCCAAATTTACTGCCTAAATCAACGGCCAAGGTTCTAACATAAGTCCCTTTGCCACATTTCACTTCAAACTCCCATGTCTGTTGGCGTTTTACTGAGTCGTAAGTTCCCTCGGTCAATCGTTTGAAATAATCGATTCTTGCCTTACGCTGTGGCCGTTCAACCGTCTCGCCTGCTCTAGCATATTCATATAACCGACGCCCATTGACTTTGACAGCTGAATAATAAGGAGGGATTTGTGTGATGTCTCCTTCAAAAGAACTCATAGCTTGATCGATTACTTCAAGTGAGATTGGTGTTTCAACCGGTTTCTGATCGACAATTTCACCATGAGCGTCTTCAGTTTCAGTCGAATAACCTAAGGTAATTTCACCTTGATAGACTTTCTCTCCGTCCATTAAATACTCAACTAGTTTAGTCGCTTGACCTAGACAAACCAATAATACGCCTTCCACTTCAGGATCGAGCGTTCCAGTATGTCCTATTCTTTTCATCTTTAATATACGACGTAACTTGAAGACGACATCGTGACTCGTCATACCCTTTTCTTTCCATACTGGTAAAATACCATTAAACATTCTACGACACTCCCTATAATTACATTCAAGCATTTATTTCATCACTCTAGATTATAACAAAATTATAGTGCTTACACCATATTTCTATGCATTCCTTAATCACTCTAAGAATTATATTTAGGCTAGAAGCTAGCCGAAAACTTACCGTTCACACAAAACTTCATGTACACAAATAAAAAAAAGCACGCAATGATTGCCGAAACAATCGTTGAGTGCTTTTGGTAATTGATTCATTTAATTATTCTTTAGTGTCAATGTCGTCTTCAAACTCTTCAACATCTTCAGATGTCACGTCAGTCGACTTAATCTGATTAAGCAAAGTATCAATACGACTACCATAATCAACTGAATGATCACGTTCAAATGTGATTTCAGGTGTTTTATAAACAGTCAATCGTCTGCCTAATTCACTACGTACTTTACCTTTAGCAGCATTAAGTCCTGCTTCAGTTTTCTGGCGTTCACCAGCTAAGTCTGACAAAGTACTATAATAAATTGTGGCTTGTTGTAAATCACCAGTCACTTCAACATCCGTTATCGTTACACCATCAACACGTGGATCTTTAACACCACGCATTAAGATGTCTGAGACTTCTTTTAATATCTCTTGACGGATACGACCTGCGCGAAATTTCGCCATAGTGGGGCCTCCCCTTTGTTTTAAATATTATTTGCGTTTAACTTCTACCATACGGTATGGTTCAATGATATCGTCTACTTCAATATCGTTGTAGTTTTCAATCATAATACCACATTCGAAGCCTTTAGCAACTTCTTTAGCATCATCTTTAAAGCGTTTCAAGCTTGCTAATTCACCTTCGAAGATAACAATGTTATCACGAATTAAGCGAATACTACTTGAGTTTTGAATAAAGCCGTCTAATACATAAGCACCCGCAATTGTTCCAACTTTAGAAACTGTATACGTTTCACGAACCACAACTTGTCCTGTGATTTCTTCAACGTACTCAGGATCTAACATCCCTTGCATAGCAGTTTCAATCTCTTCGATCGCGTCGTAAATAATACGATGTGATCGAATTTCGATTTCTTCTTCTTGCGCTTGTGTACGAGCTTGTGGTGTTGGGCGAACGTTAAAGCCAATAACAATTGCACCTGATGCAGAAGCTAAGGTAATATCACTTTCGTTGATTGCTCCAACAGCCTGATGAACGATGTTAACTTTAACACCTTCCACTTCGATTTTTTGCAAGCTAGCAGATAAAGCTTCAACTGAACCTTGAACGTCACCTTTAATAATAACGTTAACAGACTTCATTTCACCTTCTTGAATACTATCAAATAAGTTTTCAAGAGTTACTTTTTTCTTGCTATCTCTTTGTAATTCTAATGCACGACTCGCACGTTCTTCACCTGCTTGACGAGCAGATTTTTCATCTTCGAAGACTACGAATAAGTCACCCGCTTGAGGAGCATCGTTTAAACCAGTGATTTCAACAGGAGTTGCTGGGCCAGCTGATTTGATACGACGACCATTATCGTTTAACATCGTTCTAACTTTACCGTATGTATTACCAACTACGATTGGATCACCAACATTTAATGTACCTTCTTGTACAAGTAACGTTGCAGTTGCACCTTGTGATTTATCCAAACGCGCTTCAATAACAGTCCCTAAAGCTAAACGATTTGGTTCTGCTTTTAATTCTTCAACTTCAGAAACTAAAAGAACCATTTCTAATAATTCGTCAATATTCATGTTCATTTTCGCCGAAATTTCAACGAAGATATGCTCTCCACCCCAAGCTTCAGGGATAATTCCGTGCTCAGTTAATTCTTGTTTGACACGGTCTGGATTAGCAGTTGGTTTATCAATTTTATTGATTGCTACAATGATTGGAACGCCAGCAGCTTTTGCATGGTTAATTGCTTCAACTGTTTGAGGCATTACACCATCATCAGCAGCTACAACAATAATGGTAATATCGGTAACATCTGCACCACGTGCACGCATGGTTGTAAAGGCCGCATGTCCTGGAGTATCCAAGAATGTGATTGTTTTACCGTCAGCTACAACTTGGTAAGCACCAATATGTTGTGTAATACCGCCGGCTTCACCTTCAGTAACACGTGTATGACGTAGTTGGTCAAGTAAAGTAGTTTTACCGTGGTCAACGTGTCCCATAATTGTAACAACTGGTGGACGAGTTGCTAAGTCTTCTTCAGATCTATTTTCGCGAGCATTCTCGAAGTAGTAATTTAAATCAGAAACGTTGACTACTTCTTTTTGCTCGGGTTCAACACCATATTCCATACAGATTAATTCAATCACTTCTTTTGATAATGCTTGGTTCTGGTTAGCCATTACGCCTAACATAAGTAATTTTTTGATGATTTCTGAAGCATCACGGTGGAATTGTTTCGCTATTTCTTGAATATTCATACCTTCGCTATAAACCAATTTTTCAGGCAAATCTTTATGTTTACGTGCTGTTAGACCTTTAGATTCTGTTTTCGGCTGATTATATCTGCCGCCTCGACGATTACGGCGTCCGCCACGTGAATGACGTCTGTTACCAAACTCTTTAGCTGCTTTTTCTGCTGCAATCGATGCTTTCGTCTGTTGTTTAACAGGCTGCTTCGGTGCAACTGGTTTAGCATTCGCTTTAGGAGTAGTGTTTGACGTGTTGTTAGTCGCTTGGCCTTGAGTCGTTTGAGTATGAGTAGTTTTGTTAGATTTTTCAGTCATGGATGTACCTTTTGCCGGCGTGCTCGTGGGAGCAGTTTGTTCGGCATTCTTTCTATTGTGATTTGCTTGATTGGTTGGTTGGGCTTTCGCCTTTGGTTTCTTGATAGCGTTAGTTAATTGCGTTTGTTGTTTATCGTCCATTGACGACATATGACTATTGAAATTCATTCCATTTGTTTTTGCAATATCAAGTAGTTCTTTACTACTTAAATCAAATTTCTTTGCAAATTCATAGACGCGAATTGCTGACATAATATCACCTTCCTAATATTCAGTTATTTATCTCATGTTGTTTTTTCTCCTGTCACATATGATAAAAATTTCTTTGACATGCCCGGATTGTTCAAGGCGCAAATTGAACGCGTTTTACCAATCGCATGGCTAATTTCTTCTCTTGTAAAAGTCAGGTTTAAAGGAACATTTGCACGCTCACACAAACCTATATAACGTTCACGTGTTGCTTCACTGACATCAGATGCACAGATGACAACATAGACTTGTTTGCTTTTGATCGACTTCTCAACAAACTCGTCGCCTGATACTAAACTACGCGCTCGATTCGCTAAACCTAGTAAGTTTAATTGTTTTTGTTCCGGGCTCATAGTAGTTCTTTCCGTGCTTTTTGATGATCTACATAAGCATACAGTTCATCATAAAACTCATCGCTTACTTTCATACTAAAGGCACGATCAAACACTCGCTTTTCTTTAGCTTTTAAGGCTAATTTGGGCTCTAAGGCAATATAAGCTCCTCGTCCATTTTGTCGACCAGATGGATCTAAGAAAACTTCGCCTTCTTTATTTTTTACCACACGTACCAATTCTTTTTTCGGGTACATTTCTTGTGATACGATACATTTTCTCAAAGGAACTTTACGTTTGGCTTGATTGTTTTTCAAATGTATCCCTCCCTAAGTAAGATTAAATTATAATTCTTCTTCTGATACTTCTTCAATAAAATCAGTTTCTTCAACTAATTCATCGTAAGATTGCTCAGGATCAATTTCAGCATCAGCGATTAAAGTTTCCACATCTTCAGCGTCATAGTTTTGTTCAGCATTATCTTGTTGATCGCGTAATGCCTCTACGTCACCAGTCGTTTCGAATGTTTCATCGGTAGATTCGCCATATAAACTTTCGTTTAGATTGCTAGCTTCAGCATCGTAATCAACTGTTTCATCAGTAATCACATCTTCTGAGGCTAAATAATCACCGTCAACGTTTGATAAGTCAACATCATGACCATAATCTAGCGCATCTTCCTCTTCTTTAAAAGTTAAGGCAGCTTGTTCGTCTTGATATTCAGCATAAGCTGTTTCTGACTTAATATCAATTTTATAAGTTGTTAAGCGTGCAGCTAAACGAGCGTTCTGACCTTTTTTACCGATTGCTAATGATAATTGGTAATCAGGAACAACCACGATACATGAGTGATTCGCTTCATCGAAAATCACTTCAATAACATCTGCTGGGTTCATGGCGTTACGAATAAACTCTTGAGGCGTTTCAGCCCACTCAATAATATCCATATTCTCGCCATTCAATTCGTTAACAATAGTTTGAACACGTTGGCCGCGTTGACCGACACACGTTCCAACAGGGTCAATATTTTTGTCACGTGAACGAACCGCTACTTTCGAACGATCGCCCGCTTCACGTGCAACGCTCATAATTTCTACAACACCATCATAAATTTCTGGTACTTCCTGTTCAAATAAACGACGTAAGAAATCTTGGTGTGCGCGAGAAACAATGACTTGAGGTCCTTTAGGTGTTTTATCTACTTTAGAGACATACACTTTGATACGCTCGTCCATTGTAAACTCTTCATTGGGAATTTGTTCATTAATTGGCATAATCGCTTCGATTTTACCTAAGTTAACGTACACGTTGCGATTATCTTGACGTTCAACTGTACCTGTTAAAATCTCATCTTGGTATTGGCTATACTCTTCAAAGATAATCTCACGTTCAGCTTCACGAATTCTTTGCATAATAACATGCTTAGCCGTTTGTGTCGCGATACGACCGAAGTCTTTTGGCGTGACTTCAAATTTAATCTTGTCGCCAATTTCATAGGCACGATTAATTTTTAAAGCTTCTTCTAAACTGATTTCTAACGTACTGTCATAGTTCGTTTCGACAACTTCTTTTACTGAATAAACAGCAATCTTACCATTGTTTTCATCGAAAACCACGTCAACGTTTTGCGCTTGGTCATAATTTTTCTTATAAGCTAACACTAAAGCTGATTCTAATGCTTCTTTAATGACAGTTCGTGAAATACCTTTTTCTTCTTCTAACACTTGCATTGCTGCAACTAATTCTTTACTCATTATTTTCCCTCACTTAACTTTCATTTAAAATTTAATCGCTAAACGGGCTTTAGAAACTGCTTTTTTCTCAATTTCAAATTTTCTCGTCGCGGTTTTAATTCGAACTTCAAGTAAATAATGTTCGTCAGATACTTCTAATAAAGTGCCTTCATGTTGTTTTTCACCATATTGTGGGAAATAATAATCAAAATGCACATATTCACCGATAGCCGCTAAGATATCTGCTTCCGTTTTTAAAGGTCGTTCAGCACCTGGTGACGATACTTCTAGAAAATAAGCATCTGGGAAAGGGTCAGGATGAATTTGGTCAAATGCTTCGCTAAGCTGTTCGCTAATTGCAGCACAATCGTCTAAATCGATGCCACCTTCTTTATCCGCATAAACACGTAAGAACCAGTTTCTACCTTCTTTTAAATACTCTACATCCACCAAAGAACAACCCATATCACTTACGATTGGCTCGATTATTGGCTTAACTTTATCTAAAACAGCACTCATTTATTCACCTCTTAAATTCTTCAAAATTCTGTCTGTACCTCATAGTCCAATTGTTCACACGTTTCTTTAACGCTTCCAACTGCATGAAAAAAGCGAGCGTTGCCGCTCACTCCTCTCCTACGTTTTTCTACTTTATTATAATATCACAAACATTCCCTTATATCAAGTAAATGGCGTCTTTATGCCTAAACCAGCCCAATAACGACTGATTATCAGGACATAGAGACGCCAAAAGTAAAAGTTATATAATCTTCATAAGAATTACTTAATTTAATTTTAAACTTAGCAACGAATGATTCATAAGTTTACACATAGTAAATTTTGCTTTGCTTCAAACCCTTGATGAACTAAGCTATCGCAACCCTTTTCAGTGATTGCTTAGTTCAAAACCAGTCATCCATAAAAACAAGACAGCCTCTATTTTTTGAGGCTGTCTGTAACGTGTCACTATTAAATTATGCTTTATGCTTCTCGATAAATGCCACATACGCATCCACAACTGTCTGTAAGAAGTCTACCGTTCCTTGATTATTAACTTTCCCATCTTCACCAATTAAATTTTGAGAGTTGGCTAACATCACTTCTGGTTGACCCAATACAGGCATATCTAAGAATGCTAAAATTTGACGTAAGTGGAATTGTGCGAGCGATCCCGAAACATTTGAAATTGAATGAGAAACGACTAAAGCCGGCTTTCCTGACCAAACACTTTGTCCCCATGGACGAGAAGCAACGTCTAGAGCATTCTTTAATGCACCAGGAATAGAGCGGTTATACTCACCTGTCGCAAATATAATCGCATCTTGACGAGCGACAGACTCACGAAACGCTGTATATTCAGCCGGACTGTTCTCATCATATTCTTCGTTATATAAGGGTAAGTTGTCAATCTCTAAAAACTCAACTTCGTAACCTTCTGGTAATAATTCAACAATATTCTTTGCCCATTTGCGTGAAAATGATTCTTTACGTAACGTACCTACTACTACACCAATCTTCGTCATGCTAAACATCCTTTCGATTTTTAATAGTATCATTTACTTCTATCTTAGTATAACCTCGAATTCGAAATAAATCAAGCATTATTCAAAAGCTAACTTGAATGTTTTAGTTAAACATGTGACTAATGACCAGAAAACAAAGCTAACCACCTGCTCTTCTTATAAAACCGTGTGGTGACAATTT
Organism: Fundicoccus sp. Sow4_D5; assembly: GCF_052116365.1. Taxonomy (NCBI): domain Bacteria; kingdom Bacillati; phylum Bacillota; class Bacilli; order Lactobacillales; family Aerococcaceae; genus Fundicoccus; species Fundicoccus sp. Sow4_D5. The sequence continues at coordinate 512,480 of NZ_JBQKLF010000001.1, read as the reverse complement.
ATAATAATGTTCAGTATACTGAAGCATGGTCAATCAAGCTGTACTTTATGATCCCTTATACAACGAAAAACTCCCAGCAGACTTTAGCTGAGAGTCAGGTGACCTTATAGTTTATGCTACATATGTTACAACACATTTTTAGTGCCCTATTTTTTAATATTAAAAGAGACTTAATTGGTCTTCTTCAGGCATGCCGTCTAGAACACCGTGTTCTGATAGGTATTCCATAATAGTCTTTGAAACTTTTCCACGTTTGGCCAAGTCTTCTTTCGATAAGAAACTAGCTTCTTCACGGGCAGCAATGATTTGTTTGGCGACGTTAGCGCCTAGTCCTGGGACTGCTCTAAATGGTGGGATCAGTGTGTCGCCTTCGATAATAAATTCGTCGGAATGCGATTTTTCTAAGTTGACCATTTGGAAGCTGAAACCTCGTTCAAGCATTTCATTGGCGATTTCAAGGACAGTTAGTAAGTTGTTGTCTTTGGCTGTCTTGTCGAAACCTTTGTCGTTAATTTCGCGAATTCGGCGTTTGACCATTTCTTTTCCTTGGTGCATGGCGATGATGTCAAAGTCAGTGGCACGTACTGAGAAGTAGGCCGAATAATAGAATATTGGGTGGTGAACTTTAAAATATGCCACGCGTAGCGCCATTAGGATGTAAGCGGCCGCATGGGCTTTCGGGAACATATATTTAATCTTCAAGCAAGAGTCAATGTACCATTCGGGCACATTGTTGGCACGCATTTCTTCTTGCCAGTCATCTGGGATGCCTTTACCTTTACGTACGTTCTCCATAATTTTAAAGGCCAGTCCATCTTCCATACCATACTGAATTAAAGCCACCATGATATCATCACGACAGCCGATTACTTTAGCTAGTGGTACGACCTTCTTACGAATTAACTCTTGGGCGTTTCCTAACCAAACGTCGGTTCCATGAGATAAGCCTGAAATCTGAAGTAACTCTGCAAAGGTATCCGGTTTCGTTTCTTCTAACATCCCACGCACGAAGCCCGTTCCAAATTCTGGAACACCCAGTGTTCCCGTTTTAGAAAAGATTTGTTCAGGTGTCACCCCTAAAATATCTGGACTACTAAATAAAGACATAACGTCAGGATCGGTTGGTGGGATGGTTAACGGATCAATTCCACTTAGGTCTTGTAGGAAACGAATCATGGTCGGATCATCGTGTCCCAGAATATCTAATTTCAAGACGTTATCGTGAATTGAATGGAAGTCAAAATGAGTCGTTTTCCATTCAGCTAAGACTTGATCGGCTGGGAATTGAATCGGCGTGAAATCATACACGTCCATATAATCCGGTATAACAATAATCCCGCCCGGATGCTGGCCAGTTGTTCGCTTAACGCCTTCAATGCCTTTGGCTAATCTTTCTTTTTCGGCTTGAGGTAAGTGTTTCTGTTCAATTTCTAAATAGCCGCGGACATATCCAAAGGCGGTTTTCTCAGCAACAGTCCCAATGGTTCCGGCTTTGTAAACATACTCTTCCCCAAACAACTCTTTGGTATAAGCATGGGCACGTGATTGATAAGCACCTGAGAAGTTCAAATCGATATCGGGAACTTTATCCCCATAGAATCCTAGGAAAGTCTCAAACGGAATATCTTGGCCTTCTTTAGATAACCTTTGTCCACAATCAGGACAACCACGTTCTGGTAAGTCATAACCCGAACCGACTGAACCATCCGTATAAAACTCTGAAAAATAACAATTTTGACAATAGTAATGAGGGGCTAATGGGTTAACTTCTGTAATCCCCGTCAATGTTGCCACTAAACTGGATCCAACAGACCCACGCGAACCTACTAAATATCCGTCCTCCATACTCTTGTGAACCAGCTTTTGAGAAATTAGATAGATTACGGCAAATCCATTGGAAATAATACTGTTTAATTCTTTTTCAATCCGCTTTTCGACAATTTCAGGCAAATTTTCTCCATAAAGCTCATGGGCTTTATTGTAACTTAGCTCACGAATCTGTTCATTCGAACCTTCGATGTTCGGAGTGTAAAGTTTCGATTTAATTACTTCAACTTCATCAATGGAATCTGCTATTAGATTTGAATTGGTCACAACGAGTTCGTATGCTAGTTCTTCACCTAAGAAGGCGAATTCCGCTAACATTTCTTCAGTTGTTCTAAAATGTAGAGGCGGGAAGAACATTTGACGGTTCGCATTAATCTTCTTCGAACGGATTAAAATTTCTCGATAGATCGAATCTTTTTCTTCTAAATAATGCACATTGCCTGTTGCGACAACAATTTTATCGTTTTCTCTACCTAAACGTACCATTTCTTTCATGATATGTTCGAGATCCTCTTCAGAGCGAATTAATTCTTGTTCGATTAAGACTTCATAGACAGATTTTGGTTGAATTTCAATATAGTCATAAAAATCGACCAATTGATTCGCTTCATCATAACCTTTCTGCATCATAGCAGTAAAGACTTCACCACTACTACATGCTGTCCCAATTAATAAATTTTCACGGTATTTATTTAATAAGCTACGCGGCACTCTAGGCTCACGGTAATAATATTCCACGTTTGAAGCAGATATCAATTTAAATAAATCTTTCAAACCTTGTTGGTTTTTAGCTAGAATCGTCGCATGGAAAGGTCTGGCCTGTTTATAAGATTCCCCTTTACCCATTTGATTATTCAACTCATCATGGTAAATCATACTGTATTGGTCTTTAGCTTGTTCTAATAACTTCAGCATTATTTGCCCGGTCGTTTCCGAGTCATAAATCGCACGGTGATGTTGTTCTAAAAGAACACCATAGTGTCGTGCTAGACGGTTTAACCCGTGAGATTTCAAGTGTTGGTTAACTAAACGCGATAATTCTAATGTATCAATAACCGGTAGTGACGTATGTTCTTCACCAATCTTTTCATACCCTTTATTAATGAAACCAATATCAAATGACGCGTTATGCGCAACTAGAATACTGCCTTCACAGAATTCCTTAAAGCGACGTAAAACAGGTGCAGCATCAGGTGCATCGGCTAGCATAGCATCTGTAATCCCCGTCAATTCGGTTGTAAATGCTGACAAAGGGTGACCGGGATTAATAAAGGCTTCAAAAGTATCAATAACATTGCCTTCATGCATCTTTACACCGGCTAATTCTATAATCGAATCGTAAACAGACGAAAGACCTGTTGTCTCCACGTCAAAGACCACATAAGTGGCATCATCTAACGCAATGTGGTGCGGATTGTAAGCAACGAGTTCCCCATCATTAACGACGTTGGCTTCAATTCCATATAATACTTTGATGCCATGTTTATTCGCTGCAGAAAAGGCATCAGGGAAAGCTTGCGCACCGGCATGATCTGTAATCGCCACAGCCTTATGTCCCCACGCAGCAGCTTGCGCAATCAAATCTGATACTGAGTTAGAAGCATCCATCATACTCATATTACTATGCATATGTAATTCAACGCGTTTACCATCTTCAGGGGCATTATCCAGACGGACCGCTTTTTTAATTTTTCGAATACTACGCGGTCTAAAGTCCATCTCACCAGAATAGTTATCCGGGATCATGTCTCCTTCTAATCTCAACCAGTCACCTTTACCGTATTGCTGTAATTGTTCTTTTTTTATATTACGACCAGACATCACTTTTACTGCTACAGAACTCGTGTAGTCAGTAATTTTAAGAATCATCAGTTCATTTCCACTCTTAAGCGAAATTATATCCTTATTAAAGACATACCCTTCAATTACTTGACGGTATTGATTATCAAGTAAATCAATTAGCGGAGTTGGAATGACGTTAGGAATATCCTTACCGATCGGGGCAAGGTCTCCCGTTGATTCAATGACTTTAACTTGCTTTCTTTCGTTATTCTCCATTGCTTCTAGTGCTTCGACTAAACTACGTTCATCTTCATCACTTTGTCTTTGAATGACATCATTTTTTTCTTGTTCATTTAATTCATGGTCAACATAGTACTTTAACTTCACATCTTCGATACCGACTTGTTTAAAGCGCAATTGCAGAATATCATTATATTGGTTTTCTAACATATCGACTTGTAGTTGACTCGATAAGCCAATCACTAATTGGTCATTTTCAATGCGAGTACTTGCCTGGCTCAAGCAGTTTTTCAAGAATGGACGCTCTGTTCCAAACACCGCTTGAATAGCTTGCCAATAGTCAAGGATCACTCGGCTATTAATTGAATCCTCTTCAAAATCCCACCAAATATCGATATCAGCGATTTCACTAAATGCTGCTTTGACATAGTGAGTAAATATTCTAAAAGCGTCTGGATGAATTCTATGTGGACTTGTTAAATAAAAATGCCATAAGCGAGATTCTGGATAAACATCCACACGGTCAATTTCCACCGCTTTAATTGCTGCGAGTATATCCGCATCATTGATCTGAATTTGCTCGATTAATAATTCGAACAATTGACGATTGTCATTCATACAATGCTCCTTTCGTTAATAATAGTCCGTAAGTATCAAGATACCGACGGACTACTTCACTAATACTATTGTAACCTCTCGTGCCTTCAAATAAATAAAATCACATAATAGAGGTGTAATAAATCACTCTGTTAGAAAAAGACCCGACTAATATCATTCCATGTCACAGCGATCATTAAGATGAATAAGAAAATAACACCAATGATTGTAATGATGCCTTCTTTTTCTTGGCTCAGTGGCTTTCCTCTAACAGCTTCAATCAAGTTCAAGACAATCTTTCCACCATCTAAAGCTGGAATCGGTAGTAAATTGACAATTCCTAAGTTAGTACTTAAAAAAGCCATAAAATATAGAATCGTTGTATAGCCTTGATCCACGACTTCACTAGTGGCTTCGGCCATTGCGACTGGGCCGCCAAACATATTAATATCAAAGCCTTTGGAGAACATGCCACCAATGACACTCAGCACACTCGCAATAACGCCCCAAGTCGCGGTGAATCCATAAAGCAAGCGGTCCATTAAACCCGTTTTTTGAGCGGCATAAATCCCAATTTGCCCTACAGCTTCGCCATCAGGTTCACCACTGACCGCAATTGTTAGGGGGATTTCTTCCCCACTACGTTCCACAACAACCGGAACAGTTTGACCTGGTAATGCTTGAATCATCGAAACAACTTCACTCCAAGTCGAAACACTTTGTTGATTAATCTCAATGATTTTATCACCAGCTAGCATGCCCGCTTCAGCCGCAGGATTATTCTCAACGACCGCTCCAATCTCTGAACTATTATTGGGTACCGCAGGCATTAAAAGCCCCACAATAGCAAATGTTATAATAGAAAGAATAAAGTTATTCATAGGCCCAGCGAAGTTGGTCATTATTTTCTGCCCAACAGTTGCTGCCTCGTAACGCGACTCTAATGGAGCAACTTGTACCCGAGTACCATCTGCTTCAATTATTTGAGCAGTTTTAGAAACATTATAACGAACCGGGTCAACTTGCCCGACCGGAATCGCTTGAATATACATGTCATTCGATAAATCAAGTTGATCTATTTGCACGGGTAACTCATCGATTTCCGTACGCTCAGTCGTGTTAATCACATTCACTTGATCTTGTGCGTCTAATTGTAAGCCGACTTGCATACCTGGCTGGATGGCTTCTTCTTCATTCAGACCAGCTAAACGAACATATCCCCCTAAAGGTAGCATTCTTAAAGTATATGTTGTGCCATCTTTTCCTTGCTTAGCAAAAAGTTTTGGTCCCATTCCGATCGCAAACTCACGAACAAGAATGCCTGCTCTTTTGGCAAAAAAGTAATGACCAAATTCATGAATCACTACGATGATTGAAAAGATAATCAAAAATACGATAATAGTTTGCAAAGTTTGCATAGTTTCTTCAATCCTCTATCTAGTTATTTGTCTTTATCTCGTACTTATAAGTTTCCCAACATTATGTAATTTTAGCCTATTTAACTAGAAATGTAAAATAAGGCAAGCACTAAACACAAGTAATTTTTTTATTAAAGTGAATTGTTTAGCATAGTTTTTCAATGCTTTGATTGATAAGTTTTCTTTTGCACCAAAAACTGTAATCTTAAGAGTAAATTTATTAAACTAATGGATATAGTTAGGTGGTGATTTCGTTGAAGAAAATCCAAATTGCGGTCGTTGATGATGATATATTACAACAACGTTTTATGGACACGCTACTCCAGACTACGGCTAAGGAGTTAGCATTAAATATCCAGGTACATTTTTTTGACAGTGGTGAAGCCTTCCTCTTTTCCCTCGAGGATTTGCCTGAGTTGGAGATTGCCTTTCTAGATATTCAAATGAAGGGATTGAACGGTCTAAAGGCTGCCCAGAAAGTAAGAGAAAGCAATCAAACGGTTACTTTTAATTTTTGTAACTGCTTTTGCTGAGTACGCTTTGGAAAGTTACGGAGTTAACGCTTTAGATTATGCTCTCAAACCGATTACTCAGGAAAAGATGACTCAAGTTTTTAAGCGCTACTTAGCTCAACGGCCTCAAGAAATGAATTATCTGTTGGTTGACTATCAAGGCTACCCACACAAGTTAAATCTTCAAGACATTGTTTATATTGAAGCAGCAAAACATCAAACTGTTTTAACCCTTTGTAATGAAGAAACATTAACGCTTAACATGAATACAAAGCCTGAGCCAATTTTAATTTTTGAGCTTGTCCACCGGACAACTGAACCGCATCAAAATGAACTTCCTTAACATAACGACTCTCATCTCCATCTGGCAAATTAGCAATGATTTCATCCAGCCCACTTTCCTTAAGCACTTTCATGTACTTTACTTCGTCAAAAGGATACCCTTGAATGATTGCTTCTCGTATTGTAAAAGTAAAGGCAATATATTCTTGAAAAACAGGTGAGAATAAATCGTACAGCTCATGTATATTATAGTCAGCTTGTAGGCGACCGTTAATTAAAATCTCTCCAGTATCTGGTTTTAACAAGCCTAGCAAAAGCTTGATAAGCGTGGTCTTACCCGCTCCGTTTGAACCCACGATTGCAATTGTTTCATTCCCCTTAAAGGTGACATTCAGTTGCTTAATACTAGCGTCTTGATTATTCGGATACGTATAAGAGACATTACGAAACGTAATATCATTAATATCATTTGGTACATAAAGACCCTTTTGGTGATTGAATACTGGCTCTTGTTTCATAAATTCAGCATACGCATCCATCTCTAACAAGCTAACATTCAATGCAGTGACTTGGCTGACGAAATTCATGAGTGCTTGTGTAATTAAAGTAACCACGCCCACATACACTACAAATTCCGAAACAGGTAAAGCCTCTTGGATAATCAAATCGATGCTTCTCAAGTAAGCGCCTAAAGATAACAAGACAAGCGCAAGCGTAACAAATATATTCTCTATCATTTTATGCCAGCGTAAATCTTTAGTAATCTTTCGATACTCTCCACTCAACTCTTCTTTTATCGATTGAAACCAATCCTTCATATGAAATAATCGCAAATCTTTAGCAATTCGATGATCACCAATAATCTTCTCTAAATAATTAAATTGTCGCCAATTCTTCAATAAAGCTGGCCGTTGTTTTTCCTTTAAAATCTCTTGCCTTCTTTTCAGTAAACTTAAACCTAATAAAGTAACTAAAATTACAAGTAAAAAATTCTTCTCCAATCTGAAAAGAGTCATTAAATATATACCTACAGATAAAACCGCTATTCCAATGGCTAACCATTCATCCAAAACTCGTCCTAATGACGTGCCACGGTAATCCAACAACATCATGGCATCCCAAAACTTACGACTCCCATCTTTACCCGTCGTCAACGGCTAGTCCAAAGACAATTGTTGGTAAGTAATAGAAGGAATTAATTGAATCCTAAACGTTTCTGAAAAATAATCGAATGTATTGTTTAAGAATACTTCTAAGGTAGTTAGCAGTATCACAGCTAACATCCAGAGCATTAAATTTTGAATAAATTGTTTCACTGACATTCCATCGCCTAGCCACTGAATAACTTTCGCCATGGTTAACAATTGAACAAACGGCACGAATGATGACACAAATATTTTAACTAAAATCCATAATAGCATTGTTTTCTTATACTCATGAACTAATTGCCAGAGTAGTTTAAAATTTCGCCATTTATTTTTAACTTTTCCATATGCTGCACCTCTCATAAACTTTATCACTGAATATAGTCTACCTAAACAATCGCTTGATTCAGGATTTTTTTTAACGAATGGTCACAATTTATCAACGAATGGTCAGTTTTGACCAAAAAAATAGCAGAAACATTAAAATGCTTCTGCCGATACACGTATATGTTAAAATAAATTAAGCCAAATCATAAAAGTAAAACTAGCAAAAATCATACTATCGAATCGATCTAAGACACCGCCATGACCTGGTATTAAATTTCCTGAATCTTTCACACCGAAATAACGCTTGTAAGCTGATTCAACTAAATCACCATATTGTCCGACAATCGACATAATGATGGTTAATAACCAAATATGGTTCACTTGTCCAACGATAGGATTAAAAAGATGAATGTAAATTGATGAAACAATCAGGGCTAAAACAACACCACCTATGCTGCCTTCAATTGTTTTATTAGGACTAACCTCAGGTGCTAATGGAGTTTTACCAAAAAAACGCCCTGTAAAATAAGCGCCGGTGTCCGTCGACCAGATAACTAACAATTGATACATTAAAGTCGCTAGGCCCATATCCCGCATCGTGATAAGAAAGCGGAAACCAAAGCCAACATATAATGCGCCAAACATTAAGACTGCTGCATCAACAAAATTGAATGATTTGTGTTTATAAACCGTCATGGTGAGCAAAATAATTCCACATATATAGAAGATAAATTGTGGCGCTTCCATCGGCACCAGTATCTGTAAATAATTTTCTGGTAATAGGATTGATGCTAAGGCGAATGACGTGATAACGCCAATACTACCAAGGAAGTCAATCCCTTTCATCTTCGCTAATTCATAAACGCCTATCACACCTAAGATAAGTGTGAAATAAGCGAACCATGCACCACCAGCGACTAAAAATGGTACAAAAATAGCAATGGCAGCCAATGCGCCAAGTATCCTTATTATCATTTCATACCATCCTTTTTAAATAATTAATACTGCTTAAAGCCATTACGCAACATTGTAGCATAGAAGCACTTGTTTGACTAGTTCGAAAACACTTGCCAGTTCTTTGCGGATAGTTTATTTGACTTCGCTTATTTGTGAATCCACTTTCCCAAACCGACGATGGCGGTGACTGTAATCTTCAATCGCTAAATCAAAATCTTTAGCACTAAAATCCGGCCATAAAACATCTGTAAAATAAAACTCTGAATAAGCTGATTGCCAGGTTAAGAAATTACTTAATCGTAACTCACCACTGGTTCGAATAATTAAATCTGGGTTGGCTAATTCAAGATAATCGCCTGTGCTTAAAGCAGCCTCAAGTGTAGAGAATTCAATCGCCTCTGGTTCAATTTCATTATTTTTCACAGCCATAGCAATATGTTTAACAGCATCTAAGATATCCTGTTGACCACCGTAATTCAAGGCGAAATTCAATACCATACCGGTACAATGAGCCGTTTGCTCTAAGGCATTATAAAGTATCTTTTGAGTTTCTTCTGGTAATGCAGTCGCATCACCAATAAAGTCTACTCGAACGTTATTTTCAATCAATTGTGGTAAAAAACTTTTGAAAAATAAAGAAGGTAGCTTCATCAGAAAGTTCACTTCATCTGATGGGCGTCCCCAGTTTTCAGTTGAAAAAGCATAAACCGTTAATAATTTAACCCCTAATTCGTTGGCACGAATTGAAATTGCTTTGATCGTTTCTACACCCTTTTTATGTCCTGCAACACGTGGCATAAATCGTTTTTTAGCCCAGCGACCATTACCATCCATAATAATGGCAACGTGTTCTGGAATTTTTAATGTTTGATTACTCATAAATTACTCCTCTAAAAAAGTCGTACATTCTTATATATTATAACAAAAATCCCAATAAAATCTCAATACTGAAAGCTCGCAATTATATAGAGTTGTCTACATACAGAAAAAACAATGAGCTAACATTCGTTTGCTCATTGTTTTAAAGGTAAAATCAGGAGGTATTAGCCTTCCATAATTTCTTTTTCTTTTTCAGCAGTTAACTCGTCAATTCGTTTGGTTGAATCGTCCGTTAATTTCTGAATGTCTTTTTCGTAATCTTTCACATCGTCTTCAGTGATTTCGTTATTCTTTTCCATTTTCTTAGCAGTATCAATGGCATCACGACGTATGTTACGTACTGAAACTTTAGCGCCTTCTTGTTCTTTTCCAACGACTTTAGCAAGTTCAACACGGCGTTCTTTTGTTAATGCTGGGATGACTAAACGAATCACTTCGCCATCACTGTTTGGCATAATACCAACATCACTTTGAAGAATCGCTTTTTCTACATCGACAATACTACTCTTATCGTATGGAGAAACTAATAACATTCTAGCTTCTGGAATGGTAATACTTGCCAACTGGTTTAAAGGTGTAGGTACACCGTAGTAAACAACATTGACGCGGTCCAAAATACTGGCGTTAGCAACACCAGCACGAATCGATCCTAGTTCGCGTTGGTAAGACTCAATTGATTTATTCATTCTTTCTTTCGTGTCTCTAATTAAATTATCTGTAGACATAATAAGTCCTCCTGTAATTAAACATGTTATTAGTATCATTGTAACATATTCAGAGGCAATTTGTTAATATTCTATCCATACAATCTGCCAATAATTGTAAATAGTTCAATTTAATCATTTTGGGTCAGCTCATATAATTTCTTTAGAGTATTCGCATTACGAATGGTGACCTGTGAATAGATTGGAGATTTCGCTAGTTTTTGATATTGGCTACGCAAATAACGCTCAGCGTCCATAATAGTCCAATAAATCGCAGCCTTGCTTTGATAGATTTTTTTTAAAGCAACTTCTTCAAATAGAATAATACATTTCTTCTATAGGCAGGCTCATTAAACCACCAAGCAGGTAAATTTGCATATTGCTCTTGAAATTCATTGTATGTTAAAGCTACAAAAGAAACATCAAAGTCATAATGAAGTTTGAAAACCGTATCTATAACCTCTACGTCTTTTCATGGCTAAATTTAGAAGTCATTAGAGTATTGCCACTATTTATATAAGACGTCACTTTGTCAAAAACCACTTCTGGTAATTGAGCTTTCATTTTAAACATACTTACTTTTCTTTTCCCACCGACATTCATACCTCTTAACAACACAATTTAATTCAATAGCTCACTTTCTTTCATATCTGATTGATTTATGACACTTTATCATAGTGATCGAATTTTGAAAAAAAAAAAGGAAATGGTTTGTTATTTATACGCATAGTTTTCAAGTTAATGGTTCGCAAGATCAATTAATTTAAAAGGGTCATCTATATTTCACTAGTCATATGGCCGCTTATAGTGGATTCAATTGATAATTTCCAATAAAAAAAGTCAGGGAAATAGCTTTCGCTACTTTCTCTGACTAAAAAATTAATATGTTAAGTCCTAGTTGTCAACTTGTACAGTTGTTCCGATGTTTTCACCCATTACAACACGACGGATATTACCAGGTTGGTTTAAATTGAAAACGACTAACGGAATGTTATTATCCATACTCAATGAACTTGCTGTTGAATCCATTACTTTTAAGCCCTTAGAAATAATCTCTAAGTGAGTCAAGTTTTCAAACTTAGTAGCTGATGCATCCAATTTTGGATCTGCATTATAAACACCATCAACGTTGTTTTTAGCCATCAAGATAACATCTGCACTAATTTCAGCAGCTCGTAAAGCAGCTGTTGTATCTGTAGTGAAGTAAGGGTTACCTGTACCACCTGCAAAAATTACAACGCGACCTTTTTCTAAATGTCTTTCAGCGCGACGACGAATATATGGTTCCGCGATTTGACGCATGTCAATAGATGTTTGAACACGAGTCGGAACACCATTATTTTCTAGCACGTCTTGTAAGGCCAGAGCATTCATGACAGTTGCAAGCATGCCCATGTAGTCAGCTTGTGCGCGTTCCATCCCCATTTCAGCACCGATGTTTCCACGCCAAATATTACCGCCACCAACAACAATTGCTATTTCAATACCTAAATCGTGTACTTCTTTAATTTCAGAAACCATGTCATTAATCGTTGAAGGGTCAATTCCAAATCCAGCTGATCCAGCGATTGCTTCCCCGCTAAGTTTTAGGACAATACGTTTATATTTAGGTTCTTTCATAGTTGTTCCACCTCTCACTTTCGAAAATATCTTATAATCTATTCCTTTAAAAAAGCCCCAGCGGACTGGGGCTAATGCGTCAATCTAAAATTAGTTACCCATTTGTGCTGCTACTTCATCAGCGAAGTTTTCTTGACGTTTTTCAAGACCTTCACCAACTTCGAAGCGTACAAAATTAGCAACTTTTCCACCTTTAGAACCTACATAATCAGATACTTTTTGGTCGCCATCTTTAACAAATGGTTGGTCGTTCAAGCTGATTTCAGCTAAGTATTTGTTCATGCGTCCAGCAATCATTTTCTCAACGATGTTAGCTGGCTTACCTTCATTTAAGGCAATTTCAGTTTGGATTTTTTCTTCGTGTTTGTATTCTTCTTCAGATACATCTTCACGAGAAATATATTTAGGGTTAATTGCTGCAACGTGCATTGAAACGTCTTTAGCTACTTCTTCGTCCGTTGATCCTTCAACTAGAGTAAGCACTGAGATACGTCCGCCAGCATGTACGTAGCCACCAAATGCATCTGCATCTGTTTTAGTTAATAATTCGAAACGACGGAAAGAAATTTTCTCACCGATAACATTTGTAGCATCAACAATTAAATCAGCAATTGTTTTACCATCTACTTCAATTGCGTTAGCTTCTTCCATATTAGTTGGTTTACCAGCTACAACAGCTTTAGCTACAGTATCAACTAAAACTTGGAATTTTTCGTTTTTAGCAACGAAGTCAGTTTCAGCGTTGATTTCAATAATTGCTGCAGTATTGCCATCAACGTAAGTTGCTGTCATACCTTCAGCAGCAATACGGTCAGCTTTTTTAGCTGCAGATGATAAACCTTTTTCACGTAAAAAGTCTACCGCTTTGTCCATATCTCCTTCAACTTCAACTAATGCTTTCTTAGCATCCATCATACCTACACCTGTCATGTCGCGTAGTTCTTTAACTTGTTTAGCTGTAATCTTAGTCATTTATTAAAAATCCTCCTTCAAAATAGTTCAATCTAATAAATTAATAAATGTTTCCTATAACAGTATAGCAAACTATGTTGCATAACTAAAAGGAATTCTCTATAAATTTGCAGACCATTAGTTTTGCTTAATAAAAAAGCTGTCTAAACAGGTCCAAAGCTCAGCGCCTGTTGGGATACTCCTGATTTAGACAGCTTGTCTTAATAACTCTTAATTTAAAAAAATTATTTAGCTTCTTCGTTAGTTTCAAATAAGTTGTCAAAGAAATCTTTATCTGATACTTCTTCAACATCTTCTTCGATGTTTCCTTGGTTACTTTCGATAATTGCATCTGCTAAAGCAGTTGTAATTAATTTAATTGCACGAATTGCATCATCGTTTGATGGAATTACGTAGTCAATTTCGTCTGGATCACAGTTAGTGTCAACCATAGCAACGATTGGAATGTTTAATTTGTGAGCTTCTTGAACCGCAATACGCTCTTTACGAGGGTCTACGATGAAGATTACGTCTGGAATTCTTGGCATATCTTTAATACCACCTAAGAATTTTTCTAAACGATCCCACTCTTTACGAATTTCGATAACTTCTTTTTTAGGAAGCAATTCGAAGATTCCGTCAGCTTCCATTTTTTCAATCTCTTTAAGGCGTTTGATACGTCCTTGAATTGTATCCCAGTTAGTTAATAATCCACCTAACCAACGATGGTTAATGAAATATTGACCAGCACGTTTAGCTTGCTCTTCAACTGATTGTTGAGCTTGTTTTTTCGTACCTACGAATAATGCAACGCCACCATTTGCTGTTACATCACGCATGTAGTTGTATGCATCATCCATTAACTTAACTGTTTTTTGTAAGTCAATGATGTAGATACCATTACGCTCTGTAAAGATATAACGTTTCATTTTTGGGTTCCAACGACGTGTTTGGTGTCCAAAGTGTACACCAGCTTCTAATAATTGTTTCATAGAAATTACTGCCATAATAAAATTCCTCCATTTGGTTTTTTTTTCCTCCGAACGCATCCTGTAACTCGTAGACTCCTGTGAGAAAGCACCCTCCGGGTTATCAACGTTCGTGTGAATTCGGTTTTTACACCGTTATCTATTCTACGATATAAATCTTAAGATTGCAACTATAAATGATATCTTTTTATCTGATTTGAAATTTTCCGTTTGAAACAAGCCACAAAAACATAAAGCCACTAGTTTCTACCTATCACTAGCGGCTTAGTATTATTTTAAATAAGCAAGACTGTGTTCATCAATTTCTTGTTTGAGCAGTTGAACTTGTGTTTCATATTCTTCATCAGACAAGTCTAAATGTTCTTTAATAATCAATAAAGTTGGTTCTGCTAATTGATCGAGAGCCTTAATATCAAACAACATATAATTGGTTCGTCTTAAGAAAAAGTCGATTGCAGTATAAGTCATTTCATAGTCCAAAGCATAAACTAAACTCACAGCAACTTCAATTGGTACTTCATACTTGTCAGCATACCTAGCCGCTGAACTGAAGCCTTCTAACACTTGAGGTAAATTCGTACCATAAAGTGTCGCTAATTGATGACTAGCTTCTTCTGTTATCCCCTTATCCATAGCTAATTTAGTTAAATTCAACATGACTTGATCATATTCTTCAACAGCAAACTGTCCGCCAGATATTTTATAGTTAGCGGAATCTACCAGTGAAAAGATCTTTCCCCTATCACTTAATTGTGTGTTAACCTCTTGCATGACGGCCTCTGCCATCTTACGATAGTCAGTGATTTTCCCTCCAGCTATCGTAATTAAACCTGAATCATCTACCAGTAACTCGCTTCCTCTAGAGACACTGGAAGGTGATGCTTCTGAATTAGAACTTGAGTCCAACAGTTCTTTCATCTCTTTTTCGACTGTCAAGCGTGAAACCTTATCGTCACGATAATCGTCGAATAGTGTCACTAGTTGCTTAAACACTTCGTCTGAAAGCCCTTGTTTATTGCCTCCATTATAATCCGAACTTGCATGACTTAAAATTAATGGGCGTAAACCAGCCCAACTACTTTCGATGTCAGCTAAAGTCAAATTTGCATCTGGAAAACGATGATTAACGGCTTTTATTAGATAGTCTACGTCTGCTCGATCAACTTTAGGTTTCGCTAATTCTCCCTCGTAGTCCGTATCAGTCGTGCCAAAATAGGTCTTTCCAAAACGTGGCAAGACAAAAATCATCCGCTTATCATTATCTCCTGAGTCAAAGTAAACAGGTTGACTCACCGATAGCTTGTCTCGATCAATGACTAAATGAACACCTTTGGTCGGACGCATCATTGGCACGTCTTCTACTTTAGTATCCAGTTCTCTCACAGTATCCACCCACGGGCCTGTCGCATTGACTATCAGTTTTGTTTCGATTGAAAATTGTTCATCACCTAACATATCTTCAACGGTTACACCAGTAAGCTGTTTATCTTCATTGTAAGTGAAGCCAATGGCTTTTAATCGGTTGACTGGCACTGCACCATCTGTTTGGGCTTGTTTAATATTCTCAATCACCAAACGCGAGTCATTATTATTAAAATCTAGATAAGAACCGCCACCAATCAACTTGTCTTGTAATAAATTCGGTTGGCGTTGGAGCACTTCTTCGGTTGTTAACATCTTGTTAGCATAGGGCCCATCTGTAATATTTGCTAAAGAATCATATAAATCCATTGCCACCTCTAATTCAAATATAGAATAAGAAGCTCCTGGTTCATCATACAGGGGTAACAACATTGGATCAGGTTTAGGAATATGCGGTGCAATATGTTGAACAACAGCCCGTTCCGACACCGTTTCAGCAACTACTTCAACATCAAACTGTTTCAAATAGCGAATCCCACCATGGACTAATTTAGTCGAGCGACTACTCGTTCCTTCAGCAAAATCTTGCATTTCGATTAAGGCTGCCTTCATTCCACTTGCTGCTGCTTGCATCGCAATGCCTGCACCTGTAATACCACCACCAATAATAACGACATCAAAAGTTTCTTCTTTTAAGCGTTGAATATAGACTTGACGGGCTTGATGAGAAAATTTAACCATTCTATCGCCTCCTATCTCATAAGATGAAAAGCACTACTTCATTATAGTAGTGCTTTTCTCTAGTCAACGTCTGATCTATCTGTCTTCTTTGGCTAACTCCGCGAACACTTCAGTCGCTTTAACGGCTTGTTTCCAACCGCGATATAAACGTTCTTTCTTCTCTTCGTCCATATTTGGGCTGAATGTTTCACCAACACCTACTAAGCGTTGTAATTCTTCCATGTCTTCCCAATAACCAACCGCTAACCCAGCTAAATATGCTGCACCTAAGGCTGTTGTTTCTAAGTCTTTGGCTCTAGCGATATCGATTCCTGTAATGTCTGACTGGAATTGCATTAAGTATTTATTCAATGCAGCTCCGCCATCTGCCTTCAATAGTTTAATATCAATGCCTGAGTCAATCATCATTGTATCAACAACATCACGTACTTGATACGCAATTGATTGAAGTGTTGCTTTAACGAAATCGGCTTTGGATGTGCCACGCGTAATACCAAATGCTGATCCACGTGCGGCTGAGTTCCAATAAGGAGCCCCTAAACCTGTAAAGGCCGGAACAATGTACACTTCATCCTCACTTGTTGATTTATAGGCTAATTGCTCAGTTTCAGCCGAGTCATTAAACATATCCAAGCCATCACGTAACCACTGAACCGCACTACCTGCTACGAAAATTGAACCTTCCAATGCATAATAAACTTTGCCATTAATCGAATAGCCAATCGTTGTTAACAAATTATTGTCCGATACTCGGGCTTCTTCACCCGTATTCATAATAATGAATGAACCGGTACCATAAGTACTCTTAACCATACCAGGCTCAAAAGCTAATTGACCGAATAAAGCAGCCTGTTGGTCACCGGCCATACCCGTAATTGGAATTTCTTGATTGAAGAAGTGATAGCTCTTCGTATAACCATATTCTTCTGAGTTTGATTTTACTTCAGGTAACATAACCTTGGGAATGTTAAGGATTGATAGAATATCTTCATCCCACTTTAAATCATGAATGTTAAATAGCATTGTTCTGGCAGCATTCGTATAATCCGTTACGTGTTCATCTCCGCCAGTTAATTTGTACACTAACCAAGAATCAATCGTTCCGAATAATAGCTCGCCTTTTTCTGCTCGTTCTTGCGCTCCATCCACATGGTCTAAAATCCAACGAACTTTAGTTGCCGAGAAGTAAGCATCAATCACTAAACCAGTCTTATCTTTAATTAATTGAGTATGGCCGTCTTCTTTTAATTGGTCCGCAATATCAGCTGTTTGACGCGATTGCCAAACAATTGCATTATAAATCGGCACGCCAGTTTCTTTATCCCAAATAACTGTCGTTTCACGTTGGTTCGTAATCCCAATCGCTGAAATTTGGTGTGGTTTCAACCCGCCATCAATAAAGGCACCCGCAATAACAGATTGCACATTATTCCAGATTTTATTCGCATCATGCTCCACCCAACCAGCTTTTGGATAAATCTGTGGAAATTCCGCTTGGTGACTGGCAATAATTTCACCATCATGGTTAACGATAATGGCACGGGAACTCGTTGTTCCTTGGTCTATTGACATAATATATTTCTCTTCTGACATAAATAAATTCCTCCTCATACTTATAATGAATCGACTAATTAATTTTCTTCAAATGACTGAGCATCAGGCATTAAGTGATACAATATTTCCATCACTCAAACTAACAACTGAAACAACGAGACTAAATTAACGCTAAAGCCATGTTGTATAATAATGCTCCAACCACTGCACCTAGAATAGGTCCTACAATCGGAATCCATGCGTAACTCCAGTCAGAGTCACCTTTGTTAGCAATCGGTAAAATTGCATGCATAATACGTGGTCCTAAGTCTCTGGCAGGATTAATTGCATAACCTGTCGTTCCGCCAAGTGATAAACCGACTGAAGTCACGACGAAACCAACGACCATTGGATTAAAACCAGAAGCCATGTTGTTTGGACCTAATGCCATAACAACCATAATTAAAACAGCAGTACCAATCACTTCACCAATAACGTTCGAAGGAGTATGTCTAATTGCTGGGCCAGTAGCAAATGTAGCTAAAATTGTATCCGCATCCTCTGTCGCTTCCCAATGTGGATAGTAATGCGCCCAAACGAAAATTGAGGCTACCATAGCACCCAACATTTGCGCAATAATATAGCCTGGGACATTTGACCAAGCTAATTGACCAAGTGCTGCCATTGCAATAGTCACCGCCGGATTTAAATGAGCTGGCCCCATAATCCCTGACGTATAAACCGCAATGGTAACAGCCAAGCCCCAACCTAAAGTAATCATCAACCAGCCACTGTTCTCGCCTTTAGTCTTATTTAAAATATTCCCCGCAACAACACCGTTACCTAGCAATACAAGTATAAATGTCCCGATCGCTTCACCAAACAACTCAACCATTCTGTCACTCTCCTCAATCATTCTTTTTAATGGGTAAAAATTCTATAGTAGGACTCGGTAAAAACAACTTCCTTTTGACACAATAACTTTTTCTATCGAACAGTCTATCGTTAAGGAAGTTGTTATCTCTCGTTGTTCATACAACTAAAACTTACTTATTAAGGTTCATTTCGGCTAATTGTGACTTAACTACTTCTATATCTACGCCAGCTTGTAACAGGGCGGCAGCAGTATAAGAACCTTCTACGACAGGTACATCATAAATCTCAATTTCCTTTGACGATAGCTCGCTTGCGACCTCTAAATTCATCTTTGCACTGCCTAAATCATAGAACGCTAATAGCTTATCTGCTGTGTTACTTTCCATCGTTTTGGAGGCGCTTTCAAAATTTGTTCCAATTCCTCCTTCCTCATCGCCACCAACATAAGTAATCGAAACATCTTTTGCAACTTCTTGAATCAAGTCATAAATGCCTTGGGCAATCTGTGACGAGTGAGACACAATGACAATTCCATATTCACTCATTATTCCACACCTGCTTCTAGCATCGCTTCAAAGAGTAAGCCGGATGAATAAGAGCCAGGGTCAATATGTCCGATTGAACGTTCACCTACATACGAAGCACGTCCTTTAGTCGCTTTAATGTCTTTACTTGCTTCGACAAACTCTTTAACACTCTCGCTTGTGAGTGAATGTTCGGCTAAAGCATCTGCTACAGCAGCCCAGACATCCACCATCGTTTTCTCGCCAACAGCTGCTTTTCCACGTTTTTGAATGCCGACAAGTCCTTCTTTCACTTGATCAGCGATGTTTGCGTCTTGTTGAGCAGCTTTAGATAATCCTAAAAATGCTGAACCATAGAGTGGACCAGATGCACCACCTACTTTACTCAGTAATTGCATCGCAACTGTTTTGAATAAATCAGGGACGCTTTCAGGTTCCTTGGCTTCTAAGGCTTCCGTCACATGTTGCATTCCACGAGCCATATTACTGCCGTGATCGCTATCACCAATTGGCGTATCTAATTCAATCAATAATGCCTTATTGGCTTGAATTTTTTCATTGAAAAGTTCCATCCATTTTAAACCTGTTTTTACATCCATTCTATTCGCTCCTTACCAAGCAATTGTCTCAACTGGAGCATTCAGAGCTTCCAACCAGTCGGCATCTGTTAGTTTTACTAACGTTAAGGATAAGCCCTGCATCTCAATCGAAGTCATATAGTTACCTAATTTATGAAACTTAACAAGCAAATCATGTTCATCCAAATAGTTCGCCACATCGTTAGCAAATACATATTGCTCCATTAAAGGTGTGCCACCCATTCCATTAATTAGTAAAGCATATTGTTCACCTGCTTTAGCATCAAACTCTTTCAATAATTTTTCACCTAACTCAATGGCTAAATCTTTTGAGGCTTGTAATTTTTCAGTACGATAACCTGGTTCTCCATGAATCCCTACTCCATATTCGATTTGTTCGTCATCAAGTGAAAAACTTGGTCGACCTCCTTCGGGCGTCGTTGCTCCTGTTAAAGCCAAACCAATCGATTTGATATTCGGAACAAAAGCATCTGCAATTTCTTTGATTTCTTCTAATGACTTCCCACTCTCAGCCGCATGTCCTAATACTTTATGAACAAGCACAGTCCCAGCGACTCCGCGTTTTCCTTGAGTATACAGACTATCTTCTACTGCAATATCATCATCCACGATTACATGGTCTACTTTAATATCTTCCATTTCTGCCATTTCTTGTGCCATCTCAAAGTTCATTACATCACCGGAATAATTTTTGACAACAAGAAACACTCCCGCTCCTTCGTCTGCCGCCTTAATCGCTTCTAGAATTTGATCTGGTGTTGGTGAGGTAAAAACAGGTCCACAAACAGCCGCAGACAGCATACCTTTACCAACAAATCCAGCATGAGAGGGTTCATGACCACTTCCGCCGCCTGATACAATCGCTACTTTTCCAGTCTTTTCTGCAGTTCGTTGAATCACTTCAAACCCATCTAAACGCTTAATTAAATCTGAATGACAGAAAATCATTCCTTTCAACATTTCATCAACAATGTGAGTGGGATCGTTCATAATTTTTTTCAACAATAATCACTCCTTCTAAATTTTTATTCTTCACCATCATCTTAATATTTCCCTAAGTATATATCAAAGAAAACGATTCCAATTTAAGAAACTTATAAATTCTTTTATAATTTCAAGAAATTTGACTTTATATTGTTAGTTTAAATGACTTAAATGACTAACATTATGTTTTTAGCCACACATAGAAGTGAATTTTTCCCAAAGACAATATGAACCATTGGCTATTTTTGTCAAAAGTGGGCTTGTTTCTTTGGGTGTTTCTTTGCTATATTTAAAGTGAAAACAAGGAGGTGTGTCGATGACTAGTGTGTATCAATACGCACAGAGAAATAAAGACTTTAGTTTAAGTGAGAAAGCATTGACTGAAGTCGATATTCTCATTTTAAATGAACTCGTTTATTTTCCAATTGAGCAATTCGTTCAAGTGCAAGAAGATTCATCTGATGGAATTCGTCTCGAAGACTTCTATTTGTTAATCGAACCACGTTTACCGCTTTTAATGAAAGAGAATTGGGTGCTAACTTCTGCTGCTCGTATTAAACTATTAGAAATGATTTATCAAACGAAGCGTTATCGCGATATATACCTTTTCGGATTTGAAAGCGAACTTGAACGAATCGATGAATTTCAGTTTGCCGCTTTGTCTTTAAAACTCCCGACTAAAGAGGTGCTTATTTCTTATCGAGGGACAGATGATACGTTAATTGGATGGAAAGAAGATTGCAAGATGGCTTACCAAACGCTGATCCCTTCCCAACCTTTAGCCGCTCATTATTTATCGCGGATTTTCCCTTTAGTAAAGGGAGCTAAATTATATGTGAGTGGCCACTCTAAAGGCGGAAATCTGGCAATTTACGCAGCCGCCTTTCAAGCAGAGGCAGTCCAGCAGTCTATTCAATTAATTTTGAGTTTTGATGGTCCTGGCTTTCATCAAGCAACCTTAGACAGTGACGGCTATAAAAAGATTCAAGATAAAATTCACCACTATGTTCCGGAGGATGCTATAGTCGGAATGATGCTTTTTCATAGCCAGGCCCCAATCGTAATTAAGAGTAGACGGCTTGGTTTTTCACATCATATTGTCACTAACTGGTGTATAGATGAAGACATGCTTCACCGCATTGAGAAGCGGTCTGATTTTAGCTATTTAGTGGATGCTACCCTTAAAGAATGGGCGATTGATCGTACCGAAAGTGAGTTAGAAAAAGTCTTTAATGCTAGTTTTAATTTAATCTTTGAGACAGGTATACAATCAGTCATTGAAATTAGGAAAAACCCACTTCAGTTTGGACGCATGTTCTTAAATCATTTACACTTAGTTGACCCCGAGTTAAGAGCTTTCTTAGATGACAATCTTTCGGCATTTTTCACTATCTTGCGTTCTCATTTGCTAGAACAACGCCGTGATCATTACCACCAAATGTCGTTAACTATTAATCAATGGATTACTGACTTGTCTCTTACTCAAAAATTGACTGTCGAAAGTTCCCTACTGAAAAGCATTAAGCAGCATTTCAAATCAAAAGAATCTAGCGATGAATCTCAAACAGAAAACGATGAATCATCAAATTAAAAGAGCCACTCAAAGAGAATAAATCTCTCGAGTGGCTCTTTAGTACTGTGGAATATTTTAGCGTTGACTCTTAGGTTTAGCTAAGATTTCACTTAAAATAATTCCCTGTTTGATATTACTTGCATTTAAAGTGATTGGCTTAGTTTTTGGCACATTATGTGTATCAGCAGTGCCTGTTTTGACTTCTTTCAAAATTTCTTCATCATCGTTCCAATCAGAATCATCGAATAAATCAGTTTCATAACTTTCCCAATCAATATCATCTTGGTCACTATCAAGTGAATAAGCGTCGTTTAAGCTTTCTTGATAAGGATCCATTTCTAAATCATGATATTCTTCATTCAGATAAGCCTCCATACTGTCACTATTCTGTTGAAATTTCTGTATACCTTCAACAAAACCTTTGATAGATGTTTGCTTACGTTGTTGCACTCCTACATTTCTCTTCTTTAAACTATCTTGATGTAAACGAGCGGATTGATGTGTCTTTTGGTTTCTTTTAAACATCGCCTCTCTCGCTTTGTGCTTTTCTAATTCGGAGGGCACGTTCGACACTTGTTTTGTAAACTGATTACTTCTCTTAGTTTGATTAGCTTTTGCTTGCTCAAAGCGTTGTTGGCGATTTCTCTGCTTGGCACTTTTTTTAATGAAGAAAAATCCGACAATCCAAATTAACCAGAATATTCCTCCAATGAGTTCCATGGTTATTCACCATTTTCGCTATCGCTTGAGTTTGTCCTTGCTATAGAATCTCTCATTGTTGTATCAGACTGAACATTTTTCATGTTATAGTAGTCCATTACGCCTAATTTACCATTACGTAATGCTTCCGCCAATGCTAAAGGCACTTCAGCCTCCGCTTCCACAACTCTTGCACGCATTTTTTGAACTTCGGCAACCATTTCTTGTTCTTGAGCGACGGCAAATGCACGGCGTTCTTCTGCTTTTGCTTGAGCAATTTTCTTATCAGCCATTGCTTGATCCGTTTGCAACTTAGCTCCGATATTTCGGCCCACATCAATATCCGCAATATCAATTGAAAGAATTTCAAAAGCTGTACCTGAATCTAAGCCTTTTCGTAGAATTGTTTGAGAAATTGAATCTGGGTTTTCTAAAACATCAGAGTGATATTTCGAACTACCTACAGTAGTAACAATCCCTTCACCTACACGAGCGATGATTGTTTCTTCACCCGCACCTCCGACTAATCGCTCAATGTTTGCACGTACCGTTACTTTAGCTTTCGCTTTAATTTCAATCCCATTCATCGCCACTGCGGCAACGATTGGCGTTTCGATCACTTTAGGGTTTACAGATACTTGGACCGCTTCAAAAACATCACGACCAGCTAAATCAATCGCAGCTGCTTGTTCAAACTCTAAATCAATATTCGCTCTTTGAGCTGCAATTAACGCATCGACTACCAGGTTGATATTACCACCAGCTAAGTAGTGAGCTTCGAGTTGATTCGTGTTAATATCAATCCCTGCTTTAGTTGCTTTAATCAGTGGATTAACGATATTTGAAGGAACAACCCTTCTTAATCTCATACCCACTAAATCACCAATACTTACTTTAGCTCCAGAGAAATAGGCTGTAATCCACAAGCCTACGGGTACGAATCTAAAGAATAACGCAAGTAAGATAATTGCGATAACTAAAATTAGTACGACGGTAAAAGTTGACCCCTCTGGATTGTTATAGGGATTCCCATCAAATAAATTAAAAAAATCCAATTTAAATTGCTCCTCTCTTCACATATACTTTTGCACCTTGAACACGAGTGACTATAATTGCTTCTCCAGTAGAAATCATTTCTGCCGTACTAATGACTTCATACGTTTCTTCACCAATTTTTGCACGACCGACTGGCCTTAAATCTGAGACGACTGTTCCATTTGCATTGAGAAGAAAACCGTAATCTTTTTCACTAGAATAGCCTTTATCTGAAGTCATTGATTCATTTAAAATAAAAGCCGGACTAATATTTAACTCTTTTCCGCTTTTTAAGAAATAGATAACTACAACGAAAGCCACAGCTAAACAAGCAAGAACTAAATAGACTAATTCTGTAAAGTTACCCGTTTTTAAGTAAATCGCTATCGTCATGGCTAAAAAACCAACAACGCCAATGACCCCAAAATCAGGAACATAAAACTCTACAATTAAAAGTCCAACCCCAAGCAAGAACATCAGAAATATACTGAAATCAACATTGGCTACACCAAAATAAACGCCAAAGCTTATAAGTGATGCACCAATATAAAATAACTTAGGATTTAAAAATAAAGCTGTTGATAAAAAAGCTACACCAAGTAATAGCAAAATCCACATTTGTTCGTCCCCCTTTCTTATTTTTATTATATCATTCTTATAGACCAATCCAAAACGAAAACACACAATTTTATGAGCGGTCTCAAAAAATTGTGTGTTCATTTAAATGATAAATCTAAGTATTTATGTTTTTGCTTACCTCTTGAATGTACTGTTTAACATAATCTAAATTGCCTGTTTGCTCAACAGTCTCATTCCTGTATTGTCTCATAGCCTCGCGGTTTTTGACATCATTCTTAAGAAGTTTAAATAAAGCAGATGCCAAAGGAACTGATATAATCATTCCTGGTATTCCCATTAAGCCACCACCAATTGTCACTGCAATTAATACAAAAAGTCCCGGTAAACCTATGGAGCTGCCTACAACTTTAGGATATATGATGTTCCCTTCAATTTGTTGCACGATAATTGTAAAGAGAATAAAGAACAATGCTTGAACGGGGGACTCGACTGAGATTAACAAGGCGCCAACGGCACCTGATAAATAAGCACCTAGCATCGGTATAATCGCTAAAAAGCCTGTGAGTGCACCGATCATAGCTGCGTAGGGGAAACGAAAAATCCACATTCCCACAGTGACCATAGCTCCTAAAATCAACGCTTCAACCACGACACCCGTAATATAGTGTCTAAATGACTCATCAAATTGTGTTAGCACGTAATGATATTTTCGATAATTTTTCTCGTTTAAATAGACTTTCAACATGCGATCAAATTGACTCGCTAACTTTTCTTTTGACATCAAAATATAGATTGAAACAATGAATGATAAAACGAGATTAATAATAATTCCTGCTAATGACCCTACGGTAGATAAAGTCGTTTCTAATATACTTGTTGTTAAATTGTTAACGAAACTGACTGCATTTCTAACCATTTGACTCCAATCAATATCAAACTGGTCCATCAAAGTCGCCGCTTCCGGGAATAATTGCTCATAATCCGTTAACCATGCTTGAATTCTTTCGAAGATTGTCGGAATGTTTTCAATTAATTTAGCTACCACAGAAATAACTTGTGGTACGACTAAACCAACTACTAGTAAAACCACTAGCACAATCGTTGCCATAGCAAGTAAAATACTCACTGGCCGGCGGGATTTAACAACAATTTTCTTCTGACTTTTTGGAAAATACAACGTTTCAAATTTGACCATCAATATGTTTAATATATAAGCCATTACGCCACCAATAACTACTGGCGATAAAATTAACCAAATCGTTTTTAGCCAACTTAAAACTTGTTCATAATTAAACACGATCAAAACAACGGCTGCAATAAATAGGATATACTTAATCAGCAGTTTATCTAATTTTCGCAAATAAACACCTCCGAATTTTTTAGTTAATGTGTTGCTTTAAGACATTACGTCTATTCTTTCTCGTGTCGTAACATCTTGTTTAAGGAGTTTATAGATTACCGATGATATCGGCACACTTAAAAGCATACCCGGTATACCTGCAAGCCCCGCACCAATTGTTACTGCAATCAAGACCCACATACCTGGCAAGCCTATCTTATCTCCAACGATTTTCGGATAAATGATATTACCTTCAAGTTGCTGGATTATAATGATAAATATTAAAAAGGCTAATCCTTGAATCGGCGATTGCACACCAATTAAAACAAAGCCAATCGTGCCTGATATCCATGCGCCTAACATAGGGATTAATGCCATAATTCCTGTTAAAGCACCTAACATTGTGGCATAAGGGAATCTGAAAATCCACATCCCCGCCGTAACCATTACGCCTAGTATAAAAGCTTCTAATACTTCTCCGGTAATAAAGTGACTAAAAGATGCATCTACGACTGACAAAACATAACGGATTTTATCGTATTGCTTCTTAGTGAAGTATGCTTTGATCATTCGGTTTCCCTGACTCATTATTTTTTCTTTAGACATTAAAATGTAAATCGAAATAATTAAAGATAAGAAAAGGTTAATAACGATTGACGCAATGGAGCCTATAGTCGATAAAGTTGTTTCAACAATTCGTGTTGTCACACCATTAAAAAAGGCGACTGCATCTTGAACAATTTGTGACCAATTAACTTCAAATTGATCCAGTATAACTGCTAGTTCCGGGAATCTTTGTTCAGAATTCGTGAACCAAGTCTGTATTTGGTTAATTGCTACCGGTATGGCTTCGATTAAAGTTGTCAAAACAACTAACACTTGCGGAACCACTAAACCTAACACAATAAATAATACGAAGCTAATCGTTAACATCGCAAACAGAATGCTCAAAGGTCTGCGTGTTTTATTCACCCATTGGTTATTCTTGTTAGGAAACCAAATGTTTTCAAATTTTATCATTAAGATGTTCAAGATATAGGCCATTATAATACCAACGATAACTGGCGAGAGTATTCTTAGAAAGTGAAACATATAGCTAATTGCTTGTTCATAATTGGATACAATTAACACTACGAGTGCAATAAATAGAATGTATTTAATCACCAATCTATCTAATTTTTGCATCATGCACCTCCTTTTGATTTGTTTAAAATATATCACATTTTGCCGGATTAGCCTAGCAACTCTTATTAGCTAATGAAGATTTTTCACTAATATATAAAAAATTATTGCTTGCATTATATTACAAGACAAATACACACGTAAAGGCATCAAAGCCTCGCGTGTGTATTTGGGGATATTATGCTTCGATTACTTCTGAAACGAAGTTCAACTGATCATTTACTAAAGATACGTGAACCAATGAATTCGGAAGGATACTACCTTTGATAATTAATTTAGCCAATGGCGTTTCAACTTCTCTAGTAATGAATCTCATTAATGGTCTTGCACCGTAAATTGGATCATAGCCATTTTCAGCGAGCCATAGAGCAGCGTCTTCGTCTAATGTCAATTGAATATCTTGATAGCCTAAGCGAGTCTGCAATTGACCTAACATCTTGTAAACAATCTGTCCCATATGTTGACGTGAAAGTGGTGTAAACATCACGATATCATCGACTCTGTTTAAGAATTCTGGTTTAAAATGTTGTCTCAATAACGCTCTTACTTGATTTTGAGTATTTTCTTCGATATGCCCTTCATCATTCACACCTTCTAATAGTAAATGTGAACCGATGTTACTTGTCATAATCAGCACAGTATTTTTGAAATCAACAACACGCCCTTTAGAGTCGGTTAAACGACCATCGTCTAACACCTGTAATAAGACATTAAATACATCTGGATGGGCTTTTTCAACTTCATCTAAAAGTACAATCGAATAAGGGTTACGTCTAACAGCTTCAGTTAATTGTCCACCTTCTTCATATCCAATGTAACCAGGAGGTGCTCCAATTAAACGAGACACATTGTGTTTCTCCATATACTCAGACATATCAATTCTCACCATATGATTTTCATCATCGAATAAAACTTCCGCTAAAGATTTGGCTAGTTCAGTTTTTCCGACCCCGGTTGGACCTAAGAATAAGAAGGATCCTATCGGTCTATTCGGATTTTGGAGTCCAGCACGTGAACGTAAGACGGCTTCTGTTACTTTCTCAACTGCTTCATCTTGACCAATCACACGTTTATGTAAGGTTTCATCTAGGCGTAGTAACTTGTCTCTTTCACCTTCAACTAAACGAGTCACTGGAATTCCAGTTAATCTTCCAACAACTTTCGCAATTTCTTCGTCAGTCACACGTTCTTGGGTGAGACGAGTGACTTCTTTGGCTTCTTCAGAAGCTTCTATTTCTTTTAATTCCTTTTCTAGTTGTGGGATTCGACCATGACGCATTTCTGCAGCTTTTTCTAAATTATAATCTGCTTCTGCTTCTTCTAATGTACGACGAGCCTCTTCCAAAGCTTGACGTTTATCACGAATAGCATTCATGGATTCTTTTTCAACTTCCCAACGTAATTTCAGGTTATTCGCTTCTTCGCGTAACTCGGCCAATTCCTCTTGAATAAGTTCTAATCGTTTTTTACTCGCATCATCGTTTTCTTTTTTCAAAGCAGCTTCTTCGATTTCGAGTTGCATTAAACGACGCGTCACTGTATCCATTTCAGTTGGCATCGAGTTCATTTCAACTCTGATAGTTGCACATGCCTCATCAACTAAATCAATGGCTTTATCTGGTAAAAAACGATCTGTAATATAGCGATCAGAAAGTGTAGCCGCCGCAACCAAAGCATTGTCATGGATATTCACCCCGTGGTGAATTTCATAGCGTTCTTTCAACCCTCGTAAAATACTAATCGTATCTTCCACTGTCGGTTCTTGAACGATGACACGTTGGAATCGACGCTCTAATGCTTTATCTTTTTCAATATTTTCGCGGTACTCATCTAGAGTGGTGGCTCCGATACAATGTAACTCTCCTCTTGCAAGCATAGGTTTCAGAATATTCCCTGCATCCATTGAACCTTCTGTTTTTCCAGCGCCCACAATAGTATGAATTTCATCAATGAATAATAAGATACGTCCTTGTGATTGTTTCACTTCTTTAAGAACAGCTTTTAGACGTTCTTCAAATTCTCCACGGTATTTCGCTCCAGCGATAAGAGAGCCCATATCCAAACTATAAATTTCTTTATCTTTTAGGTTCTCTGGCACATCTTTACGTACGATTCGGTGGGCTAACCCTTCAACAATAGCAGTTTTACCCACTCCGGGCTCCCCTATTAGAACTGGGTTGTTTTTAGATTTACGTGAGAGAATGCGGATAACATCGCGAATTTCTTCGTCACGTCCAATGACGGGATCTAATTTATTCTGTTTAACTGCTTCATTTAAATTAATGGCATATTTAGCTAAAGACTCGTAAGTTTCTTCTTGGTTTGCTGAAGTCACACGGTCTCCCCCTCTCAATTCTTTAATTCTTTCATTTAATTTATTCTTAGTTAACCCATTTTCTAGTAAAAACTTCGTTAATGGATTATTTTTCTGTTCAAATAAAGCTAACATAAATACTTCTGTCGCCAAATACTCATCTTGAAATTCACTGGCTATTTTATTTGCTTCAGATAATAGCTGCTGAAATCTTTGGCTAAACTGTTGTCCATATTGAACATTTGCTCCTGACACAGTAGGTAATTGATCAATTTCGTTTTCTACCAATGTTTTGAATTCGCTCAGCGGCACATTTAACTCTTCATATAAATTATAAGCAAAATGATCCGGTTGCAAAAAGACAAGCCACAAATGCGGTATGTCAATTTGTTGTTGCTGACGTGTTATTGCGATTTGCTGTGCTTCACCTATCGCAGTTTGCATTGTTGTTGTAAATTTATCAATCACAGTTTCACAACCTTTCATTTATCCGTTTAGTCATTAGTCAAAATTGGTCAATTAGTTTTGACCAAAAAGTAAGCTCTTTACGAGCTACCTATAGTATATACCCTTGGTCAGGAAAGGTCAATGCATATTTTAGTCCTTTTTTGAAAAAATGAGACCTTACTTCCTGGGGAAATAAGGTCTTCGTTTTAAAAATTGAGATGGTCTCGTTCTTTAGTTTTAGCAACTTTACGCCAATCTAGAAAACCTGCGTCTAATGCGCGCAACAGGGCTTCTGCTGTACTAACATTTGTGGCCAATGGAATTTCATAGACATCCGACAGTCGCAATAAAGCAGATATATCTGGTTCATGTGCTTGCGGCGTTAATGGATCTCGGATAAAACAAACCAAATCAATTTTATTGTCAGAAATATAAGCACCTATCTGTTGGTCCCCGCCTAATGGTCCTGATTTAAAACGGTGAACTTTTAAGTCAGTCGCCTCGATGATTCTTTGACCAGTGGTTCCTGTCGCAAACAAGGTATGTTCTGCTAGTACTTCACGGTATGCAATCGCTAAATTAACTATATCGTCTTTCTTTTTATCATGTGCAATTAAAGCAATATTCATTCTACACCTCTTCATTGACTTTGTTACTTCAATCTAACCACATATTGTTGTCTCCTGCAATCTTTTTGTATAGGCTTTCAAATATGAACAGAAAAAAACACCAAGCGCTGTCTTTGGGCTGAAAGTTTCAGGGCTTGGTGGTTTTACCGGTCATAGCAGCAAATAATGGACTGAATTCATTAACTAGTAGACTAAAAAGAGGTTGTGAATCATACTAAATTATGTGGTGGTTAGTATGCGCTACTATGAGGTTAAAGGAACTATAACAAAGATTTATTAATT
The DNA here is from genome assembly GCF_052116365.1 of Fundicoccus sp. Sow4_D5. Classification (NCBI taxonomy): domain Bacteria; kingdom Bacillati; phylum Bacillota; class Bacilli; order Lactobacillales; family Aerococcaceae; genus Fundicoccus; species Fundicoccus sp. Sow4_D5. The sequence goes on along the minus strand of NZ_JBQKLF010000001.1, from coordinate 481,552 downwards.
GATTATTAACTAAAATGTTTTTTAGAAAATTCGTGTTTTTATTCGTATTCTGTTAAAATAAAACGGATAATATGGGAGGTAGTATTTTGACTTTAACAGTAGCATTAGAAAGAAACTTCGGTTATTCGACTTTTAGACCGGGACAAGAGGATATCATTTCTGCTTTGATGCAAGATCAAGATGTTCTTGGCGTCTTACCGACTGGTGGAGGAAAATCCGTTTGTTATCAATTACCTGCTATATTGAAAGCTGGTTTAACAATTGTAATCTCCCCTTTGATCTCCTTAATGCATGATCAAATTGATTCTTTGAAACAACATGGTATTTCAGCTGATTTCATTAATTCTTCTCTAACTCAACAAGAATATTCTGAAATTCGTTACCGCTTGCGTCAAGGGGGGGTGAAACTGTTATATATCGCGCCTGAACGTTTAGAAAACCAATTTTTTGTTAATGAAATTTCTAGATTACCAATATCGATGATCGCTGTTGACGAAGCACACTGCGTGTCTCAATGGGGGCATGATTTCCGTCAAAGCTATCGCCAAATCAGCTCTTTCATAGACGCATTGCCTCATCGTCCTACCATAGCAGCTTTTACGGCTACAGCTACCGAATTGGTGAGAGGCGATATAATTGAACAGTTACAATTAACTGAACCAAACGTATTCATCAATTCTTTTGATCGGCCTAACATTAAGTTTACAGTTAAAGAGCCTTCAAATAAAATGCAAGAGTTAAAAGATTATTTGAAAGATGCAGAAGATTCCACGATTATCTATGCTCAAACTCGTAAAAATGTCGATCAAATTCACGAGCATTTATTGAAAAGTGGCCATTCGGTCGCCAAATATCATGCTGGTTTATCAGCACAAGTGCGTGCAAATGCTCAAGATGATTTCATTTACGATCGTGCGAAAATTATGATCGCAACCAATGCTTTTGGGATGGGAATCGATAAGACTGACGTGCGAAAGGTGATTCATTATAATATGCCAACTGATTTAGAGGGCTACTATCAAGAAGCCGGACGTGCTGGACGTGATGGTTTAGAATCTGAAGCAATTCTATTATTTGGGAAGCAAGATATTGTTTCAAGTAAGTTTTTAATTGAAAACAGTCAGGACCCTACAAGTATTTCACGTTTAGATACGATGATTCAATACGCTAACCATACCTCTTGCTTACGTCGCTTTATTTTGAATTATTTCGGGGAGAATAGGCAAGTCGATTGTATGAACTGCTCTAGTTGCTTAAGTGAATTTACTACGGTCGAAGTCACTAGAGAAGCCCAAATGGTATTGTCTTGTATCGTACGTATGAAACATAGTTTCGGTATGACAATGATTACGAATGTCTTGCGAGGGAGTAAGGAAAAGAAATTACTAGATTGGGATTTTGATGAATTATCCACTTATGGTCTTCTCAAACATAAATCAGAGTCTTTCGTAAAAAATGTTATTTCCCTTCTGCTGGCCAATCATTACTTAAATTTAAACCAACATAAAGGGCTTGAGCTCACTAGTCGAGCACAAGCTTTGTTAAAAGGCGACGAACAGTTGATGATGAAAAAACAAGTTGATTCTGCACGCAACAGTTCGAGACGTAATGTTTTTGTCACTATCTCAGCAGAAGATCCTGATTTATATGAAGCACTACGTGTTTTACGCAATGACCTTGCAAGCGAAGCAGGTATGCCTTCTTATATCATCTTCAATAACAAAAGTTTAGTGGATATGGCAAATAAAAAACCCACGACTTATCAAGCCTTCCTAGAAGTTGATGGCGTCGGTTCTGTTAAGGCTGATAATTATTGGAAAGTTTTCACAGATTTAATTAAAAAATACGAAGCCAAGTCTTAGCACTTGGCTTTTTCTGATTTTTGGTTGATGGTTTTTGGTTGATAGTTTTTTTCGCGTGTGAATCGGGTTGAAGCTACAAAAGCTGAACTCGCCGTCACGGCCAGGGGCAAAATTGGTGCTCGCCGTTACGGCCAGGGGCAAAATTGGTATTCGCCGTTACGGCCAGGTGCAAAAATGGAACTCGCCGTCACGGCCAGGGGCAAAAATGCTACTCGCCGTCACGGCCAGGGGCAAAATTGGTATTCGCCGTCACGGCCAGGGGCAAAAATTGGTATTCGCCGTTACGGCCAGGGGCAAAAATGGTATTCGCCGTTACGGCCAGGGGCAAAAATGGTATTCGCCGTTACGGCCAGGGGCAAAATTGGTATTCGCCGTTACGGCCAGGGGCAAAAATGGAACTCGCCGTCACGGCCAGGGGCAAAAATGCTACTCGCCGTCACGGCCAGGGGCAAAAATGGTATTCGCCCTCACGGCCAGGGGCAAAAATGGAACTCGCCGTCACGGCCAGGGGAAAAATTGGTATTCGCCGTCACGGCCAGGGGCAAAATTGGTATTCGCCGTTACGGCCAGGGGCAAAAATGCTACTCGCCGTCACGGCCAGGGGCAAAATTGGTATTCGCCGTTACGGCCAGGGGCAAAAATGGTATTCGCCGTTACGGCCAGGGGCAAATATTGAGTCATCGTATTTTATGCGGTGAATCTTTATCTTTGTAGTGAAAAATATTGTGACTGAATTGATCCTTAAAAGATAGATTATTGTTTTTGTATGAATGTTTTGTTGAATTACGGATGAAGTGTTTATTCATTACTTTTATTATTGAATAGACGTTTAACATACCTCCAGACAGTTGCCAGGCCTTATACGGATTCAGCCCCTCATAAGGCAACAGAATCCCTAGCGCACATATTAGTCGCAATGTTGCTTTCTCCTTCCCTTCACAAAAACCACACTCCTTACAAATGATATAATAACGTGTCACTTCTAAATTAAACTCTCGACAACGCTCACAGTAAAGTCCTTTCTTTAAGTTTATAAATCGCTCTTCCGATAGGGAATACCGACGGTTATCAATTTTATGCATTGCCCGTAATTTCATGGCTTCATCTCTAAAATCACGATTAAAAACAGCTGGAAGATTAGCGAGTCTTTCACATTCAAACCGTAAGTCACGATAAAATTGCAGGAGCTTGGCATTTTTTAGATAGGGAATGTCTGAGACGCCTTCCTCAATGTTAACTGTATCTTCCTCATTAATAAACACAACATAGTACTGCAATTCTCTTAAAGCTGAAAATTGTCTTGCCACATGCTCAAAAATACTCCTGCTTCGCTCAACTTGCTTAAAGACATCATGAAATTGTACAATTCCATTAACAGTTAGCTTCTTGTCCGAAAATTGATAGGCTGCTCGATAATTCTTAACTTCAAAACAAATCCAACCAACTTCACAAATTAATACAGCATCCAGTTGAATCTCACCCGCTTTTGTTTGCAGACGTAAATCAAACACCCACTCCCAACTAGCCGCTGACTCTCTTTGGGAAATTTGTGAAAACTTCACTTCCCCTTCATGTCCACATTCTTTCCAATAATAATCTTTTGCCTCTTGCTCTAACAAAGCCTCTCTATTATTGAGTTCTGACAACCACATATGTTGTTGCGACATCTTCACACACATTAATTTAACCTCCCATATTAACTTACTACTATTAAATACGTAAATTAATGTCAAATATGTTTTTGTCAGACCAATCTTTAGAAAATATTAAGAAACAGGCCACTGACAATCAGTAGCCTGTTTCTTTAAAATCAAATATATTATTAGTTTATCTAACCAGAAAAGCCAAGCGCTATTCTTGCATATCGACTCATACGGTCTGGTTGCCAAGGTGGATAAAATGATAATTCTAACTTAACCTCGTCCACTTCGGCCAATGCCTTTACAGTACGATCAACTTCATCAAAAATCACATCTGCCAATGGACAAGCCGGTGTTGTCAGTGTCATCAAGACATAAGCTACATTATTTTCACGATATTCCACATCATAAACTAAACCTAAGTTGACAATATCTATTCCTAATTCTGGATCAATCACTAATTCCAGTTGTTCAATAATCCGTTGTTTCATCTCTTGCTCAGCACTCAGATTAAAATCATCACTTGATTCTGGTATGCTCTCTGGTAAATCAGTCATCAGAATACTCCTCTCAAAATAGTCTCCTGTTTACTTTATCACAAAAGAAGGCATAGGGGTAGAGGGATAAATTGGTTCGAAACCTAAGATTCTGTTATAATCGTAAAGAATATAACAAAAGGAGATTGATTATGCAGCAACAACTCATCGCTATCGATTTAGATGGCACCACACTAAATGATAAATCACAATTAAGTCGCTTAACGATTCGAACATTACGACTGTTAAGCGAGCAAGGACATCTAATTTCGATTGTGACTGGACGACCTTTTCGTAATAGTTCCGATTTATACCGCCAACTGAATATTCAGGCTCCGATGGTCAACTTTAATGGCGCCCTCTGTCATTTCCCTGGACAGCCCAACTGGCTGCCATACTATCATCAAGACTTGGATCGTGAGATTGCATTTGAACTGTTTGCCAATCAAGAGAAGTTGGAAATTGAATTATTGATGGCTGAAGGTCGCGACAGATTATATACAACTTCACTTCAATTACCAGATAGTCCCTACTATCCGGTTGATTTAGCAAACGTCGATAAACTATCACGCGAATCATTGACTTTTAACCCGACAGCTTTGACTATATTTTCAGCTGAAGAAAAGCAAAAGACCATCGAACAGAATATTAATCAAGCCTATGGCGATTACGTGTCTGTGCGTACATGGGGAGGCGAACTTCCTGTATTGGAAGTGGTTCATAAAGGCATTAACAAAGCAATTGGTGTCCAAAGAATTGCAGAGTTTTACCGAATTCCTCAAGCAAAAATCATCGCTTTCGGCGATGAGGAAAACGACTTAGAAATGTTGCAATTTGCTGGAGTGGGTGTCGCAATGAAAAATGGTCGTTCAACTGTCAAAGCAGTATCGAACGAAGAAACAGAATATACTAATGATGAAGACGGCTTAGCCCGTCACTTGATTGAACGATTTTCATTAGACATTCCTGTTGAAGCAATCGTCGAAAAGTAATCACCGTTCAAAATAGGTCTGACTGTAGAGCATGCTCCACAGTCAGACCTATTCTTTTTTATTTATACTGTCTCAATCACTTCTGTTTTTTCGGCTTCATGGTCAATCAATGCAACTTCTTTACGCAAAGACTTTTGTTGATCGCGAGATAAAAAACGACCTGAAACTTTTGTCGACTGAATCATATTGATGAAGGCACTTGGATCTGCTTCAGTCACCGCTATTTGTAAATCATGAATTTCATAACGGTTAACAACAACCATTACGACATCACGCTTATCTTTAGAATAACCACCTTGGCCTTCTAAGATTGTTGCCCCACGCACAATTCGCTTAAAGATGGAAGCAATCACTTCGTCGGTTCGGTTCGTCACGATAAAGGCAGTCAATACCTGTTCGTTTGTATGAATCGTATCGACGACACGTGAACCCACATAAATCGAAATTAACGTATATAGGGCAAACTCCCAACCAAATAAAAGCCCCGCTGCTCCCATGACAAAGAGATTAATAATGAAAGATAAGGAGCCGACATTCATTCCGGTCATTCTTGAAATAAGTACAGAAACAATATCCATACCTCCTGAAGACATACCGACCTTAATAGTTAAGCCCCCACCGAGTCCAGAAATCACGCCACCCATTATCGCATTTAATAACGGATTCTCAGATATACCAGCAATTGGCAGAGTATTTGCGGAAATTGTTGTCCCTACAACGACTAATAGTGACATGATTGTAAACGTTCTTCCTAAACGATAATAACTTAAGATAATCAATGGTATATTTAGAAGAAAGTTTAAGTTACCAGTGGTCAAAAGAGTCGCAAAAGCAGTCTTATTTGTATAATAGCTAATTAATTGTGCGATTCCAGTCACACCACTACTATAGATATTCCCTGGAATTAAAAAAACATTTAATGCAAAACCATAACTGATTGATGCGAAGACGACCACTACTAATTGTAGAACTGTATTCGCCCATGGTTTTTCTGATATTAACCGATTTAACACGACACCTTCTCCTCTATATCAATTTAAGTCTTAGATTGGAGTTTAATTTCTCTTTGCTGATTCACCTAATTCTGCTACTAATTGAGGCTGTAAGCCTTTTGCGATGGCAGAACCTAAGACAATTGTATCATATAGGGGTCTTGGATCCGTGCCAATACGCAGTAATGAGCGCAAGAAAACTTCTCCATCTCCCGCAAGGAATAAACCATAATAACCTGTTTTCATTTCATTTAAATCATTAATGACCTCTAATGCCTTGCCACGTGCATTATAATCGCGCAACATGTGTATGTGACGGTAAATAATTTGAGCATCACTATACGATTTATCAGTATTCTGAATAATCACTTCTACGATTAACGCGGTCTCTTTTGTTACTCTAAATTGAAAACGATAGAGATGATGTCCATTTTCAATTTCTTTATAAGAAGAAGGTAATTTCTTTTCAGTTAATAAAGCTTCAAAATCTTGTTTAAATTGTGACATGCTAAAACCCCATTTTCAACATATTTTGGACAAAATACATCCTTTATAAGTATAACAAATAAAGCACTATAATAAAACCAAACTCAAAAATTGTGCTATATGGAATTTTTAGTGTTTTTATAAGAAAGAGATGTTACCGGTAACATCTTTATATGGTATGATTGTCATAATGAAAATATGATGAGAAACAGATTTAATCGCGAAGATAAAGGAGCGTTTTAAAAATGACACAAGCCCAAGCAACTTCTAGTCAGGACCAGCGGATGGATGCTTTAATCGAAATCATTAACCTTGAAGCCATCCAACAATTACCGAAAGCTACTGAACACTTCATCAGTGATTTACACGGTGAATTTGAAGCCTTTGACCATATATTACGTAACTGCTCAGGCGTCATTAGTTTAAAAGTAAATGAACTATTTGATACTCAACTGACTGAAGCAGAACAAAAGGAACTTTGTTTTTACATATATTACCCTGAAGATTTATTAGCCACTGTTGAAAAAAGCAATGCCGAGTGGTATCAATTACTCGACCATTTGGTTCAAGTTACCCGCTTTGTCTCAACAAAGTATACACGGTCTAAAGTACGTAAAGCTTTGCCTCAAGCATATGCCTATATTTTAGAAGAATTATTATACCAATATGACGAGACGGATAATAAAGAAGAATATTATAAGTCGATTTACGTAACAATCGTCGATCTTGATTTAGCGAATAATTTTGCGATTGTGCTGGCTAATCTAATTCAACGTTTTGTCGTGGACCACTTACATGTCTTGGGAGATATCTACGACCGTGGGCCGGATCCTGATAAAATTATGGATAAGTTAATGGACGTCCCTTCTTTAGATATCCAGTTAGGAAACCATGACTTGATTTGGATTGGTGCGTATAGTGGATCAATCGCTTGTTTATGTAATGTTTTGAGAATCACGTTGCGCTATGGGCATACTGAGTTGATGGACACATACGCTATTGATTTATCAAGATTAGCCAAGTACGGTGAACGTTACTATTCAGACAATCCATCCTTTCGACCTAAAGGTGATCAATCACACTTATCCGAACAAGAGGCATTAGATATTACACGGATGCACCAAGCAATTTCAATTATGCAATTCAAAGTTGAGGGGGAAATCATTAAACGACGTCCAGAATTTAATATGGAGGACCGTTTATTATTTGATAAATTATCCCAGGACCGTCAAACTCTAACAGTTAACGGTAAGGATTATCCTTTAGAAAATAGTTGCTTCCAAAAAGTCTATGAAGAAGACCCTTACGAGCTTACATTAGGTGAAGAGTTAGTATTGCGTGATTTATTACACCAATTCCAAAGTTCTGAATCACTACAAAAACACATTGACTTTTTAGTGACTCAAGGCACACTCTATTTAACTTATAATGGGAACTTATTATTCCACGGCTGCATCCCTTGTACGCCTGAGGGGGAACTGCTTGAAGTAACATTTGAAGGAGAAACTTTTAAAGGTCGCGCTTTAATGGATTACTTTACGCAAGCCATTTATAAAGCTTACGAACAGCCAAATGTTTATGATGATTTCGCAACAGATGTCGTTTGGTATTTATGGTGCGGAGAAGCTTCCAACCTATTTGGAAAGAAAACAATGAAAACTTTCGAACGTTATTTCTCTAACGATAAAACATTGCATGACGAAGCTAAAAACGCCTATTATGAGTTACGTTCAGACGAAGCTTTCTGTGTGAAGTTACTTGAAGAATTTGGTCTAGCGTCAGATGGCTATATTATCAATGGTCACACACCTGTTAAAACAATCAAAGGTGAATTGCCGATAAAAGCGAGTGGGAAAATGCTCGTCATTGATGGTGGACTAGCAAAGCCTTATCAGAAAGAAACAGGTATCGCTGGCTATACGCTTGTTGACAATTCTCACGAGGTCTATTTAGTGGCACATCAACCCTTCACGACGAAAGAAGATGCGATTGCCAACTATCGTGATATTCTACCTACTCAAGAAATTGTTGCCCATCGCAACAAACGCGCTAAAGTTTTAAATACTGACATTGGAAAAGGTCTGGTTCAACAAGCCAACCGACTACGCTATTCTTGGGGACACGATGAAAGACCGGATATTAACTTAAGTTAATATGTTCAATGACACTCCAACTCTTCTTTAAGAGAAAAGTTGGAGTGTCATTTGATTTTATACACATTTATATTTTTTTTCAAACAGAAAAAGAAGCTAAGGACTGCGATAGAATCGCAACTCTTAGCTTCTTTGAATTCTGAATTATCTTCCGCGTTCTTTAATTCTGGCAGCTTTACCAGATAGAGCACGAATGTAGTATAATTTAGCACGACGAACTTTACCTTTACGAATAACTTCTAATTTAGCTACACGTGGAGTATGTACAGGGAATGTACGTTCTACACCAACACCGTTAGAAATTTTACGAACAGTATAAGACTCGCTGATACCAGCACCACGACGTTTAATTACTAAACCTTCGAATAATTGGATACGTTCACGTTCGCCTTCCACGATCATTGCGTGTACACGAACAGTATCTCCAGGGCGGAAATCAGGAACATCGTTACGTAACTGAGTTGAAGTAATTGTTTCAATTAATTTACTCATGTTTTTATCTCCTTTCAACAAACATTCTTAAATAGATAAGCTACTTAGCGGAATATCGTTAGTTAAGGTCTCTCGACCACTTTTTCTATTATACTAGAATAAAACAACTTGTAAAGGCTTTTTACTTGATTTAGTAAATTTTCTCACCAGAATACTTCCAAAAATAATTCTTCTGCTGATTACTACAGGACTGTCAGTTATATTTGGTCAGTGGAATTCTTATTTTGTTTAAATTCTTCTAACCAAGCTATTTCTTGTGGCGATAAATCGGCCTGCGCAAGTAAATCAGGTCGACGTTCAAACGTACGACGAATCGCTTCCTTACGTTGCCACAGTTCAATGTTGCCGTGATGCCCACTTAAGAGGATTTCCGGAACTTCTTGACCACGAAATTCTCGCGGGCGTGTATATTGAGGGTGCTCCAATAGATTATTCTGATGCGATTCATTGACAATCGATTCCGCATTTCCGACCACTTCTGGGATTAATCTGACCGTCGCATCAACCATAACCATCGTTGGTAATTCGCCATTGGTCAGCACGTAATCGCCTAATGATACCTCGTCGGTCACGTAGTTTCTCACTCTTTCATCAAAGCCCTCATAGTGGCCACAAATAAAGACAAGTTGTGAGGCAGTGGACCATTCTTGGGCAATTTCTTGCGAGAACGGTACACCTGTTGGATCCATTAAAATAATCCGCGCATCATCGGCTGGTTGAATCGACTCTAAGGTTTCCACAATCGGTGGAACTTGTAGCAACATACCAGCGCCCCCACCATACGGATAATCATCGACATGGCCATGTTTGTTGACAGCGAATTGTCTGAAATCATGGGTCTTAAATTCAATGATACCCTTTTCTTGTGCTGAACCCATCAAGGATTGATTCATCGGACCGAACATCTCTGGAAAAAGCGTTAAAACATCAATCTTCATCATCAACTAAGCCATCCATTAGTTCAACCAATACTTCGCCGGTTTCAAGGTTAACTGATTTAATTACGTCTTCAATATACGGTAATAGAATATCTTTTTTCTTAGAATTTTGATGTTTGACTACCCAGACATCGTTCGATCCTAGGGCTAAAATCTCTTTGATTACCCCTAACTCGCGTCCATCCGTCGTCTTAACAGTTAAACCAATAATTTGATGTTGATAAAATTCATCTTCAGGTAATTCACCTTGCTCAGATGCATCAATGACTAACCAACCATTCTTGAAATGTTCAATCTGGTTGATATTATCATATTCATCAAACCCAATTGAATAAGTACCTTTATTTATATGTGAAGATGACACCGTAACTTCAGCAATTATCTGGTCATCCTTCATGACTTTCAGCTTCTGCCCCACTTTAAATCGCTCATCTTCGAAATCTGTTTCTGAAATTACTTTTATTTGGCCACGCACGCCAAATGTATTTACAATGCGCGCAATCTTTATATCCGTCATTATTCTGCCTCACTTTTCTCAAATTCTTTTCTAGTATACCAAAATTTTATCGCATTTCACACTGCTAGTCTTCTAGTAGGACGATTGCTTGACTTTTGTATTGATTTTAAAAGGTCCATTCAATTGAATGCGCTTTCTTTTTTTGGTAAACTTAGCCTATAAACTAAGAAAGAGGTAAATTGCCTATGAAAAAAAGCTTAAAAGTTTTATTACTGTCAGGTGTCACTCTCTTAATGGTTGCATGTATGGATCCACAAGAAGAACCTACAACGGAAGTGAGTTCTGCAGAAACGACAGAACTTGTCGAAGAATCGGTTGAATCGGTCGAATCGGTTGAGGAAGAAGAAAGTTTAGCAGAGGATGCAAATAGTGAATCGTCAGACGCAGAATCTGAAGTCGCGTCAGAAGATAACTCAGAGTCGAGCGATTCAAATGAAGCAACTAGCGACGAAGTGGGTGATGACCAATCGGCAGCTTCAGACGATGTTGAAAGTACGGAATCAGAAGTAGCGGATGACGAAGAAAGCACTGAATCTGATGAGGCAGACGTTTCAGACGAAGCAGTTGAAGACGCGACAGTTGAGATTGCCCCAGTTGTCGTGGAAATGATTAACCAAGACGGCGACTCAATGGGAACGGCTACGTTTGAAGAAGCAGCAAATGGCGTTATTTTAAGCTTGGAACTGGAAGGTCTAGAAGAAGGCGAATACGGCTTCCATATTCATGAATACGGAAAAGCAACAGCGCCAACATTTATGGATGCACTGGGACATTTCAATCCAACAGGAACCAGTCACGGCATTCATGCTGAAGGCGGTCCGCACATTGGCGACTTCCCTAACTTAATCGTTGGCAAAGATGGCAAAGTTAACATCGTCTTAGTTGTATCAAATGTTTCATTAGATCCTGAAGCACCTTATACATTAAGAACGGAGAATGGTACATCCTTAATTATTCATGAAGGTGCCGATGATTATGAAACTCAGCCAATTGGAACTGCTGGTTACGGTATGATTGGTGGTGTCATTTTTGCACCAATGAGTGAAGAGTCGCCCGCAACAGATGATGAAACGAGCGAGGTTTCTGACGAAGAAAGTTCGAATGCAGAATCAGAGTCTGAAGCAGCGACAGACTCTGAAAGTTCTGAAACAGACAATACAGACACCGAGTCTTCAAACACAAGTTCGGTTGACGAGGCAACTGAATCGGAGTCTAACTCCGAGGAATAAGTGTCATATTTTGGATAAAATAAAAGGGACTTCGTTTTTAGACGAGGTCCCTTTTAGTGTTAAATTAAAAATGTTGACCGGAATAGAAATCCTCTGGCAACATATCTTCAAAAATCACACGAATTGCTTGACGGTCCGCAAATTCGCTGTCTTCCATTAAATCAATAATTTCTTTAGCTAACTTCGCCTTTTGTTCTTCTGTGCGGCCAGCTTTTAATTGGATTCTTACATATGGCATACTATTTATCTCCTTTTAATCAATTACTTTAAACTGAATCGTTTCTAAAGTTGAATACACAATCTCTACGTCATCGCCTACTTCAAGTAAAACTGCCGAGGACATGCCACCAGTCATAATGGGTACACCAGTTGGGACTGGTTTGCCCACTTTAGCCAGATGTTTCGCCAGTTCAACAATCGCTAAAGCTGGATGGCCGAGGACGTCTCTGCCACTGCCTTCAACCGCAAGCTTGCCATTGACCTTGATGGCGACCTTTTCTGTTACTAAATCTAATTGATCGACTGAAAATTTTTCAATCCCAAAAATCGCACCACTCGCCGATGTATTATCTGCAATCACATCAGTTAGTGTAAAATCAAAATTCAAATACCGACTATCAATGACTTCCGCACAACTTAAGACATAGTCTGTATTCTTTAAAACATCCTCAACAGTGACGTCACCTGATAATTCCTGCTTCATCACAAACGCAATTTCTGGTTCAATTTTCGGATGAATATAATCCGATAAACTAATCGTCCTTTTTTTTCCAACATATCGCCAAAAATGTAACCGACAATCGGCGAATCGACGCCCATTTGATCCCACTTCGCTTTTGAAGTCAAACCCATTTTCGGTGCGTAAAGTGATTGACCATCTGCCTCACGTAATCTTAAAACTTCTTTTTGAATCAAATACGCCTCATCAACCGTTAAATCAGGCCATATTTCTTCCGTTAACTTCACAATCTCGCGCTTAAATTTCTCGCCGTCATAAACATACCGAGCTGCATCTTTAAACCTCATTGAATCCATATTATGCCTACTCTCTATCTCTTCAATCAAATTTTAGCCAACAAGACACTATCTATTATACGCATTTATTGAAAAATAACCCCTAACGTTGCTCAGAGAAGAACGACTTGTTCCACCAGTCACAACAAACTCATTAAAAGATAATCACCGGCATTCCTGTATCGACTAAATCAAACAGATTTGGCATTACAGAGGTTGGAATATTAATACAGCCGTTCGAACCTGCATAAGTCCAAACGTCACCGCCGAAAGTGCCTTGCCAAGACGCATCATGAATCCCCATGCCTTCCCAGTCAAACGGAACCCAGTAATTAACCGGAGTCGCATAGTCTTTATCACGTTGCGGATTGTAACCTTTCAAAACGGCGTCTGTCTCTTTGTAAAGTATATTCCAAGCGCCTGGAATAGTTTCCATCAACGGTGGCAAACCGGTCACAACCTCAGTTGATAAAGCCAATTCACCGTCCAAGTAGACATACAACATTTGATGATCAAGATCGATTTCCACATGACTATTCCCAATATCATCTTTTTCTTTAATATCATTTGTGTAAATATTGCCTGTATAATGTGGTTCACGTTTGACTGTCTCACCGGCATAGATTTCAGCGATTAAAGCGGCTACCTCCGTTTCAAAATCAAAGGTCCAACCATAAATTTGCGGATCAATTGTGACGACACCTTGTAAAGTCGATTGGAAATCGCGGTATTGATGCAAAGAAGCATATTCTGCATCCAATTCTGAGATGTAAGTCCAAACACTCGCTTCATCTAAAAGCGCTTCGCCAGCTTCGTCAAAATATATCCATTTTTCAATTTCAGTTTGAGGAATCGTGACCTCTTCACCTGACATAGTATAAGTGATTTGTGTATCAGAAAGTTGTTTGATTTGTGTTATTTTATTGACGATTGCTTCGTTAGCCTGAGTTATTTCGGGTTGAATATAATACTGACTCAATTCAAGACTTGATTCTTTATTCTGAACTGCGTCGATGATACCTTGTTTTAAAGCATTCATATCGAGTTGTGTCCCAACAACTTCCTCTTGAAGATAGTAGCCTTGTTCGTCATTATATTCGACCGAAGCATTCTGGCTTGAGCTTCGATTTTCTTGATTAATTCCAATAATTTCTAGCTCATTTTCCAAAACCTCTTGGTCAATAGGCATGTCATTTAGTTTGTCACTTAAAATCATGTTCTGCTGAACCAAGCCTCTGCTCCACATAAAGGCATCTTGTTCAGATAATGCATGATCTAATTCGACTGAAGGATCAAAATCGGGATATAATTTACTCAACTCGATTTGTCCAAATTCAGTGTCATTTTCTAACAGAATTAGGCGATTCTTCGACAATTCCTTTTGAATATGTTGTTTAGCATCTGCTAGGGTCATATGACTAATATTGCTACCTGCATAGAGCGTATTCGCCTGGAAACGACCACTATAAAAAATCATACCTATTAAATATACTAATCCAATTAAACTTAGAGCTATCATGAGTGGTTTCTTAAATCGCTTCATAAGCAAAGGCCTCCTATTCATTCTTTTAGATTAGTTTATCAAGTAATTATGAAGAAATAATTAAGATTGATGGAAATATATAAGAGTTTTAGGTAAAAAGTAAATAAATAGGTTCATCGACAATTGCCGCAAATTTTCGAAGGATAAGATATCCTTCGACCTGTTAGCAAAGTGAAGCAATCGACATCCACGTGAGCTAAAAAGAGTACAACATCAAGCTAACGCTTACCAATAAAATCAGAATGGTAGTCAGGAATGGATTGGGAATTCCCACTCATAATATAAACAAACTCGATGATACCAACATGAGTGGCAGCACCGAGAATATATTATAGCCGCTTGATCAACTACCTATAATTTCTTCGCTTCACGTATAATCGCATCGACCGCTTGTTCTACAAGCTCAAACTTAGTTGCTAAATTCATGCGAATATAGCCTTCATAGCCCTGGCCAAACCATTCGCCGTAATCAATCGCAACACCACAACTATTCTGCATAAAATCGATAATATCGTTACCTTTGAGAATCGGATTTAAGTCAATAAACATCAAGTAAGTCCCTTGCAATGGACTGATAGTTATTTCCGGAAAGGCTGCCTGTAACTTCATTTTAGCTTGTATATAATTGTCCGAAATAATCTCCTTAACTGACTCCAGCCATTCAGCACCATCTGTATAAACTGCCTCAGTAGCGATCACGCCGAATAGATTAGCCTCAGTTTGAATCATCGTGGCTGCAAAGGAATCATATGCTTGTCTTAAGTCTGCATTAGGAATCAGAATGTTTGAATGGCCTAAAGCAGCTAAATTAAAGGATTTAGAGGCCGAGTTTGCGGTAATGATTCGATCACTGTACTTCCCGTCTGCAACTCTCGCCGATGGGATATGACGACTATCATCATAGGTGAAGTCTTGATGAATTTCATCAGAGATAATTAGAACGTCGTGTTTTTCGCAAATTTCAAACAAACGCATTTGTTCGTCTTCACTCCAGACACGGCCGGTTGGATTGTGCGGTGAACAATGGATAAATACTTTTGCATCGTTTGCGATAATTGCTTCTTCAAAAGCATCAAAATCAATACTAAAGACATTTTCTTCATTCACTAAATCGACAGTAATTAATTGTCGCCCCGTATCACGAACGGCATTGTGGAAAGGATAGTATACGGGCGTTAAAATAACTACTGCATCATTTGGCTTAGTATAAACATGCATAAAGTAGTATAAAGCTTGTACAATCCCGGGTGTAAATCGAAGCCATTCTTGATCAATTTCAAAATTAAAGCGCTTTTTCATCCAACTACTGTAGGCAACAAAATATGAATCTGGAACTAATGAATAACCATAAACCCCATGATCTAAACGTTCTTTAAAGGCTTCAGTAATCGCATCCGCCACTTTGAAATCCATGTCTGCGACCCATAAAGGAAGTAAATTTTCACCTTCAAACCGTTGGTCGACTAAGTCCCATTTCAAAGAGTTCGTTCCTTTACGATCGGTATAATAACGTTCAATAAAAGTTGCTGTATCCATAGTCACGTCTCCTCCTGATAAATTATCATTTTCTCAATTATAGCCTACCAGATGTCAATCAGTAAAGTCAGCTATGCGTTTCCATTATTCATTAAATAAGCTTTAGCGCTTGATTTAAATCCGTGATTAAATCCTCTGCCTCTTCTAGACCGATGGATAGGCGAAGTAAATCTGGAGTTAAGCCATACGCTTCACGTAACTCTTTAGGGATATCCGCATGCGTTTGAGTGGTTGGATAAGTTATTAAACTCTCTACTCCACCCAAACTTTCAGCATAAGTGAATAATTCCAAGGCTTCTAGAAAGGGGCCGACCGCCGCTTCAGATTGCAAGCGAATACTAATCATCGACCCTTTGCCAGCAAATAGAACATCTTTAACCGCTGAATGCTCACGTAAAGCGGTCACAACTTTAAAGGCTGTTTCTTCTTGACGATCAACTCTTAAAGGTAGTGTCTTTAGGCTTCGTATAAACAACCAACTATCAAAGGGGGATAAAGTTGGGCCGGTTGTATTGGCCAACCATTCTAAACGTTCACCTAATTCCGGGACATTTGTCACTACGACTCCCGCCAGAATATCATTATGCCCCGTTAAGTATTTCGTGCCTGAGTGAATAACAATTTGTGCCCCGTCATCTAAGGGTCTTTGTCTCAGAGGTGTCAATAATGTATTGTCTACAATTAATGTTGCCTTGATTTGTTGCGTCCACCCGCCTATTTCTTTTAGATCGACTTCTTGCATCAAGGGATTAGTCGGAGTTTCAATGAAGACTGCTGTCACAGAATTAGTTAGCTGAATCTTCAAATTTTCCAAATCAGTATAATATATAAAATTTGCGACTCCCAGTCTTTCTAATTCCGTGAAATAACGGTAAGTGCCACCATATAAATCGCGTGAAACTAAAAACGTACTACCTGGATCAAATAACTGAAAAACTAATTGAATGGCACTCATCCCAGAACTTGTCGCAAATGCATGACTACCACCTTCTAATTTGGCTAAACCTGCTTCAAGGACTGCGCGAGTCGGGTTCTTCGTGCGTGTATAATCAAAGCCCGTACTAGATCCAAGGCCTGGGTGAGCATACGTTGTCGAAAGGTGAATCGGTAAACTAATTGCGCCTGTTGCGGCGTCTTGTCGGTTACCTAATTGAGCTAAGTCGGTTGATAAATGTGTCATGAAATGCCTCCTAAAGTTTTCTATCGAGTTGGGCTAAGCCACTCAAATCATATAATGTATGTTGGTATGTTTCATTCAACCAATTGTTATAAAGTAAATAACCATGACTTTTCCAGCTATTAATCGGTTGTTTTTCTGGATCATCCTCTGGATAATAACCATTTGGGATTGCTTGCTCGAGTCCCCGACTAATATCGCGATCATACTCTTGTTTTAATGTTTGACGGTCATATTCCAAATGCCCTAAAGCGTATAAATCCCGTTGATCACTCGTCGTTAGAATATCAGGGCCAAACGTCTCATGAGCGGTTAGAACTCTTATTTCACTTCTTTGCTTAATTGTGTCCCAATCGACTGATACGTGCCTAGATTGCGGAACCGCATACGTATCATCGAAGCCCCGCAAATAAGGATGATCCGCTTGAATCGTCTGGTAATCAAAGACGCCAAAGAGTTTATTTTCGAGCCGTATTCGATCAATCTTATGGTCATAATTCAGTGCATAAAGAGCTGCCCAGCAGATGAAAAGTCGCGAGTAGACATGCGTTTGTGACCAGCGCATGATATCATCAAGTTCTTTAATATAATCAATCGCCTGATATTCAAGGTGCTCAACCGGCGCGCCTGTCACAATCATGCCATCATAATACTCCTCCTGAACCTCAGCGAAATGTTTATAGAATTGCCGTAAATAGCTGGTCGACGTATGTTGACTGGTGTGAGTTTTAGTATAAAGAAAGTCAACATCAATTTGCAGGGCAGTATTGCCTAAAAGTCTCAATAAATGGAGTTCTGTCGCTTCCTTGTTAGGCATTAGATTTACAATCAAAATCCGAAGCGGTCGAATATCCTGTTTGATAGCGCGAGCATGTTCTATCGTGTAAACCTGTTCTTCTTTTAAATGTTTGCGGACTGGTAGGCCTTCAATAATTTTTATTGGCACGTTTAAGCCCTCCTTTTCACATAATAAATAAAAAACGTCCCTTCGCAAATCACATTGATTCGCAAAGGGACGTTTTATCGTGTTACCACCCAAATTCGTGCAAAGCTGACGCTTTACACCTTATTAGCACCTGTAAACAGATTATCAGTTGCCTAGCTCGTTATCGAGAGCGGACGTTCAAATGGCGTGAACCACTTAAATACTCAGAGCTCATCTTCACGACTATTGAACAATCCCTTTCTCAGCATCCGGGTTCTCTGATATGTTGCTTAAGTCGTTACTCTTCTCATCATAGCATTAATTATTTATTCATCTTTTAATTATAATTAGATTAGATAAGTTGGTTATTGATTATAATATACCCTTTTAAAATGAAGAAGTCAATTCTTATTCTTTAAAATGCTACTTATTAAAAAGCTTGGTTCGACAATCGAACTTTTCCCGCTTAGGCTTCAGTTTATAGGTGATGCTTGGATTTGGTATTTGCAGCTGTTGTGTGTTATCCGTTTATTTAGGTAACTTTGATAAATATTCCAGCCAAAATAAGCCATCAAGGAAAATGAATTCCGTTGATCGCCGATTGAATGGCTCCTAAATTTTTTGGTAATTTAGCTTTGCTCTAGCTAGGTGACACCCATTTAGAGACAATATCGCGATGCTGAAGCACTTTAACATTTGGTGCAGCTTGATATTCTAACGTCTCTAACGAAGTCGGGACAGTAAAGTGTTGGAAAAACACTCGTGACTTGGGAACAAAGCCGAGCTCAACTAATTGTGGATCCAGCAGTTCGTAATGAACGCCCACTCGACTCGTGTCACTTGTTTGATCAGAAAACTGAACCCATTTTTCAATCGTCAAATAAACCTTATCATCAATTTTGAAATATAAATAATCAAAGGTATCACGCCCTAAAAATGTGACCTCTTCAACCTGATCGAGTTCGCCATATAAACCGATGGCTTTGAAATAATTCCCCATGTAGTCATTGCGATAAAGGTTTTTCTCATAATTCGTATAAATTTGGTCACGGTAAAAACTCCTTTTAAAATCACGTATAGCTGGATTAACATGCTTTGCTCGTGCCATCAAATCTCCATGCACCTGATAATTTTGATAGATGAAACTGCCGGCTAGCAGGAGGAAAACCAAGAAGAGTCCGTTGACGATTTTAGGAAATAAATGTCTTAAATGACTCAAGGTGGAAATTGAAAGAATACTCAGAATAATAAAAATTGCCACAATTGTTCCTAAGTCATCATAATAAAACTTCTCCATCAAATACCATTGTTCAAACATTACGTCACCTCTCCTTTTCGATTTTTGATCCTGCTTCCTGATTTAATTTTAATTTTTTTATCGTTCAATATCATTATAATCTATTTTCGTACTTGTGGGTACTGAACTTGATACTTTTATATAAACACCTTCCTAATATTCTAGACACTAGCAAATTCAGTAATATTAGCTCGATTAATTAGTAAAGGCATCGTCGGGCGGAAAAATTGAAGCGTATTAACATGCTGAGGTTTATCGCTGAACGGACTTCGTTGCGAGTAGTCACTAGATGTGTTAAGTTGAAGCTAGAAGACATTTGGAAGGAATGATACATATGAAAGTATTAGTTATTGGCGCCCATGGTAAAGTGGCTAAGTACGTGGCGGATATTATTACAGAAACGCCAGCAATTGAGGAGGTTGCAATGATTCGTAATCCAGATCAGCTCCCATTTTTCGAAGAAAGGCGAATTGAGACTGTCCTATTGGATCTTGAAAAAGCGTCAATTTATGAACTCGCTCATGCAATGACCGGTGTTGATGCCGTCCTCTTTAGTGCAGGTGCCGGAGGAAAAGGTCTGGATAAAACAGTGAAAATTGATTTAGATGGTGCGATTAAAGCTATGATGGCTGCTGAACAGGCTAAAGTTAACCGTTTTGTGATGGTCAGTACATTCCGTACGGGCCGCGCAGAAATTGCGAAAGAAAACGCCTTACAAATTTACACTATCGCCAAACATTACGCCGATGAATGGTTGAAAAACCGTACGACTTTAGCCTGGACGATTGTCCACCCTGGAATTCTTGTTGATACCCCCGGAAAGAATCAAGTCAAAGTCGGCATGGACATGGAAATCAATGAAATTCCTCGTGAGGATGTTGCACGAGCATTAGTGGCAGTTTTATTAAATGATCAGACCATCCATCAAGAATTTGAACTGTTAGCTGGTCAGTCCACAGTTGAAGAAGCAATCCATAGCTTAACGTAATAGCCAAATGTAAAAACACGTTTTCCAGTCTAATTGAGTGGAAAACGTGTTTTTTTTATCCCCAGAATGGACAATAGCCCTCTCTTTGTAGAGAAGGCTACCTAATTACTTAATATTATTTATCTTAAAGCGGGTCTAACTATTACTAAACATTAATTTTTTCTCATTTAAACGATACATTCCCAACCTCTAATGCATCCTTGTAACCCTATGTTACGCCAGTTTGAATAAATTTCATTAAAACAAATTAAAATCTCGCATAAAAATATTTTTCATGTATTAACATTATAACATGTTTAGTTTTGAAATGTTGTCAAAATGGTAATCATAATAAAAGCTTAATATTTAGCCTTTGACCTATTTAAATTAAGCACCATTAAACCTTCTCATAAAATCGTTTAGTTTTTTCAGCATATTATTTATTTGTGGCCAATTGTTTTAAGCGATTAACTAAATCTGTCTGATAAACGCCTAGCCGCCAATATAATGGATAGACATGTAGTTTATATTTCTTATCGCGTGTCTGTATCCTCACATGATGAACCAATAACACTTTACTGATTTTTAGTTGTTCGATTTCCCTTAATTTGATCTGGGTGACGCCGATCTCATCTAATTTCCAATTCTGTTGAATAATCGTGATTTGTTGATCGTCTATAACTAGCACGTAATAAGTTGGTGGTATCACCTTTAAATAGCGCGCTTTTTGAGTATACCCTACAACTGCAGTCTGATCTGCATATATCTCACGGTTACTTTCTAAGTCTTCTTTACTAAAGGTCAATTTCATCATTCCGCCTCCTTACTTAAATAGTTTACCAAATTTTATAACCAAGTAAAAGATTGCCGTACCAGCAGCGAGGAAAGTCTATGTTTTTCATGTGAGCTTTAATAATGTCCCTGAAATCCCATATGTAAACCATCTAATCAAACTCAATCATTCGCCCTCTTTTTCTGATTTTAAATAATGATAACTAATTCTCGTACGTACTGATGAAACAACATCCTCAAACATATCCGTTCAAAATATATTTATGACATATTTGACAAAATTATCCCTGATTGAAAACTACCTCTTTATTCACTCTCCACTTGACGGGGAGCCCACCAAAAATTGAGTAAGCCTGTTAAACTTTTAATGAGCCCACTCAAATCACGAGTAGGCTCATTAAAAATGGATATATCTAATAGATGATTAAATGATAGAACTCGTTCACTTGAAGTGCCTTCTCACCATGGCTAAATTCGGGAACGACATTAGCTTTTAACATGTCAACTCACTTCACGAGTTAACACGTTAAAATAAAAACTACTCATATACTAGACAAGTTGGGTGAAATCACACCTTATTTTGCGTAATTTCCAGATAAATTATCACCCTAGACGTGTTATGCAAGGTTTAACATGTCAACTCGCAATTTGAGTTGACATGTTAAAGGGTTTAATGTGTCAACTCACTTCACGAGTTAACACGTTAAAATAAAAACTACTCATATACTAGACAAGTTGGGTGAAATCACACCTTATTTTGCGTAATTTCCAGATAAATTATCACCTTAGACGTGTTATGCAAGGTTTAACATGTCAACTCGCAATTTGAGACACCAGTATAACCTAAGTTTCACGTCACGCAGCATCACTAGATTACCAATTCAAATCACCACTGGAAGCCCCGAACTAAGCCTGCAATTAACCAGAGCGCTAAAATTCTGAGTGTTAGTACATACAAAAATCCGAGCGAGTCGTCATTCTGACTTTTTAACAATCTAAACTAAGTAAAATTCCAGCAAATCTCCCCCTTAATCAAACGTGCGAAACGAAGTGAATGACTCTTTATCGTCTATATTAAGGATGGCGTTATTTATTTTTAGATAACAAAAAAACCTGCCACTAGGACAGGTTGTAAAAATATCTATTCATCATCAGAATCGTCGAGTGATTCAGCTTCATTGGCAATCACGATACGAGCACGTTTTTGATTGCGGATGCGTACACTGTAAACAATTGTACGAATAGCGCGAACCACACGGCCTTTTTTACCAATTACACGCCCGATATCATCAGGATGTAATAGTAAGTGATACTCAGTGAAGTCCTCTGTATCAACGATTTCAATTGTAAACTCTTCAGGGTTTTCCACTAAAGGTTCAACAATTGATCTTATTAAAGCTTCTATATTTGGCATTATAATATCATCCTTTGTTTGTTGACTAAGATAACATTTGCTTTAAGCCTTACTATTTAGATTGTTTTGATTCATGGAATTTTTTCATAATACCTTTAGAAGATAATAAGTCACGAACTGTATCAGTTGGTTGTGCACCATCTGCTAACCATTTTAATGCTAATTCTTCTTCTAATTCTAAAGTTACAGGATTAGTTAACGGGTTGTAAGTACCAATTTTCTCGATGATACGGCCATCACGTGGAGCGCGCGCATCAGCAACTACGATTCTGTAGAAAGGAGTTTTCTTAGCACCCATACGTTTTAAACGAATTTTTACTGCCATTGTTTTAATTCACCTCCGGTTAATATCGATCACAATTACATATTTTAGCAGATTATTTTTAAGCTGTAAAGCTTTTTTCCTTTACAGATTAAAATATTTTTTAAAATATGTGCAATGCCTTAATTATTATACAGTTTTATACGTACGACGCAAGTCAAAATAATGAAAACAGCTGCTTTTTATGACAGCTGTTTCTTGTCTTAATGCTTATAATAGATTACCATGCGATTTTACATACCAGTTTTTTACAACCGTTACGAGTGCGATGTATGCCACTAACGTAATGGCTAATCCAATCCAATAGTTGCCTGGCAAACTTGCTAAACCAATCGAAGTACCAAGCTCAGTAAACGGTACAATAGTCCCTACTACGATTCCTAACATCGTTACTAAGAAAAATGGTACGGATGGGTTACTTTGAATAAATGGTAACTTTTCCGTTCTTAACGCATATAATACCATTGTTTGAGACCATAATGACATCACAAACCAACCTGCATGGAACAAAGCCATAAATAACTCTTGGCCATCTTCATTTAAACTTCCGTAATTTCCACCTAATACTTGAGGCGCCATTACAAAGAATAATAAGGCGAAAGTTGTAATATCAAAGATTGAACTTGTTGGACCAAACCAGAACATAAATTTGCCTATACTATTTGAATCCCATTTCTTAGGCTCTTCTAAGTATTCTGCGTCCATTTTGTCCCAAGGAATTGCGATACATGATACATCATAAATTAAGCCTAAGAATAATAAGTGAATCGGCATCATTGGTAAGAACGGTAAGAAAATACTTGCAATCAACACAGAGAACATGTTCCCAAAGTTTGAGCTTGTCGTCGCTTTAATATACTTCATGATATTCCCAAAAATCTTACGCCCTGATACTATACCTCTTTCTAAAACCATTAAGTCTTTTTCCAATAAAATCACATCTGCGGACTCTTTAGCGATATCAACTGCTGTATCGACGGAAATTCCAACATCCGCTGCACGCATTGCGGGTGCATCATTAATTCCATCACCAAGGAAACCAACGACATGACCATTTTCTCTTAATAAACGCGTAATCGTCGCTTTTTGACTTGGATTTAGTTTGACAAAAATTGAATGCTCTTCTATCACAACTGATAATTCTTCTTCACTTAAAAGAGCTACTTCTTCACCAGTAATGTATTTAGACGCATCAATTCCTACTTGTTTACAAACTGCTTGAGTTACGAGTGCATTATCTCCGGTTAACACTTTCACTTCGACTTGATGGGCTTTTAAAGCTTCAAGCGCTGCTTTCGTTGTTTCTTTCGGTGGATCTAAGAAAGCTAGATACCCAATTAACACCATATTGGCTTCATCTTTAATTGAGAACTCATCAACAACACTTGGGTTTGTCTTCTGAGCGACCCCTACTACACGGAAACCATCATTATTTAAACGACGCACATTTTCTAACACCATCTCTTTAGCTTCTTGGGTTAAAGGCGATACTTGACCTGCGTAATCCACGTAGTCAGAGATTGCGAGCATTTCTTCAATCGCACCTTTGGTAATCATTTGAGTTTTACCATTCGTATCTTCAACGACGACACTCATACGACGACGTGCAAAATCAAATGGAATTTCATCAACTTTTTCGTAAATGATTGCATTAGTGTTCAGTTCTTCATTGGCTGCCTCAATAATTGCAACATCCATCAAGTTTTTTAAACCAGTTTGATAGTAGCTGTTTAAGTAAGCATGACGCAGTACTCTTTCATCTTCTTGCCCTTCTAAGTTCAAGTGGTATTCGAGTACTATTTTGTCCTGTGTGAGGGTTCCTGTTTTATCTGTACATAGCACATCAATCGCACCAAAGTTTTGGATTGAATTGATATTCTTAATGATAGTACCTTCCTTAGCCATTGCATTAGAACCTTTAATTAGGTTCGTTGTTACAATCATTGGTAGCATTTCCGGTGTTAGACCAACGGCTACAGATAAACCGAATAGTAACGCTTGTAACCAGTCACCTTTCGTTACACCATTAATTAACACAACTAAGGGTGCCATAATCAACATGAAACGAATTAATAAATGCGATGTTTTTTCGATGCCAATTTCAAAACTTGTCTTAGGTGCGTCTGCCGTAACTTCTTTAGCAACTTGACCAAACATTGTACTGTTTCCTGTAGCAATTACCATTCCTTCAGCGCTACCACTGATAACGTTACTCCCCATAAACGCTAAAGTTTCTAAGTTTGTTGGGCTATCGGAAGCTTCTGTGCCTAACTCTGCTTTCTTTTCAACGGGATAACTTTCCCCTGTTAGTGAAGCTTGTGATACGAATAAGTCCTTTGATTGAATGATTCGTAAATCAGCTGGAATCATGTCTCCCGCGGATAACTTGATTAAGTCACCCATGACAATATCTTGTAATGGAATTTCTTGGTACTGACCATCACGCTTTACTGCCGTGGTAACTTTTACCATTTGTTGTAATTCTTCCGCTGCATCATTTGCCTTAACCGATTGGATCAAGCTCATCGTACCGCTAATCACAACTAACACTACAATTAACAATACAGTTACCAAACTTTTATCACCTGCATCTGCTAAGATAAACTCAGTCACAAATGAGATTGCAGCTAATGCTAATAAAATTAAGGTAAATGGTGTGAAATACGCTTTTAGTACTGTTAACCACAATGGTGTTTTCTCACCATACTCAATTTCATTATTACCAAATTCTTTTCTAATTTCTGCTGCTGTTTCTTCGCTGAAACCTTGCATCGTTGTTTTAAATTCTTGCATAATTTCAGCTATGTTCATTTCTGCAAAGCGGTTGTAGTCCACTTTACGGTTATTATTCATTTTTGTCATATTATTTTACCTTCTTTCCCCAGAAGTGATTTAGTAACAACAGTGCAATACCAATAAAAACAACCAACTCAATTATTAGTAATAACATGTGTTTGCCTCCTTCTATGTTTGGGCTTCAGGCAGTTAATTTTCAGGTGGTTACAAACAAATAGATAATAACTTGTTTATATTCTTTTGATTCATTTTCCGCCTAAAGCTGCGATTCTTTCGACTATTATCATCCATTTGTTTTCAACCTCCTTTTAATGCTTGAGCGACTGCTCGTAAGTAACCTAAACGACAACTTAATAGATTGTTTATTAGATCCAACTTTTTACCATATTGTTCCCTCCCATCAAACATTCATAAACTATAAAATAAAAACAAAAAATCCCCCACTAATCGTTAGTGAGGGCTCAAAAGTGCACAAAAAAAGCTTCTGTGATTTCTTCGTGGAGCTTTAGCACGTTACAACGTAAAAAATAAACAGTTGTTTATTTTTAGCTACGTTAAGAAGAGCCTTATATCGACAATTCCTGTTATACCCATTGGTGTCTCTCGACGTTTTTGGGCAGTAGCCTGTGTTTGTAGCGGAGCCTCGCCTAACAAATCATTTAAAATTTTATGTAATTACTTTACAACTCAACAGTATACAGCAGTAAATATTATTGTCAACTCGGAATTTTTTTAAGTAAAGAAGTGTCCTATTTTAAACACGAAGGTATTAGGATTGTTTACGGTTCTTTTCGTTTATAGATCATCATCGAATGACATTCCTGTCTTCTTGACCAAACAGCCACCTAATTTTCCATAGCAGTATAAATACCAATCGCTTTATGTAAAAATTCAGCTGCACCTGGTGTTATCCCATCATAATAAGCCTTAAACCTTTCATCATGCACATACATCAAACTTAAATTATAATGTTTTTCAGGACTATAATGCCCTTCCGGCCACGAAAATAGTAACCATTGTCGATGTAGTTCACAGACTTCTTGAGCTAATTCACTAGCTGGATTACCATCCGATATCGCAATCGCCAACTTCTGATTGATTGATTCACCTAAATGTTGAAACTCCAACCATTGCTCTTCGGTCATGTTCGCCATTTTAGCATTTGAAGCATTAACTGTTTTTTCTCCATATTTTGCTCTAATTTCTTGACCATAGTTCTGTTCATTATCGTCAATGAGTTCTTGTTTAAAAGCCGCAAATTTTTCATTATCTGTCATTGTTCTCTCTCCTTTTAGCGCTTGAATTGAGTCATTCACAGTACTCATTAAACGTTCAATCCGCTTCTTTTCTTGAGATAGTTGAAGTAAATGATTTTCTAAAGCCTCCTGAAGATTGAAATCCTCTGCATAAATTATCGCCTTAATTTCTTCTAGATTAATTCCAATTTCACGATAGAATAGTATTTGTTGCAACAAATTGACTTCCTTCGCTCCATAAATTCGGTAACCACTTGAGTTAATTCGTTTGGGCCTCAACAACGCTATTTCATCATAATACCTCAGAGTGCGTGCACTCACTCCTGAAATTCTTGCTAACTGACTAATTGAATATTCCATTACCTCACCTCTCTTCTATAGCATAAACCTTCACGTTACGTTAAGGTCAAGCCTTAATTAGCATTTTTTCTTTAAGTTTAGTTTACCATTTCTGTGACCATTAACTTTGACTTTTGCCTAACAGCTAACCATACTAATAGTATAGGCAAATCAAGGAGGAAACTTAATGAAAATTTCGAGTGAACATGTAATTTTTACAATGGATCGTCATAATGCCCCCGCTTTAACCGCTGATAATGGTGAAACAGTAATTTTTGAAACCTTAGATTGTTTTTCGAATACTGTGTTAACTGAAGATGATTTAGTGAGTTCGATTGATTTTAGTCAGGTAAATCCAGCTACCGGACCCTTGTTTATTCAAGGTGCAGAAGTTGGTGATGTTTTAAAAGTAACGATTGAAAAAATTAGCCTTGCCGATAAAGGAGCGATTGTCACCGCCCCTGGCCTTGGTCGTTTAGCACATCGCATAGAAGCTGAAGAAACCATTATTTGTCCAGTCTCAGACACACACGTTGACTACAAAGGTATTCAAATACCTTTACGTAAAATGATTGGAGTCATCGGCACTGCTCCAGCTGGTGAAGGAATTAATACAGGAACGCCTCATGATCACGGTGGAAATCTTGATACGACACGAATGACAGAAGGCAGTATACTCTACTTACCTGTTAATGTTGAAGGGGCACTTTTAGCCTTGGGTGATCTACATGCCACGATGGGAGACGGCGAGATAATGGGAGCTGGTTTAGAAATTGCCGGCGAAGTCACAGTTAAAGTCGAAGTACTTAAAGATTTCACACTACCTTTACCTTTAATAGAAACTGATGATTTATGGATTACACTTGGATCGCGCGAAACATTGGAAGCCGCAAGCCAATTGGCGATTGACCATATGACAGACTTGATCACTCAAATTAGCCATTTGACACTAAATCAAGCAGGTATGTTACTATCCTTAGCCGGTGATTTGCATACTTCACAAATCGTTAATCCAAACGTCACCGTTCGGATGGAATTAGCTAAAACATTATTAAACTCACCACTGGATGCCTAACGGAACGTCATGGTAGGAGCCACATGCCATTGGATGCCTAACGGAACGTCATGGAAAGAGCCACGTGCCATTGGACGCCTAACGGAACGTCAGAAAACCTCGGATAATTCCAAGAACTTCAGCATTCTTGACTAGATAATACAGCGTCACTTTTGTTGGAATACTCAACCTAGCTCAGCGACTTGTTTTCGAAAGCTTTTTCGATTCAATCGGAAAAGCACGAACATTAGTGAGGCTTTGAAAGCGACCTCTGCCTTTGAAAACAATAAGTTGAGTGAAGTACACAGCTTAGTAAATCAACATAAAACTTATAAGCCCTTATATTACAAAAATCAGCCACCTCCTCGTCATTTTCAAGACAAGCAGGTGGCTGTTAAATTTAGCGTTTTTTCTTTTTCTTTTTCAACATACGTTGTAATTTCTTCTGTTCGTTTTCAGCTTGAAGCTGTTCTGGTGTCATGAAGTCGCGGTCATTCATGCTTGGCATACCTGGCATTCCAGGCATGGCACCGCCGCCGCCCATTTGTTGCATTTGACGCATCATTTTCTTCATGCCGCCTGTCTTACCATTCGACATTTGACTCATCATGTCACGTGACTGGTTAAATTGTTTGATCATTTGGTTAACTTCTGCTAATGTTTGACCACACCCTTTTGCAATACGGCGACGGCGACTTTGTGAAATGATGTCGGGATTTTGACGTTCTTCTGGAGTCATCGACATGACAATCGCTTTTACACGACCGATGTCTTTATCGTCTACACTTAATTCGTCAATTCCTGGAACTTTACTCATACCAGGAATCATTTTTAGAATATCTTTAATTGATCCCATCTTAGTCACTTGTTCCATCTGTTCGATGAAGTCGTTAAAGTCAAAGCTCGCATCTTTAATCTTATCGGCCATTTCAGCCGCTCGCTCTTCGTCGAAGTCCTTTTGAGCTTTCTCAATTAAAGTCATCATGTCACCCATACCTAAGATACGGCTTGACATACGTTCTGGATAGAATGGTTCTAAAGCATCAAGTTTTTCTCCTTGACCCGTAAATTTAATCGGCTTGTTTGTAATTGAACGGATGGATAAAGCAGCACCCCCACGAGTGTCACCATCTAACTTCGTAATAACAACCCCAGTTATATCCAATATTTCATTAAATGATTGAGCAACATTGACGGCATCTTGGCCTGTCATCGCATCAACCGTTAATAAAATTTCATCCGGGCTAACGGCTTGTTTAATATTACTTAACTCATCCATTAATTCTTCGTTGATATGTAAACGACCGGCCGTATCAATAATAACCACTTCGTTACCATTCATACGTGCTTGACTGACCGCTTCAGATGCAATATCCACTGGATTCGCCTCAGTACCACGACTAAATACCTCAAAACCTAATTGACGACCAATCGTTTCTAATTGATCAATCGCTGCAGGACGATAAACGTCAGCCGCAACTAATAAAGGTTTCTTCTTGCCGTTTTCGCTCACATATTTCGCTAATTTACCAACCGTTGTTGTTTTACCAGCCCCTTGTAAACCAGCCATCATAATGACCGTTGGTGGCATCTTCGAGAAGTTTAACGGTTCTCTTTCGCCGCCCATTAAAGCTGTTAACTCTTCATCTACAATTTTTAGTACTTGTTGTGCTGGTGATAGTGACGTTAAAACGTCAGACCCTAAAGCACGCTCATTAACGCTTTTAACAAAAGTCTTTACAACTTGAAAGTTGACGTCAGCTTCTAGTAATGCGAGACGAATCTCGCGCATCATCTGTTTTAAGTCAGCTTCTGTGATAGTACCGCCAGTTCCGACTTGGCTGATCGCTGACTGAAGTCTTTCGGATAATCCTTCAAATGCCATGTTATTTCCCCTTTAACTTGGATAATCTTTTATTTGCCTCGTTTTAAGTGAGGTCAATTGCTTTTAATTGATTTAATAAAGTACAAACAGCCTCAGGCACGTCCTCTAATACATCTAATTGCGAAAAAATCGTCATACGCGCTGTTCGCCGTCCTAATAATTCAAGCTTTGCTTCATAATCTTCGAGTGCATTTTCACCGCGTCTAATATTATCATGAACCGCTTGTCGACTAATGTCATAGTGTTCCGCAATTTCAGCTAGTGACAAATCCTCTTCATAGTATAACTCCAACATTTGTTGTTGTTTCTCGGTTAACAGAGCTTGGTAAAAATCAAACAATTGATTCATACGTAAGGTTTTATGGATAGCCATCGTCTAACTCCCTTTCAAGTGGAACCTGCGAAAAACTGGGATACTCTATGAATTCAGCCAAACGATCGGCCAGGTCTAGCGGCGTGGAATGTTCTAAAATTTCAGCCAGATCATGAACTTCTTCCTTTGTATAATTTAACTTATGCTCAAGAAAATATTCCCAAATCTCATGCTTTCGAATCAATTCTCTCGCCATATTCTCACCCGCTTCAGTAAGTTTGGCACCATAATAAGGTCGGTAGTTGACTAAACCTTCATTGGCTAACTTATGAATCATCTCACTAACAGAAGGCGGCGAAACCTGAAGGCCTCGGGCAATCATCTTATTCGATACCGAATCGCCTGAGGAATGTTCATAAATAAATTTCACATAATCTTCTCGACTTTGTGACAAGCCCTCACCCCTTCTTGATTCATTCAATGCAACCTTTATTCTATCATGTTTTTTATTGTGAAACAAATCAATCTCTTTTTTTAGGCGCGCCTATTGATTTTAAAAGTTGCTCAAGTTATAATGTCACTAGATAAGTTTTAGGTGCACCTAAAACATTCGCTAGACTTTATTAAAAGGAGCTTTCAAATGTTTATCAAAACAAAATTCTTATTCATTCGCCCAATCATTGTTCTACTACTTTTGTTTACTTGCGCACTGAGGTCAACAACCTTACCAATCAAGGCACAGGAGGAGTCTTTACTTAAAGTCACTGTCACAACCAGTTTCCTTGAAGATATTGTGAGACGCATCGCAGAAGATACAGTTGATATTTCACTGATTATCCCGGCAGGTGGTGACCCACATCTGTATAACGCGTCTGCTCGTGACTTACCCAAAATACTTGAAGCAGATCTATTACTTTATCACGGGTTAAATTTTGAAGCACAAATGGCAACCGCTCTGGAAGATTATGGTTTTTCTGTCACAGACAACTTTCCCAAAGAACAGCTAATTTTTGTCGCAGAAGACTCTAACGAAATTGACCCACATTATTGGTTCAACTTGGACTTATATAAACAATCCGTCATAGCAGCACGTGATCATTTAATGAATACCTTTCCTGAACATGCCGACTTATATACAAGGAACACCGCTGAATACATATCAGAACTCGACGCATTAGGTGAATGGATTGATGAGCAAATCGCCTTACTTGCCGTTGACGAACGGATTTTAGTCACACCGCATGATGCCTTTGAGTATTTTGCCCAAATGAATAACTTCACGGTCTATGCACCACAAGGCATTAGTACTGAAGCTGAAGTGTCTAACGAAGCTATTATTCAAACGGTTGAGTTTATCATTGAACATCAAATACCGGCTATCTTCTTAGACACTACATCTAACCCACAGGCGATGGAGAAACTTCAAGAAGGCGTAAGTCAATTAGGTGGTGAAGTGATTGTCGTTGGTGGTGAGGATAATGCCTTGTATTCAGATTCTTTAGCTGCGAGTGGCCAAGCAAATGACAATTACATCGACATGTACAAACACAACGTTTCTTTAATCGTCAAGCATTTGACGAAATGAACACTATCTCTAGGGGGATTTTATCATGCATCAAGCAAAGCAAAAGAACATTCTGACAATAGAAGATTTAAACGTACATTACCAACAAACACGCGCTTTAGATAACGTTTCTCTTACCTTACCTTACAATGTTCGCACAGCCATTGTCGGGCCCAATGGAGCTGGTAAATCGACTCTTATTAAAGCGATTCTTGGCTTAGTCAATGCCAACAGTAAAAGCATCCACTTGTTTGACGAACCTTTAGCTAAAGTACGCCACCGGATTGCTTATGTTCCGCAAACTTCCGATGTAAATTGGCAATTCCCAACTACAGTTTATGACGTGGTGTTAATGGGTGTCACATCAAAGCGTTGGGCCTTCCAACGCATTACACAAACACAAAAACAAGTGGTCGACGAAGCCTTAGAAAAAATGCAACTAACCGATTTAAAAGCACGTCAAATTAATCAGCTATCCGGTGGACAAAAACAACGTGTCTTTATTGCACGGGCCATTGCCCAGAATGCTGATCTATATTTCTTAGATGAACCACTAGCGGGTGTTGATTTTAAAAGTGAACAGATGATAATGGATCAACTGATTGCTTTTCAACAAGGTGGTAAAACAAGTATCACAGTTCACCATGATTTGAATACCGTACCGGAATACTTTGATTCGGTCATTCTGATTAATCGTCAATTGATTGCTAGTGGTTCTATCCAAGATATCTTTACACCTGAAAACATCCATACAACTTATCACGGCATCACGACCAGTCGTGAATTCTATTCAGATAATCACATGGAGAAAAAAGGAAGTGTTCATCATGGTTAGTAATTTTACTTTTGACTACTTTTTCTGGGTGGTCGCCTTGGGGAGTATGGCACTCGGTTTAGTTTCTGGCATTGTAGGTACGACACTGGTTTTAGAAAAACAAAGTCAGCTGGGAGATGCGATTGGTCATGCAGTTTATCCTGGCGTGATTCTTGCTTTTATGATTTTTCAAACGCGTCAAACGAGCGTCTTACTCTTAGGGGCCATCGTTTTTGGCTTAATTGCCTTCTGGCTGATCGGCTTTATTCGAAAATATAGTCAATTCCCATATGAGAGTATACTCGCTTTGGTTTTATCGTCCTTATTTAGTTTAGGTCTATTACTTTATAATATTGTTCAGACGAGCCCTCGTTTTCAAACGGTCAATTTTGCTGGCTTAAATACTTATATTATGGGACAAGCTGCCTTTTTGATGCGTTCGGATGTAGAATTAATTCTGATGGTCACTGTCTTAGTCTTAAGTGTCTTTTGGTTATTTTATCCTAAAATAAAAATCACGCTGTTTGACCGAGTATTTGCAGAAACGATTGGTATTAATACCAGTTGGATTAGTCATTTACTCTTACTCATGGGCTTACTGGTGATTTCAGTCGGCCTCCAAGCAGTCGGAGCCAAATTGATTAGTAGTATGCTCATTGCACCAGCGATTGCTGCCCAACAATGGACCAACGCCTACCCTCGTATGATTTGGCTGTCTGGTCTGTTCGGAACTATAGCGGCTTTTCTTGGTACATTATTGAGTACCGTCATTACTAATATCGCAACAGGTCCAATGATTGTTGTTGTGTTGACGATCATTGCCCTCTTCTCATTAATAGTCGGGCCAAAAGGCATTCTGATGGAACATTTATATAAAAAATCACAGGAGGTTGTCTCATGATTCAAATCTTATATGTGCTCTGTGTTGTTGCAGCATCTTGTAGTTTAATGGGAAGCCTATTACTTCAAAGGGAGAGTCTAATGGTGGCGGATGCCATTTCTCATACGATATTATTAGGGATTGTGGTTGCTTATTATTTTGTCGGTGATCTGTCCTCCCCTTGGTTAATTGTAGGTGCCACATTATTCGGAGTGATAACAGTTGTATCTATCGAATTGTTAGTTAAAACCGGACGCGTCGCTAACGATGCAGCCATTGGTTTAGTTTTCCCATTTTTCTTCGCCATTGCTGTTTTGATTATTTCAAAATATTATACAAATGTTCATTTAGACATCGACATGGTTTTATTAGGTCAAGTGGAGTTGTCGCCTTTAAAACGCACTGAATTGCTAGGTGTAAAATTACCGACTGCTTTTATTCAAGGGGCTTTTGTTTTATTACTCAATTCAGGTTTTATTTTACTTACCTACCAATCGCTTAAAATACGCTTGTTTGACCGGATTTACGCTCAGACAATTGGAATCCGAGTTAACTTGCTAGATTTCATCTTAATGACTTTAGTTTCTTTAACGGCAGTCACATCCTTTGAAAGCATCGGGGCAATCCTTGTGATTGCCTTAATGGCAGCACCTGCCATGACTGCTCGTTTGTTGGTGGAGTCTTTCCCAAAATTACTTCTAACCTCGGTCATCATTGCCATAATTAACAGTTGCATTGGCTACTTTATCGGACTTTATTTCAATACTTCTATCTCTTCGATGGTGGCTGTTGTGTCCTTTATTAGTTTCATGATTGTCTTTATTATTAAAAATGTTTTCCTGACGCAGCAATCACGCTATATTTAGTACTACCAATTTAGTCAAGTGGTCTGTCTGTTGCTTTAAAACAAGAAATATTACACTTTTAAAAATAACTTTAGAAATATTTTTTTAATGTGGTAGACTTTTTGGACTTTTAAAATTCAGTAAAAAAATAATTTGCGTATAATTGATCAGCAACCCCTCTTTCTAATGGGGGATTGTTGGTTTTTTTTGCCGTAATGGAGGAGAAAATGGATTTTCACATGCGTTTACCTAGATCAACGAAAGTTTTCTTTTGTTTCTAGCTATTGTTTCAGTACTTTCATTCCTTATTATCGCCCCATTAATTACGATGTTTGAGATTGGTTTCTCATTCCAAAACTGGGTTCAAACTTTAACAACTCTCCTTTTTATTTGGGTAGCAGTCGTTATTCCAGTCTTGTTGAGTCACGCTCCTGCCGATAAATTATCAGCAAAATTGTCGCTAAAGATGATAGTTTTAATTCTAAAATCACAATCAATATTCTGTGTAATGTTTTACGAATGTCAGTTCTATTAACAGTTATTGGATCATGGATTGGACAAAGATTAATTTCAATGGGCCCAATTTATTCATTCTTCCACAAATGGCCGCGTAATTTTGCGATTGCCTTTGCAGTTGAATCCTTAATCGCACAACCTATCGCTCGTCAAGTTTTATTTATTCTACATACGAAGCAAGACGCTCAAAAACAAACTAGCGCTATTTAAACTTAAATTAAAAGACTTCACACTTCTTTCAGTATTTGAAAGGTGGGAAGTCTTTTATTAATTGCTGCTTGATAGATACTCTTTTAAATTGATTGGGTGTTGATATTTAATTACTGCCAGTTGATCTTTTTCAAGAATCGTGTGGCTTAAATCAATCTGATGAACACTGGCAATCGCGACGACATAATGCAGCACGTCAGCTAGCTCATACGCTAAAGAACTGTCTTCTACCGCTGGCTTACGTCCTTCTAACTGATTCAACGCCTCAGCTACCTCGCCAATCTCTTCCACTAATTTCATAAAAAGCCCTGTCGAACTCGTAGTTGTTTGATATTTATCGCTTAAATAAGCTTGAAAATCCTTCAGATTAAATTCAGTCATCTAGTCTAACTCAATCTTGTTTAAAGCGTCGCGCAATAAACGCAATTCCTCAGCTGTAAAGGTCAAGCCTTTACTCATTTTAGAATAATCTTCACTCCACTCGCGGATATCATACTTCGCGTCTCGCTCATTCCAACTTACCGATGTAAGTTCCTTTGACCAACCTTTAGCATTGGTTGATAATTGCGCTAAATGCTCTTGAATCTCAAATTTAAAATCTGCCATTATAACTCCTCCATTCTACGTCTTTATTATTATAACTTTATAGCAAGGGCACGGCCAATGCAAGCAGAAACATGTTCCAAATAAACAACTTTCTAATCACTTACCAAGCCAGCATAAATCGTCCGACTTATGTGCCACAAGGGTTTATTAAACACTACATTTTACTGGCTAACATCACTCTTCTTAGCCATATTCTTTAAGTAAGGCTTCTACTAATTGGTCGCTAACTTGTGGAAAAGTCTGATAATATGCACCGACTGAGCCTAGAAAATGATCGGTTACCATGACAGCATAAACGTCATCCACTAACTCTATTAAAGCTCGATAGGTATCACTCGCAATGACTGGAACAGCTACTGCTAAGCTACGGGGGTTTCTTTCTTTAACGGCTTCGATTGCCGCAATCATCGTCTGTCCAGTCGCTATACCATCATCAACAATGATAACATCCTGATTTTCCAAAATTTTCCCTTTGATTATCGCATCATATTGTTTGCGTCGCTTTGCCATCTCAGAATGAATACTTTCCAATCGTTGTTCTAACCAGTCATTATCCACCTGTGCCACTTCCGATTGTTTATAAATGGGACGACCACCTTCTGCTACTGCTCCGATTGCAAATTCTGGATTCAGTGGATGACCAATCTTTTTGGCCGATATGATATCTAGCGCTGTCTGATGATATTGTGACACTTCAACAGCTAGTGGAACACCACCTCGAGGTAAGCCTAACACTACGGTCTCCTTTGGCCTTGTTATCGCAACTACTAAAGCTAATTGCCTGCCTGCGTCTTCCCGATCTTTAAACACGCTATTTCCTCCTTTTTACAGAATATAAATCGAACCTGCTCCTAACTTCATCATACTGCAAATAATCCTTTCGTTAAACTTTAAGACGAGTTATCTCTTTGCCTTGTATGAGTTTAAACTATAAATGGAACAAATCCTTGACGGCAAAGAAAAAAACACTAGGTCTGCGGAAACAGAATCTAGTGCACAGTTAAATATTACATTTTTTGATTTACTACAGAAGGTACCTTTTATTAGGTATTTGTTTACAATTATGTCTCCTTAGAACAAAATCACTTGCTCTTGAATGTCAGCTTTCAGTTATGTCAGAATTAACCAAAACACGTTTAGCAATGAATTATTTAACAAAAATATTGTTTTAAAAAACTCAATAGGAATTTGTCGATTGCGAACTATCCTTTCGTCCCTCCGGAAGTTAAGTCCGAAGCAATAATCTTCTGTAAGAAAAAGAATAATAGCACAATCGGTAAAGCCATTAGAATCGCACCGGCAGCAAATAGAGTGACTATCTGATTTCTTGAATCATTAAATAATGCTTTGTAAGCCGACAGCAATGGTTATTTTATCTGACGAACGTAATAGAAAACGAGCTAACATGTGATCACCAAAAAACCCCATAAACGCCCATAATGCTTAGACAGAAATCATTGCTCGAACTAATGTTTTCACTTCTAAAGTGACCTGCACCATCCAGTTTATCCGATTCATCAAAAGCCCTTGGAACTGTATCAGAATAGATTCTCATTAACTAGGTGTTCATCGGTATTCCTTGGCCCATGTACAGCAAGGGGATAAACTAAAATGGATCTAAACCACCGGATAACAAAGCCATGACATAGAAGGCCGTCAAAGCAACCATCGTCAGGCCTATTTGAATAATCAAAATAACATCAAACTTTGCTTGCGCCCTACGAAACGGTAATGACTGTAGGCGAAGCCTGATAAAACAATCACTGTGACTTGAATCAACATCGTGCATATGGCGACAAATAAAGTGTTCTTGTACCAAGTCAGATAGAGTGTCTTTTTAAACAGACGACAGAATTTTTCTAGCGTCCATGTGGTTGAGAGGTCTAATTTGAAAGCAATCATGTTACCTGCTTTAAATGCAGAAGCCACAGTAGTCAATAAAGGATAAATAACAATCACTGCAACAGTTATCATGAAGAGATAAGTGAAAATCTTGCTTAACAATTGCTTGTTTTTCTCTGAACTTCATCTTCTAATCATTAATTCTCCATATCAAAAGCATTGGTTTTCTTGAAAGAGACCACCGAGACAACAGTCACAATCCCTGAAATCATGAGTGCCACTGCAGCAACGACTGAATACTGCGGTGAACCACCTGTCGTCAATATATACATCCAAGATATCAGAATATCCGTTGACCCTGCATTACTCTCAATACTTCCCGGACTGCCTTCATTAAATAAATATATCATCGAGAAATGATTAAATTACTCGTGTACTGCGTAATGAATGTCGGCGCAGCTACCTGGAAAATAGAAGGCAATGTGAGGTTTTGAAGCGTTGAATCGCAATTGTCCCATCAATTTTCGCTGCTTCGTAAAGGTCTTCTAGATTGGCTTGCAAGATACTTGTCAGCATGATATAGATATAAGCAAAGCCCAGCCAACCTCGAATCAGAATTAGCGCTGTCTTCGTCCAGAAAGAATCTGTTTTCCACTTTTATAACGTCGTACTATTTGTTTTTTTAATTCTGGAGTAAACATTCTGGGTACTCTTTTTTCAGTCATGGTAGATTCTCTCCGTTTCAAGTGCTTAGGTTTCATTCTACTGGACCTTAACTTAACTATACTGTCTAACTTAGTATAGCTTATTCACATCTACGCGCTGAACTTGTGCAGTAATAGTACTTCAGCTTCCTTTACAGCCTTATCCGCGCAGCACGCCTCTTGTGTGATTTTTGTACGTCATAACAGAGTTGCATCTAAGACTTCCTTCAGTTTCCACCTAACAGTGGACACCCTTGTCTTCAACTATATGCGTACCACTGCAACTCGCATTCGGGACTTGCACCCGTTAAAGTTTGCCCATGTTGGGCAAACAAAAAAGTCGAAACGCTCATTAGAGTTTCGACTAAGTAGAGTCATAGTTATCCTTCAATAGCACCTTTAACTAAATTGTACATATATTGTTCAGAATCAAAGACTTGAAGGTCAGTCGCTTGTTCTCCTAAACCAATATATTTTACTGGTATATCTAAATCATAACGGATCGAAAGGACTACGCCACCTTTAGCCGTTCCATCTAGTTTAGTTAACACAAGTCCAGTAATCTCCGTAGCATCATTGAACTGCTTCGCTTGAATTAGAGCGTTTTGACCGGTCGTTGCATCGAGAACTAATAATACTTCTTGAATACCATTTGGATTTTCACGCTCAATGATACGTTTAATTTTAGCTAATTCATCCATTAAATTGATCTTCGTTTGCAAACGACCCGCAGTATCAACTAATAAATAGTCGAATGCTTCTTCATTTGCACGTTTAACAGCGTCGTAAACGACAGAAGCTGGGTCCCCTTGGTCTTGACCTGTAACAACTGGAATATCCAGTCTCTGGCCCCATACGTTCAATTGTTCCACAGCTCCCGCACGGAAAGTATCAGCAGCAGCCATTAAAACTTTATGCCCCTCTTGTTTTAATTGATAACCAATTTTACCAACAGAAGTCGTCTTACCTACCCCGTTCACTCCCACGAATAAGATTACCGTTGGACCATCTGGGTTTTCTTTTAGAGTGATTAAGTCATCTCCACCCTCGCGTTCGTAAAGTTGTACCATT
Source organism: Fundicoccus sp. Sow4_D5 (assembly GCF_052116365.1). Taxonomy (NCBI): domain Bacteria; kingdom Bacillati; phylum Bacillota; class Bacilli; order Lactobacillales; family Aerococcaceae; genus Fundicoccus; species Fundicoccus sp. Sow4_D5. Next base: position 442,033 of record NZ_JBQKLF010000001.1, on the reverse strand, counting down.
TTTTCTAATGTCACACGTTTTACATCTTCGGGCTTATGTACATTACGTGATTCAATTTCATCGCGTATAGCGTCCGTTAGTGCCAATGTCATATTAAATCCGACATCTGCCCCGATGAAGGTTTCTTCTAAGTCTTCATAAAAATCTTCATCCACTTCTTTAAAGCCTGTAAATAAATCAGTTAATAGACTCGTAAAGTTCGTACGAGTTTTTTCCATTCCCTTATCATAACTGTCGAAAACGACGGGGGAACTTTCTTTTTGAATCTCTTCTTTAACAACCTTATCTTCACCAGTAAAGGCACGTTTTATTCGATCAAATAATCCCATTTAACTCACTCCCTACAGAATAATTTATTTTAAAAAGTGGTAAATTGCTTGAGCAACACCACTTGAATTGTTATCAGCTGTAATATAATCTGCTGCGTTTTTGACTGAATCCACTGCATTTCCCATCGCCACGCCTATTCCCGCTAATTCAATCATGGCTAAATCATTTTCTTGATCACCAATGGTTAACATTTCTTTTGGTGCAATTGTCAATTCTTCACCTAAACGTTTTAATGTATTCCCTTTATTCACGCCTTTAGCTACAATTTCGAATAAAAACGTACGCGATTTAAACGTTGAATACTTTGACATAAAGTTCGGATCGATTAAAGCTAACTGACGATCTAAATGCTCTGGTTCTATGCAAATGACCATTTTATTGATTTTATGATCGTCTGCTAAACTAGCAAAATCCACTGTCTGGGTTTCTAGATTACTCACTCTTTCTGAATAAAAAGAAGGATAACCTTCTGGATAGTTGACCGGTTCTAAAATATACCGCGCATCGATTGCATCCAATGGTAAATTAATTGCCATTAACACTTCATACCATGCAACAACATCTGCTTTAGTCAGTATATTTTCTACAACTACTTCACCAGATGCTGCTCGTCTTACTTGAGCACCGTTATACGTAATAATATAATCATCCGCTGAAGTCAGTCCAATTTCAGTTACTAAGTCTTTCATGGCTAAATATGGACGACCTGTACAAAGAACCACCTTGATTCCTTTTTTGTGTGCATAATGTAACGCTTCTTTATTACGGTCCGTAATCACTTTATCGTCAGTCAATAATGTATCATCTAAATCAATTGCAATTAATTTAATCATTTATTAGTTTCCCTTCAAAGCTTACTCTGTACTATAATCATAACACTTTTCGATAGTTAAAGTCATATTCTAGAGCCACGAGCTATACCTACAAAGATAAAACAATTTAGTCACTTAATTTAACGGAGGCCAGTTTCGAAATTCCAGAACGTTCCATTGTCACGCCGTATAAGACGTCGGCATGTTCCATCGTACCTTTACGGTGAGTAATCACGATAAATTGTGTATTCTCTGTAAAATCTTGTAGATATTCACCATAGCGATAAACGTTGGCATCATCTAAAGCCGCTTCTACTTCGTCCAGTACACAAAACGGAACAGGCTTAACTTCCAATATAGCGAATAATAAAGCAATCGCCGTTAAAGCTCGCTCGCCACCGGATAATAAAGCTAAGTTTTGTTTTTTCTTACCGGGAGGTTGGGCCACGATATCGACACCAGTTGCTAGTAAATCACTAGGATCGGTTAATTGTAAAGCTGCATTTCCTCCACCAAATAGTTTACGAAATGTCTTTTGAAACTGTTGGTTGATGACACTGAAAGTCTCTCCAAAACGCTTAATGACTTCACTATCCATCTCAGCCATCGTTTCTTTCAATTGAGACATGGCAGTTAATAAATCATCCTGTTGTTCTACTAAATGTTTAAAACGCTCATTTAGTACATCATAATCTTCAATCGATGCTAAGTTAATCGGACCTAAACGTTCAATTTCTCGTTTCAAGTTCTTAACTTCTTGATTTACTTTGGCAATCGTATCGATTGGCTCAGCCATGCTACTAGCTGCCTCATAGGATAATTGGTATTCTTCACTTAAATATTCCAGCTGATTATCAATAAAAGCTTGGAACTTTTCAATCTGAGCTTCAAGTTTCGCTTGTTTTTGATAAGATTGTTGCGTCATTTGAATTATTTCGCGTTGTTTTTGTTCGTTAGCACGAGAGGTTTCACTCAAGACGTGTCGACGTTCACGCAAGTTTGCAAGTTCTGCTTTGTGTTGTTCTAAGATTGCTGTCATCTCTTTGATATCAACAATCGTTTGTTCAAGCACGGCTTCTAATTCGTCTAGGTCAGTTTCATCTTGATGCTGACTCAATTGATAACTTTCAATGAATACGGTCACTTCAGCTAACTGCTCTGTCAACGTTTCAACTTGTTGTTGTAATTGACTAGCTTGCGTTTGCTTCACGGCTTGTTGAGTTTTACATTCGTTATACTCAACTTCTAATTGCTGTAATTGCTTTTGGCGGTCTTCTTGACTTAAACTATGCTGTTCTAATGTCTCATTGGTGTCAGCAATACCTTGACTCGCTTTTGCTAAGTTTTTTTCTGCAAGCAATAACTGTTTTTCAGCCTCACTGACAACTTCTTCTGCTTGCGTTAATTCATCCTTTAAAATTAATTGTTGATTTTGAAATTGCTTAATTGTTTGTTGTAGTTGATGAGTGGTTTGTTGTAGCTGTTGCGACTGAATTTCAGCTTGATTTAACACCTCACGGTTATTCTCCACTTGTTCATGCAAATGTTGTTCTTTCGATTGAACTTTAAGCCAGTCATCTTCTAATTGTTTTAAGGTTTGTTGAGCTACTTGTAACTGCTCTTCAGCAATTTTTAATTCATTTTGACGAGCTAACATTGAATTCTGTTGTTTACGTGCTTGTCCACCAGAAATCGATCCTCCTGGCATTAAGACGTCACCTTCTAAAGTCACAATTTTTACCGAGTGATTCAAGCGGCGTGCTAATTGTTGTGCCTCTTCAATACCAGACATAATGATCGTTGTACCTAATAAATTCGCGATAATATTGTTATTTTGACTTGCATACTCCACCAATTGATTCGCGATTCCCACAAAGCCTACGTGTTGTTGAGCTTGTTCTAATTGCTTATTGTTCAACATGCGCGGTTTAATATTCGTACGCGGTAAGAATGTCGCACGACCAGCCTTTTGTTGTTTCAAATAATGAATAGCTTCCTTTGCAGACTGATCATCTGTCACCACAATATGTTGTAAACTCCCCCCTAAGGCAGTATCAATCGCTAACTGATAGGCTTGAGGAACATTAATCAAATCCGCCACTGTACCTTCAACGCCACGCATACGACTGGCTTGCTTCATGACAGCACGAACCCCTGCGAAATAACCTGCATAGTCTTCTTGCATATGCTTTAAATTCGACACCTTGGAATCAATTTGCTGCGTATGGCGTTCATGCTGAAATAAAGTTTGTTGCATTTGTTGACGCTTTTGCTGCGTTAATTGGTTTTCTTCTAATAAACGGTTAAACTGCTGTCGCAAACTCTGTTGATTGGCTTGATGTTCAGCTTGACCTTCAATATGCTTAGCAAACTCTGTTTCAGCCAATTCTAGAGAAGTCGCTACTTGTTCTAGTTGTAAAGTTAAGTGTTTGTTACGTTCACCTTGTTGGGTAACCGTTGCATTAAACTGAGTGATTTGATTACGAGCTGTCGTTTCTAATTGATAAAAATCAATCAGCTGTCCACGTATCTCCTCAATTTGTGCTTGATCGTCCCCTGTTAAAATCGAGCGTTTCTGTTCGTATTGCTTCAGTTTTTGCTTCATCCTAGTCAATTGCTCACCAAAGTCAGTCTGCTGAGTCAACAAGGTATCATATTCAACTGAAAGTTTACTGTGACGTTCAACCTGTTGTTGATAAGCAGATTGTTTGTCATTAAGTGAGGTTTGATTAAAACGAATTTGTTGCTCCGTCATTTGTTGACGCGCTTTTAATCGTTCTAATTGTTGACCTTTCACTTGATATTCTTCAGAGTTAACATCAAGTGTTTGAGTAATTTGATCGAGCTCTAGTGTCTCGTTTTCCAGCGCTCGACTTAACTGATTGTTTTCTTGTTCTAATTGTTCAATTTCTGAATTCAAAGTCTTTAACGCATCTTCAGCTTTATTCCAGTCATCGCGGTACTGTGCGATTTGATAACTGTATAAAGAAATCTCTAAGCGTCGTAACGCTTCATGTTTTTCTTGATAACGTAGAGCATCTTCTCTTTGTTTGGCTAATGGCTTTAATTGGCCTTCTAATTCATGAATAATATCTTTCACTCGACTTAAATGATCACTTGATCTGACGAGCTTTCTTTCAGCCTCAACTTTTCGATATTGATATTTTTGGACGCCTGCTGCTTCTTCAAAGATAGTTCGACGCTCTTCGGGCTTACTTAAGAAAATGGATTCCACTTTACCTTGAGAGATAATTGAAAAACTGTTCTTCCCTAGACCGGAATCTAATAATAGATCCACAATGTCTTTTAGACGGACGACTTCTTTATTGATAAAGTATTGGCTATCACCATTTCGATTATAACTTCGCGTAATACTAATCTCACTAAAATCATAATCCAAATATCGATCTTCGTTGTTTAAGACCAATGTTACTTTTGCTAAATTTACAGGCTTACGTTCTTGCGTCCCATTAAATATAACATCTTCCATGCGATTACCACGTAAACTTTTGGCTGATTGTTCCCCTAATACCCAACGAATCGCTTCCGAAAGATTACTCTTACCACTTCCATTTGGTCCGACGACAGCCGTTAAACCTGTGTCAAATTCGATAACTGTTTTATCCGCAAAGGATTTAAATCCAGTCATTTCAATTCTTTCTAAATGCATTTAATATTACCTTTCTCATCCACTAAAGCAAAAGCATGTTCGGCCGCTTGCATTTCTGCTTGCTTTTTACTTTTACCTGAACCTTTTGCGATTAGTTGTTCGTTTAAATAAAGTCCCATTGTAAAGTCTTGATTATGGGCTGGGCCCGATTGTTCTAATAATTCGTACCGAATTAAAACGGCACCCTTTTGTTGAGCTTTTTCCTGGAAAAGTGTCTTATAATCAAGATTCACTTTTGTTAAAATCACACGATGTGGTTCTAATAAAGCACGGTTTAACCATTCTCTAGCCATTTCCATCCCCTGGTCTAAATACACCGCTCCTAAAAAAGCTTCAAAACAGTCAGCTAAGATAGAATCCCTTTCACTACCACCACTCGCTAATTCGCCTTTTCCTAAACGAATGTAACGATTAAAATTATATTGCTTAGCAAGAAAAGCTAAACTCTCCTCACGCACGAGCTGTGCACGCATACGTGTCAATTGACCTTCTGGCTCGCTTGGATACTCATGATACAAATAATCGCTCACAATCACTTCTAAGACCGCATCGCCTAAAAATTCCAAGCGTTCATTATGTTCCAATTTCCTTGATGCTCTTTCATTAACAAATGACGTATGTTGAAAGGCTGTCTCAAGTAGCAGGGCATTCTTAAAATGAATCCCCGTATTCTTTTCAATTAATTTTGTTAACGCTAGTTTCATATTTACCCTCTTCACTTTTTTCTTTCACAACAAGATACATTTTGACCAGTATATGACTATAAGTAGCTCAGTAAATAAAATCTTCCTATCCAATTCCAATTGTATTTATTAAACTTTTATAAGCTTCATTCTTCACCATAAAACATTCCGTCTTATTCGGTTAAACGGATTAAAAGACTGACATTTAGCACTTATTAGTATACCTAAAAACGACTCGGTTAAAAAGCTTTATCCAATAATAAATGAAAAGAGCCCCACAAGGAGGCTCTTCGTTTAAAGTTACATTAAATTACTCAGCTACTGGAGAGTCAGCAGTTAATGAGATTTGTGTCCAATCTAAGTCTGAACCAATTTCAGAATCGTATTGAGAAACTCGATTATTAACAGCTACTAATTCATAACGGAATAAAGTAGGTACTACTGGCAATTCTTCGTGTACGTATGCTTGCCACTCGTTAAATGCGTTCTCACGGAATTCGTCATCAAATGAGTCATCTGAGTTAATGGCTTCTAATAAAGCGTCATGCTCTTCCGATGCGAAACGAGGGTAGTTAAAGGCAGATGTACGTCCGTATAAACCAGTTGGGTTTGGATCTCCACCAGTTCCCCAAGCACCTTGGTAGATATCAATTGCAGGATCATCCGCTTCAACACGGTCATAGAATGAGTTAAATTCCATTAATTGGCCATCAACTAATTCGACAGATACGCCAATTTCACCCCACATTTGGATGTAGTATTGTGCTAATGGCTCAGCAACTTCTCCACCTGACATTGAAGCGAAACCTAAAGTAAATGGCTCGCCATTTAAGTCTTCAACAAAACCATCGCCATCGCCATCCACAAAGCCAGCTTCAGCTAAGATTTCTTTAGCTTTCTCTGGGTCATATGTATAAGCTTCTTGATCGAAGTTATGGTAAGCTTCAAAGTTAGGTGTAATTAATGAGTTAGCGTTTTGACGTAAACCAGAATAGAATTCTGCACCAACTGCATCGTTGTCAATCGCATATGCCATTGCTTGACGTAATGCTTTGCTTGACGTTACTTTAGAGTCGTCTGGAACCACTTCTCCAGCTTCAGCATCCCATGAACCTTGCTTGAATCCGATGTATGTATAAGCATTAGAGATTTGACCAATTACTGAGAAGTTAGTCGCATCTTTATAAGTATCGTATTGGTCAGCAGGTAATGTCGCTAAGTCGTAATTACCAGCTTTTAACTCAGCAACAATTGATGTTGCGTTAACAACTTCAATGACTAAGTTGTCAATTTCAGGTTGGCCTAAGTAATAGTATTCGTTAGCTTCAAAGCTTACAGCTTCACCAGGAGTGATTGAAGTGACACGGAATGGTCCGAAACCAACTGGATTCGTACGAACTGCTTCGTGATCTTCTAATTCAGCAACTGGAACTTCACCTAAGATATGCTCAGGTTCAATATAAGAAGAAACTCCACCACCAGCTTGTAACATAGAGTTGTTAAAGTTAATGTATGTTACTCTTAATGTATAGTCATCAATACGCTCTAAACCAGAAATTTCTTCTGCTTCACCAGCGTTATATTCTGTCATACCTACAACGTTTTGGAAGTCTTCTCCGTAACGTACACCAGTATAATCTGGGTGACCTACTACATAGTAAGGGAAAATTACATCATCAATCGTTAGTGGCTCGCCATCATCCCAAGAAGTTCCTTCTGGAATTGAAATCGTTACTTGTTTGTTATCTACATCAAATTCGATATCAGCAAAACCTGAGTTGTCGATTGCGAAACTTGAGTCGTAACCGTATAACCCATCGTTAAAGAAACCGATGATGCTCGCATCTGGATTACCTGTATAAAGCATATTGTTTAATACGCCTGCAAATGGATCTCCAACTAATGCGTAACGTAACGTTCCACCTTCAATCGCTTCGCCTTCATGAGTGACAGCAGTCTCAAAGTTTAATACGCCTTCTTCACCATCTTCTTGTGCAGATACAAAAGTTGATGTTGGTGCAACTAGAACAGAACCTAGAGTAAAGGCTGTTGCTGCTAGTGAAAAGTGTTTTCTTAATGTTTTTTTCATAATATCCCTCCAAATAAATTAAACGTTCTGGCGTGAATGCCATTACATAAATATATCATAACGTTTTCTTAAGTGATTATCAAGAGTTTTATTAAAAAACATTCAATTTTATGATAATTAAATGAGTGCAATTCTTATTTAAGCGATTCCAATTATCATAATTTATACAGCCTTTTTCCAGGTTATATTTATTGGAATAGGCTTTGGGACTATGTATTTGCTTAGTTTTCATTGTGAATTAGTCTGCATATGGCTATTTTATAAGTATTTAAATATGTTAAAAGATTTTCTAAAACGATGTTAACTCACAACTAGTTAATAGTTCGTCATTATATTCTTACAATATTGACCTGTTTTTTTAATAATTCATATCGCCAATCCTTTCAGTCGAAAGTAGTGAATAATTTTAAGGATAGAATTATCACTTCGTATGACATCTTTCGTTCCCCCAAAAAAAGAGACAGAAAAGGTAAACAACTTATTACAGTTGCCCTTTTCTGCCCCTTTTGGGTGTTTAGTTTAGATTAACCTCTACGTTGTTTACTGTCAGCAGCTCTTTGCATCGCTTGACCAATGTAGTTAATACATAACATCAGTACTAGCATAAGAATGACCGCTGGTAACCATACCCATGTCTTATTCTCAATAACATCTGGGTTATTAGCGTAACCGATTAAAGTACCCAAACTTGGTGTACCTACCGGTAAACCAAAACCTAAGAAACTTAGCCCTGTTTCAATCCCGATGTTTGCTGCGAAACTTAGTGTTAAGTTAGTGATAATCAATGAGCTCAAGTTTGGTAATAACTCGATAAACATGATTTTCCAATCGCGTGTTCCTAATGTTTTAGAAGCACTGATATAATCTTTAGATCCTTCACTTAATGTTGCGGTTCTAAATAGACGTGTCTGACTAACCCAACCAAAAGCTGTTAGTACCCAAATTAAAGTCCATACGTTGAATGAACGAACAATTGTTACAACAACGATAATAATCATTAGTTGTGGTAACACCATGATAAAGTCAACAATTCGCATCATGATATCATCAACAATACCGCCATAATATCCAGAAATAATTCCGGTCATAATTCCGATGATGGCTGTAAAAATTGTAATAGTCCAACCGATGAATAAGGAATTTCTCGCTCCTACAACTAGGAGTGCAAATACATCTCGTCCACCCTCGTCAGTTCCTAACCAATAACCATCTTCACCTGGTGGTGTAAAACGATTAAAGATATTAACAGTCGTTGCTTTATCTAAATCTATAAATAACGATGCAAAGATTACCCCTAAAACGATTACTAAAAGAATTAAAAAAGCAGTTAGTGCGACTTTATCTTTAGCAAACTCACGACGAATGATTTCAAAACCGACTGGAGGAGCGCCTTCATGGTTCTCTTCAAGTACGACTTCAGTTGTTTGAGCATCTACTTCTTGTTTATTTAATACCATTTTATCGCCTCCTCCTAGTTTATTCTAATACGTGGATCGACAAACACCATAATGATATCTGACAATAACGTACCCAATAATGACATCATACCGAATAATAGAACTAGCGCTGTCATGACTGAGAAGTCACGGTTATTAATAGAACTAATAAACAGTAAGCCCATCCCTTGGTAAGTAAAGATTGTTTCAGTAATGACAGATCCTGAAATTAATCCAGTAATCGTATAACCCATGAATGCGGCAATTGGTAACATAGAGTTACGGAAAATATGACGAGTGTATACTTTAGATTCCGGTACACCTTTTGCACGAGCAGTACGAACATAATCTTGAGTCTTAGCATCGACTACCCCAGTACGTAAATACTGAATTGTACCTGTTGTACTTAGAAGTGCTAATGTTACTGCTGGTAAAATCATGTGGTTAAAGCGTGAGAAGATATAGTCCACCGTTCCAGGTGAAACACTTGATCCTACCGTTCCACGTGTTGGGAACCAGCCTAATGTATAACCAAATAACCATAACATTAAAAGACCTAAAACAAATGATGGGACTGAATAGCTAATAAAGTTATACAGGTTAACCCCTTTATCTAACCACGTGTTTTGGTAGCGACCTGCTAATAAACCTAAAGGTAAAGCAAGTGCATAAGTTAAAATGACTGTTAATAATGATAACCATAATGTTGGCCAAATTCTTTGTCCAATAATTGATAGAACCGGTTGACGATGTTGCCAACTACGTCCAAAATCCCCTTGTAACGCATTCGTTATCCAGTCTACATAGCGTTCGGGCATTGGTTTGTTTAAACCTAACTTTTCGCGCATTGCTTCAACTTGTTCTGCTGATATCGTTGGATCGATTAAACCTGTTAAGGCATCCCCTGGCATAAGCGAACCCAGAACGAATACAAGAATACTTAAAATGAAAATTTGTGGAATCATTAAAACGATTCGACGAAGTATTGTTTTCCACATAATTAACGCACGCCTCCTTCTGTTAAAGAGCTAACATCTTTCAAAGCGACCTTATGGGAATCTGAAATTTCTTTCAAATCGTAAACTCGACCCTCTTCAGAATAATATTTAGCTGCATTCTGTTGATATTCTTTTTCAACACGTAAGCGATCCAATTTATGGGATTCACGGTTTGTTGGGTCGATTTGCGGAATAGCTGATAAGAGACGTCTAGTATAAATATGTTGCGGATTTTCATAAATATCTGCTCGTTTACCATACTCTGTAAAGCGACCACGATACATAATCGCTAATTCATCACACATATGTTTAACAACACCCAAGTCATGAGAAATAAATAAATAGCTAATATTGTATTCATCTTGGATACGTTTCATAAAGTTTAAAACCTGTGCTTGAACGGATAAGTCTAAGGCTGAAACCGGCTCATCAGCAATCACTAATTTAGGGTTGATAGCTACTGCACGTGCAACTCCAATACGCTGACGTTGTCCACCTGAGAATTCATGTGGATATTTGTTTAATGCATCTTCAGTCAAACCAACAATTTCTAATAATTCGATACTGCGGCGACGTTCTTCTTCTGGTGTCCAGTTTGAAAAGTTACGCATAGGTTCTGCTAATACATCGCTAATACGACGCTTCGGGTTAAAACTTGATAAAGCATCTTGGAAAATCATTTGAACGTTGCGACGATACTCTGATCGACGGTTACGTGCTTGTTTAGAGACTTCCTCACCATTGTAATAAATATTACCTGAGGTAATTTTTTCTAACCCAATAATCGCTTTACCAATTGTTGATTTACCTGATCCAGATTCACCAACTAAACCGTAAGTTTTTCCTTCTTCAAAAACTAAACTCACATCATCTACCGCTCTTACTTGATCGGTTACACGATTAAGGAAGCCACTACGAATAGGATAATGAACTTTTAAGTTTTCTATTCTAATAAATTCTGACATTAATGTCCCTCCTCTTCGAAATGGAAGTGTTCATGACAAGTACAACGTACCCAGTGTCCTGGTTCCACTTCATGCAAAGTAGGGTTTTCTTCGTGATGTTCTGCAGGAATCCATGGGATACGTGAAGCAAAACGACAACCTTTACGTGGTAAGCGTGTTAAAGGTGGTACTACTCCTTGAATAACGTGTAATTCGCCACTCGCATCATCAGCCATTTCATTAGACTGAGGTATTGAACGTAGCAATGAACGAGTATATGGATGTTTTGGGTTGTTAAAGATTAAATCAACAGGAGCAATCTCAACGAACTGTCCCGCATACATTACCGCAACACGATCAGCCGTTTCAGCTACTACACCCAAGTCATGTGTAATCAAAATAATTCCAGATTCAGTTTCATCTTGAATGTCATTCAATAAGTCTAGAATCTGTGCTTGGATAGTGATATCTAGCGCTGTCGTAGGTTCATCTGCAATGATAATCGGCGGTTTACATGCCAAAGCAATGGCGATGATAACACGTTGTCTCATCCCACCTGATAATTCATGCGGATATTGCGCTGCCATTCTTACAGGATTAGCTATCCCTACTTGATCTAACAACTCTAATACACGATCTTGACGTTGTTTTTTATTTAATTTTGTATGGTAGTATAAAGCCTCATCAATTTGAGCTTCAATCGTCATTAGTGGGTTTAATGAGGCTAATGGATCTTGAAAGATCATCCCTATATCATTGCCTCTAATTTGATTGTATTGCGTTTCGTCATAATCCACTAGGTTATCATTATTATAAATGATTTCTCCAGTGATGCGTGTGTTTAGGCGGTTGTGTAATCCTACAATACTTGTTGCTAATGTACTTTTACCACAGCCTGATTCACCAACTATCGCTAATTTCTCATTCTTTGATAAAGTGAACGAAATGCCGTCTACAGCATCAAAATATGAATCTTTAATTCTAAAGCCAGTATGTAAGTCTTTGACTTCTAATAGAACTTTATTGTTCTCCATTTCGTACCTCCGTTTCGTTTGTACTGACACTATCATGACTTCACTTGTGACAAGTTATGACAGTTTATCTATAAGTTACTTATTTTTTTAGTTCTTCGATATAATCTACAGCATCCCCAATATTGGATAACTGTTCAATTTTATCATCTTCAAATTGAATATTAAATGTATCCTCTAACTCCATAACCAATTCAACAACATCTAGAGAATCAGCACCTAAGTCATCAAAGGTCATCGTAGTAGTAACTTTATCTTCTTGTACGCCGAAACGATCGACAATCATTTCTTTTACTTTTTCTAATATAGTTTGTTCTTGGGTCATAACAACACCTCCCATACTCCCCACGTGTATTAATCTTTTTCAATATACTTACACATTTTACAGTCAATAGTGAAAATTGTCTATGTTTTTTAAATTTTTATTGCAAATGGATAAGTTTTTATCTCATCTGAATAAAGCCTTTCACCATTATAGCAAGAAATCTATGAATTACAAATAATATTAAGCCTCAAAAAAATCAATCGTTTTTTGAATGACACCAGTTTGTGTCACTTTTCTTGCTTGACGAATCGCATTGTAAATTGCTTCTTCATTAGATGAGCCGTGCGCTTTAATAACCGCACCCTTTACTCCAAGCATTACAGCTCCACCTGCTTTAGTGTCATCGAAATTATCTTTTAAATCAGCTAACGCCTCTTTAATCATTAATGCCCCTAATTTAGTTTTTATATTACCTTCGGTAAATGCCCCTTTAATTGCTCTGAAAACACTTTTAGAGGTTCCTTCAAGAGTTTTTAACACTGCATTGCCTGTAAATCCATCCGTTACTGCAATATCTAATGAACCTGTTAATAGTTCTTTCGCTTCCACATTACCAATAAAATGAATACTCTCTTCGTTTGCAAGCAAGTCATAGGCAGCTTTAGTTAGTTCATTTCCTTTACCTGCTTCAGTCCCGTTATTTAACAGACCAACACGTGGTTTAGCTATTTCTAACACTTCACGGGCATACTGAGAAGCTAGAATAGCGTGTTGTAATAGATTAATCGGCTTAGAATCTGCATTAGCACCTGCATCCATCAAAATAAATTGAGGGTGTTCTTTAGATATCGTCGGAATGACTGGCATTAAGCCTGGTCGGTCAATATTTTTTATTCGTCCGACGATCAGTAGCCCACTCGCTAACAAGGCACCTGTACTTCCTGCAGAAAGTAAAACGTCCGCTTCACCCTCTTTAACGGCTTTAGCTGCTCTTACCATCGAAGATTCTTTTTTACGACGTACTGCAATAACTGGTTCATCCTCACCTGAAATAATTTCAGTGGTATGAATCACTTCAACTCTATCATGAGCTTCAAGATATTCATTGATACGTGCCTCATCACCAAATAATTTTATTTGGATATCTTCATAAGTACGAACGGCTAAATTAACACCATTGACAATTGCAGCTGGAGCATTATCTCCACCCATTGCATCGATTGCGATTGTTACCATTTATATCCTCCTCTATAAGTCAAACCTATTATCATGCTTCGATTAATTGGGTCTCCACCCATTGATCGAGTGCTTTATGTTCACTCTCCAGAAGTTTTTCTGGATGTTTCAATAACTCATTAACTTCTTCACGTGCAACAGTCAAGATGTGCTGATCTTCAAACAAGTTTGCATAATGAAATTGTGGCAAACCACTTTGATTACGCCCCAATACATCACCCATTCCTCTTATTTTCATATCTTCTTGACTAATTAAGAAACCATCTTGATGCTGGACAATGATTTTCATCCGAGCTTTCCCTTGCTCTGTTGTTGGCTTGGCAATTAAGAAGCAGTAACTCGGTAAGTCACTCCGTCCTACTCGACCTCTTAGCTGGTGTAATTGTGCAAGTCCGAAACGTTCTGCTGACTGGATAACAATCACTGTAGCATTTGCAACATCCACACCAACTTCAACCATTGTGGTGGCAACAAGAATTTGTGTTTCATTACGACTAAATTGTTCCATGACTAATTGCTGCTGACCTTTATCTAATTGGCCGTGTAGCACATCGACTTGATAGTTAAAGAATCGTTGCGTCAGTTTCTCTGCCACTTCAAGTACATTTTCAATTTCTTCCATATGTTCTGAACTCTCGATCAATGGTAAAACATAATATACTTGATGACCTTTATCTAATTCTGCTTCTACTGCTTCATAAACAGATTCAATGTTCTTTTCATCTGCTAGAACAGTCGTTATCGCTTTTCGGCCATTCGGTAGTTCATCGATCGTAGACACACTTAATTCTCCATATAAAGATAAAGCGAGTGACCTTGGAATGGGTGTAGCAGTCATTTGAAGCAAATTGACTGAGTGTTCGCTTTGCCCTTTGTTAAGCATTGCTTGTCTTTGCCCTACACCGAAACGATGTTGTTCATCAATAATTGCTAAACCTAAATTTTTAAAATGAATGCTTTCTTGAATTAAAGCGTGAGTTCCTATGACTATTCTAATACGCCCGCTGGCTAAGCCCTCGATGATTTGCTTTTTTTCTACTGTGTTCATCACACTAACAAATAACTCGGCTCTTAAACCAATCATTTCAAACATACGGTTAAAACTTTTGACATGTTGTTTGGCCAATATCTCTGTCGGTACAAGTAAGGACGTCTGATAGCCGGCAATAACTGACGCAATCATCGCAAGAAAAGCAACTAAAGTCTTACCACTACCAACATCTCCTTGAAGCATGCGTCGCATTGGATAATTAGCCATTAAGTCAAAACATATTTCATTAACTGCTTTTTTCTGAGCATTTGTTAAATCATAAGGTAGAGATTTAATCACTTCTTTTAATTCTTCCACTTCATAATGAATCCGTGTGCCACTCAGTTGATGTTGTCTTTGTGTGGCTAATTGTAGCCGCCATTGGAACAAAAAGAACTCCTGAAAAATGATCTTCCGTTGAGCTTGTTTCGATTGTTGTTTGTTTGTTGGAAAATGCATTTGGTATAACGCCTGATCCAATGGCAGCATTTGGTATTTATCATTTAAATAAGAGGGGATAATTTCTGGAATAAAAGTTGAATAATCTTCGAATGCTTGTTTAATCGCTTGGATAATCTGAGGTTGTCTTAAACCTTTTGTTGTATGATAAATCGGTGCGAAATCTTGTTCATTTTCAGCTTGTTTAATCATTTTCATTCCCATCAGATTCTGCTGATTGCTTTGCCATTTACCATATACTGCTCTTGTTTCGCCTAAATGAATGCTGTTTTTTAAGTAAGGCTGATTAAAAAAAGTGACCGAAATAATATCGTGATCTGTTACTGCAAATCGAAAATTTAAACGACTTTTATTGCGTCCAAAATACTGAACAACTGGTTCTGAAACGATTTTTCCTTTTAAAGTTACTTTTTCTTGATCAAGAATAGTTTCTATTTCACGAATCTGAATATCTTCATACCTAAAGGGAAAATGGAAAAACAAATCTCTTATATTATAAATACCAATTTGTTGAAATTGTTGAACCTTAACCGGCCCTATGCCCTTTAGTTCAACTAACGAGTCTAACCAACTTTTCGTTTGAGACACTCACTTCACCGCCTTTTATGTCGCTTCCTCTGATAAATAGAAAAAAACGCCTATACCTGTGTCTTTCAGCAGAGTCTAAGGTGTAAATTAACAAAATCATTAAAATTTACAAGATGACACACAATGCTTTACAGGTATAAACGTCTTCTTACATTATTATTCTGCTGATAAAATATAATGATAAACTGGCTGGCCACCTAGAACGAACTCAATCTCAACATCTGGATTGCTCGCTTCTATTCTTTCTGCAACCGATTCTGCTAATTCATTATCGCCATCTTCTCCAATAATAATGGTAATTAATTCCATATCATCATTTATGATATGCTCGATTGTCTGAAGTAAAGCAGCTTCGATGTTTGGTTGTGACAATATGATTTTCCCATCGATTAAGCCCATGTAATCATCTTTTTTGATTGATACGCCATCGATTTCAGTGTCTCGAATTGAGTAAGTGATTTGACCACTTACAACTGTTTGACTAGATTCTGTCATCAACGCTTTGTTTTCTTCAATAGAATGAGTTGGGTTATATGCTAACATCGATGCAATTCCTTGAGGAATTGTAGTTGTTGGAATAACTACTGTCGGTTTATCAGTGACTTCAGCTGCTTGTTCAGCAGCCATAATAATATTCTTATTATTTGGTAAAATTATGATATTCTCTGCTGACACTCGATCAATTAATTTAATAAAATCTTCTGTAGAAGGGTTCATCGTTTGCCCTCCAGATAACACTTCATTTACACCAATTGATTTGAACAATTCCATCATGCCTTCACCTGCCGCTACGGCAATTACAGCAAATGGTTTAAGTTCAGTTGGTACAAGAGCCGACTTATCAACTTGCATCGCTTTATCTTCAGCTTCTAGACCACGAACTTGTTCACGCATATTATCCACTTTGATTTTGATTAACTCGCCAAACTCTTGGCCTAATTGCATAATTTCACCAGGATTTTCAGTATGTACGTGAACTTTAACAATTTCATCATCATTCACAACTAATAGAGAATCACCTTTAGTGTTAAGTAGATTACGGAATTCATCATAATCAAATGATTTCTTCACAGTTGGACCTTCACCGATGCGTACCATGATTTCTGTACAGTAACCATAAGTGATATCATCCATTGATAATGGAATATCGTTATCAGCTTCAAAAATCGCATGTGAGTGTTCTGATTTTGATACATTATCTGATGTTTCAATAATCACTTCACCTGTTAAAGCGGCTAAGAAACCTTCATAAATACAGAGCAATCCTTTACCACCACTATCAACCACTCCAACTTGTTTTAAAACAGGTAGTAGATCTGGTGTTCTATCTAAGGATTGACTAGCTCCTCTAACAATAGAACTCATCACTTCAATAATATCCTGAGATTTTTTAGCTTTCTTTTCGCCTCGAATCGCAGATTCACGAGCAACTGTTAGGATAGTACCTTCAACTGGTTTCATAACAGCTTTATATGCTGATTCAACTCCACCGACAAAAGCAGCCATAAACTCATCTGAGTTTAGAGTTTTTTTGTCTTTAATTGCTTGAGAAAACCCTCGAAAAATTTGAGATAAAATAACGCCAGAGTTCCCTCGAGCTCCCATTAATAATCCTTTAGCTAGAGCTTGTGATAATTCACCAACATGCTCAGTCTTTGTTTGCCTTAAGTTCTCTACCCCTGATTGAAATGACATATTCATGTTCGTTCCTGTATCGCCGTCTGGCACGGGGAAAACGTTTAGAGAATTAATTAATTCTACGTTTTCACTTAAGCGTTCCGCTCCGGCAATGACCATCGCCTGAAAATGAGATGCGGTTAACTTTTCTAATTCCAACTTTTGTCCTCCTTGATTGGTCGATTAATTAATCAACCTTTACTCCTTGTACGTGAACATTTACATAACTTAATTCAAAACCAAGTAATTGTTCTACGTTATATTTCACGGTTTGTTGAATATTCTGACAAATAACAGAGATCTTCGTACCATATGTTACTACTATGTAAACATCGACCATTACTTCTTCATTTGCTTCTTGAGAAATAACGACACCTTTTGCATAGTTATCTTTTTTAAGAATTTCAGTAATATTATCTCGGATGAAACTTTTACTTACCATTCCAACAACACCATAGTTATCGGTTACGGCAGCTCCCACAACAGTCGCAATAACGTCTGTCGTCAGCGAGATATGTCCATTAGGTGTTTGAATATTTATAGCCATTTAAAGTCCTCCTATAAAGTTTTATATCTTCATTATTTTAGCACAAAAGTGCCTTCC
This sequence comes from Fundicoccus sp. Sow4_D5, assembly GCF_052116365.1. Taxonomy (NCBI): domain Bacteria; kingdom Bacillati; phylum Bacillota; class Bacilli; order Lactobacillales; family Aerococcaceae; genus Fundicoccus; species Fundicoccus sp. Sow4_D5. Next base: position 424,181 of record NZ_JBQKLF010000001.1, on the reverse strand, counting down.
ACGCATCAATAATAGCAAATACTGAGATATTCTTAAACTATTTGGATTCACAAACATCATATAACTTACCATAAAAGACTCTATTAGCCTAGTAATTTTTAAATTACTCTTCTTTTGTTATGTCAAATTGCTTTATCTTAGTAAACTCTTAAGTTATCCTACTAGATTATAAATAGGTATGAGCACAAAGTTCTTTTTTAAAATTTCATTAATAATGCTGTATTATCAGCGTTATATTGAAAGGTATTAACTTTTTTTGATTCCAACCTTGATTTGCTGTCTATAATATGGTAAATTATTTTGGTATGAAATGCAGAGGTTAATGCTCCTGCAAGAAAAAGGAGGAATAAACAATGGCTAAAGTATGTTATTTTTCAGGACGTAAAGCAAGATCAGGTAACCAACGTTCTCACGCTATGAACGCTTCGAAACGTAGTTTCGGTGCTAACTTACAAAAAGTCCGCATCCTAGTTGATGGAGAGCCTAAAAGAGTTTGGGTTTCTGCACGCGCATTGAAAAGCGGAAAAGTTGAACGTGTTTAATTTTAATTGATTAAATGAGTAAGGGATTGTTTAACAGTCCAAACAAGTAAAAGCCAGTGAATACTGAGAATTTTCTCAGCTCACTGGCTTTTTTTGTATTAAGTTTTCAATAGCTTATTCGCTTACCATTATAGTGTATTGCTCTTGTTAGTCTATTATTAGTAACCTTTATTTTTCGCTACGATATTTCGACTTAACTTACCTGTATTGATATAACTCTCTAAATTCTGCTTAAATATTGGGAACGTTTCGTTCGCAAAGTGTGCGATATGCCCTGTGATATGAGGTGTAATCAATAAGTTATCTATCTGCCATAATTTTGACGTTTCAGGCAAAGGCTCTGTGTGGAAAACATCTAAGTACGCTCCCGCAAATTGCCCCTTTGTTAAAGCAGAGGCGATTGCTTCTTCATCAACAGTTTGGCCACGGCCAATATTGACGAATAAAGCCGTACTTTTTAAATGACTAAACCATTCTATATTAAAGTAATGGTGTGTTTGATCTGTTGCTGGTAAGGTACTTACAATAAAATCAGCCTTTTCAACCGCAGCCAGTGAATCAGACATTGATAAACTTTCCTCAAAATATTCAATTGATCGTCCATTCGTATTGATTCCAATTGTTTTCATGTTGAACGCTTGTCCAATTCGAGCGATTTCTTGTCCAATATTCCCAGTTCCATATATAAGAAGTGTTTTTTCTTTTAAAGAAAAATACGATTCATGTGCTGGACGAATCCATTGAAACGTTGCTTGGTTCATTTGACTGGTAAATAATTGGCGTCCAGTAGCTAATAAATAGCCAAAGACAGATTCTGTAATTGGAACAGCATGCACGCCACTCATATTAGTAATCTGTACTTGAGGGTTTTGTGTAATTTCCTTTGGTAAATAATCTACACCTGCGGAAGCGGCTTGAATCCATTTTAACTGTGTAAACTTTGTTAAATCCTCTGGAGTATAAGCTTTATTCCAACCATACATTATTTCCACTTTTTCAAAATCCGCTTTACTTACCTCATCTTGAAACTTAATTTGATAATCTGAAGCAATTCTTTCAATTTCTTCAATTTGAAGGTGTTTAAATTTTGTATTTAATAAAATGATTGCTTTATCCATTCAATCTCTCCTATGCTAAAAGTCTTACTCTTCTTCTACCCACATTACCATTATAATGCCTTCTTCAAAAGAAATTTGAACTGGTTGCTGATCGATAAACTCATTACTAATGAGCGCTCGAGGATAAGCAATGTCAACTGTATCCAATTCATACTTGGCATATTGGATAGATAATTGCTTGAGCGCTGTCATTGAAATCAGTGAAAGGTAATCCGTCTGTTTATTCGCTTGAATTTGATAGCTACCTGGCTTATAAAACTTTATCACGTGGTTCGACTCAATAAACTGTAATCGATGAATAACTGCTTGAAATCGTGGCTGATAGACTAGCCATATGTTGGCAAACATGTGATCTAAACGACCCTGCTGCTCTCCTATACCACCAAATACATAATAGTCTGCTTCTGAATACCGTTCGATTGAGATACTTAACGCTAATTCCATATCAGTATCGTCTTTTATTGGCGAGTATTGTTGAAGCTTATGACTGTGTTCTCGGATTATCTCCAACTCGTCTGGCGTTACAGAATCAAAGTCACCAAAAGCATAGTCTAAAGAATAACCTGCTTTAATTAATGCCAAACCACCCCGGTCGACACCCACTAAAAAGGTTGACGAATAGATTGAAATCAGTTGGGCGACTCGCTTTAAATCTGGTGCATCTGCTCCCCCACATAAAATGACACATTGAGTAGCTTTAGGTGATTTAACTAACATAAATTCTTTCCTTTCACCTTATCTCTGTTAAATTCGTAAAGAATCAATCGCAGCTTTTCGATCTGTTTGATTAAAAATATATGATCCGGAAACTAACACATCAGCGCCTGCTTCAATACATTGGCGAGCAGTTTCAGCATTCACTCCGCCGTCAACTTCGATTTCATAATGATAGCCGTGTTCTGTCCTTAAATCTTTTAATTTTGATACTTTCTTTAAGGTACTTTCAATAAACACTTGACCACCAAAACCTGGATTGACCGTCATAATCAATACTAAATCAACTTCTGATAAGACAGCATTTAACGCCGCAACTGGTGTACCAGGATTGATAACAACTCCCGCTTTTTTACCAAGAGCCTTAATTTGTTGAATCACACGATGAATATGCTTCGTTGCTTCATAATGAACAGTAATAATATCTGCACCTGCCAAAGCAGTCGCTTCAATATATCGTTCTGGGTCTTGAACCATTAAATGACAATCAAAAATTAAGCTTGTCATTGGTCTAAGTGCTCCGAATACCATCGGACCAAAAGAAATATTCGGTACAAACATCCCATCCATTACGTCAATATGTAAGTAATCAGCTCCTGCTGCTTCAATATTCTTAATTTCATCTGCTAATGTTGCAAAATTAGCGCTTAACATCGATGGTGCAATTTTCATAATAATTTCCCCCAAGTGATTTATTAATCTTTCTTACGATAAATCGGTTTACGTTGTTCGATTCGCTCAAAAATTTGTAAGTAATTTTTGTAACGAGATTCTGCAATCTTTCCCTCTGTCAATAGCTGTTTAACATGACAATCTGGTTCGTTAATATGTAAACACGATCTGAATTTACATCCCTCACTTGCATCAGCAATTTCTGGGAAACAAGACGCAAGTTCTTCTTTTTCTAGCGTTGCAAATTCTATCGCGCTAAAGCCAGGTGTGTCAGCAAGCATCCCTTTATTAAATCGGTATAAGGTCACTTCTCGAGTCGTGTGTCGCCCTCGATTCAAAGCATCACTGATTGCAGCAGTTTCAATTTTAGCCTCCGGTAATAGACGGTTCAATAACGTTGATTTGCCAACCCCAGACTGACCCATTATCACGTATAATCCTGCTTCAATTTGGCCAGTTAATTTCTCAATACTTTCTTCACTATTATCAAGAGTAATCACTGTGTAGCCAATCGCTTCATAAACTTTGGATATTTTTCTTACAAAGGCCTTTGCTTCTACTTGTCCTTTTTGTTTAACTAATAAATCATATTTAGTTAATAAGACAAGTGGCTGGATATTATTAGCTTCTACTGACACTAAAAAATAATCCAATAAATTGTAAGAAAAATCTGGTTCAATAAGAGATGTCACCACAAAGGCATAATCCACATTTGCCACTGTTGGTCGGACAAGTTCGTTATATCGTTCTTGGATTTCAATTAATCGACTGTTCGAATTATCGTCTACTTCATCAACTTCGAATTTGACAATATCGCCTACTAGTGGTTTCGTTTGTTGATGTCTAAAATTCCCTCTAGGCTTTGTAGCATAAGACTCTCCTTCACTCCAAACATAGTAAAAGCCACTAATTGCTTGGTAGATGATACCCGATTTTACCACTATAGATGATTGTTCTGTAGTTTTTTTCATGAAAACCTCCTTATGTTAAATCACTAAAATAATGTGTTCTTTTGCATAGTCGCTATTAATACAATAGCTTTTTTATGTTGAATTTACAAGCCAGACTCATCTAGCTGATAGCCTAATAAAACCAAAAAAACTAGTCACAAGTACAAAATTGTGGCTAGTTTCGTATGGCTTACTAATCTGGATAAACTGATAAATTCTCGGAATACACTTCGCCATTACGTAAAATTCGGTATTGACCCGTTCCATTACTTGAAATGTACATCAGTATTTTAATCGTTTTTGTTTCATCTAAACTTAACTCAGTATGCAGATTATTAATGTTATTTTTAGAGTCCCCAATGTAAATTTCAATTGTATTAGGTAAAGGCTCTAATTGTTCGACATCATCTTCTTCATAAGTGGGAACATATTCAATCTCAACGTTTTGTGTTGTTGTGACGACTTCCTCTTCTTCTGGCCCAGCAGACACGACTACGGCAATAACATCTCCTGGTACTAAAGGTGTACCATTACTTGGTGATTGACTAATAATCTGGCCTTCTGGTATGAAGTCACTGTATTCATATTCTGTTTCAACAGTTACACCATAAGCGGCTGCAAAGTTTTCAACCATATCGTAAGATAAATTATAGAAATCTTGCATAGTAAATGATTCAGAGTAACTACCCACAATTAATGTGATTGTTGTGTTTTCTGGGACAACTTTTGAACCTGGCTCAATACTTTGATCAAGTATTTTCCCTTCATCTTCAGGTCCAGAAGCTAAATCTCTTCGTTCAACAATAAAGTTTGCTTCTCTTAATTGACTACGTATCGGTTCATACATCTGGCCAATATAGTTACCAATTTCTACTTGTTCCTTCCCGTTACTCATTACAAGTTCAATGTCGCTATTTCTTTCAACTCTCTCATTACTACTTGGTGTTGTCGAAATCACATGACCCGCTTCAATCGTATTGTGCCACGCTTGTGTCACAGTACTTACAGTTAAATCAAACTCTGACAATATCTCTAGAGCTTCGCTCTGTGACATTTCAGTGACGTCTGGTACGTTCACATACCGCATCATCTGCGAGTATACATAATAGCCTCCACCAGCCATTAATAACAGGATTATGGCTGCAAATATCAAACCTAAAAATCCTCTTTTGCGTTTAGGTGCAGAGATGGGCGCCACTTCATCATAACTAGGATACACCGCCTCATCTAATGGTTCAGGAGCAGTGATCTGTTCTGCAAGTGCTTTGCTAGCACTAGTAATCGGCTTAATTGGTTTAACAATCATCGTTTCTTCTAAATTATCAGAAGGCTGAAACATTGCTTCATTCATTCGATTGGCACTCAAACTTGTACTTAAGTCTTGCAACATCTCTTGAACAGAGTTATAACGATCCTTCGGTTCTTTAGCGGTCGCTTTTAAAACAACGTTCTCCAAACTTTGAGGTATATAATTTAAATTCTCTCTAATTCTTGGAAATGGTTCTTGGAAATGCTTCAAAGCAATCGAAACTGCCGATTCTCCATCGAAAGGAACCGAACCAGTGATTAATTCATATAGAACAACACCTAAAGCATAAATGTCAGATTTAGTTGTCGCATTACTTCCACGTGCTTGTTCAGGTGATAAATAATGAACAGATCCAAGTAAAGTATTTGTTTGAGTGATTGACGTGTCAGATAAAGCAATGGCAATACCAAAGTCTGTAATCTTGACTTCATTTTGTCCTGTAATCAAAATATTCTGTGGTTTAATATCTCGGTGAATAATTCGATGTTTATGGGCAACATCAATACCAGAAAGAATTTGACTCATCACTGATACAACCAATTCTAAAGAAATTGGTGCATTCTGATGGATATAAGTTTTTAAATCCGTTCCTTTTACAAATTCCATAACAATATATTGTTGATTTTCTTCTTCATCAACGTCATACACTTCAACAATATTATGATGAAGTAACTGACTAGCGGACATCGCTTCTCTTTGAAAACGGCGAATCGCATCTTTGTTGTCTTGGAAGTCATATCTTAGAACTTTTACCGCGACATCACGGTCTAAAATCAAATCGTGCGCAAGGAAAACATTTGCCATACCGCCTTGTCCGACTGTGTCGGTCAATAAATAACGACCTGATAGTTTTTCTCCTATTTCCATTAGTGTTCGCCTCCGTCCGCCGACGTAGAATCCTGCGAAACTAGGATGAGTGTAATATTATCCATTCCACCCGCATCATTTGCTGCCCTAATCAACATCTCACCAAATTTATCTTCAAATCGGTGCTGATTAAATAAGTTGATTAAGCCTTCACGACTAACCATATTGGTTAATCCATCTGAACATAATAATAGCATTTCAATTTCAGATAAAGAAACTGTGTTTAATTCTGCTGAAACCGTTTCGGTTCCACCAATGGATTGTGTCACGACGTTTCTTCTTGGGTGATGATTCGCTTCTTCTTCAGTAATTTCTCCTGAACGGATTAATTCATTGACTAAAGAATGGTCTTCAGTAATTTGGGTTAAATCGCCTCGATAATATGTGTAAGCACGACTATCTCCTACGTGGGCAATCACAAAATGATTATCTACAGAAGCTGCCATAACTAATGTGGTTCCCATTCCGACTAATTCGGCATGTTCAACAGACTTCTTATAAATAAATTGGTTCACATCTTGGATTGCTTCCAGCATCCAATTTTGAAGGCTTTCTATCGTGAAGGCTGTTTCGATACTCTCGAACTTCTCTCCTAGATAGTTTGTTGTCATTCGACTTGCTACATCGCCTGCTTGATGACCGCCTACTCCATCACAGAGTATGAATAGATTCTGGTCGGCCTTAGAAGTATAATAGTCAGCATAGTCTTGATTAGATGTACGTCTCTTTCCAATATTGGAATGGACTGAAATTTTCATACTTTCACCTCGAATGTTACTTAATTGTTTTTAATTAATCGCGAAATAAAGAAACCATCAGTATGATACTGATTTGGCCAAATTCTAATTTGACCTTCGTTAGTCACGATATCAGATGGTACATTATCCTCTTCATTAAATTTGTCGATACTAAAATTAGGATGGCGTTGAATGAATTCTATTAAAGTTTGCTCGTTTTCTTCTACAGTCACTGTACATGTACTATAAACAAGCGTCCCTCCAACTTTCAGTAGGCTCGCCATATGTTCGAGTAACTCTGATTGAATCTGAGCTAGACCTAAAACATCATCCTGTGTTTTTTGATATTTAATTTCTGGTTTACGACGCATCAAACCTAAACCAGAGCAAGGAGCGTCTAAATATATAATATCATACAATCGGTCATTTTTAGGATTAAATTTCGTTGCATCACTGACATGCAATGTAACTTTATCTTCTAAATCCATACGGTGTAAATGTTCTGAGACTTTCTTAAGTTTACTTTCAGAGATATCCAATGCTGTTAAATGACCTTCGTTTAAGAAACTAGCGATATGCGTTGCCTTGCCACCCGGAGCTGAACAGGCATCTAGTACCTGCTCATTGCCTTTTAAGTTACCAACTGGTGCAACAAGCATTGAAGATTCATCTTGAATCGTTAAAAGACCATCAGCAAACGCTTGCGAATAAATCAAATTACCTTTTAGACAACGAATACCAAATGGTGATAAGGGACTTTCTTCTACGTCAAAACCTTCTGCTTTCAAGTCATCCATCAATTGACTTCGTTTGTCGACAGGTAAATTAATTCGAGCTGAAACAAAGGGTTCCTCAATTAAACTGGCTAATATCGCTTCTGTTTCTTCAAAGTTTTTCATTTCAAGTAATTTGTCCACGATCCACTTCTCAATACTATACTGGATAGATAATCTTTCTGAAACATCTGTGATATCCACAAATGACGGTCGCTCAGAACGTATAAAAGAACGCAATACACCATTCACAAAATTACCTAAACCTTGGTGGCCATTTGTTTTGGCAATTGATACTGCTTCATTCACCACTGCATGTGAAGGGATTCGATCTAAATACACCAATTGATAAACGGATAATCTCAACAAACTTTCTACCCATTTGTCTACTTTTCTATGTTTAATGTAAGGTTTTAAATAATAATTTAACGTGTACCTTCTTTGAATCACACCGTAGACAATTTTTACCAATAAACGATTATCTTGATTAGACAATTGAGAATCTTTCAGAAAACGATCGACAATAATATTCGAATACTGATGACGATGTTCAATTTGATCTAGCAACTTTAACGCATGCCAACGTAAATTGTCGGCAAATTTCTGTTCACTTTTCTGTCTAGTTTTCATTATCTTCTACTTTCTATTAATTAATGCTTTACCTCGAATTGTTTTCCTATAACACTTTCTGCTGGGTTACCTATTAAGAACGTTTGAATTGTCATACGTTTCTTTCCACTCTCTTGCCATTCTGAAATCGCATAATACGAATTGCCTCCACATTGAACAATTAAACGGCCCTCTTTTACTGCTACAATGCTTCCTGTCACCGCATCTTTAGTCGCATTGGTAAAATCAATCTCTTCACCCATCCAGATTTTTACTCGTTGTCCATCTAACCAGGTATAAGTTGATGGAAATGGTCGAAATCCTCTCACGTGGCGATCAACTTCACTTGCTGTCTCAGCCCAATTTAATTGTTCTTGTTCCTTAGTAATGGTTGGAGAAAAACTAACAGCATTCTCATCTTGGGGGACCGCTTGGATCTCACCCGCAAATAACTTCGGCAAAGTATCAAGCAATAAGTCTCGGCCTACAATCGCTAGCTTCTCAAACATAATCCCAACATCATCCGTTTTTCCGATAGGAATTGACTTTTGAGATAAAACATCTCCAGCATCCATTTTCTTAACCATATACATAATTGAAACACCTGTTTCTTGTTCACCTTTCCAAATAGCATAGTGAATCGGTGCTCCGCCACGGTACTTAGGCAATAATGAGGCATGAACATTGATTGCACCAAATGTTGGTGCTTCCAATAAACGTGTGGGGACAAATTGACCATAAGCAGCTGTTACAATTAAATCGGCCTTTAAATGAATAAGGGCTTCTAACTCTAGTGAGTGACTAATTTTTTCAGGTTGATAAACCTCAATATTATGTTCAACGGCCAGCTGTTTGACAGGGGGGGCAGTTAAGACACGCTTACGCCCTACTGGTCGATCGGGTTGTGTAACAACTGCTATCACGTCATGCTGACTATCGATTAAACCTTGCAAGACTTTGACTGAAAAATCTGGTGTTCCCATAAAAATAATTTTCTTGTTATCCATAAAAACCATCCTTGCTAAATAAAATATAAAGGCTCGTGATCAATATTCACTCGTAAGCCATGTTGTAATTCTTTTTGAGAAGTCATTAAGATGTCGTTCAATTGAGTTTGAAGCATTTCTTTATCCTTATACTTTAACATCAGTTGGAAATAATAATACTCATTAATTCTAGCAACCGGGCCTCGACTAGGTCCTAAAATTAAAAGGCTACGATTGGTCTCTTTCTCTTTATTATATAAAGCAGCCTTCAATTCATATATCTTCTCTTGTGCTTGCGATTGTCTCTTACTAGATACTGATATTAAAGTAGTAAAATAGTAAGGTGGATAATTCCCTATATGACGTCTTTTCATTTCATAGTAGAAGAATCTTTCAAAATCATGACTTTGTGCAAATTGCATGACATAATGATCTGGATTATATGTTTGAATGACTACTTCACCTAAATATTGCCCTCTACCGGTTCTACCGGCTACTTGTGTCAGTAGTTGAAATGTCTTCTCTCCTGCTCTAAAATCAGGCAGATTGAGCGATGTATCAGCGTTGATCACGCCTACCAAGGTGACTTTTTCAAAATCCAAGCCTTTGGCAATCATTTGTGTCCCCAGTAAAATGTCTGCATCGTGATCTGCGAATTGTTTTAATAATTTTTCATGCTGTCCTTTACGTCTGGTTGTATCATTATCCATTCGAATAATTCTCGATTCAGGAAACATCTCTTGAATTGTTTCGGCAACTTTTTGCGTTCCTAATCCAAATGTTCTTAAGTGAGTACTTTGACACTGTGAACATTGAGTCGGAACTCCTTGTTGATAATCACAGTAATGGCATTTCATTCGTCTATCATGTTTATGGTAAGTCAATGAAATATCACATCTTGGGCACTCTAACACATGACCACATTCGCGGCATAAGATATATGAGGCATAACCACGTCGATTCAGTAATAGTACGATTTGTTCTTTTTTGGCTAAGCGATCAGCTATCTTTTCTTTTAATATAGGCGAGATTTCATTGGTTGTTTCTCGTAGCATAACCTGTGTCATATCAATTATTTCTACTGGCGGTAAAGGTGCTTGATTCACTCTATTGGCCATTTTTATTAAAGTATAGCGTCCCACCTCAGCACGCGAACGACTTTCCAAAGAAGGTGTTGCACTACCGAGAACTAGAGGACAATGATGAAACTCACTACGCCATAAAGCGACATCTCGTGCATGGTAACGAGGATTATCGGCTTGTTTGTATGTTGTCTCGTGTTCCTCATCTATAATGATAATTCCAAGATTATTTAATGGTGCAAAAATTGAAGAACGAGCTCCTACAACAATGGTCGCTTCACCTTTAATTATGCGGCGCCATTCGTCGTACTTCTCACTCGTTGATAGACCGGAGTGTAATACCGCTACCCCTGATGAAAACCGTTCGGTCACTCTTGCAACCATTTGTGGCGTTAAGGAAATTTCAGGCACTAGTAGAATAGCTGCCTCTCCCCTATCCCTGGCATGAGCCATCAGTTGTAAATAAACTTCTGTTTTCCCACTACCAGTCACTCCCTCGAGTAAGAACGTCTGATTTTTTTCTTCCGTAATTGCGGTTTGAATTGCATTGAATGCTGTGGCTTGTTCTGGTAATAACTCACGCGCATTCGTTGCTACTACGTGGTTATTTTCTAAAGGATTGCGATAAACCTTCTTATCAATCCGCTCAAACCATCCTTTATCAATCATCGTACGAATTGTGGCTGTACTAACCGAAGCCAAGCGAGCCACATCATTCAAAGGAATACTATCCTGATTAACATCCTTTTCTTCTATATAATAACTTAATAACTGAGCTTGTTTAATGCTTCGTTTATCCAAACCTTCACGAATAGTGATCATCTCTTCACGAGAAATTAATGGACGAACATGAGCAATCTTTTTCTGAGTCGTTTGGTTTAACACACGATACTCAAGTTCAATTGTTTGAGTCTGAATAAGCTCTTTGAGTAACTGACTCGGTAATTTCTCTTCTAATATATGCTTTTCATATTCTTCTTGTTCATTTGCAGAAAACTCATCCGTATAAGTTTGACTCAACTTTCTAAACTTTTCTAAATTATGTATAACAAACACATTTTCATACTTGACTTTTAACATGTTGGGTAACATAGCTTGCAAAATTGAAATGCGAAATGCATGTAGATTCTGAGCGAGATGTTCACTCAATTGAAGCAACTCTGGACTTAAAAATGACACATAATCAAATACGCCAGTAATTGCTTTTAATTTCCCACTAAACTCCGTATCCTCACTAATACCAACTACGAAGCCTAATAATTGTCGTCTGCCGAACGGAACTTGAACGCGTATCCCCAATTGAATGATCGCATGCCATTGCTCTGGAACATGATAATCAAATGTTCGATTAACTTGTGCTGCAGGTATATCCACGATAACTTGAACAATCACAAACTCTCACCTCCATTTACTCTGCATCCTTTATCCTACACTAAAAAAGACTACTAGAAAAGTTATTAATATATAACTTTCCGTAGCAGTCTCTAATGTGACAACTTATTATTGTTGAATATCTAAAACGCCATTTACAACTTCTTCTAGCGCTTTACCAACTGGTTTAATTGATTGGTATGTATCCAATTGCATATTATCGTAAAGGCGCATTTCATGCGCTCTTTTACTTGCTAAGATGATTAAGCTATATTTTGAAGGAACTTTTTCCAACAAACTATCAATTGACGGATATAACATCATAATGATTCATCCCCTTTTTGAAAATATTTATGAATATCTGCTCTTATTTTGTCGACAACGCGTTCTACTTTCAAATGCTCACTTTGAATAATTGAGTTGATTTTTTCAACAGCTGTTTCTACTACGTCATTCACCACTACGTAGTCATAATGTTGCATCAGTTCAATTTCTTCTCGTGCTTTTTGCATTCGTTCATAGATAATTGCTGCGCCATCCGTTCCACGTCCTGTTATACGAGATTTAAGCTCTTGTAAGTTAGGAGGAGCTAAGAAAATGAATATTCCTTCAGGCATTTTCTGACGAACTTTTAAAGCACCCTGTACTTCGATTTCTAAAAAGACATCATTACCAGCGGCTAAGTTCTCTTCTATCTTTTGAATAGGAGTTCCATAATAGTTCCCTACGTATTCAGCGTGTTCCAATAAAGCATCCTGTTCAATTAATTTTTCGAATTCTTCCTTCGAAACAAAATAGTAATCGACGCCATCTTGTTCGCCTGGTCTTTTAACACGAGTCGTTGCCGATACAGAATAAACATAATTGAATATATTCTTTTTAAAGATTGCTGCTCTAACAGTTCCTTTTCCTACACCGGACGGACCTGATAATACAATTAACAATCCTCTCGTTGATGCCATGCTACCCCTCCAATGTGTTTTCTGCTAATTTAGTTATGAAGATTATCTTATCATAAAATCTGTCACCTTTAAAGCTGAGTGTCTAAATTAATGAAAATTCATGAAAATTCATTCGATTCTAATGATTAATTTCTAATTCAGTTTTTAATTGACCACTAACATTCTGTAATGACGATGGATCCAAAATTTCGTAGTAAATACCATTAATCATCGTTCCACTCCCACTTAACTGAAAGTTTTCAATAGTATTTATGGCACCTCGGTAGCCGTTAAAAATAGTGATCATATCTTCAAAAGTTACATCCGTTTGTACATTACCTTGTAAAGAAGCTAATATATCATTGTAATTCCATAATGTTGATATATTTAACGCCGCATGCAAGATACCATCAATTAATTGCCGCTGTCTAGCTTGCCTTCCGTAGTCTCCACCTGTATCGTAGCGATTTCTTGAATAAGCTAAGGCCATTTTACCATCCATATAGGTTGCTTGTCCTTCATAAAACTGGTAACTATCTTGACTAAAAGTATCCGTCGGAGCAATTGTAATGCCTCCTACTGAATCCACAATATCCGCAAATCCTTGCATATTAACCGAAACAGTAAAGTCAATTGGAATCCCCAATAATTCTTGGACTGTATTGACTGACATCGCTACACCACCAAAAGCATACGCATGGTTAATTTTATCTTCAGTTCCATAGCCAGCAATATTTGTTAGACTATCACGGGGAATACTAGTAATCGTCGTGCGATTAGTAGTTGGATTGACCGTTGCGACCATCATAACGTCAGAACGCCCTGCATCTACGCGCCCCATATCTCCTGTATCAATACCTAACAAAAGAACAGAGAAAGGCTGTGCTTCATTCTTTATGTCAATCACTTCCTCACGAACAGCCACCTGTTCAGCTGGTCGTTCAGTATACAAGACTTCCGTTGTTTCTTCTACATTACGGTAAATACTAAACGCATAAAAACCAGCAACTGCAATGGCTATTAGTAAAATTATAACGATGACTCCAAAACATCCCAAACGACGTTTGTGTCTTCGTTTTGGTTTAAGTCGACGATTTCTTGATGATCTAGTCCTCATATTTTCATTTACATTTGACAAACAAATGCCTCCTCAAGCGATTCTTATCGCTACAAAATAATTCGAAAAAGTTTCTTATTTATAATATCAAACTTTTATGATAAGACCAATACTATTTTGTGAAAAATACTTTAAAGTTTCGGGTCAATGACTAAGATTAAAGATTCTGACTCGCTGTTTTATAAAAAAACTGTTACAAGGAAGTGTAACTCCTAGCAACAGTTTCAAATATTAATTAATTTTCTAAACGTCTTCCGTTCAATTTATGCTCTAAGAGCCTCAATCCTCTTCATCATTGTCCTTATCCATATCCTTGACTTTCATCATACGAGTGACATTTGCTCGCTCAGTTTCCTCAAGTTTCATTTCGATAAAGTAAATTGTTTCTTCAAGTTGTGGGATTGTACGAAACTCTAAACTATTTACCCTTCGACGTGTTTTCTCGATTTCATCTGCCATCAACTGACAGGTTTTCTCGATCTCAGCTAACGTCAACAAATCATCGAGCGAAGCAGAGATTTCATCAATTGCCTCATCCATTCCACTATTTGAATTCAAATAACTATAATACGCTCTATCGGTTTGTCCATGTTCATAGACATCCGTGTGCATTTTAGGTACTCTAACACTCATTATTGAATCAATACGTATTCTCAAGCTGATTTCTTTTGTCGGAACAGCAAATAAGCCTTGAACCATTTGATCGTTTTCTAATGACTTAGCCAGAACAAAGTCTTGCATACTTCCCACCAGACTATTCTCTACTTTTTCGCGCAGCTCATTATTTTGACGAATTAGTTTGATAAACTGGCGCATTAATTCATCTTGTTTGTCTTTCAATAACTTATGTCCGCTAGTTGCAGTGACTAATTGACTTTTTAAACGCCGCAATTCCATACGAGTAGGCTTTACATTTAACTTGGCCAAGAGTTATTCACCCTCTTTTTCGCTAAGATATTCGTCAATCATATCATCCTTAATTCGTTTCAACTCAGTTCTAGGGAGCAATGATAATAAGTCCCAAGCTAAATCAAGTGTCTCTTCTATTGATCGGTTAGTATAAAATCCTTGGTTAATATACTCTTCTTCAAATCTTTCTGTAAACTCAACGTACTTACGGTCTGTCGCAGATAAAGCCGCTTCCCCAAGAATTGCTTCAAGCTCTTTCGCTTCTTTTCCAGTTGCATAAGCTGCAAACAGCTGGTTCATCGTGGGCGCATGATCTTTACGTGTCTTTCCTTCTCCGGAGCCTTTATCTTTCAGTCGTGATAGTGAAGGCAACACATTAATAGGCGGTCGATACCCACTATTGTATAAGTCGCGATCGAGAATAATTTGACCTTCTGTAATGTAGCCAGTTAAGTCAGGGATTGGATGTGTAATATCATCCTCTGGCATAGAAAGTATTGGAATTTGAGTTACTGAACCAGATTTACCCACCAAACGGCCCGCTCTTTCATATAAACTTGATAAGTTAGTATACAGATAGCCTGGATAACCACGACGACCTGGCACTTCGCGACGGGCAGCCGATACTTCTCGTAGAGCCTCACAGTAATTGGTCATATCCGTCATAATTACTAAGACATGCATACCTTTTTCATAAGCCAGATATTCAGCTGTGGTTAAGGCAATTTTAGGTGTCGCAATTCTTTCAATTGCAGGGTCATTTGCCAAATTTATAAATAAAACTGAACGATCAATCGCTCCTGTTTTACGTAAATCATTCACGAAAAACTCTGCTTCCTCAAAAGTAGTTCCCATTGCAGCAAAAACCACTGCGAAATTTTCATCAGAATTTAAGACAGTTGCTTGTCTTGCAATTTGAGCAGCTAATTCCTGATGGGGCAAACCAGATCCAGAGAAAACCGGTAATTTTTGCCCACGAACGAGCGTATTTAAATGGTCAATCGCTGATATTCCAGTCTGAATAAATTCGTCTGGAAAGTCACGAGCGACTGGGTTAATCGCTTGTCCATCAATATCAAGATGCTTTTCTGCAATGATTTCTGGTCCATCATCCATAATTTTTCCCATTCCGTCAAAGACACGACCAATCATATCTTCAGACACTGGTAAATGTAAAGAACGACCAGAGAAGCGAATTTTTGAACTTTCTAAGTTAATGCCAGCTGAGCCTTCGAACAGCTGAACCATTGCCTTATCTTCGTCAACCTCAAGAACTTGACCTTGTCTTACTTCTCCATCCTGCATTTGTACTTCTACTTGTTCATTAAACTTGACGCCTTCGACGCCTTCAACAATCATTAGGGGACCAACGACTTCTTTAGCTGTACGATATTCTTTTATTCTTGCCATCAGTCCTCACCTCCACTTTGGATGACTTGACGAATTGTTAATTCTATTTCTCGGTTTAAGGCTTCTATTTCACTGATTCTTTCTTCATTTATAAATTTACTTCGGGCAATACGATCACGTAAATCTTCGGTTCCATTCATAATATCTTGATAATAAGATCCTAAATCAATTGCTTCATTAGCTTCATGGTCGAAGGTTAGAATATTCGTTAACATTGCAATTTGTTTTTTAAAGGATGTATATGTATCAACATCATCAAATGCATTCTGTTGCAAATAGTCTTCACGAATCATTTTCGCTGTATTAAGTGTTAAACGGTCGCGGTCCGATAGAGCTTCCACGCCAACTAGACGTACAATTTCATTCAGCTCATCTTCTCTTTGAAGCAAATTCATCGCCCGAGTCACTTTTTCACTCCATTTGATACCGTACTCTTTGTTTAAGTACTGACCGATGTCATCGGAATATAAAGAATATGAATTTAACCAATGAACCGAAGGGAAGTGTCTTCTTTGAGCTAATGAAGCGTCTAATCCCCAGAAAACTTTGACGATACGTAAAGTATTTTGAGTGACAGGTTCAGACGTATCGCCGCCGGGTGGAGAAACGGCTCCAATCGCCGTGATAGTCCCTTCTCTGGATTCAGACCCAATCGTTTCAATGCGTCCAGCTCGCTCATAATATTCCGCGATTCGACTTCCTAGATAAGCTGGATAGCCTTCGTCACCTGGCATTTCTTCCAAACGTCCAGACATCTCACGTAAAGCTTCTGCCCAACGTGAAGTTGAATCAGCCATAATCGCTACTGAATAGCCCATATCTCTGAAGTACTCAGCAATCGTTATTCCTGTGTAAATAGACGCTTCACGAGCAGCTACTGGCATGTTTGACGTATTCGCAATTAATATTGTTCGTTCCATAATTGACTCTCCAGTATTGGGATCAATTAGCTCAGGGAATTCATTAAGTACATCTGTCATTTCGTTACCGCGTTCACCACAGCCCACATAAACGACAATATCAACATTTGAAAACTTGGCAATTTGATGCTGAACAACCGTTTTACCGGCTCCAAATGGACCAGGGACAGCTGCTGCTCCACCCTTTGCAACCGGGAAGAAAGTATCAATAACTCTTTGCCCAGTAACCAGTGGTTCTGTTGGGATTAGTTTCTTTTTGAAAGGGCGACCTTGACGAACAGGCCACTTTTGCATCATAGTTCCTTCGAATTCCTCTCCGTTGTCTAAATTCAAGACATAAACGATATCTTTAATTGTGTAATCTCCAGAACTTATGTGCTTGATAGTGCCTGATTTGCCAACTGGAACCATAATACGGTGTTCAATAACTTTAGTTTCTTGAATGACCCCTAATATATCGCCAGCTTGGACATAGTCACCTTCATTTTTTCTTGAGACAAATTGCCACTTTTGTTCACGGTCCAAGACATCAATTTCCTCACCACGAATTAAATAATCACTTTTTGTGGTTTCCATAAAAGCTTTTAATGGACGTTGGATTCCATCAAACATATTAGTAATTAAACCTGGACCTAATTCTACTGATAATGGGCTACCTGTCGTAATAACTGGTTCGCCGGGTCCAATACCTGATGTTTCCTCATATACTTGTATGGAGGCCTTATCTCTTCTCATTTCAATGATTTCGCCAATGAGTCCCAATTTACCCACTCGACAAATATCTTGAATATTTGCATCTTGCATACCTGAGGCAACAACAAGTGGTCCTGAAACTTTTATCACTTTACCTTGACTCAATACATTCCCTCCTTGTGTTTGTATTTTTTTCATAATCTATAAAATATCCTGCCCGACAGCTTTTTTGACATTTTCTTGAATTCTTGCAGCTCCAATTCCTAAACGCCCTTTATGTGTCGGTATTAGTATTATTGCTGGTGTGACTTGTGTATCATAATAACGAAGCAGTTCTGGAAGCAGTTCTGCAATATTTTCAGTTAAATAAATAATGCCATAATTACTTTTAGCTAGCTGTTTGATTAATTTCTCTGCTTCTTGAGCTTCATTGACAGGATATGTATCAAAACCGATGATTTGAAAAGGTAATATCGCATCACCATTTCCTACGACAGCAATTTTATATTGTTTCGCCATAAATCGGTTTCATCCTCTCTTTAATTTGTTCATTAGATAATTGATTGACTCGACCTGCCAAAATAAGTCTCAAATTTTTCACTTCCATTTGCTTACCATACAAAAACCTTAAAACTGGCATTGGTCCTGTCGTTTCACGTCTCTTTTCATGTAAAAAGCTATGAGTATAAATACTTTGGAGCTCCTCTAGCTCAAAACTTTGAATGGAGCCGTCTCTCATTTTATCTTGATAAAATGCAAACGATTTATCAAAGGGTAATTGATTAATTGAATCAAACCAAACGTGTAATTGTGAATTTTCAACCATTTGAACAAACGTTCTCGAATCATACGATCCATCGTCAGACATGATTTCGATTAAATCACTCATTGCTGAATCATGGTCTAAACCTCTTCTAACCGAAATGACATTGTAAAAATCAATCAAAACATTGACTAAATTAGTAATGTCTGGGTGATTAAGAGTGTGTTCAATTTGCCGTAAATGTTTAAAGTAGGCATTATCCATACCTATGTCCAAGGCTTCCACTACTTGATAATGGCCATAGCTCTTCCAGGTACTTTCAATTTCTTTCACGACTGATGGATCCAACACAGATGATTCTAAGGTTTGAACAACGTGTCGCAATTCACTCATCGAGAAGCGACCAATCGGAATCAACAAGTGGTTTAAATCCTTGTCTGTGGCCCGCATCAAGAGTAACATCTTCAAATTATGATAAATAAATTTCAATGCAAAAATATCAACCACTTCTGGAATTGGTGACTCTTCATAAGCGAACTGAAATTCATTGATTAACTCGTTCATTAGTCGATTTTCAATTCTTGAAGTGTCAGATAAATCACTCAAACTAAATCGATAATCCGTATTCTGTAAAAGTAAATGTAAACTTTCTTCGTCAACAGCGTTTATTAATTTTTCAATATCTATTTTGGATAGCAGGGTTGATTCTTTAACGCTAATGAGTGTATTAAGTTCTGTAAATTGTTCAGCGTCCACAAACACTCCCCCTATTCTTCACCAAATACTTCTTTTGCTACGCTTAGGTTTATAGCTTTACGAGTATCGTTAACTAATTCTGTATATAAATAGTTATAGTCAATTCGATCTTCTGTTAATACAAATCCACCTTCTCTAGGATAGGTTTCTTCCGAAATTTTCACATTTGGAAATTGCTCAGAGAAATGAGTTAAGTCCTCATCTGTTAGCACTTCTCTTGTGAGATTCCCGAATTTTAAAGTTAAATCAGCATCTTCATACTTAGTAAGAACTTTTTTCATAAACGACAGGTGTTCTTCACTAGACCACGCAGTTAGCATGTCAACTGCTCCATTAAATAAAGTACCTAAAACTTGTTGCTTACTATTTAATGAAGTCAGGCGCTGTTGGTTGGATATTTGTTGCATTTTACGCATATGTTCGCCTTTTAATTCATTAATTTTAAGCCGTCTAAGTACTTCTTTATCATGTAACAATTGCTCTCGTTTATGTTCGTATTCTTTGATATGTTCTTGCTGAGCTCTCTCAAGTTTTAGTTGGCCCTTTTCATTCGCTTGGGTTAGGACAGAATCTTTTAATTGAGTTAATTCGCTCATATAATACGTCCTCTCTAATTAAACATTGGATTGTAAGATAAATGAAATTACGAAGGCTAAGATAGCGTACATTTCAACCATAGAACACAAGATTATCCCACGGCTATTCTCTTCTGGTCTCTTAGCTAAAATACCCATTGATGACACAGCAACGTCAGCTTGATTACCTGCTGAATAATAGCCCACAACCGCAATCGGCAATGCAGCTACAAAATAGCTAACGCCTGTACTCAATGCCATATCTGTCGTGATGTTTGTCAAAATTAAGAAACCAATTACGAATCCGTAAAGGCCTTGTGATGCCGGCATTAACTGTAAAATTAAAGCTTGCGCAAATTTTTCTGGTTCTTCTTTCAACAAAGCTGCTGCTGACTGTCCGACTAGACCTAATCCTCTAGCGGATGAAACACCACATAAAGTGACAGCTAAAAAGACTCCCAATCCGGCAAAAAAAGCACCACCGTATTGACTAAAATAACTTGAAATATATTCCATATTACAATTCCTCCGTACTGTTAGTATTTTGTTGTAAATCTACGTATTTTTCTTCTGTTTTTAAGGGCTTAAATGGATTGCCATTTCCTGTGTAAAATTTCCCGAAAAATTCTACGAAAATTAACCTTAGACTGTGAACAGCTGCAGTTAGCATCGATAAAAATAAATTGAAAATATGTAAAGCCATAAAAATAACTGCACCTATAGTAAATCGTCCTACTGGGGGTAAATAAGCAACAATCATATTAAATGCAGCTGCGATACTCACACCTGAAAGTCCTAAGGCCATCAATCTTGAATAACTAATGACATCACCAAAGTAACTGACCCCATTAATCAAGCCAAGTAATCCACCACCGATACCAGTGATACTACCGGCATCTATAATGCTTCCAATGAAAATACCAATGAGACTTAATCCTGCAATAACTCCACCTACAGTGGATAACGCTGATAATGCTGGAAAGAAATTCCCTATTATTAGCATAATGATTCCCAATATAATAAGTATCCAGGCTAAACCTTCAGTAAAAGCTATAGCAAATTTCCTATCCTGTGCTTTCAAGTAAACATTGAGTCCGAATGCAATAAGTAGATGGACGAAGCCAATGCCGATGGACAATATCATTACAATGGTTATATCATTATTAATATCAATTAACTGGAATGGCATCGTAAAACCAAAGAATGAACCATATATTAAGCCCCATAGAATAATGGACCAAGAAAGTATATGGACTAATTTTACGGTGTTTTTTTGAGAACGATTTAATTTTAATAACTTTAAGGGGATTGCGGTGACTGTTGCTAGTAAGAGGCCATAACCAAAATCTGCCACCATCATGCCAAAAAAGATGAAAAAGAAAGGCATTACTAATGGAGTTGGATCTATTTCTCGATAATTAGGTAGACCATACATTGTCGTTAACATTTCGAAAGGCTCGATTAAACCATTGTTTTTAAGTTTAGTCGGTACACTGTCCAAATCTGCATCAGAGATGTCAGCTACTTTTACGACAATCTTTTCTCCAAAATTTCGTTTGAGTAAAGAAAGAAAACCTTCTGTATTTTCAACTTCTAGCCAGCCCTGTACAGAAACTAAGTGTTGAGTTCTAGCAATTTGTAATTTTGCTTGTTCTCTAAAACTTAGATTAGCAACATATTCATATTGCAATTTCAACTCTGCAAGTAAGCTGTGTGAATTTTTTAATTCGTTGAGAATATCCTCCCGATTCTTTTTATTACGCTTAATACTCTCTTCCAATTCAATAATTTTTTCCGCTGGTAATTTATTAGAGGTATATTCAAACGGTGTAAATTGATAATCTTTTAAATCCTGAATAATTGCTTTATCTTCGTAATCTTTTAAAAAGATAATAACTCCATAATCATGTTCATCAATAAACACTGTCTCATGTTCCAAATCGACATTTTCACGAATATAATTGATAAATTGGTCTTCATTCGTACTAGGTATCGTCCCAACTAATGCTCGAACGTATTGAAATCGATTTAATTCATTAGGGGTAACTGTTAAGGGTTTCCATTTTCTTAAGCCTTCTAATTGATTTTTAGTCGAAATGATTTTTTCTCCTAAATCGTTATAGGTTTCAGTTAAATGATTGACGCGATCAACAATATGGTATTCATCAAATGTTGAGCCACTCATTTCAATTTCATTAAAAGTAACAGAGGGCTTTGCTTGTTTCAATTTTTCGAAAAAAGATGGCTGCGTTATATAATCTTCGATCTGAAGAATCGCTCTTTCAATTCTTTGTCGTCTTTTTGTCAACTCTTGCAGTATTTCTTGGTCAGTTAAGGGTTTTTCGTTCGTTTGGTCATAATCGTCTATTAATTCTAGTGTTTCATTATTAACAGTTTTCCAATCTTTTAATTCGTTAAGATTGATGATCTGTACTTGTTGTAACTCCTGAACTACTTTTAAGACAGCATCCAATTCCGTCTCAGGAGCAAGCAACGTCACTTTATTCATTGGACTAATCGCCATATCTACTCACCACCTCCTGAACAATTTGTTGAACAAGATCATTTTTACGATTTGTTAACGCTTGTTCTCGTTTTTGTTTATTAGTCTCAATTGTTCTATTCAACTTTAATTCTGCTTCATTCAATTCTTGTTCCTGTTTCTCGCGTAAATTAGACAACATTACTTCAGTTTCATGATCAAAAATCACTTCGTCTTCTGCCAACTTATCCTCAATCTCAAGCCGAGACTCTGCAATTTTTTCATCATAGATAAGCTTTATTTTTCTTGCTTCATCTTCAATTGCTTGAATAACTTGTAAAGTTGTTTTCGGCATACAACCACCCCCTATAATTAGACTATTTATAACGTACATTTTAATTATAACAAAAAGCACTGATGTTTACAGGTTTTTAATACTTTTTTTATTTGGTAATCGTTTTCTAAAAAACATTACTTTTCACATTACTAAAAATAACTGTTGACTTTCAGAACGCCTGTTCGTATAATATAAATACAAACAGACGTTCGTTTTGTAGAGCGAGAAATCGATTGTATCAATCCTTTATCCAGATTTTTAATTTAGCAGATAGATGTTAACTAATTATTAACACAGTTAACTAATCACAATCCAACTCTTTTTTTCATCTGTTTATATTTAACATTCAATAAAACACAAGCCTAGGAGGTATTGCGATGGAATTACCTATTTCTTTTGCACCAGCTAACAAATTAGTCAAACAATTACACCAATATACAGAGACAGTGTTTGCGCCTTTTTTAAGAGAAACAACACAGTTCAGTCATGATACTTTTATTATGCCTTTATATCTTGTAGAAAATAAATTGCACGACCACTACGTATCCATGCAACCTCTTTTTATAACCTATGAATATTATGATAGCAATCATAAAATTAACCAAAGGACTACATTAGTTACAGTCCAATCTACAGTTCGACCAGATCGTCGAATTATATTAAATGAGCTAAATCAAAATCGAAGCTTAATCTTAGATTTAGAGCGAATTCTAACCGTGTCTGCCAACATTGGTTAGAAGCTTCGATATTAACTTATTTGTTATCCCCTTATAAGTTAATTTATCACGGAGTTGTATTTCCGCTCCAAATAACTACCCGTTATCATCAATCTTGATGAAATGACAGGTAGTTTTTTTATGCTATTCACTTATAATATTCCTTATATTTTTTTAAGTTGTTAGAACATATTAATTTTTCATATAAAAATGACCATTACCGAAATTAATGGTAATGGTCAAACATATTTCTATTTTATTGTTTTTAAATAATTAATCATTTAATAATGAAGACGTTTCTTTTCTTGATAAGTATTTGCTACGCGCTGGAATAATCCAACGGGGCATCGTTTTAGCAATCGCACATAGAATAACCGCTGCTAGGACCGCCGTAATTATAAAACTAATCCAAAAGTTGAGTCCGACAATATCTAATTCCGTAAGATCTCCAGTCCCCATTGGAACTATGAAAAATCGCAATGCGAAATAGCCAAAAGTGACCAATATACTTGCTGTTACGATATTAAGATAAGTCGATTTCAAACGACGATTATTTAAGGTTTTCTGTGTATATTTAGCAAAGAAACCTGCTAAACCAGCTGCTAATAATGGTAATATTTCATACAAGATAATATTTATCCATTCTGTAAAATGAAACTCAATTAAACCATTAATTAAGCCAGCAATCGCTGCAGCGACAATCG
The DNA here is from genome assembly GCF_052116365.1 of Fundicoccus sp. Sow4_D5. Classification (NCBI taxonomy): domain Bacteria; kingdom Bacillati; phylum Bacillota; class Bacilli; order Lactobacillales; family Aerococcaceae; genus Fundicoccus; species Fundicoccus sp. Sow4_D5. The sequence continues at coordinate 400,128 of NZ_JBQKLF010000001.1, read as the reverse complement.
CAGTTGATGCACCGTGTCTAAGTGCTAACCAAATTAATGGAATTAAAATAATTGGGAAAATATATCCATTAAAAGTGGCTAATAACACACCTAATAGTTGATGAGCAGAAACACCAATTGCAATGGCAATTAGCATATCAATCACTACTCGAATCGATCGTTTATTCATCTGGTGACCCCTCTCAGTCTTTATTATTTTGAGGTTGATAGTTTGAAGCTTCCATAATTATTGGAAGAATAACTGGACGACGTTTGGTTTCTTTAAATAAGAATTTGCCTAATTTTTCACGCAAGTCCCCTTTTAATTCGCTCCAATCGAAATCATCGCTCGCAATATGCTCTTCCAATACATCTAAAGTCATATCTGAACAGGCTTCAATCAAATCTGTACTTGTTTTCATATAAACAAAGCCACGTGAAGTAATTTGTGGTCCAACCAAGATGCGTTTTAAGCGTCTTGAAATAGTCGCAACAACAACAAAGATACCATCCTCGCTTAAAATACGACGGTCTCTAAGTACGACATTTCCAATATCTCCAACACCGATGCCGTCAACCAATACATTTCCAGCTGGAACTTGTTTGTTCATGACAACATTTTTCCCGTCAAATTCGATGACGTCTCCTAAAGCTGGTATAAATATTCTACTATCATCGATGCCTAGTTGATTAGCCAACTTAGCGTGAGCTGAAAGCATTCTAAATTCACCATTAATTGGAACTAAATACTTAGGATTCATATAGTTGATCATCATTTTCAAGTCATTTGGACCGCCGTGTCCTGATGTTTTAAAATTATCGGTTACTTCTTTTACACTAGCGCCTGCACGGTAAATCATATCTTTGGTTCTGGCAAGAACAGTTTCCATCTTAATAGACGGTGTGGTTGCTAGATAAACTAAGTCTCCCTCTTTAATGTTTACATCAGAATGTCGACCTTGAGCCATCGATTGTAATGTCTTAATCGGCTCACCAGTTCCACCCGTTTCAAGAATAACGATTTGGTGATCTGGTGTTTTTTCTAATTGCTTAGTTTGCCCAATCACGCTTACACTTGGAATTTGAATTTTGTCTAGTTTAATCGCAACGTCTACAATTTCATACATATCTGAACCCGGCATAAAAATTGTACGTTTGGATTGATAAGCTGCATCTAATACTTGTTGAATTCGAGCAATATTGCTACCAATACTTGCGACAATCACACGACCATCCGCATTACGAAATGTTTCTGTAATATCTTCCGCAATGACGAGGTCACTAGCGTTTTCAACAGAACTTTCTGCTTCAGCAGAATCACTTAATAACGCTAAAACGCCTGATTCACCTATGTCTGTTAAGCGACCAAAAGCGGTCTTATATTGAGGCGATGCACTTGCATCAAACTTAAAGTCACCTGTATATACAATTGAACCTTGATCTGTTGATACAACGATTCCCACAGAATCTGGAATTGTATGTGTTGTCCTAAAGAAACTTATCGTTGCATCATCAAATTCAATTTCTGTTTCTTCATCAATTTTAAAGAAATTCTCTAATCTGTCTTCTATGCCTTGCGCTTTAGCTGATATACTTGCTAATTCAATCGTCAATTCTGTTCCAAACACTGGAGCATCAACTGTGCCTAATAAATAAGGTAAAGCTCCCATCGCATCTGCATGACCATGCGTTAGGAAAATCCCTACAATTCGATCAGCGTTTTCTTCTAAGTATGTAAAGTCTGGTATGACAGCGTCAATTCCTAACAATTCATCTTCCGGATAAACTAAACCACAGTCTAAAATAAAGATTGATTGATTTACTTCTACTACATATATATTTTTCCCTTCCTCTCGGACTCCGCCTAAAGGAATGATTTTAATATTACTCATTTTGCACCTCATTGTTCTAATTTACATTTTCATTACATGTTATTAAATAAAGATAGCGTCGACTTTTACTTGCCTTTATGAGAAAATCAACCTTTATATAATTAAAAGATAAATACATGCCACTTCGTATGTTCTTGAATATTATAGCATACTTCAATGTAAATGAAAAAAAAAGTAGATGGCTACTTAAACTAGCCATCTACTTAATTAAGGATTTGTTATTTTTCTAATAAAACTTTACGTGATAAGTTGATACGACCGCGGTCATCAATTTCAATCACTTTCACTTGAATTTTTTGGCCTAATGTTAATACATCTTCTACATTATTCACTCGGCGGTGTTCTAATTCAGAAATATGGACTAAACCATCTTTACCGGGAAGAATTTCAACAAAAGCACCGAATTTTTCGATACGTTTTACTGTTCCTTCATAGACTTCGTCAACTTTTACTTCTTTGACTAATAGTTCAATCATTTCTTTTGCTTTATTAATCATTGCTTGATCAGCTGAAGCGATGCTGACTGTACCAGATTGATCGATATCAATCTTAACGCCAGTTTCATCGATAATTGAGTTAATTGTTTCTCCACCTTTACCGATAACAATTTTGATTTTGTCTGGCTTGATTGTAATTAAATCAATTTTTGGTGCATATTGACTTAATTCTGCACGTGGTTCAGCAATTGTGCTCACTAATTCATCTAAAATTTCTAAACGAGCTTTTTGAGCTTGTATTAAGGCTTCTTCTAAAATCTCTTTCGTGATTCCTTGGATTTTGATATCCATTTGTAAAGCAGTAATACCAGTAGCAGTTCCAGCAACTTTAAAGTCCATATCTCCTAAGTGATCTTCTAGACCTTGAATATCCGTTAAAACTGAATAATTGTCTCCGTCCATTACCAAGCCCATTGCAATACCAGCAACCGGCGCTTTAATAGGAACACCTGCATCCATTAAAGCTAAAGTGCCTGCACAGATACTTGCTTGAGAAGATGATCCATTAGACTCTAAAACTTCAGATACTAAACGAATCATGTATGGAAACTCTTCAACTGTCGGAATCACTTGATATAACGCTCGTTCACCTAAAGCACCATGACCAATTTCACGACGTCCCGGACTACCCACACGACCTGTTTCACCCACTGAGAAGTTAGGGAAATTGTAGTGATGAATAAAGCGTTTAGCTTCTTCTGTGCCTAAACCATCGATAATTTGGTGCTCTCCTAATGGTGCCAGAGTCGCCGCGGTAAGTGCTTGAGTTTGTCCACGTGTGAATAGACCAGAACCGTGTACTCGAGGTAATAAACCTACTTCAGATGCTAATGAACGAATTTCATCAATTTTACGGCCATCAGGACGAATTCTTTCATGGGTAATTAAACGACGTACTTCATCTTTTTCTAAATCATGTAATGCTGTGTTAACATCTTTCATTAAAGCATCGTAATTAGCTTCATCAGCAAATTTTTCAGTAAAGTAAACTTTAGCAGAATCCATTACTTCAGCAATTGCAGCTTCACGTGCTTTTTTCTCTTCAGTTTGAATGGCATTAATCATGCGTTCTTTAAATAATAAGTTTAAAGGCTCTGAAACAACTGGGCTAACTTGTGCAATATCGAATTCAAACTTCGCTTTACCAACTTCAGCAGCAATTTCTTTTTGGAAGGCAACTAATTCTTTAATTGTCTCATGTCCAAATAGTAATGCTTCTAACATATCTGCTTCTGAAACTTCTTTTGCAGAGCTTTCCACCATGTTTATTGCAGTGTCTGTACCAGCAACTGTTAGCTCAATATCAGTCTCTTCAACTTGAGCTGTTGTTGGGTTAATGACGAATTCGCCATTCACTCGACCAACGTTAACACCAGCGATTGGGCCGTCAAAAGGAATGTCTGAAACTGCTAATGATAAAGATGCGCCTAGCATTGCTGCCATTTCTGGGGTACAGTCTTGATCGACAGATAAAACAGTGTTAGTGATTTGAATTTCAGTACGAACACCTTCTGGGAACATCGGACGAATTGGTCGGTCAATTAAACGACTAGTTAATGTCGCATTTTCTGTAGGACGACCTTCTCTTTTGATGAATCCTCCTGGCACTTTACCTACTGCATACATTTTTTCAATGTAATGGACTGTTAAGGGGAAGAAGTCTCCCATTGATGGACGCTTAGAAGCAACAGCAGCTGATAAAACAACTGTATCACCATAACGTACTAATACTGAACCATTGGCTTGTTTAGCCATTTGTCCAACTTCAACAGATAAGGGGCGTCCACCAAGAGTTGTACTAAAAATTCTTTTTTCTGACATATTAACTCTCCTCTATAATTTAATTTCTGATTTCGGAGCAAATTGCACTACTATACAAATATCAATTAATTATTAAACAACTAACTCATACTTGAATAGTAGACTGCATCCGATTGTATTCTATATACACAAAAAGGATGGCGGTTAGGCCATCCTTAATTGATTGAATTAACGACGTAAACCTAAACGTTGGATTAATTCACGGTAACGTGAAACATCCTTCTTACGTAAGTAAGCTAATAAGTTACGACGGTGACCAATTTTTTTCATTAAGCCACGGTATGAATGGAAATCTTTCTTGTGAGTACCAATGTGTCCGTTTAAAGAGTTAATATCTGCTGTTAATACGGCGATTTGTACTTCTGGAGAACCAGTGTCTCCTTCATGAGTTGCGTACTCTTTCATAATCTCATTCTTGCGTTCTTTTGATATTGCCATCTCATTCCACCTCTTCCTTTATTTAATATGCCTCACGCTAAGTAATACGTTGGTGATTCGTAAAACTGAGCACGGGTCAGTGTGATTATCACACTCAATTAATTTACATGAAATCCATTCAAAAAGCAACCATTAAATGATTTATTTTTAGGTTAATTATTATTGGCGCTTTCTAGCACTTCAAACATCTTTTCCGCAACTAAGGCATTGAAATTCGCTCTACCCACTTCAGGACTATGATGAATATCATCACCGTCATACCATTCTGGGTGTCCCTGTTGAGCATTATACCAATCGACTTCATGTACATTAGAATAAGCTTTTGTAAATTCTTTAATCATTGTATTCACATCATCGATATGCATCACGCGTGAATTTGTATTAACAAAAAACAATTGACGTTCACCTGCTGCTTCAATTAGTTGAGTCATCCCATCTTCATCTAAGCCAGCGTTAGTTCCTAATACTATCACGACATTTTCTTTAACGAAACCTTGGTTGATTAAATCAATCATGATGTCTACTGCATCCCAAATTTGAAGATTCGCTTGCCCAAAATGATTACCATTCAAGAAAACATCCATGGCTTGGGGTCCACTTAAGAAAACTAATGAGTCTCCGAAGAAAGTCACAGGTACTTCACTTGCAAAAAGTAAGACTTCAGGTGGGAGCAACTCAAAAGTCAATGGACTACTTGCTTCGATTTGATTGAAAACGGCTTGATTTTCTGAGTAAATTCTTTGCGCTTCTGCACTCACTGCTTGAGCTTCATCTGTTATCTTCATTAATTCCTCATGGAAATCACGAAGTGGACGTTCCGCTAATAAATGGGTGTCTAAAACATCATCAACATTTAGTAGTCGTTCTTTGGTTTCGATCATCCCCTCTTCTAAAGGATAAGGATCGCCTTGGATGTTCGTAGCTGTTTGAAAAGCCTGATATTCTAGTTGAAACTGAGTCAATCGCGTATTATTAGCTGTTTGGAGTAAACCAATTGCAAATAACAGCAACAGAATCATATAAGCAATGAAAGCGAGAAGTTTCTTTTTATTAAACTCAGATTCTTTAAACATCCTTTTCAGGTCTGCGGCATCTTCTTTAAAGTTAAAACTTGATCCAAACCAGAAATAAATTCCTTGACGTTCGATTAAACGATAGAACAATTCACCCACTATAGCAATCGCTACTATAGAAGCTAGATTAATCCAAGTCATATTGCCATTAAATATACGGAATTGGCTCATCATAAAGACGATAATCGGGTAATACCATAAATAGTAAGCGTAGGATCTTTTTCCGATTGCAGTCAAAGGTGGTAAAGATAGCCAAACTGAGAGACTTTGAGTTCTAACACTAATTAAGAAAACTAATATCATACTAAAGATATTAAAGGCCGGTAACCACAAATGATACGTAATATCAGCTTGATCCTTTGTAATCAAAATCAAGAACAACATATCAATAGCCGTCAACACGCCAATAATATTATAGAAAACTCTTTTTTCTTTGATGACCGAAATCAGTTTAAGTATATAAGGCGTGACATAAGCAGCTGCAATCCCAATCGCAAATGATGACAAACGGGTACTTAAACCATAATAGACGCGTGAAGGATCTTCCCCTGGGGAATATAAATACCACACCATTAAATGACTCAGCAAGACAAGTACTAGCCAGAAAACGGCTTTACTTTGGACGGATAATTTCAACTGACGAGTCAATAAAATTAAGGGAATACTCACTAAAAATGACTGTAAGTATAATGCATTGTACCAAAGGTGCGTAAAAGGCGAGGCATTTGTCATCTGGACAAAATAGGAACGTTCAGCAGATATTTGAAAAATATTATTATAAAAAAATAAGCCTGAAAATACATCCGATTGAATGTGCTTGAGTTCTTGTGGATAGAAAAGCAATAATCCCACCACTACTAATAAAATCATCCAAAACACGGGTATAAATAAACGTTCGACTGTTTTCTTTAAATATTGCCATACCCGTGACCAATTTATTTTGTAATTAATATCAGGGATTTGTTCCATCTTTCTTGCAAAAAAATATCCGGAAATCACAAGAAATGTATTCACCATGAGGAAGCCCCCAGGTATCACTGATGGAAATAAATGATAGGCAATAATTGAAACAATCGCTAAACCTTTTAAGCCATCAAAACTCGGTATACGTTGCGTTTTACTCATATTCATCCCCTTTCTCTAAGATTTGTTATCTTGATTCCTAATTATAGAGTAAAAATAAATAAGAAGGAAGAAAGCTCACTTCATTTATGTATCTTAATTAAAAATTTACTTATCTAAAATAGCAAAAACCAACATTACTATAGACATTCCTAAATGAATACTTATCTATATAATGTTGGTTTCATGTGAGTGCTTATTTGAATGATGCACGTAATTCCATAATGATATCCCTAAGATCTGCTGCTGCCTCAAAGTTCAAGTCCTTAGCATGTTGTTTCATCTCTAGTGTTAAGCGTTCCAATTCTTCTTCACGCTGTAAACGAGATAAAGCTTTAAATTGTTTTAAGATATTCTCTTCTCGTTCTTCAGATTCGATATCGTGACTGATTCGGATTAAATCACGGACGCCTTTCTTAATCGTCTTAGGCACAATGCCGTGTTTCTCATTATAGGCTTGTTGAATCCCACGACGACGCTCAGTTTCCGCTAAAGCATAATCCATTGATTTAGTAATTCTATTGGCATACATAATCACGCGTCCATTTTCATTTCGGGCAGCACGACCAATCGTTTGAACGAGTGCTCGTTCACTACGTAGAAAACCTTCTTTATCTGCATCCAGGATTGCGACTAATGACACTTCTGGAACATCTAAGCCTTCTCGTAATAAGTTAATCCCTACTAGAACATCAAAAATACCTAGACGTAAGTCTCGGATAATTTCTGTTCGTTCAAGCGTTTTAATATCACTATGTAAGTATTTCACTTTAATATCTAGTTCTTTAAGATAGTCTGTTAAATCTTCTGACATCTTCTTCGTTAATGTCGTAATAAAGACTCTTTCATTACGCTCAGAACGTAAGCTAATTTCCTTCACTAAATCATCAATTTGTCCATCAATCGGACGAACTTCGATAATTGGATCCAATAGACCGGTCGGACGAATAATTTGTTCGATAAATTTGCCGCCTGTATGTTCTAACTCATAAGGTCCTGGGGTAGCTGAAATATATAGGATTTGATTTACTTTCGCTTCAAACTCTTCCAGTCTTAAAGGTCGGTTATCCACAGCACTAGGTAATCTAAAGCCATAATCTACAAGAACTTCTTTACGAGCACGGTCTCCGTTATACATCCCACGAATTTGTGGCATCGTCATGTGAGATTCATCAACTACGATTAAGAAATCATCCGGAAAGAAATCAATTAAGGTATAAGGTGCCTCTCCTGGTTTTCGACCGTCCATATGACGAGAGTAGTTTTCAATTCCACTACAATATCCCATCTCAAGTAGCATCTCAATATCATAATTCGTCCGTTGTTCTAAACGTTGGGCTTCTAATAATTTATTTTCTTCACGTAATTCAATTAATCTTTCTTCTAATTCAGCTCGAATAGATTCAACAGCTGAAAGTGTTTGTTCATCATTAGCAACAAAGTGAGTCGCAGGGTAAATGGGGTAATGTTCCACATCACTTTTAATTTCACCCGTTAAGACATCCACTGTTCGGATTCTTTCAATTTCATCTCCGAAAAATTCAACACGGATCACTTCTTTGTCGCGAGAAGCCATAAATATTTCTAATACATCCCCACGAACTCGGAAAGTTCCTCTTTGAAAATCGATATCATTACGAACAAATTGCATCTCAATTAATCGACTGAGTACATCATTGCGACTCACTTCTTGACCTTGTCTTAAAGACAATACATGTTCCCGGTAGTTTTCCGGATTAACAAGTCCATAAATACAGGAAACAGAAGCTACTACAATGACATCTCTTCTTTCTAATAAAGCGCTAGATGCCGAGTGACGTAACTTGTCGATTTCATCATTGACGCTCGATTCTTTCTCTATGTAAGCGTCGGATGAAGGGACATATGCTTCTGGTTGATAATAATCATAATAAGAAACGAAATATTCAACTGAATTCTCAGGAAAAAATTCTAGCAATTCACTATATAATTGACCAGCTAGTGTTTTGTTGTGGGCCAGTACCAAGGTTGGTTTATTTACTTCTTGGATAACATTGGCAACAGTAAAGGTTTTACCTGTCCCTGTCGCTCCAAGTAAGACTTGTTCTTTTTTACCGGCATTTAATCCAGCAACTAATTCTTTAATTGCTTGCGGTTGATCTCCGCCAGGTTCATAAGGTGATACGACTTTAAAATCCACCATCTCGACCTTCCTCTCTTATGCATCATTTAGGTAGGTTTACTACTCCTTTATTATAACACTTTCGTCAATATCTACCTATCTTTCTGATTTTATCAAATAACTATTATTAATATTTTGTTCAAAAATGATTTTTTAATATTGCACATAGGTAGTGTTTTCATGTATAATGTTTCTTGTTGACTAAGTCTCAGACTTAAATAGCAAATAAACAGGAAAGAGGTGACTAGCATGGCAAATAACAAATCAGCAATCAAACGTATTCGTCAAGACGTACGTAAATCTGAAGTAAACCGTGCTCACGTTGCTGGAATGCGTACAGCAATTAAAAACTTCCGTAATGCAGTGGAAACTGGCGAAGGGAACGCAGCAGATTTATTTAAATTAGCCGTTAAGGAAATTGATAGCACAGCAAACAAAGGTCTTATTCACAAGAATAAAGCTGCTCGTGACAAATCTCGTTTAAGCGGATTATTATCTAAATAATTCTAATTTAAAAGCGTCGAAGCACTCTTTATCGAGTGAGCTTCGACGCTTTTTTTGTTCCTTATAAATAATCTTTTCGTAAAGTTTCTGGTGTTTTTGGCGATAGCTCGCTAAGCGTTACATCAAAGACCGTTTTTGCACCTACTTGCCCTTTTAGCTTCATTCGATAAGCTGCGCGTGCATAAGCGACTAAGACACTTCCGGTAAACTCAGGATTCGATCCTAAAGTTAAATTAAATTCGTAAGTTTGTTTAGTCTCTTCCCCCGTATGACCACTTCTTAAAACCACTCCACCGTGTGGCATTTCATTATGCTCTGCAAGCAATGTCGCTTCAGATATAAACTGAACACTGGTTTCATATTCGGCAAAATAGTCTGGCATTGCTTTGATTTCTTGCTCAATGCCTTCTGCGTCTGCTTCAGCTTCTAACACGACATAACATTCACGCGTATGCTTTTGTCCAGTGGATAGTTTCGGTTGTTCTCCTTGTCGCACTCGCTTTATCGCTTGCTCTGAAGGAATCGTATACTGAACGGCATGCTTAACGCCTTCAATGCGTCTAAGAGCATCTGAATGCCCTTGGCTTAACCCCTTCCCCCAGAATGTATACGTCTCACCTACAGGTAGGACTGTTTCTGCTAAGACCCGATTCATGGAGAATAGGCCCGGATCCCAACCGACTGAAATAATACTCACATGCTGATGCTTTTGAGCAATTTTATCAACAGCAGCAAAGTGCTCTGGTATTTTTGCATGCGTATCAAAACTATCAATCGTATTGAAATATTGCGCAATCATTGGTGTTTGTTCTGGCAAATCGGTTGCTGATCCACCACATAAAATCATCACATCAATTTTATCTTGATAATGAATCATTTGATCTAAATGTTCTACCGTCGTCAAAGGATTAAGCGGTTCAACCCCAGCCTTGCCTCTTCTTGAAAATATTGCGACTAATGACATATCGGCTTGTTGAGAAATCGAGCGTTCGACTCCTCTACCAAGATTGCCATAACCACAGATACCGATTCTAATTGTTTGACTCATACGTGTTTCTCCTTTTCAAAGCTTTCATTTTCTGGTTTAAGTTCGGTTTCCTTGCAAGCATCAAAAAAATTATGCTAACGAAACCAGTTTGGTTAATAGCAAGTAAAAGTGTGTTTCTTTAATACCAACACCTGTTTTCATATGATAATCGACTTCAATTAATTCATCATAAAATTCAGCCAACGGCTTCAAGTTTGAACGACGGCCAGATTGTAGTGCCAACTTAACTCGATAAGGATGGACACTCAATTCTTTTGCAATATCTGCTTCTAAATAACCTTGCTGATTCAGTAATTTGCTTTGAATAATTAATCTAAACTGAGAAATTATCAAGGCATGTAAGGCAATTGGCTCGTGTTTCATTAAAATTAAATCTTGATAAATCTGAACGGCTTTATCCACTCTTTTCTTCATGACAGCATCTGTTAATTCAAATACATTGGACTCAAGCGTTCGTGGCACCAAGGTTCTCACAACATCGATTGTAATTGGCTGGCCTGTTAAACTAAAACTCTTCAGTTTTGAAATTTCACCCATCGCTTCTGTTAATTGATAATTCACTCTCACAAGCAATTCTTGACTGGCTTCTCGGGTGATGTTTAACTGTTCCCCTTCAATATAACGTTGGATATAGCGGCTAACCTCTTGTTCTTTCAGAGGATTCACTTCAATAAAAGCAGTTTGCTTTTGAAAAGCTTTTGTTAATTTTTTTCGTTTATCCACTTGATCAAAAGGTATAACAAACACAATCACAGAGGCTTCGTTCGGATTATTGATATAATCTAACAAACGTTTTTCTTCACTCGTTGATAACTTTTGACTCGAATTTGCATTCAAAAACTGGACGTTCTCTACAATTATAAGTCGATATTCAGCAAAAAAAGAAAACATCTCTGCTTCATCTAATGCAGCATCAAGTGATTGCTCGCTTAAATCAATTTTTGCCATATCTAAATTGTCAGCCTCGCCGAATTGATTCAATAAAATCTGCAGAAATTCCTGTTGTAGAAACAATTCTGACCCGAAAATCGTATAAACTGCCTTCAAATTTCCTTTTTTGACATCTTGTATCGCTTTTTGGTAATCCACGCCATCACTCCTTGCTTCATTGAAACATTATAACTTAATTCACAGTAAATTACTAAAAGCACCGTCACTTTTTTACAAAAAAGGAAAAACACCCCTTTCTTTCTCATCAAGTTTTAATTTTGGGTTTGATTTTCACTCTTCTTAGGCTATAATAGGTTTATAACTGCTTACAGAAAGGAGCATTTGATTGACACACCCTATTATAGGTATTACAGGCAATACATCTGCTTTTAAAAACGATGATTTTGAAGCATTCAAAATTAATTACTCTTCTACTGGCTTCTCAACTGCCATCAGTCTGGCAGGAGGCACACCCATTATTATTCCCATTAATGATGCTACTTTTGCTAAAGAATATATCCAATTAATTGATGGGCTCTTACTGACTGGCGGACAAGATGTGACCCCAATGTTGTATGGTGAAGAACCTAGAAAAGTAATTGGACCAACTTCACCTGAACGAGACAAATGTGAAGTCGCTTTAGTCAAAGAAGCGATTCGCCAGAAAAAACCAATTTTAGGTATCTGTCGTGGCTTACAGTTAATAAATGTGGTTTTAGGAGGAAGCTTACTACAAGACTTATCCGAAGATGAATCAATTACGATTCAACACGTTCAACGATCTCAACCAGAGTTTTCCACTCACTCGATTAAAGTAAAATCTGGCACGCATATTGCTGAAATCATTGACAATAACAGCTATGTCAATTCAATTCATCATCAAGCAATCAAAGAATTAGGTAAAGGCTTAACAGTCTCCGCTTGGAGTCCTGATAATGTCATTGAAGCAATTGAAGTAGTTGATGATAACCAGAGCATTATCGGCATCCAATGGCATCCAGAATTAACATTTCTAGAAAATCATGAGAGTTTATCGATTTTCAAGGATTTAATCAAGCGTTCCATTAGTTCGAAGTCGTCCATGTAAAACATTAAAACACGCCCAACTTTTCAATAAAGTGAGCGTGTTTTTTCATTAGGCCTTAAAGAGACCCTAGTTGTTTAGCGACCGAATTAGCTCTTGCATCTTGTTTACGATACTTTAGAACAGATGAAAGGTGGCTGCTACAATGATTTTGACGATAATTTAATAGTAGCACCAAGCTTTAATCGTCCTTCGACGTGACAATGGACACCTTTTTCTGTCAGGTTTTTATATAAGTACTGTGTCTGATTAGCACTCTGGCGCACGTGTCTATTGGTGACACGGCGTTGAAGATGCCCGAAAGCATGTGTCGTATTGGCAACACGGCGAATTTCCTTAGCGAGACTAGGTTTTCTTTTAAATTTACTTCCTACCAAGACAAGTATCCTGAAGCATGATAAGTCCACCTATATTTTATAATCCCTTATACTAGGACAAAACTTCACACCCATCAATCTGTGTGAAGTCATTATTTATTTCTAACTATATTTAGTTACTTATAGTGAAGCAAATGCATTTGCTTCACTTGCTGTCATGCGAACTAGCCAGTTTGAAGCTTGATCAGGCGAGTCTAATAAACTAGTCGTTTCTTCAGCGGTTTCGTGACGTTCAATAATTGTCCCTGAGAATGGTGCGGGAATTTCAATTGCTGCTTTTGAAGCTTCTACATTCAATAAAGTCTCGTCGGCTTCAATTGTCCCTAAATCTGCAATACTAGCAAAACTGATATCACCGACCTCATCTTGTAATTGACTAGATAAACCGATTGTATAGATTACTTCTCCATCTATCTTGTCACCCGCTTGAACCCATAATTGATTGATTTCTTTTATCATATCTATCCTCCACCCTTTCTTAATTACAACAGTCCATAAGCTCTGTTATATCGTCGCTTATCCTTAAAACCATTATACCTTTAGTAAATATTACCGTCAATCGATGAATTGCATACAAAAAACCAAACAGAAATTGCAACACTTTGGGAAGCTGTTTCAATCTGTTTGGTTTGTCATTAATCGTAATTAAATTGATCATTATTTGAAAACATATAACTTCTATGGTGGTAACGCATAGATAGAATCAATCCTATACCAATCATATTACTTAGTAAGGCTGATCCCCCTTGTGAAACGAATGGTAAAGGAATCCCGGTAATAGGTAATAAACCAATAGTCATTCCAATGTTTTCAACAATATGGAAAAGAATCATTGATATAACACCTGTTGCAATATAGGTGTAGAATTCATTTTTCGTTTCAAAACATGTTTGAACCATTTGATAAATAAGTAAGAAATAAATGAATAGCAAAACCGATCCACCAAGGAAGCCATAACTTTCGGCAATCGTCGTAAAGATAAAGTCTGACTCACGAACAGGTACAGAGACTTCTGAGATTCCGAATCCTTTACCTGCTAATTGTCCTGAGCCTACTGCCATAATACTCTGAGCAAGTTGGTAACTATTACCCTGAGCATCCCCAAATGGATTCAACCAACTATTAATACGTTCTAATTGGTAGGGTTGGAATATGCCAGAATCCAGTAAAATATTTGGGTAAAAAGCTGCTAAGGCAATCAAACCTCCACCAAAGATTACAACGACAGAAAGTGATGGAACAAGTATTTTCCAAGAAACGCCAGACATTAAGACTGTACCGGCAATAATACTTAAAACAACTAAGTTGGTTCCCAAGTCATTTTGTAGTTGAATCAAAATAACGGGTGGTAATGAAAACAGAGCTACTTTCCCTAATAGTACCCAGTCAGTTTTCAAAGTACGTTGAATATTTTTACTATTATGTTCGGTAACGACTCTCGCTAAGAAAACAATAAAAGCAGGCTTAAATAACTCTGAAGGCTGGAATGAAAATGGCCCAATAATAAACCAACTTTTCGCACCGGTTAACGATTCCATTTGGCGGTCATAAAGGAACAAGACCAACACTAACAAGAGCAAGCCGCCTCCATATAAGAAAGCAGACAATTTCCAGTATTGTTCACTATCAAATTGAATGACTACTATCACGATAAGTGCACCTACCGCATACCATAAAGCATGTAAAAGCGTCGGTGTAATATTACTACCTTCTATCATAGTTGTTGTCGCATAAACACTTAGCAAACCTATAATAGCTAAAATTAATACGTTTAATATAATTCCATAATCGATACGTGAATCACTCGATTTGGATAATCGTCGAGATTGATGTCTAGTTGTCATCTAAGATCTCGTTCTCCTTTCGTCATCAGATCGATCAATCACTGATGTTGGTAAATTCTTAATAATTTCATGTTTAAGTCCAGGCATTGCGCCACTATAGTGTTGAAAATTTGAACTATAAGAGTTGAATGATTTGTATTTTGTCGTTTCTTCAACCAAATGCCAATAACTTTTTTCTTTAAAGTCACGGTAGAAGACGTTGATATAGGCACCGATACATATAACCATCGCATTAAAATAGAGCCAAATAATCACAACTATTAGAACTCCAATTGTACTATTACTTGTGGCTGCATTGCTAGCAAAAGATAAGTACAAATTAAATAATTGCGAGACTAATATGAAGCCAATGACTGAAAATAATGCCCCTGGTAGCGAGTATTTAAACGGCCAATTAACGTTGGGGATAAAATGGTAAATCACTGTCAGCATTAAGAAAAAGACTAATAGCGCAATGATACTCCCTTGTTCAATGAAAAAATTCCAAAAGAATAAATCCAGATGAAAGACACTTTGTAACATCTCAATCACTGTTTCACCAAAAATCATCAAGAATGACAAAGCCGCAGACACGACCACGATGGCCAAGGTAAAGGCGTAAGCAAAACCACGTGCTAAGAAAAAGTTCTTACGAGGCTCCGCTTTATAAATCGTATTGAGCACTCTTTGCAATGTATTAAACACATTAGATGCTGGCCATAGGGATATAACCAACCCCAAAGAAAATACCCCAGTACTGGTGTTATCTAGATAACTTTCCAAAATTGGCATTAATACAGTCTCAACTTCTGATGGCAAGGCTCTTTCAATGTAAAAGATGATGTCTTGCTCAGATAAAGGTAGTATAGCGATGACGTTAGCAAGTGCTAGCATAATCGGTACAATTGCCCAAATTATATAGAATGATAACTCTGCTGCATACGTTCCAAACTGCAACTGCTGCTTATTGACTTGAAATGTTTTAAGCAGGCGATCCCCTAGTGTAGGTTGTTCGACTTCCATTGTCTCATCTCCTTCACACTTTTATAACTCTTTCAGATTACCATATTCCACTTTAAAATGCACTCGAAGCCGTGCGATTTAAAGTAAAATTGATAAATTTGTCTTTGCTTAGACATGTAACAATACAAAGGCTATAATAAGGGAGAACACTATTGTAGGAGGTTTTTTTTAATGTCGAAAGGTGTAACTTTTTATTTTATGCGTCATGGTGAAACATATCTTAATCTTTATGGTCGTATGCAAGGCTGGGCAAATGCCCCATTAACGGATCGAGGCATCACGGATGTTCACAGAAGTGGCAAAGGCTTAACCAACGTCACGTTCGATGCTGTTTATTCAAGTGATTTAATGCGTACCATTGAAACCGCGCAAATTATTTTAAAAGAAAATCAACAGGCTGATCATTTAAAAATTGTTCCAATGAAAGAATTTCGCGAGGTTCATTTTGGATTTTTTGAAGGTTTAGATGCTCGTCAAGTTTGGGACGACGTTCAAAACAACGTTCGTTTAAAACATGGCCTACCAGCTGGAAATGATTTACAAGTGGAAGCTGCATTAAACGCAGTCAAAGAACTCGACCCATATAAACACGCTGAAAATTATGCAGAATTTTGGAACCGAGTAGAGAATGGTTTGTTACAATTATTAAACAAGCATGCTGGAACTGACCAGAACATTCTGGTTGTCTGCCACGGCATGACTATTCGTAACTTACTTCATGGTTTAGTTGCTGATTTTTCAGAAAACGACCCACTTAATAACGCATCCGTTTCGATCGTTAAATATAGTGACGGACATTTCCAAATACTAGCTTATAATCAAACGCATCATTTCGCTGATATTGCTGAAGAAGCTGACGACCAATAACTACATCATTAAAATCAGAAAAGCCAAATTGTTTGCTAATAAAAGCAAACAGTTTGGCTTCTTTTTATTAAATAACGGTTGAAACTTTCCCTTGCATTCGGAACATTTCGGCATACTGGCCATTCAACGTCAGTAGTTCGTGGTGATTACCCTGTTCGCGAATCACGCCTTGATCAAGTAGAATTATTTGATCAGCATTTTGAATCGTTGATAATCGATGGGCGATAATAAATGTTGTACGCCCTTCTTTTACGACATTCATCGCATGTTGAATCACTTCTTCTGTTTGTGAGTCGATATGAGAAGTGGCTTCATCAAGGATTAGAATTTTAGGATCACTGGCCAATGTACGTGCAAAAGAAATCAATTGCCTTTCTCCAGACGACAATGATTGCCCTTTTTCAACAACTTCGGTATAAATCCCTTTTTCCAATTTATCAATCATTGGTCTTGCTCCGACTTTATCAATCGCATCAAGGATAGTCTCTTCAGTAATTGTTTCATCATTCATACTAATATTACTCGCGATTGTCCCAGTAAATAAATAAGGTTCTTGCAAAACAATCCCCATTTTATCTCGAACACTTTCACGACTATAGTCATAAATATTCTGACCATCAATGAGTACTTGTCCACTTTGTGGATCATAGAAACGAAACAATAAGTTAATAATCGAACTCTTTCCTGAGCCTGTATGACCAACTAAACCAACTGTTTGTCCTTTCTTGACAGTGAAATTGATATCTTTCAACACTTGATGGTTTTCTTTATAGCCAAAGTTGACATGCTCAAAGCTCACTACACCTTCACCGACGGCTAAAGTCGCTTGGCTATCTACTTCAACCGGTGTATCTAGCAGTTCAAACACTCGATGACCAGCCACAAGCGCTTGTTGGAGCATCGTCATTAAACGAACAATCATACTTATAGGATCAAATATACGTGACACATAGTCAATCAATATAAATAAAATACCCGTTGAATAACCTAATACTCCATTCGAAAAACGCGTACCAAGGTACATCATCACAAATAAAGTCACAAGATGCTTCAATAAGCCTGCGATATTCCACGTTAAAGTTGAATCAATATAGTTTGTTTTTTTACGCGATTCCAACCACTCTTGATTTGTTTTTTCAAATTCATCTTCCATTGATTGTTGACGGTGAAACAATTGAACAATTGAAGCTCCCTGTACAATTTCAGCCGTTTGACTATTCATTTCACTAACCGACTCTCGCCAACGATGGTTGAGTGGCTGAACCAATTTCATATAAGCTAACTGCCAAATAATAAAAATCGGAATTAAACCTAACATCGCTAAGCCTATTGGCTTACTTACTAAGAATAAAGCAATATACGTTCCAACCACTTGAACACCATTGAGTAACACTTGGGTTGAAAAGTTTTGATAAAAATTCTCTCTTAAAACTTCCGTATCGTTTACAATCCGTGCAGAAATTTTCGCGGCGGGTTTATCATCAAAATATGAAATAGGCAATTCTTGCATATGTTCATGAACTTGGTTCCGAATGATTCGTCCAATATCATTGGATGCATAAGCTAAAATGATATAGCTTGCATAGCCGATAGTTGCACTCGTAAAAACGAAAGCCAAATAATACGAAAATAATTGAACTAACACTGGCCATTCGATTACAGCTTTTGCTTGTGTTTGCTCAGAGACATAGTTAATTAACTGACTTCCCAAAATAGGTGCATAAATCGACAAGCCGGCCGATATTAATAATAAAACGATTCCAATACTGTAACTCACTTTTCGATAACGTACATACGTTAATAAGCGATTAAATGTTGTCATAATCTACCTCCTCCATTTGTTGTTTTTCATGTTGTTTGTAAAACCAACCTTTAGAGGCAAGCAGTTCTTGTGGTGTCCCTGATTCAGTAATACGACCCTCTTCAATGACAAGAATATGATCCGCATGCGATACAGCAGATAAACGGTGAGTCACAATAATCGTCGTTTTATTATTACGCACTTTCTGAATATTTGCGATAATCGCTTGTTCAGTCTTTGCATCAACCGCTGATAATGAATCATCTAAGATAAGTAACTCTGGTTCACGTATCATCGCACGAGCCATAGATACTCTTTGTTTTTGACCTCCAGAAATTGCCACACCTTTTTCTCCAATTAAAGTTTCAAGACCTTCACTCATATTCTTAATATCTTTTTCGAAGTCCGCCGTTTGAATGGCAGCGTTAAACCCTGATTCGTCAGCTTCAGCATTACCAAACTCAATATTATGGCGCACTGTTTTTGAGAATAAAATATGTTCTTGTGGGACATAGCCGATTAACTGTTCTAAATCTGCCACTTTATATTGTCTAATGGCTTCTTGATTAATTAAGATAGACCCTTGTTGACTAATTGGATACTGCCTCAATAATTGTTTAATCAACGTCGACTTGCCACTCCCCGTTTTACCTACGATACCTAGCGTTTCTCCTCTATTTAAAGTAAAGGACACATCGGCTAAGGTTGCATTCAAATCGTCGGGGTAAGCAAACAGATAATTTTCAAATTGAATACTATCGATTTGGCTGATCGCAAGTTCGCCATCCTTTTCGACTAAATCATCTGCTGTTTCTAATTCATGAATTTTACGGTATGAAACTTTCCCTTGTTGGTAGACTGCCACTAAATCAGACATCCCCCAAATAGAGCCATTTAAATAACTCAAGTAAATTTGAAAGGTCACTAATTCACCAATTGTCATTTGCCCCTCACCCACTAAGTAACCGCCATATAATAAACCAATCGCAATGGATAAGCCGGAAAAGACGCGGGCTACTTGACGAAAGGCACCATTAATCCAAATTAAATCATTTGCTTTACCCATCACTTTTTCGGTTTTTTCTTGAAAACGTGCTTGCTCTAATTCCTTTTTACCATAGGCACGCATGACACGTACCCCATCTACTACTTCTAAGACTTCGTTACTTAATTGGGCAACTTCATCTCGACTTTTCTCATAGCGTTTGTCTACTTCCATCCCCAAACGATAGACAATAAAACCAAAGACCACCAAGGGAATCGAACTCAATAAAGTCGCTTGCCAAGAAATCGTCGCGATCATCATTGCTAACACACCGAGCATCAACGCGCCGTCTGCCACGATTAACATGAAACCATAGCCGATCGATTGCCCCATAAAATCAATATCTGTCGTCATACGCGTCATTAAGTCACCAGAACGAAGTCGTTCATAAAACGGCGCTCTTAGCGTTAGAAGGTGACGAAACATACTTGTTCTTAATTCTTTTTGATATTTCATTGACTGGCCAAAAATTAAAATCACCCAGCCTGCTTCGGTTAAATAAATTAAAACCATCGTGATTGCATAAATTAATAAATATTTCGTTAAATCCGGTATCGTTAATGTACTTTGGACAATCGCGTCCACAAATAATTGGATTAAATAATTGGGGATCAAGTATAAAAGACTTGAGATAACTGCCAAAGACCCGCCCAAGATATAAACGATCGGATGTTTTTTTACATACTGCCATAAAGCTAATAACATCTATAAACTGCCTCTCTTTCTTACTGCTCTTTCTCTCGTGGCCCGTTATTTTTCTGCACAAAAAGGCCTACACATCCAGAAGTAAACTCTTCCTTTTGCGTAGGCCTAGGTTAATAGACATAGTTGCAGAAAATAATGTTAACAAAAATTTAGCTACCTACAGTCCAGCAAGGCTAGATTTCATTAACCACGAAAGGAGTTCGACTATTCAATTTCATTTGAGTGTTGCCTAGTAATAAATTGTACATCAATAATTCTCCTTTCTAAATATAGTAATTTATATTACAGTTTTAAATCTACTACAACATTAGATAAAAGTAAACAAAAAGTTAAGTAAATCATAACTTTTCTTCTGTATATATAATATTTCCCACAGGAACCATTTGATACTTATTCTTCAGTCGATTCGGTCGGGCTGAATAAGACACTTTACCTGACATACGAATCCGAATTTTGTCATCAACGCCATGAATAATATTCTGAGCTAGTAATATATTATTCGCCAGTACCTCTTTAGCAATGTGAAAGTCAGTGTGATTGATTAAGACATGGTCGAACAGCCCCTCAAAGCTTCTTAAATGCAATAGACCTTTCAAATGTTCTCTAATGGAGGTGCTTGCATCTAAATTCAATAAAGTGGGATCCGAACACGCATCACCAAAAATAGCCACCCGCTCTTCCTTAATAATAAAACACATAATCCCTTGAGAATGTCCCGGCACTAAGACCGGCAACAAACTCAGCCCACCTAGATCAAACACATCCTCTTCTTCTAAAGGCGTAAAATCTGCTTGTCTTTGTGGCTGCCATAATTCGACTTTGTCTTCCAACACGCCAGATTTACGTGTGACATATTGACGAATGGCCCGTCGATTCTCAATCGAACAATCTCTTTGTGCCGCAATAAATTCTCTTGGGTTTAAATACACCTTCTCGAACTGAGCGCTCCCTCCGGCATGATCAGGGTGAGCATGCGTTAATAGAACGTCATATGGCAACTGAGTCAATTCTTCGACAAAGGCTTTTAAATCGCCATAACCAAAGCCAGTGTCCACTAAGACGGCTCGGTCCTTTCCTTCTATTAAATAAGCACAGACATAAGGCATCACAATTCTCGTAATCGCCTCTGTTACTTTTTCAGCTTTAAATAATACCATGTTTCTCTCTCCAAATTAGTCTTTGTCCAATTCAGCTGTTACCTTTACCTACTATTAAGCCATCCTATAATGGATTATCTGATATAATGGTAATAACGCAAATTGGCGGTTTACTAGATAAGTATACTCTTTTCTTAGATTTTCGCCAATATTGCCTAATATGTTATGAGGAAGGAAGCTATCAATGAAAGTAAAATTATTAGAACCATTGCGCGTTCCAGACGCATTAATTGAAGAATTAGGTCAAAAAATCAAGGATCATGGCCATGAATTTGACTACTACACAGATAAAACCACCGATCCAGAGGAGTTATACGCACGCAGCCAAGACGCAGACATTGTCATGATTGCCAATAACCCTTACCCAGCCGAAGTCATTGAAAAATTAGACGACCTTAAACTAATTAACGTTGCCTTTACTGGCGTCGACCACGTAGACGGCCCCGCTGCTAAAGCGAAAAGCATCGCGATTTCAAATGCAGCCGGCTATTCTAACCAAGCCGTTGCTGAATTAGTGATTGGTTTAACCCTTGATGTTTACCGCTCGCTGACTGCAGGCGACGCAGACATTCGTAAAGCAGACGCTTTTCCTGGCTTAATCCAAGGTCGTGAAATTAAAGGTAAAACAGTCGGAATTGTCGGTACCGGCGAAATCGGTTTAATGACAGCTCAGTTATTTAAAGCTTTTGGCGCTAAATTAATTGGCTATAATCGTAGCGAAAAACAAGAAGCAATCGACTTAGGTATTGAATACGTAAGTCTTGATGAATTAATGGCGCAAAGTGATATCGTCTCAATTCATTTACCTCTCAGCGATTCGACTCGTGGCACTATTTCACGAGAAAAACTTGAACTAATGAAAGAATCTGCCATTTTAATTAACTGTGCGCGCGGCCCAATCATTGATAACGATGCGCTAGCCGAATTATTAAATGCTGATAAAATTGCTGGAGCAGGGATTGACGTCTTTGATATGGAACCTCCAATTCCAGCGGACTATCCCTTATTGAAAGCTAAAAACGCCGTTTTGACACCTCATGTTGCTTATCTTACTGATGAAGCCATGGTCTTACGTGCCCATATTGCCTTTGATAATACCTTAGCTTTCTTAGACGGAAAGCCAACAAATATCGTTAACTAAACCACGAGCAAAAAACCCACTGGATACAATCCAAAAGTGGGTTTTTTTATGTTCACTCTAACGACTACGTCCTTTTCTAAAACCATTACCACCCAAGATACCATAGTTGGGATAGCCTGCAAAACGCACTAATTGATCTAAATTTACAAAACGATTTTCATGAATAAAATTAGAGGTAATCAGCCCGGCAGCCCTAGCATCCGATAAGGCATCATGATGCGTTAAAGGAATTCCATAATAATTAGAAATCGTACTTAATTTATAGTTGTAAAAATTCTTACGCACTGCTCTTGCTAACTGATAAGAACACGCATACTTTAAAGGCGCAATATCCAAGCCATAACGATTATAATTATCTTTCAAAGCCCCCATATCAAACGTCGCATTATGAGCCACGACCGGTCGACCACCGATAAACTGCTCTATTTCGTATGACAAATTATAAAAACGTGGCGCCGTAATCACCTCATGCTCCTGGATTCCATGTATTCTAATATTCTCTAACGAAAAACTCTCATCCGGATTAATTAATTTATAATAAGTATCTAAAATATCTCCATCTTTAAACTTAACCATCCCGATGGAACAAATGCTATAACGATTGCGGTTGGCCGTCTCCACGTCCAAAGCGACGAAATCATGCATCTAATCTCCCCTTTCAATGACACTAAATAATAGGCTAAACAATTATCCAATGCAATATCACGAACACAATAGGGCTACTCTTCATCTATGCGACCTCATAAGCTGACGAAGTATTAAAGAAAATAGCCCATCTTTTTTGTCTCTTCATCTTCAGAATGAACCCCGAAACCAAGTGCATGATAAAGTGTGACGGCTCTGTTAGCTTTTTGAATGGATAAGGCTAACTGTTGATAGCCTTCTTTTGCTAACTTATGAAGCATATGGTTAATTGGTGATTGTCCTAATTGTTTGCCCCATGCCCTTCTAGTACCGAAATATTCAATTCTGGTGTGTCCTTGTCGATGTGTCCATAACCTTTAACGAGTCGAACTCATACTAAACCAACAATTTCTGCTCCAGCGAACGCTCCAAAGGCATAATCACCTTACTGTTGACCAAACTTAGAGATATACTTACTTAAATCAGGCCTTTCAATTGCTGAAAATGGAATCAGGTTATCAGAAGCTGGTTAAAAATTGCTTCATAAAGAAACTGTTTTAAGACACCTTGCTCAATGCGTTTGATTGCCTTAATCGTGTATTCAGCTGGCATTGAATCTCTCCTTGTTAGTTTTATCTAGAATACTATATCATGAAAGATGGTCAGTTAGTAAGCTTTTCCATTTAAATTATCGGAAGATTCTAGGGTCCCCAACTGCCAATTTGGCACGAACAATCGGCAGGTAGCTAGTTCCCTCACTCATCGACTACATAAAAAAGCTGCTCCTTTTTATAAGGAACAGTCGTGTTAAAATTATCTGATTTTCACTTTGAATAAACCACCTGATAAAGCTTCACCGTCTTCTTTGGCTGTCGTGATATAAAGATATTCTTTCTCACTACCGCCTAAACAACAAGACGTGATGTTAGAAACTGGCATCGGGATTTCAATTAATTGTTCACCCGTTTGGCTATCCCATTTACAAATTCTCTTACCACCGTATTCAGCAACCCATAAATTCCCATCTAAATCGACACACATGCCATCCGGTGAACCACCATCTGTAATCTCCACAACCATTTGCTTGTTCGAGAGATCGGCAGTCATTAAATCATAATCATATTTATGAATTTTATTCGTCGGTGTATCGATGTGATAGAAAGTCCTGCCATCCGCAGACCAACCGAGTCCATTTGATAATGTTAAATCTGTCAGAATTTCCTTATAGTGTCCATTATCAATCACAAACAAACTGGCTGCTCCTTCAAGCGTTTCACCATAACCCATGGTGCCGATTAGGAAACGCCCCTTTGGATCCAATTTCCCATCATTATAACGTAAACGGTCATCCGTGTTCGGTTGCATTAGAAAGGTTCTTTTCTTAGTATCAGGATCAATGGAATATAAGCCATCCTTTTCAGCTGAAAGAATATAGCCACCTTCTGTCAGTACAGCGGCTCCTACCGGGCCACTAGTTGGATAAGTCTGTATCTCAGTTGATTTTTCATTAAATTGATAAATCATCTGATCTTCAATCGATACGAAATATAGTAAATTGTTCTCTTCATCCCAGTGTGGACCTTCTAATAATTGATTGCCAGCATAATAGACTAGTTCTGGTGTTAGATTTTGAGTCATACATTTCAATCCTTTCAAGTTCTAGTGTCTACTTATACTATACATATAAAAGAACGCACACTCCAATGATACAGCCTGAAGTAAGAATGCCTAGTTAGGTATTCTATAATTTCGAGTGAGTAGTGAGTTCTTAAAAAAGCGCTTATAAAAACGATTAATAGCCTTTAACTACTATGACTTCTGCTTCCTCAAGACTGGGCTTTTGAAACTGGTCATAATACTGAGAAGTTGTTTCCTTGCTTAAAATAATATCATTTGGATGCTTACCAGTCCTTAGGCGAAGGCGTTCCAGGACAATCTCTTTAGGTGTCTCAATATATAAAATAAGTGGTTTAATCCCAAACTGTTTTAATAATTGAAGGTACTCTCTTCTGCTACCTACCGACCAGAAAGAATAATCTAGAACGATATCCTTATTTTGTTTAATTAGTAAAATTAGCATAGTATCTAAATAAGCTTTAATTTCTCCTTGAATTTCTTGTGGTAGTGGATGAACCAATAATCCCCTTTTAAACGATTCTGTATCATAAGAAAGTATAATTATGCCGTTTCTTTCAAATTTCTTCGCTAGAGTAGACTTGCCTGATCCCGCAGGCTCGCACATCATGTACACCTAACTCTTCAATTCATCGCCTGCTTGAAAAAGATACTTTAAGTGGTTAATACTTTCCCTGTAATAAGCATTTATTTTATAATAGTTACATATAACGCAAGCAATAGTAAGAAACTGAAAATAACAAGAAATCAGGTAAAACACTGTTAAATTAGTGTTTTACCTGAATTTTTAGAAACTTTTCATAATTTAGTTAAGATAACTTCTAACAATTGATTTATTCAACAATCATTAGTTATCTTATTTCAACCAATTCCATACGAATACAAGCGTAATTGAAGTAATTAATCGGACAATCAGATGTGTCCAATGAAAAGAGTTTGTTGTCACTCCCATGAATACTGCAAAAATGATAAGAGCAATCAATCCAAAATACAATAGCCATTCTGGATCAGTTTTTACCGCTTCAATAAATTTATTTGCTCGTAAATTTTTATCTATCGCACCCAAATTGCCATCTGCTACCGCTTTATAAAATAAATACTCTTCCGATAATTTGCGGTGCTTTATCCCGATTTGTTCTAAATCGGAATTCATAATCCATTTATCATTCAACGGATTCATTTTAACACCTCAACTTCATTCCATTTATTGTCTTTTCTTTAGTTTACTTCTTCTAGTTCGATATCGTCAATCACTACGCGATGTTCTTGTTCGATAACTTTATCTTCCACAGCACCTAACGAAATACTCAACATCGCTTGCAAATCATCTGGTTCTTCCATCGCAAATTCATAACTATACTCTTGATAGTCAGCCTTTAAAGGAACAATCTGTTCTGGCAAATAAGTCGTCCAAACATCATCAGATTTCCCATCTCGTTGCAAAGCATACATAATACTACGATCCACACTACTTTTGGCCTTAAAGGTTAAGCGATAAGTCTTCCCTTTTATTAAAGGAACTTGTTCTTGAATCAATTGAATTTTCCAAGCTTGGTCTCCTGTATTATATATCGTAAAATCAGCTGCATTGTCCTCATTCAAGCTATCCACCACAACCGTTGCATTAGCAGAAGCATCAATAAATGCATTATAACCCGTTAAGCCCGCATCAAAGCTTCCATTTTTAATTAAACGATTTTCTTGCACTTTTACATTATCGACTCTGACTTCATTCACATTATCAAAGTTTAGAATTAGATCGGTATTATCGATCTGATTCTCCTCTAAAGTAAAGCTATAACGATAAGGATTTAACCCTTTTTCTACAGGTAACTCGAATGTAGATTCACCAATCTTACCTTTAAGTGTAAAGTCTTCTTCAGCTTCAATATCTAGGGAAAATTCATACTCTACCCCAGCATCTAATGGTAGCTGCTCTTGCATTAAGGTACTCTCCTTACCTCCAGCAATAATTAAACGGCGACCGTCTTCCAACGGAGAAATAGCTTCTTCAATTGAACCACCGTCCCATTGCCAAAAACCAATATGATAGTCACCCTCTTGGAATTTACCATTATAAACATAATTACCATCTGATAATACGGTTTTACTTTCGGCCGTATCAGAAGCTTCAGTTTTTTCTAAACGCTTCACACTGACGCCTTTTAAGTAAAATGGAGAGGCTTCATCGTAGGCTCCTAGATTAAACTCTAATCGTCCATTTTCATCTGAAGCTTCATTCATTGTAAATTCAAACTCAAACATTTGTGGTTCTGAGGTTAATTCAAGTTCTTGTTCCTCAAAATAACGAATATAACCATTATCTGGACCGGTCAGATTCACTTTAACCAAACGTTCTTGGTCACTCCAAGCCGTGAAGCTAACTTGATATTGATAATTTTGTTCCATTGGCAAATTAGCTTGAACTAACTGCACACTATAATCCACCTCGCCCGCAGAAGTGGTATTAATCGATAACTGATTATCTGCAATACTCGCTTCTGCCTCGCCACCTTGCGTGGTCAAGAAAACCCAATTGTCTTCATCCAATAATTCTTCGCTTTCTGAAAAATCACCATTAACAATGTAGTTGCCTGATTCATCGGCTTCACGTGCAGTAAATTCTTGTAAAGGTTTTTTAACATTTTCATCATAAGTTTCTTTTTGATAAACTCTGACATAATCAATATCAAAGGATTGTCCTTCAAATTCAGTTGAATCATCTGGATAGCCAATCCAACTACCACCTACCGCTAAGTTTAAAGTCACGTAAAATTCTGAATCAAATGGCGCAGGGTAGGTAATTTCACCTTGTCCTTCTGTCTTTGAATACCATTCGCTTTCAGAATGAATCAATTGGCCATCGACAAACCAATTGATTTTTCCAGGTAACCATTCGAGTGCAAATATATGATACTCTTCGTTAAAATCGCCTTTAGTCAATTGCATTTCGCCTTGACTTTCACGATGTGGATTACCGTAATGGATTGTTCCATAACTTTTAGTCGTATCACTACCATGTATTTCCATGATATCAATTTCACCAGCACGCGGCCATTGTCCATAGACATTTTCATCTGCAGACATCAACCAAAATGCAGGTAAATAGCCTTGCCCTTTAGGGACTCTTACTTTCGCTTCAAAAAAACCATATTTAAAATTTTGTTTGTTTTGTGTATTAACACGACCAGAATAATACAGGTCTTGACCATCAACTGACTCTTTTACTGGTTGAATTACTAATTTTCCATCATTTACTTGTAAAACTTTTTCATCATCAATATATTCTTGCCACTCTTCATTTACCCAACCAGGCTCATGCAATTCAACATTCCAATCATCACGATTTAGTTGATCTCCCTCAAATTCATCGCCCCATACAAAGCCATACTCTTCAAAGTTAACTCCTTGCTCTTGGTATTTTTCAAGGTACTCACTAGCGTATTCCACTTTAGATGTTCCTTCATTTGAGCTTTCTGTCGTTGTTGAATCGTCTGATTTAACTTCTTGTGTTTCAATCGATGTTTCTTCCACACTTGTTGAATCCTCTGCTAAGATATTAATCGGTGTTAAATTACCTAATGCCATAATCGATAATAAAGACAACCATTTCTTTGAACTTTTTTTCATCTATAACGAACCTCTTTCTCTATATATTTTTATTCCTTCACAGTTCCTAAAGTAACACCAGCAATGATGTACTTAGATAACAACAGATAAACAATCACAATAGGAATGATAGCAACCACAATCATCATATAAACCTTCGCCATATCGAAGTTCATAAAGTCCGCTCCACGTAAAGTCGCAATTAAAACTGGCACAGTCATTTTGTCTTTTGAGTCAATAATCAATGCTGGAATAAAGTAATTATTCCATGCTCCTACGAAAACGAAAATGGATTGAACCGCAATCGCTGGCTTCATTCCCTCCAAGAAATAAAGCGAAGTAAAGCAAGTTATCGACTGCTTACTTCGCCTTATTAAATATTATTTTACTTGATTATTCTGGCCATTTAATTTCAGTAATTTCTGGATGGCGTTCTTTAATCGCAGTTTCAAAGTTTGCTTTTGCTTCATCAAATGTAACTTGTTCTTGGAAGTAATCGCCAAATGTATTTTGAATTTCTTCCACACACGCTTGGTCATAAGCTGATAATGGTGCTACTTTAATATTTTCGGCAACAGGTGTAAAGTAAGTAAATGGATTTTGTCCACCTAAGAATTCATGTGAGAAGGTATCATCTTCACTTACTTCTTTCATACCGCTTTTAGTATTGGTAAAGTCTAAGTACTCTTTAGAAATCTTCATTAAGTTATCTTTATTTGCTGTTAATTCCATGATGATTTCTTTTGCATGTTCGACATTATCTGTTCCAGCAGCTGCATGAATGTAAGAACCACCCCAATTAAATTCTTGAGGAGGTGTAGTTACTGCCCAAGAATTTGCTTCGCCATTCCAGTTCGGTTTTAATACGAAGTCAATACCCCAAGCTGGTAATAAGAAAGCAAATGATTTAGATTCTGAACTCATCGCTTTATTCCAATCATCATTCCATTGCGCTTTTACTGTCTCATCAAAATAGCCTGCGTCTTTCCATTCTTTAGAATCATTTATCCAATCAAGAATTTTTTGATCGACATTTATAACAGTTGAATCTTTCTCAACCCATGGATGTTCAATCGCATTACCATATAAACGGAAAGTATCAGCATAAGAAGAGAAAACATGATAACCTTTATCTTTTAATTCCTCTGCTGTTTGTTTTAATACATCCCAATTTTCAGTCTTTTTAGCAATTTCTGCTGGGTCATCGGTTCCGAATACTTCTTTAGCGATATCACGACGATACACTAATAGCCCTGGTGTTCCTTGCCAAGTAGATCCTCTTTGAACGCCACTTTGATCAGAAGGTGTTGCTTTAGCGAAGTCAAATTGATCCGCTAAGTCTTTTTCTGGATCAATGCCTAAATCCATTAGTGGCATTGCCACATCAACTGCTTCGTCAACGTATTTATTAACATAGTCAGTTTCAGATAAGAAAACATCTACTTTTTCATCGGCACTAGCGTCTGCTTGTCTTAATAATGCCTCGTCTAATTTTTGTTGATATACACCATCTTGATTAGGATTTACAATCCAGTGAATCTCAGTACCATCTGTTAATTTTGTTACGGTTCCATCTTCAGATGTACTTTCTACTTTAGAATAAACTGCCGTTACACGGTCACGAAATTCATTATTCCATGAATAAATATTAATTACTTTACCTTCTTCAGCATTTACCTTAACTAATGATGCTGCAGACGATAATAAAACTGAACTAAGTGTCAATGCTAAACAACTTTTCGCCAACAATTTTCTCATAAAACCCCTCAAACCCCTCAAACCCCTCCTAATTATTGCCATTAATTACTTAATGTCATTTGATGTCTTTATCATATCAATATTTTATGACAGTGGTTACTATGTTTCTGACTAAAAGAGCATATTAACGACATTAAAGTATCCGCTTACATTATCAAAAAATATATAATTTTAAAATAATCTCAAAATATTCAAATTATAATGTTTATTAGAAACATTATATAAACACCGTTAAAACAGTATTTTACCTGTATTTCCGCAAACATTAATGTTTTATATTTTATTCTTAATAATGTTGATATTTTATCATTATAGCAATAAAACCGCATAAAAACGACATTTTTATCATCAAACAGGTACAAAAAAAGACATTAGAAGATAAATTAATTTTTCATTTCTAATGCCGTCCAATAAAAATAAATTGAAATTGATTAATATTAGTTAATCCATAAATGAATCTAGTCACTTAAAATTTAAATTCGTAAGCTATCTTCCATTTATCTCAATTATTGCTCTAATCTGTTGTATTTTGATAATTAACCGCCGCACCAATTAAGTTCGCATTTTGCAGAAATTCACAACGATCAATCTTAATCTTCAAATCACCTGCACCGTTTGCTTTTAAATAGTGGTCAAGCTTTACTTGGTTAGGGAAACCCATACAAGTAGTCCCGCTTACTATAAAACAATATAGCAACGTTAAAAGGTATTTATACTCAAACAATGGTACCATTGATTGTTTGTATGATTTATTGAGTGTACTTTTAAATTATGCAAAACAAACAATTATATTGAATGGAAAGACTCAATAGACAAAGAATTGAATCGTTTTGAAATAAAGGGGCGAACTTAAAACTCTGATGTATAAAGACTTCGAAATCTCACATCAAAACATGAACCTATCTCCAACTAAGGAAATAGGCTGTTATTAATTCTTATGTCAAATTAGTTTGCAATGTATATTCGAGGCTACCTTAGAATACTTGTGTTTTATGACACACTAATGATTCCATCTGTTGTTTTATAAAAGGAGGTATTAAAATATGATTTACTCTAACGATGAAATTCTTATGGCATTTAATAAAAGTACAGCTTTCTACTTATTAGAAAATTCAAGTGAAGCTATTTACGAAAATTTAAGTGACTTAAAAATAGCGAAGTTAATATTAGATGCATCTAAAGAATTTAATAAAGTAAGTATTGAACTATATAAAAAGACTATCGTTGACACATTGAGAAAAGGTTATATTTTACCTAGTGGTTGTGACGCATCTCATTATAATGATTTATTTGATGCAGCTAAAAATACCACTATGGAAATTGCATATTATAATTATCTCCATAGTGACCCAGGATATCATCAATACCTAACTATAGTCTTAGAAGATATCCAAAAAGAAGCTTTAGTTGGATGGAATAGCTTATTTACGAATATTTTAAATTTAATTAAAGAAAATAATATTTCGTCAACCTTTATGCTTTTAATGTATCCATTGTATTCTTATTCTGAAGCTTTATTTATAAATAAATTCCAAAAAGTTAAAAATATACATGTAGACATTTGGAATATTAAGAGGATTGCAAATAGACAAAACAAACTTTTTAATGAGGATTCGTCCTCTGAGAATGAACTAAATTTAAAAAGCTTGGTAATTGCTACAACTGAATATTTCTTTAAAAATAACTTTGAAAAAAATAAATTCATTAATAGAAATTCAGTTCTACACGGTTACAGTCCACCTAGCGATTTAAAAATTATAGACTTTTATAAGTTAATTCATTACATCGAATTACTTCATTCTATTAATTTTGAAAGTTAGTGATTAACCACTAAAATTTTTACCATAATATTAAAATCAAGTTTAGAGTATTAAATACTTTACTCGAAAAATTTACTCATTGCTCTAAAAGTAATAGTAGCTGGCGCAGATGCTCCAACTGCTATATGAAAAAATATTCTTATTTCACTCATTAATATATCCGTCTACTTATAAAGCTCATAGGTAGTTGGTAAATCTAAATGCATTGTGAAGTAAGTATCAAATTAGTAAGACGAACTCTCGGAGTTCGTTTTTTTAAACTATAAGAATTTATAGTGCTCATTCCATATCCATTGCGCCTTGCTTACCGTTCTGGTTTGCAAGGCCGTAAACAGGTCAATTGTCATAGCTTTCTCTGATTTTGAACAAAGTACAAAGCTGGATAAATCAATATAAAACTTATAAACCCTTATATTATAAAAAAAGCCACCCAGCTTATTGCTGACTGACTCATTATAATGTTTAACGAATGCGACCTTTTCTAAAGCCCGTGCCACCTAACATACCGTAATTTTGATATCCTGCAAATCTAACTAATTGATCTAAGTTTGAAAACCGATTTTCATGCACAAACTTAGATACAATGAGACCTGCAGCTTTAGCATCCGATAAAGCGTCGTGATGCGTTAAAGGTATGCCATAATAATTCGCAATCGTACTTAATTTATAGTTATAAAAGTTCTTTCGCACTGCCCTTGCAAGTTGATATGAACAAGCATATTTAAAGGCAGGTATTTCTAAACCATAGCGATTAAAATTATCTTTCAAAGCGCCCATATCAAACGTTGCATTATGAGCAACAACCGGTCGTCCTCCAATAAAATCTTCAATTTGTTTAGTTATATCATAAAATCTCGGCGAAGAAATGACCTCATGCTCTTGAATACCATGAACATGAATATTCGCCAATGAGAAACTTTCATCTGGATTAATCAGTTGGTAATAACTGTCCAGTATTTCCCCATATTTGAAACGTACCATCCCGATGGAACAAATCGTATAACGATTCTGATTGGCCGTTTCAACGTCTAAGGCGACAAAATCATGCATACAACTACCTCTTTTCTTAATTATCTACTCATTTTAAACTTCTTATAAACGAAAAGCAAACTGGACTCGAAATTGTCTACTTAATCATTATTAATCAATGAATAAATCATTGTAAACGTTTCTTCATCCTCGGTATAAATTTCGAAGCCTAGCGCTAGATACAACGTCAAAGCTCGGTTAGCCTTTTGCACAGATAACGATACTTGTTTGTAGTCTTTGTCTTTTAGTAATTGGAACATACTCTGTAATAATGTACGCCCTATCCCCTTACCACGATATGGGGATAGGATAGAGATATTCAATTCTGGAGTTTTACTATCCACATGCCCATAGCCTTCAACAAGTCGTACCCAAACTAAGCCAATTGGATTTTCTCCATCATAACTTGCAATGGCATAATCGCCTATCAATTGGCCAAATTTATCAATGTATTTATTGAGTTCTGCTGTCTCGACAATCGAAAATGGAAAGAGATTCTTGGGATCCGGTTGAAATAGTGCCTCATAAAGAAACTTTTGTAAAATTTGATATTCAAGTGCATTCACTTGCTTTATAGTGTAATGTTTCAATCCATGTCTCCTTTTATTTGGATTATATTACAAAAAAATGGAACTCAAACGTTCTTTTGAATTATTGAAAAAGATACTTTAAGTGGTTAATACTTTCCCTGTAATAAGCATTTATTTTATAATAGTTACATATAACGCAAGCAATAGCAAGAAACTGAAAATAACAAGAAATCAGGTAAAACACTGTTAAATTAGTGTTTTACCTGAGTTTTTAGAAACTTTTCATAATTTAGGTAAGATAACATCTAACAATTGATTTATTCAACAATCATTAGTTATCTTATTTCAACCAATTCCATACGAATATAAGCGTAATTGAAGTAATTAATCGGACAATCAGATGTGTCCAATGAAAAGAGTTTGTTGTCACTCCCATGAATACTGCAAAAATGATAAGAGCAATCAATCCAAAATACAATAGCCATTCTGGATCAGTTTTTACCGCAAATATCATTAAGCAAAGACTTAACAAAATATAGATTGGATGCGACCAATTGAATTGTTCAACTTTAACTTCTTCCCCAACAGCAATTACAGTAAGTAAACCATACAAAAAAATAAATATTCTAAATAAAATCATGAAATTCTCCTTTACTATTTGATATACTTATCTTAAAAGATGGAGTAAGGTCTATGTCAAGAGAAAGGTAATCAAAATGAAAACAAAAGATATTACTAAGTTATCTGGTTTATCAAAAGATACAATTAGGTTTTATGAAAAATTAGGACTTGTGAAACCTAATAGGGAAAGTTATTCCAGAGAATATGCAGATGATGATTTAGAAAGAATAGAACAAATTAAACAATTAAAAGGTTTAGACTTTACGCTTTCTGAAATAAAGTTGCTTGTTGATATTGATGAAAAATATCAATCAATTGATGAAATCCACTCAATGACACATGATGATTATCAAGAAATCATCCAACTATTAGATAATAAAGTAAACTACTTAGAAGAAAAATCTAAGATGATTGAAGCTGGCTTGTCTAGGCTAAAAGTTATGCAAGAAAAAATTAAAAGCATAAATAATGACAGATGAACTAATATTTAGTAAAAGATTATTAATCTTATAACACAGCTTTAATTATGGCCATAATAATAACCTTTCAAAACTCAACTATGTAAATAGTAGTTGAGTTTTAAAAGGTTTAAATATACTCTTTTGAGATTGTTATTGAACAATTATTGTTTCAATAGTTTAGTATGGAGATGAGGGGGCTCATCTAATCCCCCTCGCATCAACGTTTGTAGTTATATAGTAATGGTTTTAGTAATGGTTTGTACTCAATTTTCACTCATACGCCTATGTTTTATGTATGATTTTTTATTTCGTTTCAAAATGATCCTAAATAACGTACCGAGTCATATTTACCCGCGCTACTTATAACTTTGTTACTATTTTTTATTTTCTTCAATAGACTTAGCAATCTGTTCAAGTTCATAATCATACTTACGCGCTTCAAACCTTGGGTATATATCAAAAGTAGAAAGAAAATCAAATGAAAGTGACAAGTTAAATGAAATGATGTTTCAAGCTTTTGGTCCTATGCTAACCGATCCTAAAAATTTGGCAAGATTAGCTAAGTTGGGAAATAGCCCTACTGAAGAAGAAGTTATAGAATTCCTTAAAGGAAATTAAAAAATATTAGCTAACTGAAAATAACATTATAAATTTGAACACAATGAAAATTTATGTTTATTGTTCCTTGATTTCATAAAGCATAGGCGTGTGCGTGAATGAAAGGAAAAGATAATAATGATAAAGAAATATAAATTAAAAAATTGCGACACTCGATATATGTTTCATTCATACATTGGACTTGATCCAGTGACAAATAAAGATGTGTATCGTAAACGAAGTGGTTTTAAAACGAAGAAAGAAGCAGAAATTGATAAAGCAAGACTAATTAATGATTTTAATAAAAATGGTTTCCCATCTCAGAGGAAAAGAAGTACCTTTAACGAGATATATGAACTGTGGTTAGAATCTGAATATAAAGATAATGTCCAAGAGTCTACACTCAATAAAACAATGCGTGACTTTAAAAATCACATTGTCCCCTCTTTTGATGACATGAACATTCGTGAAATAAAACCCGATCATTGCCAGTTTGAATTAAATAAATGGCGTGATAAGCTAGTCAATTACAGACGTATAAAGAACTATGCGAACCGTATATTCGATTATGCAGTAAGAATGGATATCATCGATAGCAATCCTTTTGATAAAGTTACTGTACCGAAACGGATTGAGACGATTGACGAAAGTGAATTTGAGAATTTCTATACCAAAGAAGAATTAAACGAGTTCTTAGAATACGTTAAAGAAGATTTAGACCTTAATTGGTATACGTATTTCAGGCTATTAGCGTATAGCGGTGCTCGAAAATCAGAACTACTGGCTCTTAAATGGTCGGACATTGATTTTGAAACATCTACCCTCAACATCAACAAAACACTTACTAGGGGCTTAAATAACAAGATTATCATACAACCTACCAAGACAGTGAACGGTAGAAGAGTTATTGATATGGATAATGACTCAATGAGACTTTTAAAGCAATGGAAGATGCATCAGGCTCAATTCATGCTGAAACTCGGCTATAATACTAATTCACCCGATCAGCTTGTATTTTCAAATTCTAGAAACAATTTCTACTCTATTAATGTGCCGAATGACCGCATGAGAAATGTGCAAAAGCGTAATGGACTCAAGAGAATTACTGTTCATAGGTTGCGACACACGCATTGTAGTATCCTCTTCTCTATGGGCGCTTCAATAAAAGATGTACAGGCTCGCCTAGGACACACGGATATTCAAACAACTATGAATATCTATGCTCACGTTACAAAAGAAGAAAAGAAAGACACAGCAGATAAATTTGCAAAGTTTATGGAAAACTAAAAGGGGTAATTAGGACTATGGGAATGTCAAATTTTTATAAAAGGCTTCGAAAAAAAGTTGGTAACGAGTTAATTTTCATTCCAAGTGTGGCAACAATTATACGAAATGATCATGGAGAAATTTTACTGCAAAATAAAGGAAATGGTGAACACTGGAGCTTACCTGCTGGTGCAATTGAGCCTGGAGAAGCTCCGGCTGAAGCCATTGTTCGTGAAGTATGGGAAGAAACGGGTCTATCTGTCATCCCAAAAAAGTTATTAGGTGTTTTTGGCGGGAAGGAATATCGCTATCAATACCCCAATGGGAATAAAGTGGAATATAACATCTTCTTATTTGAAAGTGCGATTCAGAAAGGACAGCTTAATCCCAATGATAATGAAACTAAAAAATTACAATTTTTTAGTCCAAGTAGTATGCCAGAACTAGCACTTCCCTACCCTAAAGATTTATTTATATACGACGAAAAAAACAATCCATATTTTCAGTGGGATGAGCAGTGGTTAAAAAAATTACCAGAGCACAAATAAACCTGAAATCTTATAAAATGAAACAGATTATTAAAGAAATTTGTATTTAATTTTTTTGAAGTAATCAATATGTTGTGAATAATAAAAAAACCATTACCATTTTTCGAGCAGTAATGGAAATGGTAATGGTTGGTAATGGTTTATAGCAATCGTAAGCAATGTTTAGAAATTAAAAAAGGCTTCCCACCAGCCTTTAGAAGCTGGTGGGAAACCTTAGTAAAGCTATAATGGAGATGAGGGGAGTCGAACCCCTGTCCAAATATCTCGCCACTATCAATTCTACGCCAATAGTTTTTCTATTTAAAGTTTAGCTCTAATTTAGCCGAAAAACTGGCATCAATTATCGCGAGTCTGGTAATCTCTTACTTAACTTGCAGACGGAAAGTTAAATCGTAACCCACTTAATTTGAGACCAGGACCCGAGCACATGGGCGATGCCGGACTGATCTTCACTCGCAGTTCTTAGGCTGCTAAAGCGAAATTGTTGTTTGTTGTTTTTGCAGTTATATTTAACTGTTAGCGTTTTTAGCAAGTCGCTGCCTTGCTGGCGCATCAACAGCTCGACAATACCTGTCGAAACCATGACATCCCCGTAGGACTTATAGTATATCATGTCATAAAAACTATGTCAAATATAGTCAGGTAAGGTCAAACTCCATTAATATCTAATTCTAACACTATGTTTTCAAATTAGCCCTAACTTACGAAAAGCAAGTCAGAGCCTATTTCTATCCTATTTTGTTCAATATTATAACTCAATAACGTCTTTCATATCATACAAACCTGGCTCCACAGTCATCAAGAAGTGAGCTGCTTGTATTGCGCCCCGCACAAATAAATCCTTAGTGCCTGCTCGATGTGTCAACTCAAGAGTCTCTTGGTTGTTGGCAAAAAGAATGGTATGTTCTCCCACAATATCTCCTCCACGAATGGCATGTACGCCTATCTCAGAATGAGGTCTAGCATATTCAAGACCTTGTCGACCACCAAGGACAGATGTATTTTCATCGATAGTGTCTTGCACGGCGTCAAGAATCATTTTAGCCGTGCCACTTGGAGAATCTTTTTTATAGCGGTGATGCTTCTCGATTATTTCTATATCGTAACCTAAAGGATAAAGAATTTTTGTCATTTGAGCCACCAGTGCTTCCATGACATTGACACCAATACTTGTATTGTGCGTATCCACAATGGCTACTTGCTGGCTTGCTGCTTTAATTAAAGCTTCTTGTTCTTCTGTTTGACCCGTCGTTGCCAACATCAGAGGTAATCGATGTTCCTTGGCAAAAGCTACTACTTGATCCGTAATCTTAGGTGTCGAAAAATCAATCATGACATCTACTAGACTGCGATTTTCAGTGAGGTATGCTCCCATCGCTTCAAAGGAAGTAAACACTTGATAATCTGCTTGATCATTAGGCTTATCTTGCAAGACAACGGTCACCTGATCACTCGTATGAGCGACGTACTGGATGACAGCTTGTCCCATCGCCCCACTCGCGCCTACTAATAATATATTCATTTTAAACCCTCCAAATGTATTTGCTTAGTTTTTACGGTAGCTAGCCACTAACTCGTCATATTGAGAAAGGGTAGCTTTGGTTTCATCACTTGGCTCAACAAGAGGTAATCGGTAACTATTCTGTAAGTACCCTAGCTTATGGACAACGTATTTAACTGGAATTGGATTACTCTCAATAAAGAGAGCCTGATTGATACCAGCTAATTTTTCCGTTAATGCTTCTGCCTCTTCAATTTTCCCTTCAGCAAACAACTGGTATTGAGCGTGTAATTCTCTTGGTAATACGTTAGCAGTTACTGAAATGAAGCCATCGCCTCCTAATTTAAGGATATCTAAGTTAATATCATCATTACCTGAGTAAATCGCAAAATCAGCCGGTAATTGCTCTCTTAAGGCTTTGGTATACTCTAAGTCACCTGTAGCATCTTTAATCGCTACAATGTTTGGATGCGCTGATAATTCAACCACTTGTTCAACGGTTAAAGTCGCGGCAGTTCGTCCGGGTACGTGATAAAGAATAATTGGTATGTTCACTGAATCTGCAATGGTTTTAAAATGAATTAACATGCCGCGTGTAGATGTCTTATTATAGTAAGGTGTTACGATTAGTAAAGCATTCGCTCCAACCCTCTCTGCTTGTTGACTCAACATAATCGCATGCGCCGTATCGTTGATTCCAGTTCCGGCAATAATTGGTAAACGACCAGCGACGTGGTCAACTGCAAATTTAATCAATTCAATTTGTTCACCATCTGATAAAGTTGAACTTTCACCAGTTGTTCCCGTAATTACGAGAGCATCCGTCTCGTTTTCTAAATGAAAATCAAGCAAACCTTCAAACGCTTGCCAATCAATCTCGTTCGTTCTTTCATCAAATGGCGTAAGAATTGCTACTGCTGACCCTTCATAAATTAACATACTAATTCCTCCTTATTATTAAAAAAGCTAATCACAATCATTTTATATTTCTCTCATAGACATTTCTTCAAAACTTTCACGTTTGACTGTCAAATAATGCTTTTCATCATTCACGTGAATCATCGCTGGCCTAGGAATTCGGTTATAGTTACTTGCCATTGAATAATTATAAGCACCAGTCCCATTCACTAATAATAAATCCCCTGTTTCCAATATCGGTAATTTAATCTCTTCAATAATTTTATCGCCACTCTCACAGGCTTTACCCGCAATTGTATAAACTTTTTCTTGCGGTTTATCCGCTTTATTAACAGCAAGCGCCTCGTATTTAGCCTGATAAAGTGCTGGACGAATATTATCATTCATACTACCATCGACAAAAGCGTAATCTTTACCACCTGCCGTGTGCTTCAAATCTCCCACTTCATAAAGAGTACTACCAGAGGCATTGACCAAGGAACGACCGGGTTCAATCGTTACTTTTTTTAAATCAATCGCCAAAGCTTGTGCTTCTTGATGAACATATTCCATAAAATCAGGAAGAAAATCAATCACATCAAATGGTTGATCTTCTTGTGTATAATACACACCAAAACCGCCTCCAAAGTTAATTTCTGAAATTAAAATACCTAAACGTTTTTGAACCTCAGCTGAAAAAGTTAATAATTCACTGGCGGCTTTGTAGAACGAATCTGCTTCAAAAATTTGGCTGCCAATATGACTATGGAAACCAGCAAATTCTAAATGCGGCGAAACAACCATTGACTGGATAATATTATAAATCTCAGGGTCAAAGACACTTTCTCCAAACTTAGAATCTAAATTTGCTGTCATGATGTATTCATGCGTATGCGCTTCAACACCAGGATTCAAACGAAGTAATACGCGTTGTTTAGTTTCAAACTCCGCAGCAATTTTACTAATACGTTCAACTTCCATTCGGTTATCCACTACTATCGTTCCCACACGTTTATCAATCGCATAACGAATTTCTTTATTGAGCTTATTATTACCGTGAAAATACATACGTTTTGGATCAACGCCATGACGCACTCCAGTATAAATTTCACCGGCACTCACGACATCTTGTCCTATATCTAATTCGGCAATAATACGAGCAACCGCTTTAGTTAACAAGGCCTTAGATGCAAAAAGTACATCCGTTTCAAAATAAGTAGATTTTACTGCCTCTCGATAAGCCAAAATACGCTCACGAAAGCTTGCTTCATCAAAAATATATAATGGCGTTCCATATTGGTTCGCCAACTCAACATAATCATGGCCCGAATGTTTCAAGCGCCCCCCTATAATACTCTGGTACTTTTCTAATCGCATTCGCTACTCCTCACCCTTCTATTTATTTATAAATACAAAAAGAGACCACGAACAAAAGGTTCGACGGTCTCACTCACACTTGGCTTTTAACAGGCCACTTTATTTCTTGGAGTTAACTTTCCTTTTGCCCGGTATTTGCTTGCTCTTCGTAATTAACTGGGCAGTTAATTACAACAGTGGTCAACCTATTATGGTTAGCCCCCAACGATTACTCGTTTCGGCGATATCCCCTTTCCAGAAATTCATCTGTACTCTTGTCAATCGCGCCTCGCCCAAAAACCTTTTATATTTAACTGAACCTAGCATAACAAGCATTCAAAAGTTTGTCAACGCACTTCCTTCGAACTCTCATAATAATCACATTTAAAAACAACGCTAACACAACGTTTCCGTGCTTATGCTTATTTTTATTAATTTACAATGAAATATTTGCTTGACATTTATCCTCTAAATCTTTAGGGTTAACGATAACAACTTGAATTTGAAAGGAGTTTCCAACATTGAAAAAACAATATAATTTAGCGGTGTGTGGCGCCACCGGTGTTGTGGGACGTAAAGTGATAGAAGTATTAGAAGAACGTGATTTTCCTGTCGCAAATCTTAGCCTTTTTGCATCAGCAAGATCAGCTGGTCAAACCATTGATTTTAAAGGTGAACCGGTGACGATCCAAGAATTGACAGAAGACTCGTTAAAAGCACCGATTGATATTGCGATTTTTTCAGCTGGTGGAGATGCATCTAAACACTATGCCCCCTTTGCTGCAGATAATGGAGTCATTGTTATTGATAACAGTTCAGCTTGGCGTATGGATCCTAAGGTGCCGCTTGTGGTACCCGAGGTAAACCCAAATGCGTTAAACAGCGGCTCTAAGATTATCGCTAACCCCAACTGTTCAACTATTCAATCCGTCGTACCCTTGGGTGTACTTAAACCTTATGGTATTAAACGTGTCGTATATAGTACTTATCAAGCTGTTTCGGGTGCTGGTCAAAAAGGCATTGCAGACTTAGAAAACAATACAACGAATAACTTTCCTTACTCAATTAACGATTCTGTTATACCACAAATCGATGTGTTTTTAGATAACGGTTATACCAAAGAAGAAGTTAAGATGATTGAAGAAACTCGCAAAATATTAGAGTTACCCGACTTACGAGTTACTGCAACAACCGTTCGTGTGCCAATTAAAAATTCTCACGGTGTTAGCATTAATATTGAACTCGAAAACGCCTTTGATTTAGAGCAAGTCAAAACTGAATTCGCCAATCACAGTGGCTTGGTAGTTGTCGATGACACGGCCAACTTACGTTATCCTCTTCAAAGCGAAGCTAATGACAAAGACGAAGTCTTTATTGGTCGCATTCGCCGTGATGACTCCTTAGAAAATGGCCTTAATATTTGGGTAGTAGCCGATAACATCCGCAAAGGAGCGGCAACAAACTCTGTACAAATTGCAGAAACACTCATTAAAAACAACTTAGTATAAACAAAAACGCGCGTCAGCTAAAAAAACTGACACGCGTTTTTATATGATTATTTTTTTAAGCCTTGTGGCCGTTTTAAAGCTGTTAGGATTATCGGCACTAAAAGCCCCGCAAGAATCATTTCAGGCACACCATTTGCTAAGACAATGCCTCCTAGAATATTCCATAACGTTTCCATTGAAGCGTCTTGTATTGTTAAATACTCGTTGCGTCTAAACACGACAATCGCACCTAAGACAAGGATAGTATTAAAAAGACTACCTAAAACTCCTGAGATCGCTGCATTTACTTTAAATGAAGTCGTTTTATTTAAGATGTAATGTGAGATTAATCCCACCAATAAAGGCATTAATAATCGTGGCAAAATCGTCACAAAAGGTGAATTAAAAACATACAAGTACATTGGTGACGTAGGCATGACGTACGCTCTAA
Organism: Fundicoccus sp. Sow4_D5; assembly: GCF_052116365.1. NCBI lineage: Bacteria > Bacillati > Bacillota > Bacilli > Lactobacillales > Aerococcaceae > Fundicoccus > Fundicoccus sp. Sow4_D5. The sequence continues at coordinate 357,450 of NZ_JBQKLF010000001.1, read as the reverse complement.
TCAAACTATTAATACCCCAAACTCCACCAACAATTACACCAGCTTTTGTACCTAAATATAATGTGGCTACTATAACGGTCACGTGTATAAATGTAATCGCTAAGGGGTAAAGGGGAATAGTGATATTGCCTAAAAATGGCACCCAGGATTGAAGAATGATGATTGCAGCAAATAAACTGATTCTCACCATTTCTTTCGTTTTATTATTTGAATAACTTGTCATAATCTTCCCTCCGGCAACTGGTCATCGCTTAATTAATGGCGATGCCGTCCTTAGAATAAATATAATATGGTTCTTTCAATTTTTCATTTAAAGTAATCATTAAATCATGTTCATCGAAAAACCACTCATCAGTATCTTCAATAAAGAATAGTACACCGTTATCAGCTTCAAAAGTAGCTATCGGAGTCATCGGTTCAACTGGATCAATGGCCAAACCAAAGCCTTCTCTTACCGGACTACCTCCATAAATTTTAGCTTTAATACGGATTCCCGCACCTTCACGAATTCCCACCTCATCTTTAAACCAATTTGCAGCTTTTTCATCAACAGTTAGTTTCATTAATATACTCCTTTCAATAAAGGTTTCTCAATCATTATACCTTAATTCAACTAAAAAGAAAATTTAGGCTTATTGAAAACAATTAACTGTCACTTTTCTTTATGTTTAAATTAAGCATTTATGGGGGGATTATTTAATTAACTCATTTTGAAAAGCATAAATAGTTGCTTGTGTTCGGTCGACAACTTCTAATTTCGACAGAATATTTGATACATGAGTCTTCACCGTTTTTAAGGTAATGAATAACTCATCTGCAATTTCTTGGTTTGAATAACCTTTAGCAATAAGTAATAATACTTCTAACTCTCGACTCGTTAAGTCATCATGTAAATGATGTTGACTTTCTTTGGCATCACGCGCTAAAATTTTATCTGTCACTTCTGGAACAATCACATTATCCCCAGCATGTGTTGAACGGATCGCATCCGCTATTTCCTTAGCAGAGGAGGTCTTCAAGATATAGCTTGAAGCACCCGCTTCAATGGCTGGGTAAACTTTTTCATCGTCTAAGAATGATGTCACAATAATTATTTTTGCCTCAGGCCATTCTGACATGATTTTCTGTGTTGCTTCAATTCCATCCATCACATCCATCACAAGATCCATTAAAATGATATCAGGTCTTAGATCCATTGCCTTCGTATACCCTTGTAAACCATTCTCTGCTTCATCAATTACTTCAATATCTGATTGAACCATCAAATAAGAAGAAACGCCTAATCTTACCATTTCATGATCATCAACTAATAAAACTTTTATCATATCTTACATCCTATCTTTAGTGGTCAATTCTTTCTAAACTGGGATACTTATATCAATAATGGTCCCTTGATTTTTGATACTGACTGTCTTAAATGTACCGCCTAAACCTGTGACTCTTTCCCGCATATTGCGCAAACCATAACTACCTACTTTATCTGGCTGATTTGTATCAAAACCAACTCCGTCATCAATAATTTTTAAAGTGACGCTATCTTCTGTCTGATGTAAATATACTTCCAACTTACTTGCATGTGCATGTCTGAGTGTATTCGAAACTGCTTCTTGAACGATTCTAAACAAATGATCTTCAATTCCACTATCTAAACACGTTTCCATCAATTCCCACTTCAACGTCAATGACACTTTGGAATATAATTCCTCGAGTAAACTCGTAATACCTTGTTTTAATGAACGGTCCTCGAGTGCTATCGGTCTTAAGTGAAGTAATAGGGCTCTCATTTCTGTTTGAGCATTACCAATCACTTCTTCTACTTTTAGTAATTGTTTTTTATACTGCGCTGATAGTTGACCATCGATCGTTTCATTAATCGCTGATAGCATCATCATAGCGGCAAATAACTGTTGACTGACAGAATCATGTAATTCTCGTGCAATTCTAGAACGTTCTTGTTCGATAATTTCTTCTTTAGTATCATCACCAACAAAAACGGGTGCTGCCGTAAATTCTTGTAAGTCAGTCGATAATTGTGCAAGACGTTCGCGGATTCTGTTTAAATCATTTGACAATATTTTATCATTATCATACCAACTTCTTTGTGTGGTTTCTTGACTAAAAATACTATGTTTATACTTTCCTAATAAGAGCCAATTAATTTTTGCCCGTATTTGTTCATAAGGTTCATTAAGTGAAAAAGCAATATAGGCTGAATAGACAGCAGCGGCTGATATAATTAAAGCCAGTAAAATTATAAAGAATGGTAAATTGTAAACTTTTCTCATCAACAAGTCCGTTAAAGGGATGACTTCAAAACTAAATACGATTAATGAAATAATGACGACAACCAATGATAAACCAATCACTAATTGGTTCAGAAATAAACGAAACCATAAACGTAAATTCACAGTAAAATCACCTCAATATCACCCGTCACTAATGTGATTAAAACTTTTAATTTTCGATCTGTTTCAGAATAACCAGGGCTAGTCCATTGGAAATTGTCTCCTCGCAAGGGATACTGTTGTGATTCAAAAACTACTTGACCGGATATTGCACTGACATTTAAGCGTAAGCCCAAATCTTTTGGAATAATCACTCGTGTCCGTCCAAATACTTTACGAATCATCACAATGTTTTCTCCACTGGGGAGAATAGTATTACCTAAATCAATAATAGAGTTTCCACCAAAATAAACTAGATTAATATCATCCCACTCATATATATTCTTATTCTCGTCACGCGAATCAAACATGGACTGACTTTTTAATAATGATCTTTGACCGCTTTGAGGGCGTACCAATTGGATACCATGATATTGTTCTTTCATTTGAAAAGGATGCAACATCGATTCACCGAAAAAGAAAAACTCGTTACCTTCAGGCGTTCGATAAAAAAAAATTAATAATACCATTGCTAACACCATCATCCATATAGAGCGTGTCAGAAAAACTGCCAGCAGTATTAAGAAGAAGCCTAAGCCCAATAATGTGCGTTTGACAGATAAATTCTTGACAAATGCTGAACCAACGATAGTCAATATACCTAGACCAATAATAGCAGTATTCTCGATTGAAGTTAAAATTTCAAATGCAATTAAAATCAAGCTAATACCAATAACAATAAATATATTATTCTTAAAAAAACTTAGCATTTGCGTCCCTCATTTCAATTTGTCTAATTATATCATGTCATTGCTTGAATGTGTGCGCAACCATCAAAAGTCCTAAAATTATTTTTAAAGGAGTCAAGCACATAAATTGACAGATGATAAGAAACCTTGATAATCAGCGAAGCGTTTCGACCGGCTTAAATCTTTCAGAGCCTAAGCAAAGTTCGACATTTTTGAAATTTTGCATTAGACGTTGATCTTTCATTTAGATCGTAATGACTTTCTATCCAGATCAACTGTCTTAAAGAGACATAAGCCACTAAACGTTTAGTTAATCTCAACTTAATTTCACTCTTCTATGAAATTAAGTTCGGTTACGAACCCAAAAAAATAACTCTCATATTTAGACTAGCTAAACATGAGAGTACAATTTTAATTAACCTTTTCAACTTTTGTAATTTTTACGTCGAAAGAACCACCTGGTGTAACAATAGAGACAACATCGCCAACTGATTTTTTTAGTAACGCTTTAGCAATTGGTGAATCATTAGAAATTTTTGCGTCTAATGGATCTGCTTCTGCGCTACCAACGATTGTATAAGTTTCTTCGTCTCCATCAGGTAATTCAACAAAAGTGATTTTACGACCTAACGATACAATGTTTTCATCTATTTCTGAATCATTAATAATTTCAGCAAAACGAATCATTGTTTCTAGTGTAGAAATACGACCTTCAACAAATGCTTGTTCGTCTTTTGCAGATTCGTATTCTGAGTTCTCAGATAAATCTCCAAAACTACGAGCAACTTTGATGCGTTCTACAATTTCTTTTCTTTTATTAACTTTTAACTCTTCAAGTTCAGCTTCTAATTTAGCTTTGCCTTTTAAAGTCATTGGATATACTTTTTCTTCCATAATTTTCTCCTTATCCCCTCTAAATAAAATAACAAAATTAACATATCATTTTAATGCAAGGATTTCAATATATTTTTATATATCATTATAAAATAACAATATTTAATCGTTTAATAGAATGGTCCCAATTTTGGTAGTCAGCAAATCAATGGCTACTTGATTGTATCCACCTTCTGGAACAATAATATCTGCATAACGTTTTGTTGGTTCGATAAACTGATGGAACATTGGTTTAACAACGTTCACATACTGGTCTATTACTGATTCCACCGAACGGCCTCGTTCAATTACATCACGTTGAATACGACGCGCCAAGCGAATATCATCATCGGTGTCTACGTATACTTTGATATCCATTAAATCTCGCAAGCGTTTGTCTTCTAAAATTAGAATCCCTTCAATAATGATTACAGCACGAGGGTCTTGACAAATTGTTTCAGCACTTCGTGTGTGTTTTGTATAATCATAAACCGGTTTATTGATTGATTTACCAGCTAACAATTCATTAATATGTTGATAAAACAGTTCTGTATCAAACGCTAATGGATGATCATAATTTGTATTAAGACGCTCTTCAAACGTTAAATGCGATTGGTCTTTGTAATAGTAATCTTGCTGAATTAACATAACATTACCAGTACCGAAATGTTTTAAAATTTTATTACTTACACTGGTCTTCCCGCTACCGGACCCACCTGTCACTCCTATGATAATAGGTTTCTTTGTCACTTTTCCACTTCCTATACTTAGGCTTTCGCCTGATTAACTATTAGTTTTTATTCCTTGGTGCTACATAATACAAATTGAAGCAGGCTTAAAAACGGCCACTTCAGATTATCTGAAGGTTTACCTTTTCAAGCCAACTCATTTTGATAGATTCTTTTATTCTACATCTTCTCCAATGATTTCTTCGGTAACTTCCTCTACATCTTCCCCTGTAGCTTCTTCATCAACCGCTTCTTCGTCTTCTTCGAAATACGGATTAACGTATTGTTCAACCAAAGCATTATGATCATCAATATTTGTTGAATAGTATATTTCTTGCGTATCTAAATCGGCCACAAAATAATAATAATCAGTATAAGTTGGATAAATTGTTGCCATAATCGAAGACATGCTTGGACTATTGTAAGGTCCTGGTGCTAATCCAGTATACATATATAAGTTATAGGGTGATTCAACTTCCAAATCTGTTAAGGTAACCAGTTCCTTATGTTCACCTAAAGCATATAAAATGGTAATATCACTTTGAAGTGGCATACCCACTTCTATACGGTTTAAGAATACGCCTGCTATCATCGCACGATCCTCATCTGTAATACCTTCTCGTTCCACAATTGAAGCTAAAGTTAAAACTTGGTGGAACGTCATCCATGTTTGATCTAGATCTTCACGAATTGCTTGAAACTCTAAGTTCATGGTTGAAACCATCTGAGTTACTAAATCTTCGAGGGTCATCCCGCCGATGTAATCGTAAGTAGCTGGGAACAAATACCCTTCTAGAGGATATCTTAACCCTTCCACTTCTGTCAAGTCACCCAATAATGTTGGGAATTGCTGACTTAGACTGGCAATATAGGCTTCATCGTTAACCAGTTCCATAAATTCTTCCGCAGTAAAGGGGGTTTTATCTTCAATTAACTCAGAAATTTCTTCTAGGTTCGTTCCTTCAATGACAGTGATCGTTGTGTCAATGTCTTCAAAGATCGGTTCGCCCCCTTTTTGCAATGTTGCAACAATATCACCAGCATCCATCGATTGATTAAATTCAAAATGACCTGCTTGAAGGTCTCCAACGTTTTGAAGCCTTAAATAAATATCAAAAATATAATCATTATGTATAATATTCTTGTCTTTTAATATCGATGCAATGTCGTTCGTAGAACTTCCAATCGGCACAGTCACTTCAACTGTTTCATCATTGGATGAATCAACGGAGCTTAATGTATGTCTAACATAAAAGTAACCACCTAAGCCACCTGCAATCATGATTGTAAGAATGGTAATAATGATGATTTTAACGATTCTATTTGTCCACATTTTCTCTTTGACTTGGTAAGTCTCTTTCGATTTCGCCTGTTCACGAATCGTTTTCCAATCAAATCTAGCCATAACTCCTCCTTTAACTAACAGACTAATAATGTTAGCATTATATCAGACTTCATCTATGCTGGCTAGATTAACCATGTTACAAAAACATCACACTTTCGCGTATTACGCAAAAGTGTGATTTAAAAGTAGGATGTAACTGTGCTAATAATTAATCTTCGTCTGCTAAGAATGTATTTAAGACTTCTTCAACCATATCCCACTCTTCATCAGATTCGATAGGTTGTAACGCACCAGCATTACCTTCTTCTGATTCAGTGTAAGAATAAGCTTGTAATTCCACGTCTTCGTCTTCAATTGTTCCAGCTGGGTATACTAAAACATAACTCTTTTTAAAATCTTCCGATTCAAAGGTAAATAAAATCTCATATAAAGACTCGTTGCCCTCTTCATCTAAAATTGTAATGTATTCGTGATCGTGATTATGCTCGTGATTTTGAACCATAGTATTGCCTCCTCTAATTTCCCTTTATTTAGTATCTAAATAGTTTTGTAAAATAATAACGGCCGCTAACTTATCGATGACTTGTTTACGTTTTTTGCGTGAAACATTCCCTTCGGTAATTAGCATTCTTTCTGCTTGAGAGGTCGTCAGGCGCTCGTCTTGATAGGTAATTTCCATCTCAGGCAATAATTTAAGTAGACCTTCTCCGTAAGTATATGACGCTTCAGCTCTTGGGCCAATCGAATTATTCATATTCTTAGGTAAACCAATCACTACCTTATTGACTGAATGTTCTTTTATCAATTCGAGCAAACGCTCATAACCAAAATCTTTAACTTCCTCATCGATGCGGATAGTTTCTACTCCTTGCGCAGTCCATCCCATCAAATCACTGACAGCGACTCCTACAGTTTTCGAACCAACATCTAACCCCATTGTACGTTGATAATTCACATTAGCTCTCTTTCTGAGTTAAGTAGTACTCTACTAATTTTTCTACAATTTCATCTCTTTCATGACGTCGTATTAAGTTACGCGCATCATTATGGCGCGGTATATAGGCTGGATCACCAGATAATAAGTAACCTACTATTTGGTTAATCGGATCATAACCTTTTTCTTCGAGTGCTGAGTAAACAATCTCTAAAGTTTCTCTTACAGTACGTTTATTTAAATCATCTAATTTGAATAATATTGTTTCATCTAATGATTGCATTTTTTTCACCGAACCTTTCTTATAGTCACATTTTACATTAGTTGACCAAGAAATGAAACTTATATCGGTAGAAAACTAAAAATCATCCATCTTAACTTAAGCGTTGAGCGATTTCCGCTTCTATTGCAGTCAACATATTATCAATGCCTGCTGGATTTTTCCCACCAGCTTGAGCCATTTGTGGTCGTCCACCACCACCTCCGCCTACTAAATTAGCTAGGGGTTTGATTAAATCGCCAGCTTTTAAGCCTTTGGCAATTGTTTCGTCATCCACTAAAACCATTAAGTTTGCTTTATCACCTAGAGCCGAAGCTAAAACAAGAACGTTAGAAATAGCTTTTTGACGCCAAACATCCCCTAGATTACGTAAGTCATCCATTGTTTGGTTTTCAAGTTTCAAGCCAACAAAAGTGACGTCATTCACTGTCTTAACATCATTAAATAAATTATTTGATTCTTGTTGCATTAACTTAGCAGATAATGAGTCAACTTTAGAGTTTGCTGTTTTTAACTCTTCTTGTAGTTGCTCAACTCTATGTGTTAATTGGTCTAATTGTTGTACTTTTAATTGTGTTTGGATAGTGGTTAATAAATTTTCTTTTTCTTGGTAATCTGCAATAGCTGCTTGGCCAGTTAAAGCTTCAATTCGACGAATACCCGCACCAATACCTGCTTCACTGATTAATTTGAACGTACCAATTTCATTGGTGTTTGAGACGTGTGTGCCCCCACATAATTCGATGGATTCATTCGCAATGTTAACGACGCGAACGTTATCACCATATTTCTCGCCAAATAACGCCATCGCACCCATTGCTTTTGCCGCATCAATTGACATTTCAGAAATGTTTACATCTTCTGCGTTTTCAATGTAATAATTAACGATATTCGCGATTTGTTTTAATTCATCATTCGTTACTTTACCAAAATGAGAAAAGTCAAAACGTAAACGATCTGGTCCGACATAAGAGCCAGCTTGGTTCGCGTGCTCGCCTAATACTACTTTAAGTGCTTTATGTAGTAAGTGTGTCGCTGTATGGTTTTGGTTTGTTTTAATACGTGCTTGACGGTCAACAGTTAGTGTATAAGACTGTTCTATAGTTAACGGCATTTCTAAGGTACGCAATTTATGCATAAATTGACCATTTGGCGCTTTTTTAACATCTAATACTTCTGCCAACATCTCTTCACCATCAAAAACAGCACCGTTGTCAGCTACTTGTCCACCCATTTCTGCATAGAAAGTGCTTCGGTTAAAGAATACCCATGCTTGTGAATGAGCTGGTACTTGCTGGTGTAGCTCGTCGCTAATCACAATCGCTTTGATTGTTCCATTCGTTGACAATTGGTCATAACCAACAAATTCAAAGGGTGATTCAATACTCTGTAAGACAGCTGATTGAACAGACATGCTAGCTTCTTGAGAACGAGCCGAACGTGCACGGTTACGTTGTGCTTCCATTTCGACTTCAAAGCCTTCTTTATCGACAGTAAATTGATTATCCTGAGCAATTTCTTCTGTTAATTCTAAAGGAAAACCAAATGTATCATATAATTGAAACGCTTGGCTTCCATTGATTACAGTTTTATCTTCTGAACGCAACTGCTCAATGATTGACATCAAGTGAGTTTCACCCGCTTCAATCGTCTCATGGAAACGATCTTCTTCATTTAAAATAACTTGTTGTACAAAAGTAATATTGAGACGCAATTCACTGTAGTAATCGCCCATAACATCTGCAATCACAGGCACTAATTGACTCATGAAAGTACCTTTAATCCCTAATTTACGTCCATGCATCACACTACGACGAATTAAACGTCGTAGAATATAACCTCGACCTTCGTTTGAAGGTAAAGCTCCATCACTAATTGCAAAAGAAACCGCACGTACATGGTCAGCTATTACTTTAAAGCTAACTTTTAAGTCTTCATTATCTTCATATTTAGCACCGTCAGCAAAATGTTCGATTGCTTTAATGATTGGCATAAACAAATCAGTTTCAAAGTTCGTGGGTGTATCTTGAATAACAGAAACTAATCGTTCAAAGCCCATACCAGTATCGACGTTTTTATGAGGTAATGGTTGGTAAGTATCATCTGGTAAGTGATTAAATTCTGAGAACACAAGGTTCCAAATTTCTAACCAGCGTTCATTTTCTCCACCAGGATAATTTTCTGGATCACCTTCTGGCAAATCATTATAAGCTTCACCACGGTCATAGAAAATTTCTGTGTTTGGTCCACATGGGCCAGCCCCGATATCCCAGAAGTTACCTTCTTCTGCTACTAAATGAGTCGAATCAAATGTTTCAATTGCTTCCCAAAGTTCTTTCGTTTCTGTATCTTCAGGATAGTAAGTAACGTATAATTTTTCCGGATCAAAGTCTAGCCATTTATCACTTGTTAAAAATTCCCAAGCCATTGGAATTGCTTCAGTTTTAGTGTAATCACCAATCGAGAAATTCCCTAACATTTCGAACATCGTATGATGGCGAGCTGTATAGCCAACATTCTCGATATCATTCGTACGAATACTCTTTTGAGCGTTAGTTAAGCGTGGATTTTCGGGTACTTCTGTTCCATCAAAATATTTTTTTAATGTTGCAACACCTGAGTTAATCCATAGTAGTGTTGGATCGTTTACAGGGACTAAAGACGCACTTGGCAACACTAAGTGTTCTTTCTCCTCAAAGAAATCTAACCACATCTGCCTAACTTGAGAACTGGTTAATTTTTTCATTTAAATCTTCTCCTCTATAATCAATTAAAAAACAACATAAAAGAGCCGTCATAAGTAAGGGCGACTTACGCGGTACCACCTTACAAATAACGACTCTTGTCCTTATTTCTTATCATATCGTTAACGCCGATGGTACGCTAATCTTTCGATTAATACATATTTGAGGGAGCATCTGTCACATCAATTCCTTTCACCAGGTGGAATTGTCTCTAAATAGTTTAGATTTGGCCTCAATCTTTAATCATTATAAAGAATTAAGCCCCTAAAAGTCAACATCCACCAGATAAACTTTAGTCATATTCTTAAAAAAATGAACGTTTATGATTCCTTTGCCTCATTGTGGTTCTTTGTTTACTTACAAATTCTTTTATACTTTTAAGAATGGGAGCTAGCTTTCTGATATAATGCTTTATACAAACTTTTACGAGGTGCTTTATGTTCATATTTAGTTTTTTAATTAATGGTCTCGCTGTTTCTTTAGCCTACGCGGTTAAAAGTTTATCCCGTTCCGGCACGGTGGCTGCTTTCCTTGTGGGATCTTTATTTATGATTATTGGAGGTTTTGTTAGTTGGCTATTGTTAATTATGTTATTAGTTTCTTCCAGTTTTATCGAGAAAGCGAGCGTTTTATTTCGCTTGAAATCTCCTCGTCGTCTCTCTTCTCCAAGTGAAGAAAAAGATGGGCGCTCTGCGTTACAAGTTTTGGCTAATAGTTTATTGGCTCTTAGTTGCTTGTTAGTTTACTGGAAAAGCCAAGATACACTCTATTTTCATTTGATGGTGATTGCCATTGCGGGTTCGACGGCTGACACATGGGCGTCAGAAATAGGCATCTTGAGTCAAGAGATTCCACGCTCGATGATTAGTGGTAAAAAAATGCCTCCCGGAAAATCAGGAGGCGTAACACGTTTAGGTTTAATTGCGAGTTTTTTAGGCGCGGCTTTTATTATCAGTCTTGCGGTTATGTTCACTCAAGCAGTGAGCGCGTCTGACTTTATACTCCTGACGATGCTTGGGGGCTTCTGTTCTATCATTGATAGTCTATTAGGTCTGAGTATTCAAGAAGTTTACATAGACTTAGAAACGAATCAGGAATATGAAGCACTTCCAATAAACGCTGATTCCCAACGTTACAGACGAATCAAAGGCTTGCCTGGTATTGATAACAGCATGGTCAATATTATAAGTGATTGCCTGATTGTTATAATCAGCTGGATGATTTTTCGCCTGCTTTAGAAAAATTTGTCGATTACTTGCACAATACCATCTTCATCGTTAGACGCTGTAATGTAATCTGCAGCGTCTTTTAGTGCGTCGGTAGCGTTAGCCATAGCGACACCTAAGCCTGCTGTTTGAATCATTGTCAAGTCATTGTTTCCATCTCCACAAGCAACCACTTCAGATATATCGATGCCTAAATGATTGCAAAGCCTTAATAATGAGCTCCCTTTTGATGATAATCGATGCATGAATTCTAGGAAATAAGGTTTAGACGTTACCGCATTAGTTTCTTCACCAAACGAACGGTCTAACTCGTTTTCAAGACGTTTAACAATGGCTGGATCTCCTACGCCCATTAATTTTAATTGCGGTGTTTCTAAGTGATTGAAATGCTCATAATCATAATCAACTGGTAAGCCTGTCAATTCTCCTTCAACATGACTGTACTCATTTTCACGATCTACTTTGATTCCCTCTGGTGTATACCCGACAATTACTAAATCATTATCGCGAATATACTGAACCACTTTTTGTTGTTCTTTTACATTCATTCGTTGGCTGAATAATTCGTCGTGCTTAGCTAAGTCGGTCACAACGGCACCGTTGAATGAAATCATATAGGAATCATACTGATCTAATTTTAATTCATGGGCTGTTTGAAACATTGAAGCCGTTGGTCTACCACTCGCTAAAACCAAGTGATTACCTGCTGCTTGAAATTCAATTAAACGTTTAAATGTTTTTTCAGATATTTCGTGTTGGCTATTTAAAAGCGTGTCATCAATATCGAGTACGAGCATTTTATAAGTCATTAAGTGTTTGTCTCCTTTTAATCAAATCAATATGATTATTATAGAAGAGCTGCCTTTTTTTAGCAATTGCATCTTATCTTTCCCTAAAAGAAAGATGCCCTTTCATAAACAAGCAAGTTTCAGTATAATGACAAAAAGAAGATTATTTATGACATAGATTGAGGAAAATTATGACAGAGAGAGTACATATTATTTGCCACCGCGAAGCGGGCGCAGGAAATGGTAAGAAGGTCCTGCTTGAAGTTCAAAAGGAACTGACAAATTTCAACATCGATTATTTAACTTATTATACGAATTATGCCACCCATGCTTACGTACTGACCCAAGGAATCGTAATGCGTGGTCATAAGCCTTATTCACATAAATTACTGGTGATTGGTGGAGACGGAACTTTGCATGAAGTGATTAATGCCCTTCACCAAAACCAACTAGATATTCCAGTGACTTATGTTGCTGCTGGAACAGGTAATGATTTTAATCGTGTATGGCAAAAAGACAAATCGATTCGCCAAATCGTCGAGACGATGTTATACGCACGTGAAGCGGTTCGCATCCCTATTTTTACATACGAAGAAGCTGTGACAGACTCTAAAGGGGTCATTTTAAACAGCATGGGTTTTGGCTTTGATGCGGAAGCTAATTATGCCGCTTCAAAAGTTCCATTTGGAAACCTCTTGAATAAATTAAAAATGGGTCATTTAAATTATTTACTAGGTGTCTTTTCATGCTTGAATAAAATTAAAAATTTCGAGGCCAACTTAACCATCGATGGTAAAGAAATTGAAATCAAGCAATGTAACTTATTATCTATTATGAACAATCCTTTTATGGGAGGCGGTATTAAGTTAGACAATCTTGTTCAAGCAGACAAAGCTGAATTGTCTGTGATTGCCTTTCATAATGTCAATTTAAAAGGGGTCTTTGATTTATTACCTCGTGTCTTAATGACTCAAACTCAACATGAATCCGAATACTCCAGTCGCTATACCGGTCAAAGCATGCAAATCAAGCTGAATAAAGCGGTTCGTGGTCAAGTTGATGGAGAAGACTTATCTTTGATTCAAGCTGATTTAACGTTGAGTGTGAGCGATTTTCCATTTTATTTATAAACCTAGGACAATAGGAACAGCCAGGACTCTCTCTTTACTAAGAGACTGTCCAGGCTGTTCTTTGTTTCGCTGTGTTTGTTGTCTAGTTGACTTGAATCATGAAAATCATAAGTACCTACATGAAATCATAAGGTGAAATGCCGTCCATACCAATCATCGGATCCACTTGCCAGAGATTTGTTACCGTTAAAAATTGCGGTCTTTCCTCTTCAATAGTATCAAGTTCCCACAGAGTAGCCCTTGTACTAGTTACTGATGAAACTGCAACTGAATGAGTTGTATTAGCTGAGTTGTCGGCGTCATGACTATTAACACTTTGAGCCGTATCTGTTGATTTTGATTTCGTCTGTTTTGGCGACGATAACTCTCTGTCAGCTTCTGACTTAGTTTCGCTAACATCAATAGCTTCAGCGTTTGAATTTCCTGTCTCCTCTTGACTACTCATTTTGCCAAGCGTGGTAATTAGAATATCGCTTAAGAAAGTCTGTCTTTCTGTTTGGTTTTGAGTGACTGCCAAATTAAAACTGGCGGGATTGCCTATCATCACTAAACTTTTCTGTGCACGCGTAATTGCGGTATATAACAAGTCTTTTCTTAACATACGTGAAAATGTATCAACAAGCGGTAAAATAACTAGAGGATATTCACTCCCTTGTGATTTATGGATGGAGCAACAATAGGCTAAAGTCACTTGATCTAGTTCATTCTTTTTGTAAACGAGTTCTTTATCATCTTCGAAACTAATCACAATCTCATCAGACTTCGATTCTGTTTCTTTAGCGTAATAGATGCCTTCTACTTTTCCAATGTCTCCATTATAGACGCCTTCTTCAGCATTATTGACCAATTGTAAGACCTTATCGCCAACACGTAATTTCTTTTCAAAATGATTTACTTCGCGCTTTTTAGCAGTCGGCGGATTCATTAACTCTTGTAACATCGAATTCAAAGCGTTAATTCCGGCTGGTCCTTTGTACATCGGTGCTAAGACTTGTAAGGTACTGCCGTCGAAGCCCTTTTGAATCGCATTGCTGACGATTTGTCTAATGACATCGGTTACTTGGTTAGTTGAACATGGTATAAAAGAGCGGTCCGCTTGTTTTTCTAAAAAGTTAGCGGGTAAGCCACCTTCTCGAATGCTATGCGCCAGCTGAATAATCGAACTATCTTGCCCTTGTCGGTATATTTTGGTCAAAGAAATCGTCGGAAAAACGCCAGATTCAATTAAATCACTAAATACTTTTCCTGGACCGACTGATGGTAATTGATCTTTATCGCCCACAAAAATAATTTGCATATGATTAGGAATTGCTTGCATCAGCCAGTTCATTAGCCAAGTATCGACCATCGACATCTCATCAACAATTAAAAGACTCGCATCAATTTCATTGGCATAAAAATCATCAACGGAACTATCGCGTGTATATCCAATTAAACGGTGAATCGTGGAAGCCTCTAAGCCGGTCATTTCTTGCATCCGTTTAGCGGCTCGTCCGGTTGGGGCTGCTAAAGCAATCGGATCTAAATCAGAATGCTTTGTAATATCTTCTAATTTGTAATCGTGCAATAAGGCATGTAGGTGGATTAATCCTTTGACTAAGGTAGTTTTCCCGGTACCAGGTCCCCCCGTCACAATCGACATTGGTGACGCAATCGCAAGTTTTAAGGCCGCTCGCTGAGTCTCATCATACTGAATGCCTGTAATCTCGATGACCTGTTCAATCTTTTCGTCAATTTCTTCACTTTCAAAACGTTCCACTAATTCTGTCGATAAATATTGTTTAATTCGTGCAACTATTCCAAATTCTGCTTGATATAAGCTAGGAACCATCAAACCGGTATCTACACGAAAGAGCGTCTTTTCAAGTAACGCTTTATCCAGTGCTTCAATTAATAAGTCATTTTCAATTAACTGACGACGACTGCTCTCAAGTAATTGTTGCGCTTTTTTTAGAGCCTCTGCTTCCGTAATATAAGTATCGCCATTACTCATGCATTGTTCAGTTACTGCCATCACAATCCCAGCTGTCAAGCGTTCAATTGCTAAAGCTTCAAAACCTAATTGCTCAGCTAATTGATCGGCCTTTTGAAAGCCAATTCCTGCAACTTTTTCAATCAACTCATAAGGATTTGCTTTGATTCGCTCTATTGCGTCACTTTTAAACACTTTATAGATTCTTTCCGCTAGTTTTGGTCCAAAGCCCCAGTCTGTTAATTGCATAAAAACACGTTCGGTTCCTTGATGTTGCAACAAGGTGTTTCTTAGACTCTCTCGTTTAGTTTGAGTCATGCCTTCAACTTTCTTCAAACTATTGGCATCTGAAATAATCACATCAATGGCTTCGAGTCCGAGTGTGTCGACGATTCTACGTGCGATTACTTTCCCGATGCCTTTGAATCGGTCGCTCGACAAATAGTCGACTAAACCATTTTCACTCGTTGGTGCTTTTTGTTGATAACGAGTGACTGTAAATTGTTCGCCGTATTTAGGATGGCTCGTTAATTTTCCAAAAAATTCATAAGGCGTATCTAAATGAATCGCCATAAATTGTCCGGTACAGACGATTTCATCATCAATCAAGAGACTGGTCTCCGTCTGATCGACTTGAACTTGCATCACTTTATAAAAATTTGACGGATTCTCAAAGAAAATAGCTGACACTTGTCCTACAACTACTTCCTCAGCTTGTTGATTTCTTTCGATTGTCTCCACCTCCAACATTCATTGAAACATATTATAACATAAGACTTACTAGCTGAGTATTACAGACGAAGAGATGATTGAAAGTTATTAAAGGAATGTGGCATAATGACTCAAGGAAGGTGATTTGCATGACAGAAAAAAGAGAAATGATGGCAACGCTAGCAGTCATTGAGTCAACCATCGCAGGTTGTGTGAAAGTAATGCCAAAATTTACTGAAGGTAGCTCGCAACACACACTTTTGACCAATCGTATTAAAGCATTAGAAATCGCACAAAGTTTACTCCATGATAAGCCAAACAGCCCTGTTTATTCAAAAGAAGAATTACAAGCTGCACAAGCACCTATTCATTCGCTCATTCATAAATCTGAAAAAGCGATGAGAAAATTTAAACCAGGTCACCCTGCTTACACTCGTTTGAATAAATTAATTCAAGCGATGACCCTTTCCGATTTAGCAATCGAAGAAGCGATTGAAAACCGAGTAACCCGTGTTTTTCGCCACCTTTAGTCAATAAAAATAGAACCTCGCCGGATGGCGAGGTTCTTATTTTATGAATGATATCGCCACCTGCGGTGTTCGTCATATTGGGTAATGATTAAACGTATTGTCTCTTTTTAGAATCGGAATAAGCAGCGTCAATTAAGCCGCCTCCTAAACACTCAGCACCGTCGTAAAAGACCACTGCTTGCCCAGGTGTAATCGCACGCACTGGTTCGGCAAAGTAGACAGTCGCTTTCGTACCAGTTTCATCTAAAACCACTTTAACTTCTGTATCCTTTTGGCGGTAACGGAATTTAGCCGTACATGTAAATTCACGTGGCATTGGTAAGTCCCCAGTAAAATGCACATCTGAAGCCTCTAAGTAATCCGCATATAAGTCTGGATGGTGGAAACCTTGTCCTACATATAGTGTTTGAGTTTCGATGTCTTTTCCAATCACGAACCAAGGGTCATTTGAATCGCCCCCTCCACCAATCCCTAGGCCTTGACGTTGGCCGATTGTGTAATACATTAAGCCAGCGTGTGACCCTTTGTCTTCACCATCAAGTGTCACCATTCGTCCTGGACGGTTTGGTAAGTAGTTTGATAAAAACTCACTAAAGTTCTTTTCACCGATAAAACAAATACCTGTGGAATCTTTCTTTTTAGCTGTTGCAAGGCCTGCTTTTTCTGCAATCTCACGCACTTCACTTTTTTGCATATCCCCTAGTGGGAATAAGCTTTTTTGTAATTGTGCTTGAGACAGTTGGTTTAGAAAATACGTTTGATCTTTATTCTCATCGACACCACGTAATAAGTGGACAGTACCATCCACATCTCTTTTGACACGCGCGTAATGCCCCATCGCAACATAATCCGCACCTAAATCCATCGCATAATCTAAGAAGGCTTTAAATTTCACTTCTTTATTACACATAACATCTGGATTAGGTGTACGGCCTTTTTTATACTCATCCAAAAAGTATTCGAACACACGGTCCCAATATTCTTTTTCGAAGTTAACGGAATAATAAGGAATACCAATTTGTTCTGCTACGAGTGCCACATCTTTATAATCTTCGGTTGCTGTACAGTAACCATTTTCATCCGTATCGTCCCAATTTTTCATAAAGAGACCTACTACATCATATCCTTGTTCTTTCAAGAGCAAAGCCGCTACTGATGAGTCTACCCCACCACTCATACCGATTACTACTCTTGTTTTACTATTATCAGTCATCTTGCTTCCTTTCTATTAACCTGCTTACTAGAGTTGAAAAACGAACAAATTGAGCGTCAGTCTTCATTAGACATACTCAAAAATGTTCGTTTCTCAAATAACTGTTGACTATTTGTGTTCAATCAAAACATTGCGATCAACAAATCCATCAAAGATAAAGTTGATTTTTTCTACTACCATCGCATTATTCGCTAGTTTAGTTACATCAACTGCTGATAAGCCGTTGTTGTTTACAGTTGATATTTTTACGCCTTGAATTGCTTTATCAACGGTTACTTTTAAAACTAAGCCATTGCGATGTTCAGTATCTAACGCTCGTCTATATTGAAAGTTGCCACCTTTAGTCTCTGAGAAACCATTATCGCGTAAGGTGTAAGGTTTACATTCCGGGCTCACACTAAATTTACGATTAAAACCTTTTAAAGTTGCTTCTTTTCCAAATGCCATGACAATCATTTCCTCTCTACAAACTGTTTTATATGTTTTATAAATGTATCAATATCCGCTTTCATCGTATCTTTACCAAAAGATATTCGGAGACTTTGCTTCCAACGATCACTTTGTCCTGGATAATATGCTTTCAGAACATTACTTTCAGTCAAACTTCCTGCAGAACAAGCACTTCCAGCTGAGATATAAACGCCAGCTAAATCCATCATGATTAATAACTGACTAGCTAAGCAATCTTTTAACCAAATATTATTAATATAAGGCACTCTCTCGTCGGGATGTCCGTTAACTTCATAAGCAATACCATTTGCTGATAATTCAGCGTAAAAATACGCTTGTAAAGCTTGATGCCTTTCTAAATTATCTGCTGCTTCGTTGGCTAATAATGTTAAACCTTTAACCATCCCTAAAATATAAGGCAAGTTTTCAGTACCTGAACGTTTATCAGCTTCCTGTCCGCCTCCATGAAGCAAAGCTTGCAATCGCATGTCGTTTGACCAAGGGCGATAGACTAAAAAGCCGATCCCTTTAGGCGCATAAAACTTGTGGCCAGTGCCTACAAAACTTGTACAAGAAATCTGAGAAAAATCCCACGCTAAATGGCCAATTGCTTGGACAGTGTCGACATGGAACCAAATATCTTTTGCTTTAGCTAGTTCTCCCAAGGCTTGAATCGGCAAAAGTGAGCCGACTTCGTTATTGACTGCCATAGCCACCCAACCAATGGTCTGATCGGTTGTAGCCGCTAAGTAAGCTTCTGTAGTAATTTCACCTTCAGCAGTTGGCTGAACATAAGTAATATCAAAACCACTCATCGCCAAGTACTCTAAAACTTCCATCACTGACGGATGCTCAATTGCACTCGAGACAATATGATTTCCTTTACCTAATTTGAAAGCTTGTTCCGCTTGAGAACGCAAGGCCCAGTTATTACTTTCGGTAGCACCGCTCGTAAAGAAGATCTCGCTTTCGTGAACACCTAATATACGAGCAAGTTCTGCCCTAGCCAAAGTCAACTGATGTTTACTTGCTTTACCAATACGATAGGTACTTGAAGGATTTCCAAATGAATTAATTAAAGCCTCTTGGATCGTCTGGACAACTTCTTCCCTTACAGGTGTCGTTGCCGCATAGTCTAAATAAATCATTGCATCCTCCTTCAAAACTTAATTACATTGTATTATTATACATGATTTATGCCACATTGTATGTAAACTTTCGTTAATTTACCTGACTATCTTTTTCTTTAAGTTTACAACTCAGTCATTATAACATTCATTTGATTATTTTGACAGAGGCTATCGACATAAAATAAATCTTAATAAAATATTAAATAACCATTCATCCTATTATATAATGATGCCAAAGTGTCGAGGGTGCCATCGCTCCTTAAGTTTGCTGGTTAATCAATTGATGCAGCAACTTATTTAAGTCATATCTTGTGATTATCTATAAAAAAAAACGACGAGTTTAATTATCTAATCTGTCCTGAGACTTTCTCTTTCGAGTATGTCTAAGTAAGATCAATTAAACTCATCGTGCATGATCATTTATTTGGTTAACTCCAGGTCTACTGATTTCTGACTAATTTAATTGACAAGCGACCGTCTTCAAACTTACCTTCAACAACATCAATCGCTTCACCCAATAAACTGTAATCATCATGATAATGAGTATGGCTACCTAATAGTGCATTGTAATACTCGTCAATATCCATCTGACGTGGTAAAGACAAATCCTTCATCAAAGATCTAAAAGTTTTAGGCTCTGCATTCACTTCTCCTGAGATAGTGATTGTCAAAGCCTCTGTATTGAATTGAACATTTAAATCGAATTCATAAATTTTATTATCGAAAAAGTAACCTGCTAGCTCTTTCAAAATACGTTTCGCTTTATCCTGCTCGTCAATCTTTTTCATACCATTACTCCTTTAATGATCATTTACGTACCCATGAATCAGGTAAAATTTCCAATAATGGCACTAAGAAGGCGGCAACAAAACCACTAGAAAAGCCATTATTGTATAAGTTCATTCCTAAGTGTAGCACAAATACACTGTTAACTAAATGATAGTGGAGAAAACCAGCTATTATGCCATACCCAAAACCAAAATAACCGCCAATTGGTGCTAAACTCGTTCCGAACAATACAGGCAGTAAAAAGCTTTGTGATTGGAAACTCTCGCCAGCAATCAATGTAGCGATAGTCACACCTACAGCTATTGGAATAGAATTACGTGGATGCTTGCCAAAAGCACTAAAACCGATGACTGAGATAATTCCTCCCATTACTGAACCATTAATTGGATAGCCCGTTATCAAGACGATTCCTAAAAAGATAAGACCATTAAAAAACATATTCATCGCTGAGACACCATAACCAAAACGTGTCACAAAATCTGCTGGCACTCTACCAGAACTATCGATGAGTCGTGTATACTCTTCTCGGTAATTGGGTGTACTTTTCTTACCAAGAAACGCCAACAATATTAGAAAGCCTAAGATCAGTAATATAAATATCAAGGCATAGTTATGAGCATGGTCACTCAAGTATGAAACAGTTTTTATTTCAAAATCTAGCATTTTAAAAAATATCATTGCAAACATAGCGATAATACCTGCGGTGAAACCAAAGTTGTATAAGGTGAATCCTTGGTGAAATTTAATGACATGTTCAGCTAAAGGGACCGCAATGAAGCCCACAACAATTGCAAAAACTAAAGCAAGCAGAATTGCTTGCACACTTAAGCCTTCTCTAAAAAGAATAAAAGACACAATGGGTCCATTTGAAGCAGCAAATAAACAAATCGATGCATTTCTTGAAAATTTCTGTTCAGTGTATTTTGTGTACAGCCAAATCCCGAAAATAATCGGCAAAAAATTAACAGGATGTGTTCCGAAAAATGAATGCCCAATAAAGATTCCCATCGCTCCCATTTGTAAACCGTTAAAACGAAACGATTCGCGATCGCGCATTAAATAAAAAGCCACTAAAAAATGTAAACTAACATTTAAAAAGGTAGCCGCAATCCCCCCTATTTCAAAAAAATCGTGCATTAAATAGGTCTGATGAGTTAATAAATTGATGTAATCACTTAAAATTGTTTGCGCATCTGGCATTAGCAAAGCATATCCTAAAGTAAGTATGCTAAAAAATAATATTATATTTCTCCTAAACCAAGCATCGATGCTTGAAGTACGTATGAACTTGATACTGTATCCACCCCTCTTTGAATTGACTATTAATATAAAGAACTCACTCTTCACTAAACAAACATTGTAATAAGTTTAATAGACATTAACCTTACATCCAATGTTTTATAGTCTAATTATACGCTAAGCTATTAGAGAAATACAGATTTTTTACTCATTAATATTGTTCAATTTTATTTTTGGAACATCTGTTTGTCTTACTAGGCATTCTTTAGTATTATGAGTGTAGTTTAATTATAAGAGGAGGGGTCATTATGCAACAACCACTTGCATTTCGAATGCGCCCAAATAATATAGAAGATGTATTAGGACAAGAACACCTAGTCGGAGTTGGTAAAATTATACGTCGAATGGTTGACGCTAAACGTCTAGCCTCGATGATTTTATATGGCCCACCTGGAACAGGTAAAACAAGTATTGCTAGCGCGATTGCCGGTAGTACCAAGTATGCCTTTCGTATATTAAATGCTGCAACAGACTCTAAGAAAGATTTAGAAATCGTTGTAGAAGAAGCCAAAATGTCTGGTACTGTCATTTTACTATTAGATGAGGTTCACCGCTTAAATAAAATCAAACAGGACTACCTTTTGCCCCATCTAGAAAATGGACGCATCATTCTTATCGGAGCTACGACAGAAAATCCTTATATTTCGATTAGCCCTGCTATTCGTAGTCGTGTGCAAATTTTCGAAGTAAAGCCTTTAGCACCTGAAGATATGAGGTTAGGTCTCGAAAGAGCAATTGCTGACGAAAAAAATGGACTTGGTAAATATTCAGTTCAAATAGCAGATGATGTAATCAATCATTTCGCCAACGTAACCAATGGTGATATTCGCAGTGCACTCAACGCGTTGGAACTAGCAGTCCTTTCGACCCAAGCAAATGATAAGGGGCAAGTCATCATTACAAAAGCAATTGCCGAAGAATGTCTTCAGAGAAAAAGACTCACCCATGATAAAGATGGCGATGCACACTATGATGTGATTTCAGCTTTACAAAAATCGATTCGCGGTAGTGACGTTAATGCGGCGCTATATTATTTAGCCATTTTAATGGAAGCCGGTGAAATTGTCATTGCTTGTCGTCGTTTACTTATCATCGCTTATGAAGATATCGGTTTAGGTAATCCGGGAGCAACTGAAAGAACAGTCGCTGCTGTTCAAGCTGCGGAAAAAGTAGGTTTGCCTGAAGCTTCTATTCCTTTAGCTTATGCCGTCACTGAATTAGCCCTCAGCCCTAAATCAAACACAAGCTACCGAGCTTTTAATGCCGCGATGCAAGACGTTCGTACAGGTAAAGGCGGTCCTGTGCCGGATCACTTAAAAGATAGTCATTATTCTGGTGCAGCAAAACTTAATCGAGGCGTCGACTATCAATACCCACACAGCTTCCCAGGTCATTGGGTAAAACAACAATACCTACCCAATAATTTAAAAAACCGTGAGTACTTCCAAGCTGAACCTACTGGAAAATTCGAAGCGGCTTTGAACCAATTCTATCAGAATATTCGAAGCAAATAGTGATAGTTTTAAATTGCGGTAGCCTTACCAAGGCACGTCTAGTAGTCTTTTATAAAAACAAAACTTCATAATACTTGCAATCAAGAGAAGATGTGCTATACTTTGTATAAGGAAAATATATCTGAGGTGTTCGTTGTATATGCACTGTGTTGACCGAACATTTTTATTTATATATCGGGATCCTGTCAATTAGTGACTATGACAAGCCTTTTCATTTGGAAGTCAGAAAACACTGTTGTGGAGCCCACCTGCTTATACTGCGGGTTCAAGCAAAATATATACTAAGACGGCACCATCGGATATCTTTTTTTGCTGGCTATACGCCAGCATTTTTTTGTGCCTTAAAATAAATGAGAATTAAATGTCATCTGATTTTAAAGAGCTTTGCTTCCACTAATTATTAAAATTATGTTATGATAACATTAAGAAAATCAAAACGGGAGGGATTTTATGATATTACAAGTTTTGATGTACGCTTTCCCTTCGATGATGATAATTATCGCAGCCTACTTATACATCTATCGAGCTAGTTTAATTGAAATACTGAATCTAACAAATCCTCGCTTAATTAAATTATTTGCCTTAACCTTTTTATTGATGGGACTCTTAGGGTTTGTCTTAAATTTAGTCGCAGTCATGAACTTTGTTTATATCTGGATGGTTATCTCTTTAATACTGACCGCCCTTCTTTCGTTTATGATGTACTCACTTTTAAAATAAATGTTGACACAAACAGCCAGCTGAAAATTCAGCTGGCTGTTTTCCTACGATTAGCTAAGTGCTAATTAACAATTTCAACTACTTCTTCTTGATCAACTTCCTGTAATTTTACAGCAATTCTTTCTGACTTAGCGGTAGGTATATTCTTTCCTACAAAATCCGCGCGAATCGGCAGTTCACGGTGACCACGATCAATTAAAATAGCTAATTGAATGTTGGCAGGTCGACCCTCAACCAATATGGCATCCATCGCCGCTCTGACCGTACGTCCTGTGTAGAATACATCATCCACAATGACGACAATCTTATTTTCCAAATCTGTTGTGAAATTCGGGCGTTCTAGTTTCGGTTCTGTCAATTGATCTTTTGGAGATAAATCGTCTCGGTAAAACGTAATATCAAGCACCTCCGTTGGAACATTCACTCCTTCTATCTCATATATCTTTTCAGCTAAGCGATTCGCTAAAAATTCTCCACGCGTTTTAATCCCTATTAATACGACTTGATCAGTTTCATGATTACGTTCGACAATTTCATGAGCAATTCGTTTCAAGGTTCTTCTGATTGCTTGTTCATCCATAATGACTCTTTTGATCATACTTAGTCTCCTCCTAATTTCTCTTTACTTATTCATTGTATCAAACATTTTTTCTTTTCAAAATATGCGATTTTATTTTTGAGTTTGAAATCAAAAAGCTTTCTTTCCTCTTATTAAAGTGACTAAATAACTGTAACTAAACCTAGCGCAATGGCGCCAATAATAAAGTAAACAGAATTCAACTTAAAATACATAAGTCCGAGCAAACTGATGATAAACACTAGTAAATAGTGCCACTGAATTAATATGGCGGCTCCTAATTGAAATGTGACACTTGCCATTAAAGCTAAAGCTGCGACGTTTACACCTAATAAGATATTAGAAAAGACTTCAGAATGTTTCAATCGGTTAAAGACTGGCGCTAAAATCAAAATTAATAAAAAAGAAGGTAAGAAAATCCCAATGGTAGCGACAATCCCGCCGGATAAGTCATGTAAGATATACCCCACAAAGGTTGCGGTTGTAAAAACTGGACCTGGTGTCACTTCTCCAACGGCAATGGCATCCATCATTTGACTTTGCGTCAGCACGCCAAGGCGATCTACAAACTCTGCTTGGATAAAAGCTAGTAAGACATAGCCACTCCCATACAAAACAGAGCCGATTTTCAAAAAGGTTAAAAACAAAGTCATGAGTGAAATCGGTTCTAGACTAAGATTATTTGCTTTATATTGTGTTAGCTGTTTAAACGTAAACATCATCGCTCCAGCAATGAGTAAGACAGTTATTTCACTTAAACCATACGTTATTAAAACAAAGGATAATATAAAAATCATAAATGTTTGAATATTAGAGATAGCAGTTTTACCTAACTTAACTAAGGCTTTGACTATAATTGCAACAACGACTGGTTGGATAAAATTAAAAACTGCTTGAATTTGTGGCATTTCACCATAAGTGACATACAGGTAGCCGATGATTAACACTAAAATCATCGCCGGTAAAATAAATGAAATTCCCGCTAAAAACAACCCTAAAACTCCGCCTTGAGAATAGCCGATTAATATGGCTAATTCCGTTGAGTTAGGGCCGGGGATTAAATTAGTGAAACCAAGCAAATCTAAAAACTCTTGTCTTTTCATCCATTTTCTTTTGGTTACTAATTCTTCCTCCATCATCGCAATATGCGCCGCTGGTCCTCCAAATGCAAATAGACCTAGTTTAAGAAAAACAATGACAATATTTTTATGTAATGAACTCATCAGGGATCTCCTTTGATTCGATCAATCGATAGAAAGGAAACGTTCCACTTCAATGTCGGTTGATCTATTGATTAGTATGCATAAAAAGAACCTACATAAAATAAATATGTAGGTTTTAAAAAATTATTTAGATAAACGGATTACTTCACGGGCAATTTCTACTTCTTCGTTCGTTGGAACGTTTAAAATTGCTACTGTTGAGTCATCTGTAGAAATAATCGCTTCTTTGCGCGTATCGTTTTTAGCATCGTCAATTGTACCACCAAAGAATGTTAAGCCATCCATGATAATTTTACGAGTGATACCTGAGTTTTCGCCAATACCTGCAGTAAAGACAATTGCGTCAACACCATTCATTAATGCTACGTATTGACCGATATATTTTTGAACACGGTTATAGAAAATATCTAATGCTAATTGTGCACGCTCGTTACCTTCTGCTGCTGCACCTTCAACGTCACGCATATCACTTGATACGCCTGAAATTCCTAATAAACCAGATTTCTTGTTGAAGATATCGATAATTTCTTGAACATCAGTGATATTTAGTTTTTCCATTAAGAATGGAATTAATGAGGCATCAATGTCACCTGTACGAGTTCCCATTGTAATACCTGCTAATGGCGTGAAGCCCATTGAAGTGTCAATTGACTTGCCGTATTCAACAGCAGTAATTGAACCACCATTACCTAAATGACAAGTAATGATTTTTAAATCTTCAACTGGTTTACCTAACATTTCAGCTGCACGGTTTGCAACGTAACGGTGGCTAGTACCGTGTGCGCCATATTTACGAGCCGCGAAATCTTCGTAGTACTCATATGGTAAGCTGTATACGTAGTTAACAGCTGGCATTGTTGTATGGAATGAAGTATCGAAAATCGCTGCCATTGGTACTTCAGGTAAACGCTCTTTGAAAGCACGCATAACTGTTGCTTCAGCATAGTTATGTAATGGTGCAAATTCACCTAAATCATCAACTTGTTGGATTACTTCGTCAGTTACTAAAGCTGAATCTTTAAAGAGTTCTCCCCCAGCAACTACACGGTGACCAACTCCTGCAATTTCATCGAAGTTTTCAATTACTTTTAATGAACTTAAGTGTTCGAATAATAATTCAACCGCACGGTCGTGGTTTGGAATATCTTCTACTAATTCAAATTCTTGACCTTCACCGTATTCAATTTCCAAACGTGAGCCTGCTAAACCAATACGCTCCACTAAACCGATAGAAAGAACTTCCTCTTCCGGCATAACGATAATTTGGAATTTTAAACTTGAGCTACCAGCGTTGACCGCCATAATCTTAGACATTAATCCATTTCCCCATTTCATATATTAATTAATATCCTAAGTATAACACGTTTACTGATTATTGATAATAATTAAATCCAATATATGGTTAGAAGTACATCATAAAATCAACTACAAACCATAACTTTTGCTTATAGAAGAACACGCTCTCTATTCTCTGTTTACTAAGGGTGATAAGTCCATCCGGCATCGTCATGATAAATCATTAATTTCGACATACCACCATCCAATGTCAAGTCTTCTCCCGTAATAAAACCAGCTTCTGGTGACGCTAGAAATTTAACCGCATGCACAACGTCTTCGACTTGGCCGATTCGATGGACTAGATGTTGCAAGTCATCGCTAGGTGAAGCTATAGTATTAGTCGTATCAATCCAACCTGGCGAAATTGAATTGACCCGTACTTTCCCTGCCAGTGTGACGGCCAAACTACGCGTGAGCGCTGAAATTCCGCCCTTAGCAGCAGAATAACTTTCTGAGTGTGCTTGGCTCATTCTATCGCGCGTTGACGAAATATTGATGATTGAAGCACCTGGCTTGAAGTAGTCTGCAAATAATTTCGTCAGCATAAAAGGAGCGGTCACTCCCACACTTAGCGCTAAGTTAAATTCCTCATAACTACACTCTGTCAACCCTTTAAATAAAGGCGCTGCATTATTTATTAGTAAGTCCAGCCCGCCATAATCTTCAATTACTTTGGCCGCAAATTGTTGAATCACTTGACCATCTGCCAAATCGCCTTGAAAATAATGATTGCTTTGTTGATCAATGATACATACGTGTGCTCCTAATTTAGTAAATTCTTTACTTAAGGCTTCACCAATCCCCTGGGCACCGCCTGTAATAACGACCACTTTATCCTTGAACATTGAATCCCTCTTTTCTACTCTGATCGGTTTTTAACTCACCACGCTGCTTGTAATTGTATTATACGATATCGTTATAGCTTATTATATCGTATTGACTGCCTTATCAAAGGCTTTTCAATTGAATTATTGCTAAATTTTCAGCATACTCACATTATGATGTGACATATTCTATCAAAGGAGAGTGAATGAAATGCCATGGAACATGAATGATTATCCTGCTTCATTAAAGAACTTTGACAACTTACTACGTAAGAAAATCATCGATATCGCAAACGCTTTGTTAGCCAATGGATACGATGATAATCAAGCAATTCCTATTGCAATCTCACAAGGCAAAGAATGGTATGACAATGCGAGTACACAAGAAAAAGAGGCTTTTGAACAGGAGCCAAATCCTAAGAAAAATGATACACATGACCAAAGCTCAAATCCCGACTTACTCGATGAAAATGTTGAAGTGTTTTATAAAAATGATGAATGGCATGTTAAAACCGTCAAAGCTGAACGTGCAAGTGATACTTTTACAACTAAAGAAACCGCTATAGAACGTGCAAAAGAGATTGCTAAGAATAAGGGCACAAAAGTCGTTACTTATACTAAAGAAGGTAATAAACAAACGCGATAGCATGAATGGTAACTAAGACATACTTGTGTGCCACAGCTACAGCAGTATGACGATTAACTCACATACTCGTACGTGCAGTAGATTCCTTAGCATTGAACCAACCACTCACTCCAGTTTTAACAAAACAATCTGACAGCATTTAAGGGACAAGATACGCAGAAGCCTCCAAACGATCTAACCTAATCGTTTGGAGGCTTCTTTAATATTTAATATCTCAATCGCGCAGATAAATTAATTCCCACTGGCATATCGTCTTGGTTGACTACAAAGACTTTACCTTTTGTTGCGACAACACGAGTAATTAATCGTTTGACGAAATCGTGATCGACTTCTTCAAATTCACCTTCTGGCGTAATGATACCTCTTTGACGGTACCCTTTGTTAACCAATAATTCTTCTACACGCCCTTGCGTTGCACTTATCGCTAAATCATTTAATTGATTATCAACACGAAACTTCATAGACGTTTCTCTAAAGCGATTAAACATTTTTTCTTGCTGCTTCTTAACAACTTCGATGTTTTTGGCTAAAGCTTTTTCTTGGACCGTATTAAAGCTTACGTTTGCACCTGACTCTTCAATCCCATCCTCTAACAGATGATTGTTTTTTGATAATTTACGAAATACCGCTTGATTTTCTGGTAGTGCGTATAAAATCAATGGTAAATCACGTTCAGATGTATAATGCTCTTGAATATAGCGATCTACAATTCTAAAGTAATTTTCACGGTCGATATCCTTTTCTTTACTAGTTTCTGTATGGCCGTGCAAAGCGCTCTCTCCACCGCCTCCACCGCCAGCACCACTTGCAGAACTGTCGCCAGTTTTTTCAGTTCCAAGAGCCGCCTCTAAAGTCTTAGGCACATCTTCTCCCTCGAGTTTGATTTCCTTAACAGAAGTCGAATCCCCTTCGAACAGTCGAATATCTTCTCTATTTAACACTAATACGAAATATTGATTTGTAAATTGGTAGTTTTCAATTAAAGGTGTCAAGTTAGGGCCATTAGATACATTCAATAAATTAGCTACTGGAATACCTAAATGGTAATAAAAAATATCATCTTGCGTAATATAAAGCGCGAGGCCTCCACGGTAAGTAACTAATTCAATATCATGTTTCTTAGCTTTATCTACTTGAGCGATTAACTTTTTAGCTAAATCCTTATCACACTCATCTTTAATCCTTTTCTTAGCGTCATCTAACAGATTATTCAATTGAATTCGATCTTGGTCGGAACTAACAGACGTTGAATGTAATTCTAAGGCAACCGTCACAAAGAGTTCATCATCTTTCTCCAGCTCTGGTGCTGGAAAGGCATTTAATTTTATCATATTGAAACCCCTTTCTTATATACTACCTTAAGAGTATCAATATCTCAGCCGCTTGTAAAATTATTTCGCTTCAAAACTCAGATTAATTTTTAAAAAATAACAGAAGGTCTTCCTTTGCAGAATAGGAACATATACTCTCTAGGCTTTAGACATCATATTCAGACGAGTCTAATGATGGGTATAAAAAAAGACCCACTGACGAATCAGAGAGTCCCGAAAATGTTTTCTTATTAAGCTTCTAAAGCTGCTGGATAGACAGAAACTTGTTTCTTGCCTTTACCTTTACGTTCGAAACGAACAACACCGTCTACTAATGCAAACAATGTGTCATCTCCACCGCGGCCTACGTTATTACCAGCGTGAATTTTAGTTCCACGTTGACGGTAAATGATAGTACCTGCGTGAATTGTTTCGCCGTCAGCTGATTTAGCGCCTAGACGTTTAGAGATTGAGTCACGACCGTTTTGAGTCGAACCTCCACCTTTTTTCGTTGCAAATAATTGTAAATTTAATTTCAACATTGACAAGCACCTCCTTAAGGTTAAATAGTTGATTCTTGAATTTTAATAAATTCAGGGTAGTTCTCAGCGAGAACTTGTAATGCAAAGACTAAATGATTTAACAATAGTTGGCTATCACTTCTTAACCGTTTCTGTGTAATTGCCGGCATCTTCAAATGTAAAAAGCCACCTTCGACTTCATCTACTTTTGTTTCAACTGCAATTTTAAGCAACTGTTGTAAAGAGTTTTCAACTGAAATGACCTGACTTGATACAGCCGCACAAACAATGTCGTACCCTGGATCTGCGTATTGCGCATGCCCTATCATTTTTAGTTGTTGAATCGTATCTTGTGCATCTTTGTAAACCGTAATCTTAATCATAATTATGCGTTAATAGCATCAATTGTTAATTTAGTATATGGTTGACGGTGACCTTGTTTACGATGAGAGTCTTTACGACGTCTGTATCTAAACGTCACGACTTTCTTTTCGCGTCCTTGTTTTTCAACAGTTGCTTCAACAGTTGCGCCTTCAACTAGTGGAGTACCCACTTTAGTTTCTTCGCCACCTACTAAGACAACTTCGTCAAAAGTAACTTTTTCGCCAGCTTCGACGTCTAGTTTCTCAACAAAGATTGTTTGACCTACTTCAACTTTTACTTGTTTTCCGCCTGTTTTAATAATTGCGTACATTCAAGCACCTCCTATATTAGATTTGCGAGTTCGATGAACTCTACACTTAGACTCGCCACGTTAAGAGATTGCCAAGCAATTCTTAGTTCTTAAAATGCGCGGTTGTAGACGTGGTGCTACACAAATACAACAATAGTATATTACCAAATATACTAACCAACGTCAAACTTTTTTTTCAAATATTATTATACTCAATAAACTTACCCATTATTGCCGACAAAAAAATCCGATAGACCCTAACAGTCTAACGGATTTGAAAGCCATGATTATTCTGAATCTTCTTCAGATTCTTCTGCTGCGTCTTCTTGTGAATCCTCTTCAGCAACTTCTTCATCTGCGGATTCAGCTTGTAGTGTTACGTTTGCTTCAATGAATTCAGTGATCTTACCTGATTCAACAGCTTCTAAAACAACTTTATTGATAAGTTCTAATAATTCTTCATTACCTTTAGCAAGGGCAACTGCTTTACCTTGTTCTGGGTTTTCGAATACCACATCAGAGACCACTGCAATTTGTCCTTCGTTAACTGCTACGAATTCAATCGTCACAATATCGTCAATAAAGATAGCATCTACTTTTTTAGTTTTTAAGGCTTCGATTAATAGACCTGTTTTTTGCATTGAAACAATTTCAGCGTTTGGCAAGTTTTCTGTCACCATTTGTTCTTGAACAGTGCCTTTTTGAACACCAATTTTTAGCCCATCAAAATCTTCAACTGTCTCATACTTACCTTCTTCTCCTGCTAAGACAACGAAATTACTTACTGATTGGTGATATTGTTCTGAAAAATCTACTTGTTCGGCACGTTCTTCAGTATAAGTCATTCCCGCAATCGTCATATCAATTCTTCCAGAAATTACTGACGGAATTAATGAATCAAATGGCATATCTTCCATGACTAATTCGACACCCAACTCATCGGCAATTAATTGTGCTAAGTCAACATCAATCCCGACAATTTTAGAATCGCCATTACTTTCTAAAACAACCCATTCAAATGGTGGATAATCAGCACTCGTTCCAACAACCAACTGACCGGACTCTTTAATCTCATCAACTGTTTTTGCTGATGCTAAACCAGCTGGTACAAACATTGCTAATAAAGTGACTACTAGCGTTAATTTTAATAATAATTTTTTCATTTTAACTAACCTCTTTCTCTATTGTCTATTCTTATTGCTTATCATATCGAATTTAAAATTAACAAGCAATCAGATTTATTTGAATTTTTCTTTAATTTCCTTCACGAACTAAAGCAATATTAGCTTGAACAATTCCTTCCATTTCACCGGAAGCCACTGCCTCATCAATGACTTTGTTAACGACCTCTAGCAATTCGCTATTTCCTTTCGCGAGTGCGACGGCCTTATCAAACGAACCTCCCTCCAACTCAAGCTCTTCGACCGCAGCAATTAGGCCTGCGTTTTGATAAATAAAATCAGCAATGACTATGTTATCCATAAAGACCGCATCAAGTTTACCTGCTTTTAAGGCCTCAATTAAGTCCCCATTCTTATTCATCGCGACATAATCCGCTTCTGGATATTGCTTAGCAATCAGCTGTTCTTGGACTGAAGCTTTTAAGACGCCTATTTTGACCTTGGAAAAGTCTTCTAGGCTATTGAACTGATTGACGGCTTCGGCTGAAACGACGAATTGATTCACCGTCGAATAGTAAGTCGAAGAAAAATCGATTTGTTCAGCTCTTTCATCGGTATAGGACATCCCCGCTATCACAAGATCTACCTTGCCACTTTGAAGAGTTGGTATCAGTGCATTAAAGGCATGTTCACTCACTTCTAAGTCAACGCCAATTTCATCGGCTATCTAATGAGCTAAGTCGAAATCAATGCCAACAAATTGTTGTTCACCCTTCTCCATCTTGACCCATTCAAAAGGTGGGTATTCAGCATTGGTTCCCATCACAAGTTTTCCTGCTGCCTTGATTTCCTCTAAGGAATTCGCTGACACGTGTGAACTTGGGCTAATGAGCCAGAAACAAGTGACTAGTAAAGAAAGTGTTAACAGTATCTTTTCCATCGTGGTGCCTCCTTTGATGGTTTAGTCCTGTGATTGAGAGGATAAGTCGATATTTTTTGCAACAATCTCATCTAGCTCGCCTGACTCGATAGCTTCTAGAATAACTTGATCGACAATGGCTTTTAACTCACTGTTGCCTTTTTCCATCGCCACAGCATTACCAAATGACCCATCTTCTAATGAAAATTCATCCAATACAACAATTGAATCTGAATTTAAGGTTTCGTACTGATAAATCACGACATTATCCATTAAGACGACATCCACACGACCTGATTTTAAACTTTCAATGAGATCTCCGTTTTTATTCATTGAGACGATGTCCCCATCTGGAAACAGCTCTTTGATCATTTGCTCTTGAACCGAAGCTTTCAAGACACCAATTTTAGCATTTGAAAAATCATCAATGCTTTGATAATCAGCTTCCTTACCAGTCGGTACTGCAAATAAGTTTTTCGTTTCAAAATAGATCTCGGAAAACTCAACTTGTTCAGCTCTTTCTTCCGTGTAAGACATACTCGCGATGGCCATATCAATTTTTCCTGCTTGTAAAGAAGGAATTAATGCATTGAAGGCTTGGTCACTGACAACCAGTTCAACACCAATCTCCTCAGCAATTAATTGTGCTAAATCAATATCAATTCCGAGATACACTTGTTTGCCATCCTTCATCTCCACCCACTCAAAAGGTGGATATTCCGCGTTGGTCCCCAAAACAATGACACCCGCTTCTTTTATTTCCTCTACCGTTTTTGCTGAACCTACTTGTGTAGGTAGCGATAGACAAATAGCAATTAACAAGGCAAGCAATAACAGTTTGATTTTTTTCATAATAATTCCTCCTGGTCTATGTACATTCAAGTACATGATACAATTTATTAAAAATAATCTTTCCACAGTGACTCATGATAGGGCATTCGTTAAATATCAGCTTTGTATTAGTAAAAATTGGTGATAAAAAAACCCGTCTCTATGTTCAAAAGAACATAGAGACGGGTTAATCCGCGGTACCACTCTAGTTAACTCTGCCCCTAACTAAATAAAGGCTTCATCCACTCTTTTTGCTAACGCTCAGACAGCGAAGTCAGCTACTAAGTTCACTGACTAGTCTCATAAGTGCGTTTCAATCATAATTCCTCAGTAGGCTTCCACTCTGTCCTACCTCGCTGTGAGCGAATTAATAATTTACTTTCTTAATCATCGACTTGATTTATTAACTTGACATGAGTTTACACCAGAACTAGATCTAATGTCAACACTTTTTAATAAATTAATTAGAATTATTGATTTAAACGCATTTTCTCTCATTGTTTTCTTATTAGTTAGAAGATGATATACTCTTCAAACCCTAACCAATTCAGTATTTGTTTCGTCGGCAAGTAAAGCAAGAAAGCAAGAACGACATTAAATATCAAAGTTGGACCTAAACGATCCACTAAAAATGTCGTAATCGTCACGTTGGTTAAGCCCAGTTCAAAGTAAAAGACAAAAACAATGAAATCCACAATTGTCACTGCCACAATAAATAGCATAAAGTGGATGAAGGCTTTTTTAGGGAAAAACTTGCGTAATTTGATGATTAAATAAGCAAGTAAAAAATATAATGTTGCATATAAGCCAAGTAAAGTGGCTATATAAGACTCATATAACAAACCAAATATAAACGCATAAAACAAAATGTTTGTATCGCGTAAATAAAAACTAAAGGTCACAATATAGTAAAGCACCAAATGAGAAATAATTATTTGACTTGTGCCAATAAACGCGCCAGGAAAAATTGCTGGCAATGCAGCATCGATGATAATCCCTACAAAAAGTAGAAATGGCACGAGCCATTTCGCTTTACGATCGCGGCTAGTCTTCACTTGCTTCACTCCGATCCCCAACTAAGATAACTGTGACAAAACGTATATCAGTCATCTCTCCAGCAGGTATGATATTCACAGTTTGGAATAAACCATAATCATCCATTTGAGCGGACGCTACTTCACCGATTAGTAAAGTGCTTGGTGTGACGCCACCTAAACCGGACGTAATAACCATATCTCCTGGTTGAATCTGGGCATCTGGATTGACTTGAGTCATAATATAATGCTTAGCTTTTGGATCATAGTCACTAACGATACCATTTGCTGATGCTCCATTTTTAGTTTGAACTCTCGCTGATACGACCCCTTCGTTAGATTGTTCTGAGGTTAATAGCAAAACTTTCGAACTATTCGGTGTCACTTCAATAATGCGTCCAATTAGACCATTTCCTGACATAACTGACATATCTTTACGCACGCCATCATTTGACCCTACGTTAATTACTAACGTTTCCATCCATTGATCTGGGCTACGCGAAATAACAGTCGCGCTTAAAGGTTCGAAATTACTTAATGTTTCCGTTAAATTCAATTCTTGACGCATTTTTTCGTTTTCAACTTCTAAATCAGCAATTCTAACTTGAAACTCATTTACTTGATCAATTCGTTGCTTTAAATATTGATTTTCTTCAAATGTATTAACTAAATTATCAACCGAATTAACGAAACGCACCACCATATTGACCGGCTCTGAAAAAATACGTCCTGCCCAAGATGAGGCCTCATTTACCGAGGTTGTGACAACATTAGACGTGCTACTAAATAATGAATACGAGATTAACGACACAATGGCAATGCTCGCAATTAAAATACCAATTAACTTTTTATTATTAAACATTCATAATCCTCTTTCTATTAACGAGCTTTTTTCTCAGCAATTTTTGATTGAACATCTAGCTGTTTTAACATTTTACCAGCACCAATCGCTACACAATCCAGCGGAACATTTGATAAATGAACTGGAATACCAATCTCATCAAATAAGCGCTCTGGTAATCTCTTCAATAACGCTCCTCCACCAGTCAATACTATTCCATTTTCGATAATATCTGCTGATAATTCTGGAGGTGTTAGTTCTAATACTTGCTTGATACTCGTTACAATTAATTGGACCACTTCATCAACAGCCTCTGCTACGATACTCGCTTCAACATACGCTTCATCTGGCACACCTGTCGCAATATTACGACCTCTTACTTTTAGTTTGTCAGATGTATCAAGCTCGGAAAATTTTGCATTTCCTAAAACAATTTTTATGGTTTCAGCCGTATAATCTCCGACCGCTAGTTGATAATGATTACGAACATACGTCATTATTGTTTCATTCATTAAGCTACCGCCTGCGCGTGTACTTAAGCCTTGTACAATTTCTCCATAAGAAATTGTTGCAATATTTGTCGTTCCTCCACCAATATCAACTACCATCTTCCCACGTGGCTCTTCTATCGCTAAATTAGCGCCTAGAGCAGCCGCAAATGGTTCTTCTATAATCATAGCTCGATGGATGCCTAAATCCTTAATCGCATCGATTACAGCCCTTCTCTCGACTTTTGAAATACTACTTGGAACACAGATTACAACTTCTGGTCGTGAAATCGAACGATGGACGGCTTGCTTGATAAAATGTGAGAGCATTTGCTTCGTTAAAGAAAAATCAGCAATTACACCGTCTCTCATTGGTCGAATCGTTTCAATGTTATCCGACGTTCGTCCTACTAACTTAGCTGCTTCTTTTCCATATGCAACGACTTCACCCGTTTTAATATTTCTAGCCACAATCGAAGGTTCTCGAAGTGCAATTCCCTTATTGTCGATATAGATAATGGTATTCGCGGTTCCTAAGTCAATACCTAAACGCTGTTTACTAAACAAACCCACTACACTTCGAACTCCTTTACAAATTATATTGTGTAAAATACACTACGTTAAAATATTATAGCAAAAGTCTCAGGTAAAAAGCTACCTGTAGAATTGTTCTTTATGAAATTCCAATATTACAAAGGTCAATAAAATGTGTGCTATTGCCTTAGGCACAAAAAAAGCCGGAGAAAAAATCCCCCGACTAAAAGTTTAATTTAAAAAGATTAAGCTTTTTCTACGTTTGCAGCTTGTGGGCCACGTGCGCCATCTTCAACTTCGAAAGTTACTGCTTGACCTTCTTCTAAAGTCTTGAAGCCGTCACCTTGAATAGCTGAGAAGTGTACGAATACGTCTGCTTCGCCTTCGCGCTCGATAAATCCAAAACCTTTTTCTGAGTTAAACCATTTTACTGTTCCTTGTTCCATGAATGAAAATCCTCCTCGTGCCGTAAAGCACTATTTTTTATTATATTCTTGCTAACTGGTACGAAGCGGATGTTACAAAAACAATCTTTCTTACCTCTTACAAAAACATAACTATATCATAACATACTCTATGGAATTTGCAACATGTTTCATCGTTTTTTCTATTTAAAAGAGCGCTTTTATTCATTATCATAAGCAATGGAAGCGGTATTCATTCCCAAGGCTAAAAGCTATCACAATACGCTTATTTTAACTTTAGCAACGCTTATTTCTTAAGTTTTTTCAAATTATATAATTAAATTTAGCTCTTAATTATTCATCAAAGACATCCGAACTTTCTCGTAAACTTAGGTATTGATTTTGTCCAATAATCAAATGATCCAAAATTTCTATGCCCATTAATTCTCCACACGCTATCATACGACGTGTAAAATATAAATCGGCATGCGATGGTTCTGTATCTCCTGAAGGATGATTGTGTGCGATGATTAATCTGGCTGTTGGATATTTTACAGCCTCTTTAAAGATTTCTCGCGGATGTGCGACAGAACTATTAACAGTCCCCATAAATATTGTCTTTTTCTTTATAATTTCATTTTTGGTATTTAAAAATAAGACCATCAAATGTTCTTGTTGTAAATCAGACATTTCTTGTATCAACCACTGCCCTGCTGAACGAGTGGAAGTAATATGACCAAATTTAGGCATATCACTCGAACTGATACGTGCACCTAGTTCAATCGCTGCCTTAAGTTCTATTGCTTTAATGGGACCAATCCCTTTCACTAATTGAAATTCATCTATGCTTGCTTGCCTTAAATCATAAAGGCTTTCAAATGTTTGCATAAAACGAGCAGACAGTTGTAGAACATTTTCCTCCCTTGTACCTGTGCGTAAGATAATGGCTAGAAGTTCGTGTGTAGCCAGTGCTTTCTCACCAAAATTAACAAGTCTTTCTCGCGGTTGAGCATCCTTGGGAACTTCTTGAATGAACGACGACATTTTAATAGGCATAAAAACAGCCTCCTTTTAGTATTTATATATAAATACGTAAAAAGGAGGCTAAATATACTTTTTAATTTGAAATCTTTTGAAATTCTTTAACAATGAACTGTCGAACATCAGAAACAAAATAGAGTGAACCTGTTATTAACAGCATTTCATCGCTATCTTTGTGATTAATGAACTCCGTAACATAAGGCTTCCAATCTGCCACATATTGAATCGCTTGTTCCAATTTCTCTGGTACTTGTTGAACGACCTCTTGAAACTGCGCCAAAGTCGTTGCATGTGGATGACCAAACTCAGTGACTGTTAAACTAATACTATTAAACGTAGACAACAAAGGAAGTTGTTCTAATTGATTTTTGGAATCTAAACCAGCATAAAGAATTCGAATCGCTTTATGCGGGAAATATTCTTCAACTAAACCCTTTAAGGCATTTAAACCAGCCACGTTATGTGCACCATCAATATATACAAAAGGATCCTCATTAATTCTTTCCATTCGAGCAATCCAATTCGTCTGTTGTAGACCAGGTTTTGCTACTACCCAATCAATTGGCTGTTCAATAAAGTTCATCCATAAATTGAATGCTTGAATTGCAACAGTCGCATTTTGAATCTGATGTAATCCTAACATACCGATCGCAAAATTATTTTGTTGCGTTTCATTTGGGTCAGACATAGCTTGCCAGAAGTTGAAGGTAGAACCTTGATCCAGATGGTTTAAAACATCGGCCATTCCGAAATCTGTTTGATAACGATAGATTTCAGAATTCATTTCAGCAGCATAAGCTTCAATGACTTTCAATGGACCTTCTTCAATTAAACCAGTTACAACTTGGGTATTTTGTTTAATTAAACCAGCTTTTTCAGCTGCAACTTCTTCAACCGTATTACCCAATTTATCTGAATGGTCCAGACCGATTGTCGTAATGATTGCAATTTGTCCGTCAATAACGCTTGTACAGTCACGACGTCCTCCAATACCAACTTCAATTAAACAAACATCCGGTTTTTTCATTTTGAAATAGATAGCCATCATTACAGTATATAATTCAAAAAAGACTAAACGACCAAACTCAGTTTGTTCCATATAATCGTTTATTTGAACCATTTCTTCAATAATGGTTATTAAATCTTCATCTGCGATTAACTCACCGTTAAAAGTGAATCTTTCTTTAAAGGTCATAATATGAGGCGAAGTGAACGTCCCTACTTGTAACCCTTGGCTAAGTAATAATTCGCGTAAAAATGCAGTCGTAGATCCCTTACCATTGGTTCCAGTAATGTGAATTGCTGGAATACCATGATGTGGGTTGCCAATAAAAGCAAGCGCTAATTTAACTTTCTCTACGCCGCTTCCATTAATGTTAGGAACAATATTTTTCTGAGTATCGAGCCAAGCGATGGCTTCATTAACATTTCTAAATTTCAACTAACTTCGTTCTCCTTTGTGTTACCACAGATATAATACACTTAACGTGTTTAATGCAAAAAGTTTCCATTGCAAACCTCAAAATCATGAGCACTTTGAGGTTAAGTTTTTAATATTATAAAAGCGTTTCGAGTTGGTTGATTCTCTCCGTAACAGCATCCAGTTGATTAACATAATCAGCTCGTTTGATGCGCTCTTCCTCCACAACTTTTTCAGGAGCCTTGCTTACGAAACCTTCGTTCGCAAGTTTCTTGTCGATCCGTTCTACTTCTTTATTTAATTTTTCTTGTTCTTGAGATAGACGCTTTATTTCGTCTTCAATTTTTATTAAACCTTCGAGAGGCATTAAAATTTGTGCGAAAGATAAGGTTTGTGAGACTACTTCATTAGGTGTTTCAGGATTTTCTGAGATAACTAGTGATTCTGGGTGACAGAAACGCTCAATATACGCTTTGTTCTCCTCTAGTAATTCTGCAACTTGTTTAGAATTCACTTTAATGAAAATATCAACTGCTTTTGATAACGGTGTATTCATTTCATTACGAATCGTACGTACACCACGAATTACTTCGATTAACTGATTCATAGCAGTGACAGCCTCTTCATTAATATAAGCTGCATTAACTGTTGGGTAATCGGCTACGACAATTGAAGATTTTTCACTTAATAATTGTTGCCAAATTTCTTCAGTAACAAAAGGCATAATTGGGTGTAATAAGCGTAGGAATTGGTCTAATACATAGATTAGAATACTTTTCGTTGTCTTATTATCTGATGAGTCATCTTGTAGACTTTCCTTAGTCATTTCGATATACCAATCACAGTAATCATCCCAAATAAAGTGATACAGAATTCGTCCAGCTTCACCAAATTCAAATTTATCAAATAAACGAGTAACAGCTTCAATCGTTGTTTGTAAACGAGATAAAATCCATTTATCAGCAACTGTTTGATCCTTACCAATTTCGATTTGGTCGATTGTCAAGTCGCCTACGTTCATTAAAACATAACGACTTGCGTTCCAAATCTTATTAATAAAGTTCCATGATGAGCTTAATTTCTCTTCACTATAACGAACATCTTGACCTGGTGTTGAACCATTGGCTAGGAACCATCTTAAAGCATCCACACCAAATTCATCGATTACATCCATTGGATCAATTCCGTTCCCTAGCGACTTACTCATTTTACGACCGTCGGCATCACGAATCAAACCATGAATTAAGACGTTTTTAAATGGACGTTGACCTGTAAATTCTAAACTTTGGAAAATCATACGGCTTACCCAGAATGTTAAAATATCGTAACCAGTTACCAAAGTACTTGTTGGGAAGTAACGATCATAATCAGTGGATTCTTCCGGCCAACCCATTGTTGAAAATGGCCATAATGCAGAAGAGAACCAGGTATCTAAAACATCTTTATCTCTTTCCCATTCAGTCTCATTATCTGGAGCTGTTTCACCTACGTAAACTTCACCAGTTTCCTTATGATACCAGGCTGGAATTTGATGTCCCCACCATAATTGGCGCGAAATAACCCAGTCATGAATATTCTCCATCCAAGTTAAGAATGTTTGGTTAAAACGTGGAGGATAAAATTCAACCGCATCATCACTCTTTTGGTTTTGAATTGTTTTCTCAGCTAATGGTTGCATCTTAACAAACCATTGTGTAGATAAGTAAGGTTCAACAACTGCACCACTACGTTCTGAATGCCCTACACTATGTTCTAGTTCTTCAATTTTCACTAGATACCCTTGTGTTTTTAAATCAACTACTACTTGCTTTCTAGCTTCAAAACGATCAAGTTTAGCATACTCACCAGCATTTTCGTTCATCGATCCATCTAAATTCATAACATTTAAGCGTGGTAAATCGTGACGATTACCCACTTCAAAGTCATTAGGATCATGAGCTGGAGTAATTTTTACTACGCCCGTTCCAAATTCACGTTCAACATACTCATCAGCCACCACTGGAATCTCGCGATTCATTAATGGTAATAATACTTTCTGGCCAATTAGATGTTGGTATCTTTCATCTTCAGGATGAACGGCAATCGCAGTATCACCTAACATTGTTTCAGGGCGAGTCGTTGCAATTTCAACAAATTCATCTGAACCAACAATGGGATATTTAATGTGGTAAAACGCACCCTTAACATCCTTATGGATTACTTCAATATCTGATAATGCCGTTTGTGCTTTTGGATCCCAGTTAATGATGTATTCACCACGATAGATAAGTCCTTTGTTATATAAATCAACAAAGACTTTATTTACTGCTTTATTCAAACCAGCATCTAATGTAAATCGCTCACGTGAGTAATCAACAGATATTCCCATTTTAGACCATTGTGAACGGATTGTTCCAGCGTATTCTTCTTTCCAATCCCAAATTTGTTGCACAAATTCTTCTCGTCCCAAATCATGACGACTGATACCTTGTGTCGCTAATTTTTCTTCAACTTTTGCTTGAGTAGCAATCCCCGCATGGTCCATACCAGGTAACCACAATGTATCGAATCCTTGCATTCGTTTTTGACGAATCACCATATCTTGTAATGTTACATCCCACGCATGACCTAAGTGTAATTTCCCTGTCACATTTGGTGGTGGAATAACAATTGAGTAAGGTTCTGCTTCAGGATTTTCTGAAGGCTTGAACACTCCCGCTTCAATCCATTGTTCATAACGCCCCTCTTCAATACTTTGAGGATTATATTTCGTTGGCATTTCTTCTCTATTCAATATCCCGCTTCCTTTCACTCGCAAATTTATTAGTAGTCACTATCAATTAATAGAACTGAATGTATTAATTCTTCCCAATTTAAAACGCCCTATGCTTTACATAGGACGTTGGTTGACGTGGTACCACCTAATTTAAGAAATAATAACATTTCCGCTCGTTTATTGTTAACGAAGATTTCCTCCGTGAAGTACTACTTAACGTTCACACTTCAAGCTCCAAGCTACTTTCGTCAATTGTGAAAGCTTTCAGCGATTACTTTCTCTCTGTCTTTAATTAACTACTCTTCTCTTCATTGCTTAATATAGGGTCAGCTTTAGCCGACATATTAATCACAGTTTAGCAAAACATCGCCCATTAGACAAGTAGCTAATAATTAATTTATTTTGAATTTACACTCATTATTCTCGCCAACCAAAATTCTCTGATACTTCCCCTCTAAACCTAGAGACATAAGGATTTCCTTTCACATAAAAACGCAGCGGAGCATCTGTCCAATTGCCCTTATTATTGATACCGATTCGTCCTGATTTAAGGATTTTTTCAGGTGTTTTTCGGTTGTCCATTTCAAGTGATAAATTTGAGTCTTGAATATGTTCTAAATTATATGCCATTGTAATTCCTAGAGCTTGGCTTAACTTCCCTGGACCATTTGTTAACTCTCGCCCTGTCCTTTTTCGACGCATTTCCATTATTGAAATGCCTTCGACTGGTTCGAGTGCTCGGATTAGCACACCTTCCGGTTCGCCTACTTCTTGGGTCACAATATTCACTAACACATGGCTATGCATTTGATGGACATATAAGCTGCCGGCTATTTCAAACATTGCTTGGATTCGTTTGGTATTGCGCCCATTAAAGCTATGAGCCGCTTCATCTATAACACCCAAATAGGCTTCTGTTTCGACAATGAAACCTGCCGTACGGCCTTCTTTTGTCTCATTGACAAGAAGACATCCTAACAGAGCCTGAGCTATTTCTTCCGTTTTAAAACCGCTTATTGTCCCTTGATAATAGTCTTCTAAGTTAATCATGTCTTCTCTTTCACTCCATTCGAGAAAAAACCTCATTTAGCGTGTCTTCAAAAACCACTGCATTCGGTAAATAGGTATGGATGGGTGTTTTGTTAATCACAACGAAATGTTCACCTT
This sequence comes from Fundicoccus sp. Sow4_D5, assembly GCF_052116365.1. Taxonomy (NCBI): domain Bacteria; kingdom Bacillati; phylum Bacillota; class Bacilli; order Lactobacillales; family Aerococcaceae; genus Fundicoccus; species Fundicoccus sp. Sow4_D5. The sequence goes on along the minus strand of NZ_JBQKLF010000001.1, from coordinate 314,274 downwards.
TGAAATAATTGATTAGTCCAGCGGCAGGATAAACAACCAATGAAGTTCCGGCAACAATTAACATATCAGCCTCCTCAATAGCAGAAATTGTCTCTTGAATTGTCTGTTGATTAAGTCCTTCTTCATATAAAACGATATCTGGTCTCACAATTCCATGATCTTCTTTACAGCGCGGAATCCCCTTGTCATCACGCGTCAATTCTTCCAATCGATAGTGTTTATGACAGTGTAAACAGTAATTCTCTAATACCGTACCATGTAGTTCTAATACTTTCTGACTCCCAGCTAATTGATGCAAACCGTCAATATTCTGTGTGACAATTGTAATGTCCTTGCCTTGTCTTTCAAGCTCAACTAAAAATTCATGCGCTAAATTTGGTTTCGCTTCAGGATAAATCAATTTATCAAAATAGAATTCAAAAAATTCTTCCGGGTATCTCTCGAAGAAACTACGCGATATAATTTCTTCTGCAGAAAAATTCTTGCCTGTTGCCTGCATGAACAAACCTGTCGCTGAGCGAAAATCTGGTATGCCACTTGCTGTCGATACGCCCGCTCCACCAAAAAAGACAATTTTTTTGCTATCTGTTAATTTTTTTTGAAACTGCTCTATTTTATTCTCCATAAATCTTCCTCCATTTAGTATGCAAAGTTGCTAACAAGCCGGTAACACTCTACCGGAGAAATATAAAAAATCAGCGTATGCCTAAGCACCGCTGATTGTTCTGTATTGTAAAAGAATGTGCTTATAACTTTTCAGCAACTTCTAAGGCCGCATCGTAGTTTGGCTCATTAACTACTTCGTCAACAATTTCCACGTATTTAATTGTACCATCAGTATCAACGACGAAAACCGCACGAGTTAGTAAGTCGTTTCCATCAAGCTCAATATCTAAACCATAAGCTTTACCGAAATCCCCCGTTGAATCTGTTAATGTATCGACAGTTAATTCATTCTCAGTATTCCATTGATTGAATTCTTCAACCGTATTACGACCAATTGTCACATATTGGATGTCTTTATCAGAAGTGACTTCATCAAAACGCTTTGTTTGTAATTCACAAGTTCTTGTTAAAACATTAGGTACTACACTTAAAATCGTTACTTTTCCAAACAAATCATTTAATGCAACTGTCTCACCTTTACCATTCACTAAATTAGCGTTAGGTGCTTTGTCTCCAACAGTAGGTTGTGTTCCTTTTACTTCTAATGGTGAACCATCAAATTTAACTTGCATACTCACATCATCCTTTCTCTTATATGTTCAGTATAACATTGTCAGAATATAAGTTCTAACCGAATGACTTATGAGTCCTCGCAATCTTCCCTAATAAAAGAGTTGACTCAAATCCTACAGTAGTTCTGTAAAGTTTGCATATTGCTCCGTTAGGTAATGTTCATCAATCGTCATCACTTCTGTTTTTTCAACTGCTTCTTGAATTAGAGCAGGAATATCCAGTGCGGCTTCCATTTCTTGAATCGTATGCAATTTAGGTTTTGTTTTAGGCTTCTTCGGTGCAAATACAGTACAACAATCTTCGTAGGGTTCATTCGAAATATCATACGTTCCTATTTTTTCTGCAATACTAATAATTTCATTTTTATCGACTGCAATTAAAGGTCTTAGAATCGGCGTCGTCGTCACTTCATTGATAACACTCATGCTTTGTAATGTTTGAGAGGCTACTTGACCTAATGACTCTCCATTAACAATCGCCATTGCTTTGTTTTTAATTAACAGTTGATCCATAATCCTCAACATGATTCGTCTCATTACCGTCATCGAAAAATCTTCATGAATATGTTCTTTTATCTCTTCTTGAATACGCGCAAAGGGAACATTATGGAATTTCATTGGCGTGGAGTAACGAGCTAAAACAGCGGTTAATTTTTTCGCTTTTTCCAAGGCTTGAGGACTTGTATAAGGCGGACTACTGAAGTGAACGGCTTCGATTTCTAAACCACGTTTTAACATTTGATAGCCGGCTATCGGAGAGTCAAATCCTCCAGATAACATCAGCATTCCTTTACCGCTCGAACCATATGGTAAACCTCCCATACCTTGGACTGAAATCAGGCTTAAGTATGCCGCATCCTGTTGAATACTCACAGTTAATTTATAAGTTGCTTTTTTCATTTCAACATGTAGCTCTGGAAAAGCTTCACCTATCACATGACCAACTTCTCGCTGAATCTTCATAGAATCAAATTCAAACGAACGATCTGAGCGTTTAGCAACGACCTTGAATGAATCATTACTCTCAAATGTCAATTCTTTAAACAACTCAATCCCTTTTTCATAAATTGCTTCCATTGTTTTTTCAACTCGATAAGTCGGTTCGAAACGAGAAATACCTGGAACATCTTTTAAAACTTCAATCATTTCTTCATAACTCGCTTCTTCCCATTTAACATGCATAAAATCATGATGAGGTAAGATTTTTACTTTCTCTAATTCCTTTGTTTTATGACGAATATGTTCTGCCATTTTGTTTTGAAACATTCTGCGGTTTTTACCCTTAGTTGATAGCTCACCGTAGTGAATTAAAATTTGTTTATGTGTCATAATAGTTCCTTCCATTATTTAGAAAATTTATTTGTTACGACGTTGATTGCTTTAATCAAGCCAGCCACTTCTTGAGCCGTTGTGGTTTGAGACATACTGATTCGAATAGCTGAAGTGGATAGGTCCTCTGCAACACTCATCGCTTTTAATGTATGGTGCGTTTGATGCTTACGACTTGAACAAGCGCTCGTTGTCGATATAATGACTTGTTGTTCTTCAAACGCGTGGACAAGCACTTCTCCAGGGACTCCTGGATAAGCAGCACATATAATATGTTCACTTGCTGTATCTTCAGCAAATACGTGCCATTGCTTCTCTATTAACGATTCAATAATAGTCATTCGATATTGAGCAAGCATTTTTTTAACGCTGTCTTGTTGTTCATAAGCTAGTCTTAAAGCTTTAGCCGTTGCAACAATCGCTGGTAAGTTCTCCGTGCTACTACGAAGGCCAGATTCTTGACCTCCACCATATAGAAAAGGGTGTGAGTGAACTTTATTTCTTTTGGCCAAAATCCCCGCTCCACGAATGGAGTGAAACTTATGACTAGATAAACTAATTAAATCTATTCTAGAATTTAATAAGGACTCCATTTGAGTGGTTACCGCTTGGATACCATCAACATGCCAAACGATTTGAGGAAAGGACGCTAATCGTTTGGCAATACCCTCGATAGGTTGAATGCTGCCTACTTCATTATTAACAGCCATTGTTGAAACAAGGAGAACATCCTGAGCGAGTAACGCTTCTAAAGCGGCCATATCCAATAGTCCATCGCCATTAACAGGTGCTAAGTCAACAATGAAGCCCTGTTGCTCTAACACTGCAATTTGGGCGGTTATTGATGGGTGTTCAACACTCGATATAATGACGCGCTTTCTCTCTGGATGAAGTGCCTGTAAGGCAGGTAGAATTGCTTGAAAAACCCAATTGTTTACCTCAGTTCCACTTGATGCAAAGTATATCTCGTCTCTATTAAACTTTAGAATAGTGGCGATCTGTTGTCTTGCTTGTTTCATCAATGCTTTTGATTTTTCTCCCATTTGATGAATACTGGACGGATTGGCATAAAAATTTACAGCCACTTCCTGAACGACTTTCATGATTTCATGACTCGGTTGAGTGGTTGCACTATGGTCAAAATAAAACATCCTCAAACTCCTTTTTCTTAGCTATTGTCTACTTGTCTAAATTATTGCACTAATTATTATAACGAAACCGATTTGCTATTGTCTATAGAAGAACATTTAAGTCTAAATTTTTAGCACTATCCTCTAATACAAAAGAAAAGACAGAATGACCTAAGTCGATTCTGTCTCATAACTACAATTAATAAATTCTTGTTTGTTTTTCTTGGTGATACATACGTCTTACTTGGGTAGGCCCTTCTTGATCAATCCGACGTAAAGCTTTTTCAATTACAGCTAAAGCGTCTTGATAACGATGTTCACGGTGGAATAGATATTGCGCTTCTTTAATTGCTTGATCCATATCTGGATAATCATAACGGAATCGATTACTATGTTGAATCATGTATTCAGTTAACATCGCACTATCGATAATCTCTTCAGTTAAACTTTCAAGTTGATCAAGGTGCTCTTCTAACTGACTAGCAGTCAGTTCAATCTCAGTCATATCGATACGAACACGGTTTAATTGTTTAGATAAGCTCTCAATCTCATCAGTGACTTGATAAAACTTAGTGAAATAATCTTCGCTCAAACCAGGTAAATGATGTTTTTCAACTTTACGTTTAATGTTACGCAAGTCTAATTCATACAAATCAAGATTGCTTTTAATTTCTTTTTCTCTGATTGTTAAACCAGACAAGTTCTCTACTAATTTGCGCTGCTTGTCATCAATATCATCGAAACGTTTTTTTAGTTTCTTAACAGATGCTTCAATTTTAGTAAAGATAGCATGATGTTCATTAATTTCTTTTGTAATGTCTCGGAACTTATTCTGTTCCACACGAATTTGATCTGTCAATTCATTCACTTGATCTAATTCGCTGTTATGCAGAATATAACTCTGAGCGATACGATCCACTTCGATACCAGCATAGCGGTTATTTTCAACCACTTGTTTAATCTGGTCACGTAATTGGTTCACATTCTTATTAACATACTCTTTTGCTGCAATTTCTGATTCTAATAAATCATATAAAGAGTTAATTTCACGATCAGCCTTATCCATTAAAGTTTTAGCGTCTGATAAATCGGCGTTTTTAATTTCTTTTTTGGCATTGTTTAATTGCTCTTGAATCTCATCAATTTCTTCTGGAATATTGATGTTTTCGAAATTATAACGGCTGTCAATCATTCGTTGATAACCTTCACGTAAATCTGTTAATGAGTCTTCGTAGTCATTCTTAATTTTGTCATACATTGCTGGAATCTTTTCTAGAATTTCTTCTAAACTAGTCATATCAGCATCAATTGTGCTTAACATGTCTTGTGCTTCTAAGTGATCGCCATTTGTTGTATGTTCGTTGTATTTAGTGAAATTCAATTCTAAGTATTGTATATTCTTTTCTAAGGTTTCAATTGCAGGACCATAATCAAAACTTTGATTCATGATACTTTTACGAGCCGTGTTGTAACGCTCCAATAATTGTTCGTTACGTTCATGGTTTTCAGTATCAACTGAAAGTAAGTCTGTTAATTGTTCATGCAATTCATTCACTTGAATTTCTGTCTCGTCAAGAATTTCACGTGCTTGATTGACAGCTTTTTGAGCTTTTACTAAATTCATTTGTTCAAGGAATTGTTCAGAACCAACTAAAGCTGATTCAATTTCTGTAAATTGAAAGTTTGTGATGGTCTGCCAAGTTGCTACTAAGCTTTCATATTTACGCTTAGTTTGCCCTGATAAATTCATGTTTTTTAACGTATATAATTGATCAGCAATCGAGATTGCCATCATCTTCTCTTTTCGCTCTTCCAAGTCTCTTATGTCTTTATTGCGCTGGGTACGAAAATAATAAATAACTCCGTAAACAACCAGGACAATGACGACTATAATAAATAGTATGTCAGTAAATCTCAATTGCATTCTAGTTCGCTCCTCTGTTCCATCGTAATTATCTTTATTGGCAGTAGATGAATTTTCTCCGTAATTAATCACTCTATATTATAGCATTATAAATGTGTTAATTAAAGCGAAACCCAGTAATATTCATAAGATTTTATTTTTACTGAGTAGATCATTCACCCAACAACTGATGAGCATTAGACCCACAACTAAATTAATTGTTAATCTCAGAGTTTTAAGCGGTTTATCCCCCTCATAAAATCATAAGAAAACAGGTAAGAACCTAGCGATTCCTACCTGCTTCATTAGCAATAATTTAGCGATTAGCCTAATTTGTTGTAGTATTCAACGACTAGAGCTTCGTCTACTTCAGCGTTTAATTCACTTCTTAGAGGCAAGCGAGTCATTTTACCTTCCATTGCAGTTTCGTCATAAGAAACGTACTCTAAACGAGTTACCATGTTTTCTAATGCTTCTTTAACTACTGCAACATCACGTGATGATTCACGTAAGCCGATAACTTGTTCCGGTTGAACTAAGTATGAAGGGATATCCACACGTTTACCATCTACAGTAATGTGACCGTGGTTAACTAATTGACGAGCTTGACGACGAGTTGAAGCAAAACCTAAACGGTATACTAAGTTATCTAAGCGAGTTTCAAGGATAACCATGAAGTTCTCACCGTGTTTACCTTCTTTGATTTTACCTGCTTTGTTGAACAAAGTCGCGAATTGACGTTCGTTCATTCCGTACATATGACGTAATTTTTGTTTTTCTTGTAATTGTAAAGCATACTCAGAAAGTTTTTTACGTGCATTACCATGTTGTCCTGGTGGGAATGGGCGTTTTGCTAATTCCTTACCTGTTTCTGTTAATGACACACCTAGACGACGTGATAATTTCCATGATGGACCTGTATATCTTGACATTTAAATTCCTCCAATAAAAGTTTTATGGAGTAAAATAACTTGATAAAAAAACCGAATGCGTGCAGTTTAACTTCAACTTTCGCATTAGCAGCCGCAGTTACTCGCTGACCTTCTCTAATTGACAAGGCGTTAGACTGTTGACGCGCTTTCTTTTTTTTCGCTGCATTATTTTACACTCCTATCATTATACAGAAAACATAATCTAATACAAGCACTTTTATTAAGTTGTTTTATTTAAATAAAGCTTGTTGATTCGATTACATTCGCTTGATCGCTTAGTTTTTCAACTAATGTCCGATCATGAGTAATGATAAGAATCATCATCCCTTGATTTTTCAATTGTAAAATTAGTTCTGCAACTTTAGAAACAGTATTTTCATCTAATGCAGAAGTTGGTTCATCGAAACATAGCATACTTGGTTTCATCATCATTGCTCTTGCGATAGAGACTCTTTGTTTTTGTCCACCTGATAATTGGCGGGGCTTCATGTCTTCTTTTCCAGGCAGTCCCATTTGTTCTAGTAAATCTTTAGCTTGAATGATTAATTGCTCGCGATCCCCCATTTTATTAGATAAAGGTGCTAATAGTAGATTCTCTAGGACTGTAAGATTAGGAAACAACTGATAATCCTGAAACACCAAACCAATTTTGTGTTGGTATTGTTTTATATTGTCATTCGATTGATAGACACCTTCTATCACTAATGGAATACCATCAAGTGAAATAGAACCTTTATCTACTGATTCAAGGTGATTAATCATCCTTAATAAAGTCGTCTTTCCACTTCCTGATTCTCCCAGAACAATCGTCAAGCGATCTGGTGTGACAGTAAAATCATACTGATCAATAATGACGTTTGATCCAAAACTTTTTGATATACCTGTAGCAATTAAACTCATTTGATTAACGCCTCCTAATCTGCAATTTTCTGTTCTATTTTATTTAGAATTAAAGTGGTGATTCCTGTGAACAGTAAGTAGATAATACCAACATACACAAATGGTAAAAGACTCGCACTCTGGTTGGCTAGGGTCCGTCCTGTTTTTAACAACTCATCTAGCCCCAGAATATAAATGAGCGAGGTATCTTTAATCAGACTTATTACTTCATTCCCCACTGATGGCATAACAATTTGCCATAACTGAGGCAAAATGACACGATATAAACCGGTCAAACGATTAATCGACAACACCTTCAACGCTTCATACTGACCAGAAGGTATCGCATTTAAGCCACCTCTAAAAATCTCTACAAAATAAGCCGCATAATTGATGATCAATGTGAACAAAGCAGATTCAAAGCGCCCCAAAACAATTCCGACAAAAGGTAAACCGAAAAAAACAAACATCATTTGAAGTAAAAGTGGCGTACCTCGAAACAGATAGACGTAAACACGAATAATGCTTCCCAACCACTTCGGTAGTTTCTGTTCAATTAAGGCTAACAACAACCCTAAAGGTATACTGCCTATCAGTGTCAGCATAAAAAATTGTAAAGTTGTTTTAAATCCTTCCATTAGTGGTTCAAACATCGTGAGTGATTCCATCGTCTAGCACTTCCTTCTACTATTTATATTGAGTGATTAATCCTGTTCTGCTTCAATAGCAGTGAACCAATTCGCTTTGATTTCATCAAATTTACCGTCTTCAATGATTTCAGCTAATGTAGCATTAAATTCTTCCACAAAGGCGTCATCTGATTTTCTGAAACCAACGCCATATTCTTCTTCTCCGAAGTTATCTTCTAACGTTCTATAATCTGCCGCTGAATCATTTTGCTCTAAGAAGTAGCTAGCTAGCGTTTCATCTACAACAATTGCATCCACACGCCCATTATTCAAATCACTAAAAACTTCTACAAAAGTTGCATAAGTGACTGGATCACTACCTAAAGTAGCGACAAACTCCTCATCAGCAAGGATAGCCTCTAATGATGCGGATTGCTCTTGAGTCGCTAAAACCTTACCAGCTAAATCCGCTTTAGACTTCACGTCACTATCAACTGGCACAATAATAATTTGACGGTTTTCAATATAAGGTTCTGAGAATAAAACGACTTCTTCTCTTTCAGGTGTAATGGAATAACCATTCCAAATCATATCGATATTACCAGTATTCAATTCAGTTTCTTTCATACTCCAATCAATTGGTTGGAACGAATAGTCAACTTCCATACGACCGAGTATTTCAGCTGCTAAATCCAAATCAAATCCTACATGGTCTCCTGCTTCATTCTTAAAGCCAAACGGAGCAAACGTATCGTCAAAACCAATCACTACTCCGGCCTCTCGATCAATTGTTTTACCACTTTGTGCAAATGCAGTACTTGGAGCGATTGAGAACACTACTAATAAACTTAATACTAACTTCACCATTTTTTTCATAACAATTCCCCCACTTTAATTTTATTATTCAACATTGTGTAGCAACAACAAATTTGACCTGCGCGACAGTCCAAGGCTTCACTACCTAAAAAAAAACCGTCCTTTAATCCAACTAGGGATTAAAGGACGTCATAACGTGGTTCCACCTTTATTCATGAAAACCTCACAGTTTTCATCTCATACAGTTAACAGAGTAACTGAAGCTATATCGTGGCAAACGGCAAAAATCATTTGAATTTAAGCTGTGTTGAAACAGGCTATTAGGATTTGCTTTTCAGCTACCGCAAACTCTCTTACAAAATAGTTCCTATCTCTTTGTCTTAAATTAAAACCAAATAGGTTTCGCTTTATTATTTAAGATAATAATAAGATATCAAGTCTTTTTTGTCAAGCTTTTTAATCTAATTTTAATCATCTGTGACTTTTATAGTTTCTGGAATGGCCTCAACTAGCTTCGTCACAATTGTTGCGGATACTTTTCCAGCAAATAAAATGAATTGATCAAAGGACATGCTCGCTTCATCATCGGCACGATCAGAAATTGCTCTGATGATTACAAAGGGTACGCCTAAAACATAAGCCGTCTGCGCTATGGCTGCTGATTCCATTTCAGCTGCGCGTACAGTTGGAAATGTTGTAGCAATTGCTTTGATTTTATCACCACTATTAATAAACTGGTCTCCACTGGCGATCTGTCCAATAATAGGTTCCATGTCCATCGTGCGACATACCTCTTGAGCGATTCTCATTAATTGGGTATTCGGGTAATAAACGTTTGGCATCCCTGCCATTTGTCCCGGCTCATAGCCAAAGCCTGTCACATCGACATCATGATGCGTTAAAGAATGTGCGATAACAATGTCGCCTACTTCTAAAACTGGGTCAATTGCTCCTGCTGATCCAGTATTAATCATAACATCCACATCAAATTTTTCTTTTAATAACAAAGCACTGACAGTAGCGTTTACTTTACCTATGCCAGAAAGGACTAAAACAACATCATGTTGACCAAGCTGTCCTTTTGTAAATACAAAATTATAATGATGGATTGTTTCTTGATTTTTTATTACTTTTTTTAAATAACGAATTTCTTCTTCCATTGCGCCAATAATACCAATTTTCATTTAATGTTTTCTCCTTTTAATATCATACTAAAAATGCAATCAATAAGACGGCAATTAATAAAACACCGACTACGATTATACCATTAGTTAAAAAACGATCGACCTTTGCACTGTATTTAGCACGCCGTACATTGCCTTGCTCATTATCATCTTCATAGACCTCTTGAATAGATTTCACTTCGGCTTCATAAGCTTTTTGGGCTTGTAGATAAGCTTGCCTTGAAGGATACCCTTCTTCTGGTAGTGTCTCATTATTATAGAAAGTATTTGGCGTGTCATAGGACTCAGTCACCTCTTCACGATACTCCTCTAGTTCATTTGCCATCTCATGATAATCATAAGCATATGGGTTTAATTCTCCTTGCGGATATTGATAATTGTCATCTACAGCTTGGTTAAGAGCTTGTGGATCATAAAGCGGACCTTCTATTTGGTCAAGCTCTTGATTATTATCAACATCCAATGATTCACTCGCAGGTCCATGCTTCGACTCGTCGTAAGCTAAATACTCATCGTATTTATGACTCTTTTGATTTTTTTTAGTGCGAAATTTCATAAAACACTTCCCTTTCTACTTTAGTGTCTTAATTATTTAACCAAATCTGTAAGGCATATAGTGTTTTTAAATCTTTAATTTCTCCAACCTTTAACATGGCTTGGATTTCTGAGCGAGAAAATTCATGGACTGTTACATTTTCATCCTCATCTTGAGGTAAGGGGTGATCGACTTTGACTAAATCTGTGGCAGAAAACAAAATAATTTCTTCATTTAAATAGCCTGGAGTGACATAAAAACTTGCTAATCGTTCTATTTGGTTGGCACGATAACCTGTTTCTTCTTCAAGCTCTCTTATTGCACCTACTTCAGCCTCTTCGGTTCCTGTATCTAAATAATCTAGGATCCCCGCAGGTACTTCATAAATTTCTTCAACTATTGCTGGTCGATATTGTTTAACTAATAGTACCTTATCTTCCTTTGTAACTGCTAATATAGCCGCTGCTGGTTGATGATGTAATAATTCTCTCGAGACAATTTGCTTACTATCCAATTTAATTTGGTTCAGATATAACCGTAAAATCGCACCGTCAAAAATCATCTCACTAGATACTAGGCGTGGATCTTGTAAAAAATTGATATCTTTGTTCTCTACTTTCATCTGTTTCCACCTCTGATACTTTCATTATTTTATGTTAACTTCATTTAACATTTAAACACACTCTTATTATAGCTTAATCCATCTTTAGTCTCGATTCTTTTTATGAAATGTCATGATTATTTAAGATAATAGATAGAATTGTCCATAGATAAGCCTCAAGTCCGATAAGTCCAAACAAGACTTATGGTAATCTAATAGTGTAAAGAATTATTAGGAATTTAAAGGAGGAAACAATAATGATTTTTATGGGGTATATAATTTTCTGCTTTTTAATATTTATCATTTTATGTATAAATATTTACAACTTAGTAGCAGGTAAGAATTTATCTTCAGCTGAAAAAACGCAACTCAAGAGCCGTATCGGTGTGTTAATTTTTGTCGGTATTGCGCTGTTAGTTTCTGGTGGCGTCTTTGGACAATTAGCCTTTTTCTCTAGATACACTCTATCTGTGGTCATAAGTATTATCGTTAACACTATTCTATTAACCGTAATCTTTAGCAAATTGGAAGTAAGTTTTAACTTTTCTTGGTTAAAAGCTATTTATTACATTGGTATCTTCTGTGTGTTTATGACATCAATACTGATTACAAATTCGTACTCTATTTATGAAGGTGCCTTTGAGACAAGTGCGGTGGTGGCTAGTTTCGTTCTAGGCTCATCATTCTTCGTTTGGTTATTATGTTTGTTTGCCAGATTGTTCTTGAGTACGCGTAGCAAAGGTTATTCATCAACCACCACTCAAATGAATTTTACTAATAAAGATAAAATTCAACATTACTATAATGAGGGACTAACGGAGACAGAGATTGAGTACTTCCGATCTCAAATGGCTATTGCGCGTGACCAAATCAAATCGGTAGAAACTGGTATTGCAAAAACAGCTAAATTAAGAGCGATTGAAGTGAGATACAATACAATTGAAGTCGCACAAAACTTTTTTAAAGATATTGTTGAAGACCCTACCCGCTTTACTCAAGCGAGTCAATTCTTATACAAGTTCTTACCTTCTTTAGAAGATTTGATCTTAAAGTATAATGAAATTAATGGACACGTTGCGAAGAACAAGCAGACTTATTTAATTTTAGAAAAAAGTGCTCAAACAATTGAACAAATCTGTGAACAAATTACTGATGAATATGTCTTGTTCCACCAAGACACTTACAATGAAATGCAGGATGAAATCAAATTAGCTAATCGTAATTTATCTCGTAAAGCAGCCAGACAACAAATGTCTTCTGAGCAAGAGGATATTGATAACATGACCGATTCTGTTGATGCTATACTAAAGGAAAGCAATGATTGGTTAGCTGATCAAGCAGATGAGTAAATAAAGGAGGATATTATGACTGAAGATAAGAAGCAAACAATCGATATTTTTGACGAATTAGATGCTCAAATGAGTCCAGAGTTTAATGATCTATTATCAAATCCCTTCAACGAAGAATCAACGGACCGTGCAAGTGCCGTTCAAACTGAGTTAGCCGATGCAACTATGATGGCACAAAGAGCTGTGACAACTGAAAAACTGATTGAGCGTTTACCAGAACATCGCAAGAAGCAAGCCCGTGACTTAGCTGGACAAATTGATGAAACAAATATGTCCGCAGTTATAGCGTATGGATCGAATGCTCAGAAAAAATTGAGTGAGTTCTCACATAACATGCTAGCAACTGTGCAAATGAAAGATACCGGCGAAATCGGAGATGTCTTAACAGACTTGATGCAAACATTAGAAACATCAAACCCTAAAGACCTTTCAGCAGAACCTAATGTTTTTAAACGCCTATTTGGTAAAGTGAAAGCATCGATTACTGAAACTCAAATGAAGTATCAGCAAATTGGTAGTCAAATTGATAAAGTTGTCATTCGCTTAGAACGTGAAAAAAACGAGTTATTAAATGACAACATGATGTTAGAACAACTTTATCAGAAAAATAAAGACTATTTTGAAGCCTTGAACATTTATATTGCCGCTGGAGAATTGAAAATGCAAGAAATGCAGGAAGAAGTTATTCCAAAAGCAATAACAAAAGCCCGTGAAAGTAATAGTCAAATGGATGTCCAAGTGGTTAGTGACTTGAATCAATTTTTAGACCGTTTAGACAAACGAACTCATGATTTGCGTTTAACTCGCCAAATGACAATTCAACAAGCACCACAGATTCGAATGATTCAGAATACGAACCAAGCCTTGGCAGAAAAAATCCAAGTCTCCGTTCACACTGCAATTCCTTTATGGGAAAACCAAATTACAATTGCTTTAACTCTATTACGTCAGCAAAATGCTGCTGTCTCACAAAGACAAGTTTCTGAAACTACGAACACCTTGTTAACTAAAAACTCAGAGATGTTGAAACAAAGTGCCATTGATACAGCTCGTGAATCTGAACGCGGTGTTATTGATTTAGTAACTTTACAGAAAACACAAAGTAACTTAATTCAAACGATTGAAGAAACGCTTAAAATTCAACAAGAGGGCCGCCAACAAAGAGCGACTGCTCAATTAGAATTAGAAAGTATGGAAAATCAATTGCGTGATAAGTTATTAGAAATTTCTGATCAACAAAAAGAAATGCATATGAATCAACACTAACAGTAAGCATGCCATCTAAAAGTGGCATGCTTTTTTATAGTCATTCAACATAAATAACCCCTTAAGCCTGAAAAGACCTAAGGGGTTATTGGTTTATTGCGTTTAGATAAATAGTTCGGCTTCTACACCATAATGATCACTTACAATTGGACTTGAAACATTATCAAATATCACTTGATAACGTGCCACACTAAACGGTTTAGAAATCAGGATATAATCAATGCGTAATTTCTGTTGATTCCCTTCCCAACCGTCAATACTCTTTTCTACGGTATAACGGCCTACGACCTCTTCTGCTATCTTGTAAGTATCTAACAAGAAAGGAGCGGTTTCTTGAACGTAGTCATAGCCTTCACCCTTAACATCAGCGGCATTGTTTAAATCTCCCATTAATATGATTGGAGTCTCCTCTTGACTTAGAAAACCTAAGGTTTTGTCCCATTCATAGGAAAACCCTGATGTTCTGGCTGGATTCCACCAAGAATAGTGACCACTCAAGACCCTAACTTCTTTGCCTAGTAATTGAGTCTTAGCAAGCAGAATTTGACGCGTGTGATAATCGGAAAAGTCATCTTCTAATGAAACTAAGAAACTAGCTGGTTCAATTTTATGTTTGGATAAAATAGCTGCTCCTTCCGCATAACGACCATAACCTATATGACTTGCCGTCCAAGTCCAGTAATAATTTATACCATTTTCTTTCAGCTCTTCTACCAACATATATGCAAAGTTGTCCTGGTGGATATCCGATTGATCGGCTAATGGCTGAAAGTAGGCATCCGTTATAGCTGTTTCAGAGTTAAGAAGTTGATTGACCTCTTGTAATGCGATAATTTCATAATCCGCTTCTACTAAGTGCTCAACAAGTTGCTGGCGTTTTTTCTCTGCTTCTTCTTCCATCCAACTGTGAGTATTTAAAGTCATGATTTTCGCCATGTTAGTCCCCTTCCTATTCTGACATAAAAAACCAGGAATAAATCCCTAGTTTTCTACGGTGTTCTATTCGCTTAGTTTTCAACTTGACCAATTAGTGCTTTCGCATCTTTCAATCCAGTTTCAGTTAATTGATAAGATTTAACTGTGTCACTATTTGTGAATACTACAACAATTGTTGTTTCTTTTCCTTCAGCCTTAACAGCTTCTAAATCCATCTTTGCTAATAGGTCCCCCGCTTCAATTGTCTGTCCTTCAGTTACCTGCAAGTTGAACGCATTGTGTTTCATTTCAACTGTGTTCAAGCCCATATGAACTAACACGTCTATTCCTGTATCTGTTTGGAGACTAATCGCATGTTTTGTAGGGAATATTGATAATACTTTACCAGAAACTGGTGAGTACACTTTACCGTCCGTTGGTTCTACAGCAAATCCATCACCCATCATTTTTTCGGCGAATACTGGGTCATTGACTTGATTGATTGGGATAACATAGCCTTTTGCTACACTTAATAGATCAACTTTAGCTGATCCGAAATTTGGCGTTACACCCTTTTCTACAACTAGTGATTCATCATGTGTATCAACTGCTGTGTAAGCTGGAATTTCGACACCTGAATCTAATAAATCTTGAATGTCTGACTTTAACACATCAGCTTTTGGTCCGTAAACTGCTTGGACTCCTTTGTCTTTCACAAGTAAGCCCATTGCACCAAATCTCTTCCATTCTTTCTCCGGCGCAACTGCTGCACTGTCTTTAACAGTTACACGTAAGCGTGTCATACAAGCATCAACATCTACAATATTAGCTTTTCCACCTAGTAAACCAACAATTGACGCAACTTGTTTATCAACTGAACCTGGTTCTGTCGTTGTCGTTTCGCTGCTATCAGATTCATAGTTACCGTTACGTCCTGGCGTTGCAAAGTTAAATTTGCGAATCATAAAGTTAGCTATAAAGTAAGTAAGTACTGCATAAATGATGACAACAATTACAAAGTAAATTAAATCTGCACCCAAACCTGCTTTAAAAGCTAATGGTGTTCGAGTAAGTAATTCAATGTTACCAAAGGAATGAAGACGCAATGGTAGAATATCTGCCATCGCAAATGCTGTCCCTTGAATAATAGCATAGACTACATATAATGGTACTGCCGCAAACATGAACATAAATTCTAATGGTTCAGTAACTCCCGTTAGAAAGACAGCTAATGCTGCCGATAGATACATGGATTTGTAACCTGTACGCTTATCCATATCAACGTTTTTATACATTGCATATCCTAAGCCCATCAAGATACCTGATGCTCCAATCATTTGCCCCACTTTGAAACGAGCAGGTACCCAACCATTTAGTATATATTCGTATTGTGAGACATCAACCTCACGTAGGTTTACTAAGTCAGTTGCCCATGCTAGCCAAAGTGGATCTTGACCAAACACTTGAGTTCCTGCTTGTGCACCTGAAAGAATCGTATATGTTCCACCTAATTGTGTATAGTTAATAGGAATAGTTAACATATGGTGTAAACCAAATGGCAATAACAATCGTTCTAACGTTCCATACAAGAATGGGGCTAATACTGGCGCAGTATCTTGCGATTGAGCAATCCATAAACCAAAATTGTTAATTCCTGCTTGAATATATGGCCAAACCATAACTAAAACGAGTGAGATAAGTGTCGACCATAAGATAACTACGAATGGTACAAAGCGTTTACCATTAAAGAATGATAAAGCATCAGGTAATTTACGGAAGTTATAGTATTTATTAAATGCCATCGCACCAACGAAACCTGCAATAATCCCTACAAACACGCCCATGTTTAGCGCTGGTGCTTCTAATACGCTCGTAAAGAATCCGTTTATCATAATTTTCGTGCCAAACACAGTATGAGTAAATGCTTCTGGATCATTTAACATATCTCCAGTTACACCAAATACTGAGCCAGTAATTCGATTAATTAACACAAATGCAAGACCAGCAGCAAATGCTCCACCCGCTTTGTCTTTAGCCCAACTTCCCCCAATTGCTAAGGCAAACAATAAATGCAAGTTTCCAATAATTGCCCAACCAATATTCTCAATGACACTTGAAACTGTCACAAGCACTGCTAAGTCTGCATTAATTAGCGGAAGAGTTTTTCCAATACTAATCATAAGTCCTGCTGCTGGCATAACAGCAATAACAACCATTAAAGCTTTCCCGAACTTTTGCCAAAATTCGAAATTAAATATTTTTTTCATATTATTCCTCCTAAAGATTCAGTTAGTAACGCAAGCGGTTTCGATAAATTATATTATAGTCTCTCTCTAACAATTTGTAAACCTTTTTATGACATTTTACACTATGATAATTCTCACTTTATAAGAATATAACCAATCGGTCAATTGTGCAATCGGTTGCGTTGGTATAGTTTGTTTATCCGAAATATTTGTCATTAAATACATTAATCTTGATAATATTGGTAAATCCCCTATAAAATTAAGAAAGTTTGCGCTCTAAATTTAAGGCCATTGATAAATACAGCATGGCACTTGTCATTATTAATATTTTCCCACATCATTTTCTAAATATTGAATACTTCTTATAGAAAATATCAGCTGGTAAATTGCAAGAAAAGATCAAATGATTTTTAGGTAATTTTTTAATGTTCTCTTTATCGTGTGTTATTTTTAAACAGATCAAGTGCTATTTTTATCTTTTTCGCTAAACTTGAGTCTAGCTAAACTTGAGTCTAATGAAAATAATAAATTAAAAGGAAATTTTCTCTTAGTCTTTACAATTAAGCTCCTAAGGATAACATCCTCTTAAAATCGCTTTTAATAATTTGAACAAGACAAAAGGTTATTCTAGTAGTATGATAAACTATGTCAAATAAGTAGAGGAGGAATAATATGTCCGTTACTGTTAAAGATGTCGCTAAAAAAGCCAACGTTGCTACTTCTACTGTGTCACGAGTGATAAATGATCACCCCAGTATATCACCCGCCACCAAGAAAAAAGTACGCAAAGTCATGGAAGAAATGGGCTATGTGCCTAACAAAAACGCACAAAACTTGGGTAAAGGCGCCTCTAATGCCATTGGGGTAATCCTTCCTCCTTTAGATTCAAAGGAACGATTAGGGAACCCTTTCTACCTTGAAATTATTGAAGCAATCAACGAGGAATCACGCAAGCATGGTCTAGCAACTGCAATTGCTTCTGCTCGAAATTTCGATAGTTTACTTCATAACGTCCAACAAATGCATAGGCAAAGACAGGTTGATGGATTTATCTTATTATATTCGGATCGTTCTGATCCAATTATTGAGTTTTTAACGACTCATAAAATTAAGTTTACTTTGGTTGGTCAACCTTACCGATATGAAGATGAAATTTCTTATGTTGATAATGACAATCAGCTATTAGGCAAACACGCTACAGAATTTCTAATAAAGAATGGGCATAAACGTATTCTATTTGTAACCAATACAACGGATGAAATTATATATTTCGAGCGATACTTCGGTTATCAAAAAGCTTTAATGTTGGCTGGTTATGATACTTTTCCAGCGATAAAACTTCATGGCCCAGATGATTATATGCACTTTGGTGAAAGTTTAACCGAAACAAAAGCTACAGCAGTCGTCGTAATCGATGATATCTTTGCCTTGCGAGTCTTACAGCTAGCTCAATTACATCATTATAAAGTTCCGGATGATTTGTCTTTAATTAGCTTTAACAATTCGATTTTCGCTACACTTATGCACCCTTATCTGACGAGTATTGATATTACAATCCAAGAACTAGGTCGACACGGGACTCAAACACTCATCGATCAGCTAAACAATAAAAATGAGTTAACTACTGGCGTTCGAATCGTTATCCCTCATGAATTGATCGAACGCGAAACAGTACGAAAATTAATTAACAATTGAGATACCGCTTGTTAATATAAGGATTAACAATTCTTTCTTGTCTTTTTAGTTTACTAACATACTAACAAATGCAAGTTACCATTACTATTTAGCTCTGTTCCCAACAGTAGGTATCTCATATTACATTTAAGCAACCAGCATGGATTTTCCTTAATGGCTGTTTTTTACTATGATTAGCTAAGCTTGAAAGACTTGATGAATTGAATATATGCAGTGCATCTTTATGATTTAATTCCTATGACTGCTATGGAAGATAAACTTAGTTTAACGTATCGACTCTAAGGATGAGTTCATGTGTTAAAACTAATAAATAGGTTTATAAGCTAGCCGTTTGAAGCGAATTTCGCTCTATACTTCGACGAACTTGCAAACACTTGGCATCATAAACTTAGCAAATTTTATACTAAAAAAAGCACCAGAGAATCGCCTTAGCGACTTTCTGGTGCTTTTAAGATATTCATTGAGTCTTTAGAGTTTCTTTGAAATCATTTGATACGACTCAAACTTGACATATTAAGCTTCGTTTTGTTCAAAGTATTCTGGGAAATTGTCCATCACAATATTATAACATCTTGAACATAATTCTGGTGCGTTCTCGATTGTTCCAACTTCGACTTTTACAGCTCGACAACGATCGCAAACATGTCCAGGCGCTGGTTGAACTAAAACAGCTACTTCATCAACTACTAAAGCATTCTCTGGTTTTTCAGATGTCGCTTCCATTTCAAATTTCGAAACGATTAATAATTGATTTAAATGATCAGATAAGCTAGTCAATTCTGCTTGAACTGCTTCTGAAGCATATAATGTAACACTAGCTTCAAATGATTTTTTAATTGGCTGTGTGTCATTATTTTTTGCTTCTTCTAAAGCCTTATTGACAGCATCTCTCACGTCGAAGAAAGTACTCCATTTTGCTAGTGTTTCGACATCTTCAGGTGTGTCTGTCGCTTTAGGCATGTCAACTAGTTGCACATAAGCTTCAACTCCAGGCAATACATGCCAAGCTTCTTCCATAGTATGCAATAAAATTGGTGTTAACAATGGAATTAAATCACGTAGAATTGTATAAATTACAGTTTGCATTGCACGTCTTTCGTAAGATTCTTTTGCTTCAATGTATAGAACATCTTTAGCAAAATCTAAGTAGAAAGCTGATAGGTCAACCGTAATAAAGTTAATTACTTTTTTATAAACAGTTGAGTAGTCAAAAGCTTCATACGCTGCCAGAATATCTTTTGTTAGAATTCTGAATTTAGCTAACATATATTGATCAACTGGACGTAAATCACTTTCAGAAATTAACCCTGTACTTGGATCAATGTCTGAGACATTTGAAAGCATGAAACGAATTGTATTTCGGATTTTACGGTATGATTCGGAAACTTGTTTCAGAATATCTTTGGATACTCTCACATCATTTTCGTAGTCGACACTAGACACCCATAAACGAATGATATCCGCTCCTAAATCTTCCATAATTTCCTCTGGAAGAATAACGTTCCCTACAGATTTACTCATCTTCTGACCTTTTCCATCCATTACAAAACCTTGTGATAAGACACCTTTGTATGGTGGTACGCCATTTACAGCAATTGATGTAGTAAAACTTGAGTTGAACCATCCACGGTATTGGTCTGATCCTTCAAGATATAAATCAGCTGGGAAAGATAAGTCGTCGCGTTGTTTCAATACACCTGCGTGAGATGTTCCAGAGTCGAACCATACATCCATAATGTCATTTTCTTTTGTAAATTCGCCGTTCGGACTTCCTGGATGAGTATAACCCTCAGGTAATAAATCTTTAGCTTCACGTTCAAACCATACATTTGAACCATGCGTTTCAAATAAATCTGCTACATAATCAATTGTTTCGCTTGAGAGGATTGGTTCACCATTTTCAGCATAGAAAATTGGTAGTGGAACGCCCCATACTCTTTGACGTGAGATAACCCAGTCACCACGATCACGAATCATATTAAAGATACGTCTCTCGCCAGATGGATGGTACCAAGTCACCTCATTTTCAACTGACTCTAACAACTCTTTACGGAATTTATCTATTGAAGCAAACCATTGGGGAGTTGCACGATAAATAACAGGCTGTTTGGTTCTCCAGTCGTGAGGGTAACTATGTTTAATTTTACCTTGAGCTAATAAATGTCCACTCTCAGTTAATTTTTCAATAATGACTTTATTACCCTTTAAGTAGAACATCCCTTCAAGTTCTGGCGCTTGTGCTGTAAAGTGACCACGGTTATCGATTGGTGACAAGATTTCTAATCCATAATCTAAACCGATTAAATAGTCATCTTCACCGTGTCCTGGTGCTGTATGAACTAAACCAGTACCTGTTTCCATCGTTACGTGATCA
This sequence comes from Fundicoccus sp. Sow4_D5, assembly GCF_052116365.1. NCBI lineage: Bacteria > Bacillati > Bacillota > Bacilli > Lactobacillales > Aerococcaceae > Fundicoccus > Fundicoccus sp. Sow4_D5. Next base: position 293,253 of record NZ_JBQKLF010000001.1, on the reverse strand, counting down.
CCTACCATTAATAACGATTCACGCTCATAGAATGGATGCTGTGCCGTTAACCGATCGAACTGTTCTCCTTGATACTCTTTAACCACTTCATAGTTTTCCCATTCAACTTCTTTCGCCACATGCGATAATAAGTCCTCTGCCACGATAAAATGACGGTCGTTAACTAATACTTCAACATACTTAGCATTTGGATCGACTGAAATCCCTAAATTAGCAGCTAATGTCCAAGGAGTTGTTGTCCAGATTACGAATTCTACATTATCCGCCACAACATCTTTACCGTTCTTTACTTTAAATGCGACGTAAACCGATGGCGACGTAATATCATGGTATTCAACCTCGGCTTCAGCTAAAGATGATTCACTTGATGGTGACCAATAAATTGGTTTTAAGCCTTTATAAATAAAGCCTTTTTCGGCCATTTGACCAAACACTCTAATTTGGGCCGCTTCATATTCTGGACTTAATGTTAAATAGGGATTATCCCATTCACCAGTAACTCCTAAACGTTTGAATGATTTCTTTTGGCCTTCTACTTGACGTAGTGCGTATTCTTCACACATACGTCGAAAATCAGCTACTGAGAATTGCTTGCGATCAACGCCTTCGTTTTTAGTTAAAGCTGATTCAATTGGTAATCCATGTGTATCCCAACCCGGAACATAAGGTGCACGGAAACCAGACATAGATTTATAACGAACAATAAAGTCCTTGGTAACTTTATTTAAAGCGTGTCCCATGTGTAACGCTCCATTGGCATATGGAGGACCATCATGGAGAATATACGTCGGACGCCCCATATTTTTTTCTTGAATTTGCTTGTATAAACCAGCTTCATCCCACTCTACTTGCATGGCGGCTTCTTTAGTCGGTAAATTCGCTCTCATAGCGAAATTTGTTTGACCTAAATTTAATGTTTCTTTCAGTTTCATTTTTTTCCCCTATTCTTCATTAAAACTTTAATTAATTAAAAATAATAAAATACAATAAAAAACGCCCCTCATAATGAAGGGACGTCAGAACGTGGTACCACCCAGCTTATGATTTATTGAAATAAATCATCACTCTTTCATGATAACGCTCTTTAAGCGGCTACAACTACTTTAGTTCATTGTGCATGTATACAGAGGATCTTAATTTAATTAGTGACTGTCAAGCTTACACCGACCTTGACTCGCTTTGAATATAATTAAATCAATATGTTCTGTACCTTATTTCGGTAAATCGATGCGGATAGTCTGTCCTAAGACACTCTCCATTGGAGTTTCAGGCGCTTTTTCGACTTGGATATCTTCTTCTGCTTCTTCCTCTAATACACTCGTTTGTGTGTGTTGAGTTAAGTGTTCTAACTCCTCTTGGCTTAAAGGAAGGGAATCTTTGAATTCTAACGTATCCTGTAAATTGACATCTTCTTGAACTGAAGGTTCTTCTTCAGTTTCAAGAACTTCTTCTGTTGAAATGTCTTGATCTTTTTCAATCGCTTTAGGATAAACAAACGAATCCGCAAATTCACTATCAAATAACTCGACAAACTCTTTATCTTGGATCATCGATAGATGAGATTCGATGATTTGTGTTAAACGTTGACGGTAAATACCACTATTACGTTTTAATTCTTCATTCTCATTATAAATACGTTTAGCTTGCTCTGATGCTTCGTTGATCACACGATCCGCTTCTCTTTCAGCTTCGAATAGAATCAATTCGGCTTCTTTACGTGCGTTCTGTTTTAATCGCTCAGCCGCGTCTTGTGCAACCATTATTGAGCTATTTAAAGAGTCTTGCAGTTGAGCAAAGTACTCCAGTTTTTCTTCAGAATCAGCTAACTTTCGTTTGAAAATTTCATTTTCATCTAAAGCTTTCTCATAATCGACACGGACTACGTCAAGAAAATCATTTACTTGATCAATATCATAACCCCTGAATTTAGATTCAAATTCTTTACTAAGGATTTCATTTGGTGTTAAGCCCACAATTACACGTCCTTCCATTTATCTTTGTTGCGATAATTTTCGTTAATTCAAAATGCTTATTACACTTTTAACACATTAATAGTCAAACGATAGTTATCCTTCTTTGTCGTTCCATCAATACTGTCTATCCAGAATCGACCTGATCTACGAAGTGATACAATATCATTCTCACCTATTGTCACGTCACTACGATCCATCTCCATAAAGTTAACCTTTACCATGCCTGAAGAAACTGAATCTTTCGCACGCTGTCTTGAGAAATTATAGACTTTTGCAAGCAGAGTGTCAAGTCGAAGTGAACTTGCTATGATTGTTTTAGTTTCCCAACTTTCACTAGATTCTAGTAAATTTTCAAAAGCAATATCTTCTAACCTCACGCCAACGTTACCAATTTTTGTTACATGCAGTTTGAAATACTCTTTAACATTATAATCAACTATTGCATGCCAGTTTTCACCATCAGTAATGATATCGCCAATTCTTTCTCGGTCAATTCCAGTAGATATTAATGTACCTAAAATTTTACCGTGACTAATATTAGCAAACTTTACTGGAAAAATAATGTTTAACGCAGCAGCTTCAAAGTCTTCATTTTGAGGTTCATAATAAGCTGGATAGAGTAAGGCTCTTTTTCTTTCTGCCCCTTCATAACCACCAAACATTTTTAGTAAGATTGTATCGCTGTTACCAATTAATCGCGTGACAATCATCGCTTCACGTGGTGTAAGGAAGACACTCAGATAAGGTGCATAACGATTTTCAACTTGTTGCATCCAACCAAACACCTGGTCTATAAATGTTTGTTCTTCTTTTCGATAATGTTGATACACTTCTTCATTCATTGTATAACCTCCTAAACCCTTTGTTTAGAATAGTCTAATCAATAACCCTAGCAACCCATTACGTATCAATTGCAACACAAAAATAGCAATCATGACATTGATGCTAATGCCACCAACTGGTGGTATGTATCGATCAAAAAAGTCTAGATAGGGTCTGCTTAATTTTATAACAATCTTACCTAACTGGCTTTCATAACCACCTGGTAACCAAGATAATAACGCATAAATAACTAGCAACATACTATACAAGCTAAAAAAAGATTTAACTAAATTAAATAATAAAATACCCATTTGTCACTCCAATCTAATAAGTGCATGTCTTCATATCTTTTCTAAATCTAATCATTATTTTAACAATAACTGTACTCTACTATTTTACTACAAATATTGAAAAAGAGGAAACCGAAAATGGTCTCCTCCCAATTGTTAATTATACTTAACTTAGATGACATCGTTAAGGACTAGTTACGGTTTCTTTTACGGAAAAAAGGTGGTGTATCTAATTCGTCATTTTCACTTGAACCTTCTGTTTGACGATTCGGAACTTCGCTTGATGGTCTCTGGAACGTACGTTGTGGTTTTTCACTATCTACATTTGCCACATCACGTTGGTTGTCTTCACGTTTAATGTCCCAATTGCTGAATAAATCGCGTTCTGGTTCACGAACTTGTCTTTGTGAAGTCTCTTGTGTAGGTTCTGTTTGAACTGGATTAGATTTCACTACCGATTCATTTGTGTGATTAAAATTAGAGCGTGGCTGACGTGGTGCAGCCTTTGCTTTTTCATTTTTTTCTGTTGAAATTCCTGTCGCAATCACTGTAACATGAACTTCATCTCCTAAGGCTTCATTGATAGAAGTTCCTAATAGAATGTTTACGTCACTGCTTGATGCTGCTGCAATCACTTCACTTGCATCTTGAGCTTCGTATAAGCTTAAGTCTGCTCCACCCGTAATATTCAAGATAATTTGTTCTGCGCCGTCAATCGACACTTCTAATAATGGTGAAGAAATCGCTTTTTTAGTTGCTTCTGCTGTACGGTTTTCACCAGATGCAGTACCAATACCCATTAATGCTGTACCTTGGTCTTTCATAACTGTTTTAACGTCAGCAAAGTCCAAGTTTACGTAACCTGGAGATGTAATTAAATCAGAGATACCTTGAACGCCTTGACGTAATACATTGTCTGCTTCGCTGAAAGCTTCAAGCATTGGTGTCTTACGATCAACAATTTCTAATAAACGGTTATTTGCGATTGTTACTAAAGTATCAACATTTTCTTTTAACTTTTGTAACCCTTCAGCTGCATAGCGTCCGCGTTTTGGTCCTTCAAAAGTAAAGGGTCTAGTGACAACACCAATTGTCAAAGCGCCTAACTCTTTAGCAATTCTAGCTACTACTGGTGCAGCACCTGTACCGGTACCTCCACCCATCCCCGCGGTAATGAAAATTAAATCAGCACCTTCTAAAGCTTGTCTGATTTGCTCTTCACTTTCTTCTGCAGCTTTCTCACCAATTTCTGGTAATGATCCTGCTCCTAAACCTTTAGTAACTTTAGGTCCTAATTGAATTTTCACTTCTGCGTTGGAACCATTTAACGCTTGTGTGTCTGTGTTAGCTGAAATGAATTCAACACCTTGCACATCTTCTGTGATCATGCGATTTACGGCGTTCCCACCGGCTCCGCCGACTCCAATAACTTTAATTACTGCACCTTCTGTATTGGTTGTTGAATCAAATGATAATTCCATTATGTGAATTCCTCCTGTGTTTTGTTAGGTCGTTATTAACCAAAAAATGTAGCGAAAAATGATCGTATTTTGCCAATAAGACTATTTGGATTTGGCTCGTCTTCTTGGTAAGAAACAGTTTGTTCTGTTTCTTGAGTACGATCCGCTTGATAATCCTCATAATACATTGATTCATCAAGATTAGCTGATTGATTTGTTTGTTTAAAAGAATCATATTCATAATCTTGTGCGCGAGCTTTTCTGTCGGAGTATCCTTGAGAGACTTCTCGAGGTGCGCTTGCTTTAGAATCTTTGTTTGAATATTGTGGATTAGATGTTTGAGTTCCAGGTCTTGGTTGAACATTCTGTCTTTCTCTAGAAAAACCTGGAGAAGCTTGTGTGGATGGGCTGATGCTTGCATAAGTTCCTTGAGCGATACGATGAATATCATCTAGCCCAGCAACATAATCAATCATTCCCATACTTGTTGTATAAATAGGATTTCTCATACCCATTTGAGTTGGAATATAAATTCGAACTTGTTCTCCAAAATACTGTTGAGCTAACTCAAGTACACCCGGTAATGAGGCTGCTCCACCAGTGAGTACAAAACCACCCGGTAAATCTAATGCATCTACTGCTGTTAAATCTTCATGAATCGTCTCAAATATTTGAACAAGACGCGCTTCAATGATTTCAGATAAGTATTTTTCATCTACTCGAACAGGTTCTTTCTGCCCCACAGTTTCAACAGGGAAATATTCTTCTGAAGAAGTTTGACTAGATACTGCATAGCCGTACTCTCGTTTAATTCTTTCTGCTGAGTCTAACGATGTATTCAAGATAACTGAAATATCTTTACTTACGAAATCTCCGCCCTCTTGATCTACAAACGAATATTTTAATTGGTCATCGTACATGATTGAAGCACTCGTTTGGCCTCCGCCCATGTCAATAATTACCGTACCAAATTCTCGTTCGTCTTGAGAAAGTGCCACAGTTGCGATTGCTTGTGGTTGAAGTACTAATTCATTTATTTTTAAACCTGCTTTTTCGACACAGCGTTTAATGTTATGAATAATCGTGCGTGGACCTGTTAGTAAACTTGCGTACAATTCAAGTCTCACACCAATCATACCTCTTGGATCACGAATTCCTGTAAATCCATCAACTATAAACTCTTCAGGTATAATACTGATGACTTCACGCTCTGGTGGAACAGAACGTACTTTTGCTGCAGAAATAACATTATCTACATCTTTCGATGTAATTTCTCTGTTTTCACTCGCTACAGCAATCATGCCATGACAGGATTCTATGGCTAATTTATTACTTGGTATTCCTACCACCACTTCGTTTATCTTAACCCCTGCCTTACGTTCGGCTTGAGAGATAGCTTGTTGAATTGAATAAACTGTTTCATCAATATCTACAATTACGCCGCGGCTTAATCCACGTGATTTTTCATTTCCAACGCCAATAATATTGACGTTTCCGTTTATGTATTCCGCTACAACGACTTTAATGGAAGTTGTCCCGATATCTAAACTCACAAAAATTTCTTGGTTTCTCATTCAGGTTTTAACCCCCTTCTTGATTTGTTAATTGAATAAGGAGCATTTAATAATTTCTACTTATGTCTCAAATAATATAGTAGCACAAACTTGATTTTAAAAGAAGAAAAATCATAGTTCTTTATCAATTAGTAACATATGTTTATCTTAATTAGTGCCAAGGTTCACACTATTAGCATTTTCGCTATCTGGTGTAAAGTAAGCTCCAACTTCAAGATTTATTGTACCAATTTGACCATCAATTTGTTGGACCATTTCAGGGTAAAAGTTGACTTTTTGAGCAAATGTTGAAATTATTGCACGCACCTTATTCCCGTCTTTCATTTCTACATGAATGCCATTTGGTTTTTGAGGATCATTCCTTAATTGAATAGTATCAATCTTTGTCAAAACTGCCTGTTCTACCTGTCTTAGAATCGTGGTCAATTCGATTAATTTTCCTTTTTGAGAAAATCCAGACAAAGTTGGCAAGTTATTGAGCGCTTCATCCGTAATCGTTGAAATCGTTATTTGGTCATCTAGCATTTCACCATTAGTCAGAATAGGGACATAGTGACCGTTTATTTCTACTTTCGCAACCACTTGATGTTCCGTTACCTTCATTTGCAATTGCATCCAATTATCGCGTGTGAAGACAATACTCTCAATAATAGGATTCTCTTCGATTATTTTAGCTTCAATTGCTTGTCTTTGGCTGATAACATCATCAACTGCATCCGTGTCTCTAATACGAGAGGAAAGCTCTATCGCTTCGCTTTCGACATAGTTATTTCCGGTGACAACAACTTGGTTCACTTTGTTAAATGGCAATAATTGCCAGCCAGCGATTAACATCAACAAATAAATGAAAAAGAATATCGATGATAATTTAATTAAGCCTCTAGGCAACTTTTGAATACTTGTATTATTGCCTGCAGGATTAATAACTGTTTGTAGTTTTTGATTAAGTTTTTCCCAGTTCGATCGAGTATCCAGACGATGATTCCCTTCAAATGTTGGTTCTCTAAACACTCGCTCTGCATTTAAAGTTGAATTTTTCTGATAAGCTTCATTGTGATCTGTTGAGGTTTGCCGATAATCAGCTAGATCATAAACATTTTCGCGGTAAGGTGTCGCTATTTCTTCGGCTTCAGCCATTTGGTTAAAATAATCCAAATCTTCTAAAGGAGCGGATGATTGAACAGGGATACTTGCTTGAGGCAACATCGGATTTCCTTCCTGATCAATGCGATAATTCCCCATCGGTACAGTCGTTGGTTGGTCACTTCTTTCACTTAATGTCTTCCTTTGACGTTGATAATTCTTTTGAAGATCCTCTGCGCCTATTCGGTAGTTTGCCATGTTGTCACCTCCTTCACTATTGAAATATGACTCCAGTCAACTCTTTATGAGATAAGCGTTTCAATTTCTTTAATGAGACGATCTGACGCATCTATAATGCCTAATGCAAGGGCAGCTTGTTTCATTGACGCTAATTGATTGGGGTTTTTAATGATTTCGTCGACAAAGTTAAATAAACTGTCACCAGTTAAATCTGCTTGTTTGATCATTTTAGCTGCACCATTATTGACTAATGATAAAGCGTTAGCCTCTTGATGATTATTTGTCACAAAAGGACTTGGTATTAATATACTTGGTAAGCCTAATGCTGTCAATTCAGTTAGAGTGGTTGCTCCACTTCTACAGATAACTAAATCAATTGCTTGAAAAACGGCCGGCATATTGTCTATATAAGGGACAACTTTTATGTTATTAGGAAGTGTTAGCTTCTTATCGGCTAATGTCTTTAAAAAATCCTCATAATGAATCGTACCAGTTGCGATAATGACTTGATAATTTTTATCCGACCAGTTGTCAATTGCAGTAAATGCGGCCTCGTTAATTGCAGGTGCCCCTCGACTCCCTCCAAATACTAGGACTGTTGATAAACTGGGACTTAAGCCAAATTGATTTTTTAAAATAGTAGCATCCATTTTCGATTGGATCACTTCTTGACCTCTTGGGTTACCTGTATAACGTATTTTATCGGCATATTTAGTGAAGTCTTTCTCAACTTCTGGAAAACATGTTGCAATTATATCAACTGATCTACTCAAGAATTTATTCGTGATTCCAGCGACACTATTTTGCTCGTGAATCATCGATGGAATCTTCATTGAAGCAGCTGCATATAAAACTGGTGCACAAACATAGCCTCCCGTCCCAATGACGACATCAGGTTTAAATTCTGCTAATAATTTTTTGGCTTTTTTAGTACTTGTCATCATCAACCATACGGCTTTAATATTTTCAGGAGATAAGCTTCTCTTTAACCCTTGGATATCAATACTTTTAAAGGCTAAGCCCGCTTTTGGTACGATTGATGCTTCTAACCCTTTTTCAGTACCGATATACAGACACTCAACATTCGGATACTTTGCTTGGATTTCGCGATATAATGCCAGAGCTGGATAAATGTGCCCACCAGTTCCACCACCAGAAAGAACAATTCGCTTGATTTCTTTCAATTGCTTTCACTCCTTAATTTAATCTTGGTATGGCTCTTCTTTTATTAAGTTTTGAATCACATCCACAAATAATTGACCACGAACCTCATAGGTTTTAAATTGATCCCAACTAGCACAACTAGGTGATAATAGCACTGTGTCACCTTTTTTTGCCGCTTTGTATGCTGCTTCTGTTGCTTCCGTTAGATTTTCTTTGATATCAATTTGCGCTGTTTCAGCTTCCAAAAATGCTTTTGCCATTTTTTCTTTAGTCTCTCCATAAAGGAAAGCCGCTTTTACATGACTCAAGTAAGGGATTAATTCATCAAATTCATTCCCACGATCCAAGCCACCACCAATATAAACAATTGGTGTATTAAAGCTTTTTAAAGCTGTAATAGTTGCTGTCATATTCGTTGCTTTAGAATCGTTATAAAAATGACGTTCTTTAAATTGGCCAATTGGTTGAATTCTGTGCGCGACACCGTTAAAACGATGTAAAGCCTCTTGAATATTAGAATTCGAAATGCCTTTTAATTTCGCAACCGCTAAAGCGGCTAGAACATTCTCTACATTATGAGATCCCGGTATCTGGATGTCTGTTAGGGATGCAACAGCTTCACCTTTAAAGCATAACGTCTCGTCTTCCAGATAAGCACCTTCTGTTCTTACGAAGTCATCGACTGCGTTAACAGAAAACGGTACTTTCTGGGCGACATTATCTTCCAACCACTCTCTGAGTTCATGTTGATCATAATTATATACAACAGACTCATTTGCCGATACATTGGAAACTAAATTTAGTTTCGCCTTTATATAAGCGTCTCGAGTACCATGGTAATCTAAATGTGCTTCGTAAACATTGCAAATCACTGCAATATTGGGGCATAATTTCTCTGTTCCCATCAACTGAAAACTAGATAGTTCAATAATCATATCATCTTCAGCTTTAGCTAGTTTGGCGACTTCTAAACTAGGAACACCTATATTGCCGGCCAAATAAGCTTGGCCCTCTTTTCGATAGGATAAAAACTGATGAATTAAACTCGTTGTCGTTGTTTTACCGTTACTACCCGTCACACCAATAAGAGCAGCTTCACTGATCCAAGAGGCTAATTCTACATCCGTATAAATTGGCAGTTTCAATTCTATTGCTCTTTTTATGATTGGGATTGAGTAAGGTATTCCAGGGTTTTTCACAATATAATCAAAAGACTCTTCTAATAATTCTACAGGGTGTCCACCTGTGACAACTTTGGCACCTTGCGATAAAAGTAAATTAACCGACGGGTCTTGGCTAAGATCCCCTCGGTCATTGATAGTAATACTTGCACCTTGTTCTAATAAAAATTCTGCAACGCTTTTGCCAGTCATTGCATAGCCAATTATTAGAACTTTGTGCTTGTTAAATTCAATATTCTTTAGCATAATTTATTCCTCTTCTAATTAAAGTAAGCCAGCTAAAGTAAAGTATGATAAGGCCGCGATAATCCCTACAGCCCAGAAAACAAATACAACTTTAGTTTCTGACCATCCGCTCATTTCAAAGTGGTGATGTACTGGACTCATCTTGAATACTCGTTTTTTCGTTCGCTTAAACACAGCCACTTGAATGATGACACTTGCTGTCTCCAAAACAAACACTAAGCCGATAATTACTAAACTCCAAGGGTGGTTTAGTGCTAATGAGATGACGGCTAACCCTGCTCCTAGAGCTAAAGATCCAACATCGCCCATGAATATTTTTGCAGGCTTCTTATTATAGAATAAAAAGCCTAATAATGCACCAATTACTACTAAACAAACGAGAGCTATTGACTCTTGACCGGTTTGCATCGCTAAGTAAAAATAAGCACCATAAGCAATAATATTCAAACCGCCGGCTAATCCATCTAAACCATCGGAAATATTTACTGCATTTGAAAAACCAGTAATCCAGAAGACACTAAATAGTGTGACGATTAAAGGATTTATCACGGTCATTGAAAGAAATGGAAGTGAGAATTTGGCGCCTAGTAGATAGCCTAAGCCGATAATCAATACTGAAAAAATCAATTGCGCAATAAATTTTTGTTTAGAAGTTAAACCTTCGTTTTGCTTTTTAAAAATACTAATGAAATCGTCCATAAAACCAATCCCACCGAAAAATAAAAAGGTTAATAAAATCATCCAAACACTTGAATCCAACATATTGAGTAACCAAGCTGAAACTAACAAAGTAACTAAAATCGAAATGACGAAAACCGTCCCACCCATTGTTGGTGTTCCTGTTTTAGCTTCATGCCACAAAGGCCCTTCCTCACGAGTCGTCTGACCTATTTTTTTATAATTAAAATAGCCAATAAAAAATGGCATAATGGTAACAGTAAGTGCGAAACTTACTGAAAAAGGTATTAAAAGTTCCATAAATGTTCTCCTTGTCAATTATCTAATTAAGCTATCTTGGGTTTATTTTGTTAACTGTTTTTTTAACGTGTTGCGTACGACAGCGACCTCATCGTAAGGGATATACTCATCTTTAATAATTTGATACGCTTCTCCACCTTTACCAGCGAATAAAATAATATCATCCGTTCCAGCATGTGTAATAGCATATTCAATTGCTTCCTCACGCTTTTCAATCACAATATATGGTTTTTCAGTATGTTGTTGGACAAGCTCACTCACGATTTTGTCCACACCTTCAAATCGTGGATTATCAGCAGTGAACACTATCTCATCTGCATACTTAAATAATAAATCGCCTAGTTCAGGACGCGCACCACTATCGCGGTTTCCACCACTGTGTCCAGTTAAGGCAATTAATTTTCTAGTTTTACGGCTCGATAGTTCTTGTAACACTCGCTCCAACGCATCGGAGGTATGAGCAAAATCAACAATGGCTGTAAAATCTTGTCCTTCATCGATTGACTGCATTCTGCCTGTCACGCCACGGAATTCACTAGTTGCTATTAAAACATCCTCAACAGGAAAACCATAATAAATGGTCATTGTTAGAAATGCAGCTAAATAATTTGAGATGTTGTATTCACCTAGCATCGGTAATTTAACAGTATGGGCTTTGCCTGCATAATGTAGCACAAAAGTCGTTGTGCCACGTTGGCTTTCGATATCACTTACATAAGCAGTGGCTTTAGTATCCGACAAACTATAAGTAACAATATCAGCGGCTGTAGCAGCTATCATGACTTCATGATAAGGATCCTCTAAGTTAATAATCGCGATCCTTGGTTTACCTGAATGAAACTGTTGCCCCATTTGAGCGAACAGTAAGCTTTTAGCATAGGCATAGTGTTCCATTGTTTTATGAAAGTCTAAATGCTCACGAGTTAAATTAGTGAATATGGCACAGTCAACATCACTATACCAAATACGACCTAATGACAAGGCGTGTGAAGATGCTTCGATAATTGCATCCTTGCAGCCAGCTGAAAGCATTTCAGCATATAAACTTTGAAGTTCCAGAGCATTGGGTGTTGTATTTACCGCAGGATAATACGTTTGATCAACTTTATAATGAATCGTGCCTACTAAGCCAGTCTTACGTCCAAGCGCCATTAATAAATCACTAATCATGGTGCTTGTTGTAGTCTTACCATTCGTTCCTGTGACAGCCACTAAATTCAATTGTTGAGATGGCATATTATAAAATTTATTCGCTAGTATAGCTTGCGCTCGATAAGTAGAGGTTACTTTAACAATCATTGCATCCATTTCTTGCCAATTGTCTGGAATATCTTCGACAATCAGTAATTTAGCACCTTCTTTAACGACGGATGCTAATGCTTGATGTCCATCAAACTGTTCACCTTTAATTGCAATAAAACAACTATTCTCTTTAACTTTACGTGTGTCATTGACAATGGATGATAACTCAAGAGTTGAATAATCCTTACCCAACACTTGAGTGTCAGATAAGACACTCACTAATTCTTTTACTTCCATTGTTCGCCTTCTTTCTAATGATTAATCATTACATTTTCTACAAATGGTAGAAATATTTCTGCTAAAATTTGAGACCCAGTCCGACCTTGTGGATTCTGTGGTCGTTTCATACTTAAATACAACATATATTGTGGAGCCTCGGCTGGGAAAAAGGATACGACTGAAAAATAATAATCATAAGGTCCGGTTAAATAACCTAAACCGTCAGGATCTGCAATTTGTGCAGTACCCGTTTTCGCCGCGATATTAATATTATTATTTTTAAAATCTTGAGCGGTTCCGTAACTTTCTTCTACGGTATTAACCATTAATTGCAGTACATGGTTCGCTGCTTCGGCTGAAATAGGCTGCCCTAACATTTCACTTTCATAAGCGGAGTCTGCATTCGTTCCAATTCCATTCACATATTGTATCTTCATTTGTTTTCCTTCATTACCAATCGCAGAATATGCTTGAAGTAATTGAATAGGACTAGCTGCAAATCCTTGTCCGAAGCCGGACATTATTTTTGATACCGGGTTATCAAATTGAAGACTCCCAATCGTTTCATTAGGTAAGCCAGATTCTGTCGAGTGACCAAAGCCTAACCTAGACAACTGTTCGATCCACTGATCTTCACCCATTCTTTGAACAAGTTCGACCATGGCAACGTTACTTGAGCGGGATAAACCTTCATCAAATGTTATTTCGCCCCAACCTACAAGATTATAGTCCTTAACAATTTGATCATACACTTCAATGGCTCCAGACATAAACGTTTCCCCCATCTGATAAAGATTCATATCATAGGAAAGAGCCATTGTTAATATTTTGATGGTTGAGCCGGGTTCAAACGCTTCTTCGACCAACATATTGGTCCATTTATCTTCAATACCTTCACGTGTATTTAAGTTAAACGTTGGTCTTTGAGCAGCAGTAATCAATTTACCACTATCTACTTCGACTAGATAAGCACTTAATTCTTCCGGTTGATAACGCTCATAAGAACGACTGAGTGCTTCTTCCATAAAGTTTTGTAATCTGGCGTCTAACGTTACGTAAATATCATCACCAGCCAAATAATCAGCAATTATATTATTTTCTAAATTTGTTTGATACTGCTTTTCACCACTCAAAATACTATTGAAGCTTTTTTCAATACCTATTTGCCCCGTCAGTAAATTCATTTGAAAATTTTCATTCATTTCTGGTATTGCATAACCAATAAGGTGTGATGCAAAATGATCGTTCACGTATTGACGGACAGTTTGACTTTCAAATTGGATACCAGGCAATTGCTGTTGATCAATCATTGCTTTTATTTCTGGTGTTAGATTGCGGCCTGCATTTCCAAATTCCACTTGATTAACGTCCTGAGTCAGTAAAATATCTAATAGTTGATCCTGACTCAATTCAATTATTTGACTTAAAACACTCGCTGTATAATCTGGATCTTCGACAACATTATTATCCCAACTACTATTTAAAACTGCATACATAGAATAAGAAGTAGTATCCATAGCTATCGGCTGGCCATTTCGATCGAAAATGGTCCCTCTCCTTGCTTCTGTAATACTACTTCTATTTTCATTATCTTGACCATATTCAACTAAGTCAATATTATTAACAGTTTTGTTTATCGTAAGTTGGCCAAAACGTATGATTAATAAAAGCCCGACTACCAGTGTTAAGATAGCAAGCATACTTACGTTTCTGTGGGTATCTGGATTAGAGTTAACCTTTCTCATTCACCAACATTCCTTACTTGTGATTTTTTCAAAATCATGCCATTTTCATTGGCAACTTGCTTAATAGTATCATAATCGTATTTCGATGCTAGTTCGTTTAAAATCAAATCGGTTTGATTTTGAACTTCAGACGTTTTAGCTTGATATTCAAACGTTGCTTGTGCCAATTGATTATCTTTATACTGTATTACTAAATTCCAAACAGTCAATCCGATCACTAGGGCACCAATGACTGCTAGATAGCTTTTCTCTACCTTAGTCAGTCCTTGAGTGGATACAGATGTTCGAGTAGAAGTCTCAACATTATGAGCTAACTCATCCACAAATTCAGGTTGACCACTTTTAAGTATATCCTCGTCATAGGGGTTATTCACTTTTCTGTCTGTTGATGAACGACGATTACTATACCTCAAGTCATCTTGCTCATAATAGCCTGCTCTTTCTGCCACTCGGTTCCCTCCTCACAATCATAACTTACTTATGTTACTAACTAGTAAATGCTATGTTTCATTTCTATATGAATGATTAATCTTTAATGGTTAATCTCTCAATTATTCTAAGTTTTGCACTTCGTGAACGATTGTTATGTTCAAGTTCTTCGTCCGAAGCCAATATTGGTTTGCGGTTAATCAAACGGTACTCCGCTTGCATTTGTTCTGGTAATAACGGTAAATTACTTGGTGTTTCCGGTGGTGTACTCATTTGTTTAAATAATTGCTTTACCAAACGGTCTTCTAGTGAGTGGAAAGAAATTACAGATAAGCGACCTTCCACTTTTAATAATGATAAAGCTTGCTCAAGCGATGTTTCAATCGCTCCTAATTCATCGTTTACAGCAATTCTTATCGCTTGAAATGTACGTTTAGCCGGATGTCCGCCAGTTCTTCTAGTAGCTGCTGGTATGGCATATTTAACAATTTCAGCAAGCTCAGTGGTTGATTCAATAGGATGTTTTTCTCTAGTCTGCTCAATCGAACGGACAATTCTTTTAGCAAATTTTTCTTCACCATAACGGTAAACAGCTTTTACTAATTGTTCAAAGGTCCAATGATTGACCACTTCATAAGCTGATAGTTCTTGTGACTGGTCCATTCTCATATCGAGACGGGCTTCTTGATGATAACTGAATCCTCTATCCGCTTGGTCTAACTGCGGAGACGATACACCTAAATCATAATAAATACCATCGACATAACGAACATCATGTTTAGCTAACTCTTCTTGTAAGTTACGAAAATTACTATGAATAAAGACAACTTTTCCTTTTTCGTATTCCTCTTTTAACGCCACTTGTGCATTGTTAATTGCATTGATATCTTGATCAAATGCATACAATCGACCACGGTCGCTTAATTGTGACAATATATAGCGAGCATGACCGGCACCCCCAAGAGTACAATCGACATATACACCATTTGGATTTACTTCTAATCCATCTATGGTCTCTCTTAATAATACTGTTTCATGCTCAAACTGCACCTCGTTCACCTCTCCATTTAAAATCCAAAATCAATCATCTCTTCTGCAATTGACTCGAAATCTTCTTCTGCTTCTTCTGCAAATGAATCCCATAAGTCGCTACTCCAAATCTCAATACGGTCAGATACGCCGATCACGCGACATTCCTTATCGATCTTTGCGAACTCAATTAAATTCTGCGGTATATTTATACGTCCCTGTTTATCAATTTCTACTTCAGTGGCAGCCGAATAGAAGAAACGAGTAAACTTACGGGCATCTTTTTTAGCTAAGGGTAATTGCTTCAATTTTTCTTGTAAAGCTGTCCAACTTTCCATCGGATAACCAAACAAACATCCATCTAAACCACGCGTAATAACAAATTGTTGGCCTAATTCAGGACGAAACTTAGCGGGCATAATCAGTCGGCCTTTGGTATCAATATTATGATTAAATTCTCCAATTAGCACGACGATACACCTCCCCTTTCTAAGTTATTCTTAGTCTACCACAACCCTCCACTTTCTACCACACATTTACCATATTTTTTACAATATAAGCCCATGTCATATTTAATTCATTTGAAAACGTTTGTTTAACAAGGTTCTTCACGCTATTTAGAAAGTGGGGGGATTTCCCATAGATTCAAAGGACTAAAATAAAAACAATAAAACACGCAATGAATTCTAAACTTAAGAGGTCTATCGACTTATAAAAAATAAGAATATTGCATATAATTATTATTATTAAAACCAGGATAAAACAGCTAGAGAATTGATGAAATTAAGCTTACTATTTTACTATTTGGATAATAAAATAAGTATTTAGGATATTATAAATTTATTTTGTATTTTTATTAACAACCAGTGGGTAAGAGTGGTGATTCCCGCATTAATTACTGTCATGATTCCAATTATCGATGGTTTCTCAGGACTCAACACAAAAAATAGTACAAAAAAAACGATTCCTTCTAGAAAAGAAAGAATCGTTTAAATAAAGTATGTAATGAATCGCAATATAATTAAACCAGTAAGAAAAGATGAAAATGACATAAAAACCAATTGACCTGCTGGTCGATAATAATCGCGGTAAAAGAACTCATCAACCCGTCTGACAAAATCATATAATTGGCACCCTAACATAAATGCGGTAATAAAAAGGATATAAGGTACTAGATTATAATCAAAAATAAGCCAACCAAATTCATGAATCATAACTAACCATAAAGGTAATAATATTATAGCCAAAGACAGTGGCCAGCCTTTAAAATAATTCAGATAAGATCGGAAATATTTATGAGACATATACACCACTACAATTGGCGTTATAAATAATAGTATTTCTACCCATTGAAATTTACTTGCCATAAACTTATCCTTTCAACTTGGTATAATTCGTCAAAGAAACAGTAAGTTATCATTCGTTTAATTGAATAAAAACCCATGCCCACAAATGGTAAGCATGAGTTCTCGTTCTTAACTAATAAAATCAATAATATGTTGCCAAGTGTCACGATTCAACGCTTCCCAGAAATTCCCGTCTCCAATGACGGCATATCCTATAAAAATACCAGCTAAGAAAAAGAGAATCACGAGCACCAAGTAAAACAATATTTTTGCTATTGTTTTTAACACATTAAGAAAAATTGAGTCTTTTAAGTTACGTGGTTCCAATTCATCATCTCCAGTTAAGAATAGATTAGCCAATCAAGCGGCGTTTGAGCCTCTTGAAAAATCGAGCGAGCTTTTGTTTACGAGTTGGATTCGTCCGCTCTAATTTACCACTAGTAATTAGCTCTAACATCAATCCTGTCCCGATGGCTACACAATTCATAGGTTGTTCTGCTTTCAACACACTTACGTTTAAATACTCCGTTAAATATGTATCCATATGATAAATCATCGCCCCACCACCGGTGAGTATGATGCCTTTTTCTATAATATCAGCGGCTACTTCTGGTGGTGTATCTTCCAATATACGTTTGGCAGCTCTTGCAATTACAATCACTTGGTCTTTAATTGCGTCATGTATGTGATTTGAATTAACATTGATTGATTTCGGCAAACCAGAAACCAAATCTCGTCCTTTCAAATCATGAGTCTGTAGTTCGTTCTCATCTAAAGGTTGAGCGGTTGCTAACGTCATCTTGATTTGTTCTGCTGAACGTTCCCCTATTAATAGTTGAAAATTATCTTTGAAATACTGAATAATCGCAGAGTCAAATTCATCGCCTGCAACTTTTATTGAATCACTCGTAATTATTTCACCGGATGAGATAACAGCAATATCACTAGTACCACCACCAATATCGATAACCATACTTCCCGAAGGGTCGAGTATATCAATACCAGCACCAATTCCGGCTACTTTCGGTTCTTCTTCAATATATATTCTTCCGCCACCCGCTTTTTCGGTAGCTTCGACTAAAGATACTCTTTCAATTTCACTGATATTAGACGGCGCACAGATCAATATGTTGGGTTTAGAAAACCAACTGCGAGAGTTCATTTTCTCCAAAAACAATATCAAAAGTGCTTCGGTCATATCATAATCATCAATCACTCCACCTTTTAACGGATGAATTATTTCAATTGAGGGAGGCGTTCGACCAATCATTTCATATGCCTCACGCCCGATAGCTATCACTTCATATGTTTGACTATCAACAGCCACCACCGCCGGCTCATTCAGAATAATGCCGCGACCCTTAAGATGGATTAAAACATTTGCAGTACCTAAATCAATTCCGATATCTCTGCTCATTGGTTTATCCCTCTATCAGTTTGCTATGACTTAAACTAAAGTTGAAGAAACAGCTTTTTCTTGTGATTCAATCGGTTGGATATTTACTCGTTCGATGTTAGCACCTAAATTTGCTAATTTCTCATGGAAACGGTAATAACCACGATCTAAATATTTTAATTCAGAAACGCGTGTTAAACCTTTAGCTACTAAACCAGCAATAATAAGTGCTGCTGCTGCACGTAAATCCGTCGCTTTTACTGACGCTCCACTGAACTCAGTTGGCCCGTACATTACAATTGTTTGTCTTTCAATTGTAAATTTAGCACTCATACGGCGTAATTCTTCGAAATGCATGAAACGATTTTCAAACACAGTTTCAGTTAATGCACTGCTACCTGGTGCTAATAATTGAGCAATAGACATCTGCGCTTGCATATCTGTTGGGAAACCAGGATAAGGTAAAGTTTTTACATCTGTAGGTTTTAATTCCTTAGGTCCAATAACTCTTAAGCCCGTTGTATATTCTTCGAATTCCACGCCCATCTCAGATAATTTACTAATTAATGGTTTATTGTGTTGAGGAATTGCTCCTTCAATAAACACATTTCCGTTAGTCACTGCTGCAGCAATCATAAATGTTCCAGCTTCGATTCGATCTGAAATCACAGTATGGTTTGTTCCATGCAATGTGTCAACACCAGTAATTTTAATCGTTTCAGTACCGGCACCAACCACTTTCGCCCCCATCTTGTTTAAGAAGTTTGCTAAGTCAACTATTTCAGGTTCACGTGCAACGTTTTCTAAAATTGTCACACCTTCTGCTAGTACCGCAGCCATCATAATATTTTGAGTTGCACCAACACTAGGGAAATCTAAATAAATTTTAGCACCCTTTAATTTATCTACTTTTGCTTCAACGTAACCAGCTGTACTCGTAATTTTAGCACCCATTGCTTCAAATCCTTTAAGATGCAAATCAATCGGACGAGTACCAATTGCACAACCACCTGGCATAGCAACTTTAGCATGACCGTAACGCGCTAGCATTGGGCCCATTACAACGATTGAGGCACGCATTTTACTGACAAAATCGTAATCTGCTTTTGTAGATACTTCACCAGTGGCGTCGATGAACATTTCATTAGTTGCTTCATCAAATGTATTTAAGACGTTTAAATTACTTAACAGTTCGTTCATCGTATGAACATCTGATAATATTGGAACATTTTCTAAATGCACTTTCCCTGTTTCAGCTAATAAAGCTGCTGCTAATATAGGTAATACTGCATTCTTAGCACCTTCTACTTTAACTGTTCCTTCTAATCGATTGCCGCCTTGTACAATAATCTCTTCCATCTCTAATTAATCCCCTTTAAATTATCTTGTCGTTTTGGAGTAGACGACAAGCTCAAAAATCTTTTTTATAGAAAACTACTCAACAAAAGGTTTTGTAGTAATTCAATGATCGTAATAAAAAAAGAACCAGCTAGGTGTCCTAAAGCTACGCTCGTTAAAATACACAAATAACGCGCTATGTAAAAATTACGCTGTGTAAAAAGCTTTCGCCAATCGAGTTTGCGTAAAATATAGTAGCTGACAAAGATGAAAAGAATGCGAATTACGAGTACTGCCATACCGTTTATGATTGCTGACATTCAAATCTCCCCTTCTAGTCCAGACTTATAATAGCACAAATTCTCGATAGAATGAAATATTATTTATTAAGAAATTGTCTCGAAAGTGTCAGTTTTGTCATTTACTATGTCAATCCAATTAAAAGTACGATTGTTTTGTCATATAAAAGAGTTATTTGTCAATGAATGGCGTCAATTTTTATTTCATAATAATCAATTCTTAATTTTTCATAAATGTTTTAAGTATCGATTTTGCTATCAACTGAATTCAATAGACTATTTATATTAGTTTTATTCGAGTAAATTTGCTGGTTTTATCTATCAGATACCTGTACATCTCATAAATACGCTCTTATAGTCTTTTGTTTATTAATATAATTATTCAAAAAAAAATAGCCATCATTTAGAAAGTTCCTAAATAATGGCTTATTACCATACATAGTAAGATTACTAATTACGACGTTTCTGACTAACTGTTATCATATTAATCGCTCGTTCAAGCGCAACTTTCGCTCTTCTGAACGCTTGCGTATCTTTATTAGTAATGGCCGCTTTCATCTCTGCTTCTGCTTCTTGTTTTTCTAATTGAACCGTCGCAGCATCGATATCACGAGCTCTAACACCATAACTTGTGACGATCTCACAATGGTTGTCACGCATCTCAAGAATCCCACCATTAATTGCGATGAAATCTTGCTCCTCATCCTCAGTTACTCTTCTGACTCTAACTGCTGATATATCTAACGCAGCCATAATCGGTGCATGATTTGGGAGAATAGTCATCCCGCCATCTAACGCTTTTACCGTACAAGCGTACGCATGATGATCATACACTATTCCCTGAGGGGAGATGATACGCACCGTTAACTGTTTATTTGCTTGGTTTGTCATTAGTTGCCTCCAATCAATCTAGATCCGGTGGCAATTGCGTTCCCATATCTCTTGCTTTTTCGATTGCTTGTTTGATACTACCAACATTTCGGAAAGCATCTTCTGGGAGCGCATCATATCTACCATTCAATAAACCTTCGAAACCATGTAAGGTTTCTTCCACTGTAACAAAAGCTCCTGGTATGCCAGTAAATGCTTCAGCGACATGGAAGTTTTGCGATAAGAAGTTTTGAATGCGACGCGCACGTTTAACGATTATTTTCTCATCAGCGCTAAGCTCTTCAATACCTAGAATTGCAATAATATCTTGTAAATCACGATATCTTTGCAAAGTGGTTTGAACTTGTCTTGCGATGTCATAATGACGCTGTCCGACAATATCTTCTGATAAAGCACTTGATGAAGAAGCAAGTGGATCTACCGCTGGGTAAATCCCTTGTTCTGCCATGCGTCTTTCCAAGTTAGTCGTTGCGTCTAAATGGGCAAACGTAGTGGCAGGTGCGGGGTCAGTATAGTCATCTGCTGGCACATAAACGGCTTGGATTGACGTAATAGAGCCGTTGTACGTCGATGTAATACGTTCTTGCATTGAGCCCATCTCACTTGCTAAAGTCGGTTGGTAACCAACCGCCGATGGCATTCTACCTAAAAGTGCTGACACTTCAGAACCCGCTTGAGTAAAACGATAAATATTATCAATAAATAATAACACATCTTGTTTTAGTTCATCACGGAAGTATTCCGCCATCGTTAATCCTGTTAACACTACGCGCATTCTTGCACCAGGCGGTTCATTCATTTGTCCAAAGACCATTGCAGTTTTCTTGTTAACGCCAGACTCTCTCATCTCAAAAACTAAATCATTCCCCTCACGGGTTCTCTCACCTACACCGGCAAAGACTGAAATACCGCCTAATTTTTCTGCGATATTATGAATCAATTCTTGAATTAGAACAGTCTTACCAACACCGGCCCCACCAAAAAGTCCAATTTTTCCACCTTTAATATAAGGTGCCAGTAGGTCGATTACTTTAATACCTGTTTCCAGAATTTCAAAGTTACTACTTAAATCTTCATATTTTGGTGCGTCACGGTGAATGCTCTTAACCTCAAAGTCCTCAGTTATTGCACCCATCTCATCAATTGGTTGACCTAGCACATTAAAGACTCTTCCTAGAGTGACTTCACCTACTGGAACAGAAATTGGTTGACTTGTATCAATCACTTTCATTCCACGTCTCAAACCTTCAGTCGACTGCATCGCAATCGAACGAACAATTCCGCCACCGATATCAAGCGCTACTTCTAACGTAATGCTTTTATCTAAATTTATATCCTTTATATCTGTTTCAGTGTCAACATCATCTTGACGCACTACAATCAGTGCATCGTGAATATTTGGCTGACCATTTTCCAATGGAAAAGCTACATCGACGACTGGACCGATAACTTGTTGTATTAGTCCTACGCGCATTATTATTTGCCCTCCTTATTCTGATCTAAGGCATTCGCGCCATTTATAATTTCTAAAATTTCATTCGTTACCTTCACTTGTCGCATTTGATGGAATTGTTGTTGCAATTCCTCAATCATGTCTTGTGCGTTATCCGTTGCACTACGCATTGCATTCATACGACTCGCGTGTTCTGTTGTTTTCGCGTCTAAAATCGCTCCGTATATTTGACTTTCAGCGTATTGCGGCAGAAGTCTATCTAAAACAGCCGACTCATCTGGTTCAATTAAATACTCAATTTGAGTTTCAGCCGCTTCGACTGCATCTGCCAATTCCAATTCCGAAACGGGAAGTATTTGATCTGCTCGAAACTGGAAAGACAAAGGACTTAAGTGATGGTTGTAACAGACATACAAGGCATCGAATACTTGTTTTTTAAATAAATCCACAGCCGTTCTCACCAACTTTTGTACATCAGTGAAACTTGGACTGTCTGATAAATGGTGTAGCTCATGCACAACTTCATAATGATTTTCTTTACAAAATCGGACAATTGGTTCTCCAATCGCTAAAACAACAACTTCTTCTGGATTTTCATGATCTTGTTTTAACATACTTTCCACTGATCTCAGGACTGAGGAATTATAACTTCCAGCAAGTCCTTTATCCGAAGCAATTATCAAATATCCCACTTTTTTGACAGGCCTAGTTAACAACATATCATGAAAATCAACATAATTCGTAAGATCATCCTCAATCGGCATCCCATTGTCAAGCAGATCAAACTGTTGTTTACCCACATGGGCAACCATACGTTTAACTTTATCTGCGTAGATATCATAGTTTTTACTATTTTGAACCATCCGATTGTACTTAGACGCAGAAACCATTTGCATTGCTTTAGTAATTTGGGCTGTTTTGCTTGTAGAATCTATTCGTTTCTTCAATTCATTGAGTGACATCGATAGCCCTCCTCCTAATTAATGTGAGCTGTTTGCACGACTAGTATTTGGATTAAATTGTTGAGTAAAGTCCGTTAAGATTCTCTCCAACAATTCTTCGTCGGGTAGAATTTGTTGGGTCACAATTTCTTTCAAGACAACATCATATTGATCGCTCATGAATTGGTATAATTCACGTTCATAATCTTTGATTTTATCCACAGGAACTGCATCTAAAAAACCATGTGTCAAAGCAAAGAAAATAATCACTTGATGCGCGACGTTTACTGGCTTATGCAAGGGTTGCTTAAGTACTTCCACTGTTCTACGCCCTCTGTTTAATTTCCTTTGTGTTTGAGGATCTAAATCAGATCCAAACTGAGAAAAGGCTTCTAATTCTCGGTAGCTAGCTAAATCAATACGCAAGGTTCCTGAAACTTTCTTCATCGGTTTAATTTGAGCAGATCCACCTACACGTGAAACTGATAATCCAGCGTTAATTGCTGGTCTTACTCCAGCGAAGAACAAATCACTTTCTAAGAAGATTTGACCGTCAGTTATCGAAATAACGTTCGTTGGAATATAAGCTGAAATATCACCCGCTTGAGTTTCAACGATTGGTAAAGAGGTCAACGATCCCCCACCTAATGCATCATTCAATTTGGCTGAACGTTCTAACAACCGTGAATGTAAATAGAAGACATCCCCAGGATACGCTTCACGGCCTGGTGGTCTTTTTAATAATAAACTCATCTCACGGTATGCAGCAGCTTGCTTAGATAAATCGTCATAAATAACTAAGACATGCTTGCCGTTGTACATAAACTCTTCACCAATTGCAGTAGCTGCATAGGGTGCTAAGTATAATAAGGGTGCTGGTTGTGACGCACTCGCAGTCATTACAACAGTGTAATCCATCGCATTATGCTGTTCTAAAGTCGTCACAATATTTTTAACCGTTGACTCTTTTTGACCAATAGCTACATAAATACAAATGACATCTTTGCCTTGTTGATTGATTATAGTATCAATCGCTAAGGTTGTTTTCCCTGTTTTACGGTCACCAATAATAAGTTCACGTTGTCCTCTACCGATGGGTACTAAAGCATCAATTGCTTTAATCCCTGTTTGCATTGGTTCAGAAACGGATTGACGGTCCATAATACTAGGTGCTTCTGCTTCAATCGGACGAGTTTTTGTCGAACCTAACTCACCTAACCCATCGACTGGTTCACCCAAAGGGTTTACTACACGACCAAGTAAAGCTGGGCCAACAGGAACCTCCATAATTCTATCTAAACGACGAACTAGATCACCTTCGTGAATATTGATATATTCACCAAAAATTATAATTCCGACATCATCAGTTTCAAGGTTTTGAACCATACCAATTGACCCATTGGCAAATTCTACCATTTCCCCTGACATGACATTCTCTAAACCTATAGCACGAGCAATACCGTCACCAATGTATGTGACGGTTCCGATTTCTTGAAAATGTTCATCATTTTGGAATTGTCGAATATGTTGTCGTAGTTGTTGTTCTAATCTTTCAGATTTCAATTCAACTCCTCCTCCTGTACCCAACTTTTATCTATATAACTCTGTAATTCACGTAATGTTTTCTGTCCACTAATTTCATAATAAAAAGACTCGCTTTGCAGACGAATTCCTGACAGCATTTTTGAGTCAACTACTGTAGTTATACGTTTTAAAGGCTTATGAGTCGTTTTAATGAACTTGCGAACGATTCTTTCTTTCTCATCATCTGTTAATTCAATAGCACTCGTAATCATTAATGATTCTGAGGCTTCAAGTGAATTCGAAGAAAACAAGCCAAAATTGTTCAATGAACTTGCACTATTTTCAGATGATAATTTTCTTAACAATTCATCCTCATGAGACTTAGCTCTCACAACTATTCGTTCACTCATTGAACTGGAATTCGTTGATGATGAGTCACTTGAAGTTACTTCAGTTTTATCCTCGATCATTATAAATCATCCATTCTTTGAATAAAATCATCAACCAATCGTCTATGATCAGCTTCCTTAATTTCACGATTCAATACCTTTTCAGCCATTTCAATTGAAATGCTTGTTATCTCGTCACGCATTTCATGCATGATTCGACGACGCTCTAGTTCGATTTCACGTTTAGATGTTTCATGTAAACGTTCAACTTCTACTTTCGCTTCGTTTAACATTGAATCTTGAATTAACACACTCTGCTTTTTAGCTTGTAAAATGATTTGACTTGCTTGTGCTTTGGCTTTTCTTAATTCTTCTTGAGCCAATCTATTGGCTTCTGAACTATCTGCTTTTTCACTTTCTGCCTTCGTAATATCGTCATGGATTTTCTTTGAACGTTCTTCTAAGATGTTCAATAAGGGTACCCAAGCTACTTTTCGAATAATTAAAAGCAGAACGATAAATGAAATCACTGTCATCAGTGTATGTCCTAAAGCTGTATTGCCACTATTTAATATTAAAAACGACATGCTTATCGCTCCTCCAAATTATTATTTATTATCTAAAGACCAAAATAAAGGCGATAACGACTGCCATAATTGGAATAGCTTCAATTAAACCTACACCAAGGAACATTGTCATTCTTAATTTACCTTCTAATTCAGGTTGTCGTGCGATAGACTCGATAGTTTTTGAAATTACCATTCCGTTACCAATTGATGCTCCTAGAGCGGCGATTGAAACAGCGATTGCTGCGGCGATTGAATCCATAAATAAATACCCCTTTTCTTAATAATTAATGTTCAGTTTCAACTTTGTGTGATAAATAAACCATTGTAAGAGTAACGAAGATGTATGCTTGAATCGCACCAATAAACAACGAAAACCCTTGCCATACCATTTGTAATGGCACACCAATGACCCAAGTGACCGGGAAGAAAATGCCTCCCATTTGTGCAATTAATCCTAATAAAACTTCTCCAGCGAAAATATTTCCGTATAAACGAAGTGCTAACGTCAATGTGTTAGTAAACTCTTCAATTATTTTAATAGGGAACATTATCGGTGAGGGTTGCATATAACCTATGACTACGTATTTCTTAAAACCAAGTTTATCCACACCCAAAAAGTGTGACATGATAATCATGATTAAAGCTAAGGCCAAACAAACGATAGGATCTGCCGTCGGACTTTTCCACAATGAATAGTGATCCACTGTAAGAATAAACCCAAGACCAATCATATTTGATACGAAGACGAATAAAAGCAACGTCATACCAAGTAAGTTGTACATTTGTACTTTCGAATCGGAAATCGCACCACCTACGAGTCCACGAACGAAATCCAGCACCCACTCTAGCAATAGTTGTGCCTTACTTGGATTGTCTACTGATAAGTTTCGCGTACTTACAAAACAGAAGACCCAAATCAAAATAATCGTGGCTACTAATGCAATGAATGTGTTCATGCCGATTGACAAGCCCAACACATTAATTATGCGTGTTTCTTCCACATTTAAACCTTCTTTCATCTTTATTTATGGTTAAGCATTATTAGTTAGATAATGAACTAGTTAACTTAAATTCTTAGCCACTGACTTGCGATATTCATTCTAGCACTTTGCTAAAGCCAATTCAAATTTCGTTATCGCTTTCAGTTTCAAAAAAAATATTTTTTTGACAAAACCAACGATATTGTTCCGTAAATATTTTTATTACTTTCATTTTTATCAACACGCTAAAAACAGCTACTTTAACTTAATCATGCAATACTTATCAGTGAATAAATAAGCGAGTTTTTATATTTTTTAATATTATTAATAATTGATAAACTACTTTTATTTTTCAATTTTTTGACATATTCTGACAATTAAACATAAACAATTGCTCAAAGATTATCTTGAGAGTGCTAAAAAAAACTCACTTTGAAAATACCGTAGGTATCACAAAGTGAGTTTTTTGGTTCTATGTCATTAATTGCGATATTTATAATAGCGACGATGAGCGTCTACTTCTGACAAGTAGAAGCCTTCTTCTTTTGTAGAATCAGCAATGATGTGTTTTTTATCGTCTGCTGGAAGCAATTCATTATAGAATTGCTCATACTGATCAATTGTTATAGCTTCTCTTTGATTAAACTGTTGAATCACTGACTCTTTTTTCAAAGCTGTTAAGTAGTGCTCTTGAATCGTTCCAGTTAATAATTCAGCTACGGCTCCTGATCCATAACTAAACAGACCTACTTTATCGCCACTTTGAATATCTTCAGAGAATAATAATAATGAAAGGAAGCTCAAAAATAGTGAGCCAGTGTAAATATTACCTACTTCTCGGTTTAATCGCGCACTGTTTTCAAAATGACCATTCCACTGTTTTAACAATTCTGTTTTATCTTCTTTTGTAAAGACTGATTTCTCTTGAGACTCATAGCTACTCAATGCTTTTCGACCCATTTTTGTAAATGGTAAATGGAAAGTCATCGCTTTAATTTGACTCAATTTTTCGGGATCGGTCTCTTCTAATTGTGACATCACTCGTTTGAATATATCTTGATATAACTCCGTTGAGAAACTCCCCTCTACCATGGCAAACTCCGAATAACTTGGTCGCCAAAAATCAAATTGATTATCCGTAATACTAATACTATCCATATCAATAGCAAAGATTTGAGGATTTGCACTGATCAACATCGCAATGGCACCCGCTCCTTGAGTTGGTTCTCCAGCAGTTCCTAAACCATAACGAGATTCATCAGCCGAAATAACTAATACCTTACGATCAGGTCTCAATCTAACATAATCACAAGCCATTTGAAGTGCTGCCGTCGCAGCATAACAAGCTTCTTTTACTTCAAATGATTTTGCAAAAGGTTGAATCTCTAATAACTCGTGAATATAAGTACTGGCAGCTTTTGAAAAATCAAAACTTGATTCAGTAGCAAATATCACTTGATCGATTGTTGTCTTATCCTCGTCATCAAGAATTAAATTAGCAGCATTCGCTCCTAAAGCAATAATATCTTCTTGAATCGTTGGAACAGCCATTTTATTCTGTCCTATTCCAATCGTATATTTTTCAACCTCAGCTCCACGCGCTTTCGCTAATTCATCCATTTCAAGATAAAAGTGTGGTAGATAGACACTTAATTTATCTATTCCGACTTTCGTATCCATTACATTCCTCCATCTAACTTACAGTTTAAATGCCGATCAAATGATATGAGCGGCTCGCATTAAATATTTTACCACTTAAAGAATAAAATTCATTGTTTATTTGTTAAATTCTTTCATTTTAATAAAAGTTTAATGCTTGTTTAAGTATTATTTTCTCAGATCCTCTAAGATTTTCTTGGCAGTTGTACTATTCATAATGTCACTATGACCTAATTGACGAACGACTTCATCAATTTCCGTAAGTTCTGCTCCTACTTGTAATGCCAAGCTACGTGCTTGCAATGCCATATGCCCTTTTTGAATACCCTCTGTCACTAAAGCACGGATTGCTGCAAAGTTCTGAGCTAAACCAACTGCAGCAACAACTTCAGCTAATTCATTTGCTGTTGGATGATGCATTAAACCTAAAGCCCATTGAGCAGTTGGATGTACAGATATTGTCCCACCTACTGTAGCAAGTTGTAAGGGTAGTTCAATTTCCCCTATTAGCTCATTAGTTTCCTGATCTATAAACCATCGGGTAAGGGAGCGATATTGGCCTGATTTACTTGCATACGCATGTACGCCAGCTTCTACCGCTCGCCAGTCATTGCCTGTGGCGATTAATACGGCATCAATACCGTTCATTATACCTTTATTTTGGGTGGTTGCTCGATAAGGATCAAGTTGAGCATAGTCACTAGCTAGCGTAATTTTTCTTGCGATTGTGTCTGCTTCAATCACATCAGCGTGTAAACTAATGATTGGTACCTCACAGCGGGCTTTTACAACTGCTTCTGTAGCGTAATTCGATAAGATACTCATTAAGCCGTCATGTCCAGTGAGACGTTCGATAACGGGTGTTATTGCCTCAAGAACCGTATTCAGAGCATTCGCTCCCATCGCTTCACACGGATTAAAACTTAAATAAATGGTAGTAAAATTTGTCTCTTGTGAGCTATAGGACTTAGTCCAAATGTTTCTAGGTCCTCCACCACGTTTGACCATATTCTGACTTGCTGAACGAGCAACTTTTAACAACTCGTCTTGATGACTCATGATAATCTGTTCGATTTTTCTTGTATCAATCACATTAGCTAAAACAACTTGCCCAATTACATCACGTTTTTCCATCACAGTTTGAATATTTCCCAGTTTTTTTGCACCATTACTTGCTGCGGCAATGACACTTGGTTCTTCAATAACCATTGGAACGGAATATGGAATGTCATTTACGATGAAGTTCACTGCGACGCCTAATGGTAATTGATAATTAAATAAATAGTTTTCTATCATTTGATTAGCAATCACTCCTGGTAATTGAACGCCTTCTACTGTTGTCACTTCCTCAATTCCAGTATTATCGTCTTCATTCAAACGAATTTTAGACCAACCTAAACCATGAAGAATCTCCAATCTTTCTGCTGCTGTTTTTTTATAAAAACCATCAAATATTTGATTCATTGTAAGCCCCCTCTACTGTCAGAATATTTAAAATTATAATCTCATAATTTATCACTTTATATTATGCCATAGA
Organism: Fundicoccus sp. Sow4_D5; assembly: GCF_052116365.1. NCBI lineage: Bacteria > Bacillati > Bacillota > Bacilli > Lactobacillales > Aerococcaceae > Fundicoccus > Fundicoccus sp. Sow4_D5. The sequence goes on along the minus strand of NZ_JBQKLF010000001.1, from coordinate 263,196 downwards.
TAATAAAAAAAGCGAACAAAGCTGATATATAATCCACAGTTTGCTCGCTTGTTTTTGTTAGAAAATATTATTTTGTGCCGAAAATACGATCTCCAGCATCGCCTAAACCTGGTAAAATATACCCTTGTTCATTTAATCTTTCATCAAGAGCAGCGGTAAAAATAGCTACACCAGGATGAGCAGCTTGTAATGCTTTAATACCTTCCGGTGCTGCAACCACGCAGACAAATGTGATGTTTTCAGCTTTACAATTATGTTTATTAATCAAAACATCGATTGCAGCAATTGCTGAACCACCTGTTGCTAACATTGGGTCAACTACGAAAATGCGTCTATCTGTAATATCTTGAGGCATTTTAACAAAATACTCCACAATTTCTAAAGTAACATGCTCACGGTAAAGGCCAATATGCCCTACACGCGCTGACGGAATTAAATCTAAAATTCCATCAACCATTCCCAAACCAGCACGTAGAATTGGAACGATAGCTAATTTTTTCCCTGCTAATTGTTTTTGAGTACTTTCAACTAGTGGTGTTTCGATCACTACGTCTTCTAGTGGTAAATCACGAGTGATTTCATAAGCCATCAACATTCCTATCTCATTTGTAGCCTCACGAAATGCTTTCGTTGAAGTGTGTTTGTCACGAATGATTGTCAGTTTATGTTGAATTAATGGATGGTTAACTACCGTAAAATTTGCCATTAAAATTCCTCCTTGATATTTGTATTAATCATTTCTTTTACTCAGCATGAAGTGGCTTACCAGCAACAAGTTTTTGTGCTTGTGCTTTTATTTCTGGTAATTCACTTTCTTCTGCTTGTAATGCTTTTAAAATAAGTTTAGCTACTTGACGCGCGTCTTCTTCTTTCAATCCGCGCGTTGTAATCGCTGGCGTACCAATTCTAATCCCACTAGTTTCAATAAATGAAAGTTTATCTCCAGGAATAGAGTTTTTATTAACAGTCATACTTACTTGATCTAATCGTTCTTGAGCCCATTTTCCAGTAATATTTAAAGGTGTGACATCTAATAAAAATAGATGATTATCAGTTCCACCAGAAATGATGTTTACTGGACTTTCTAAAAACACCTCAACCATCGCTTGGGCGTTTTTTATGACTTGTTTGGCATAGTCTTTAAAACTATCTTCCAAAGCCTCACCTAAGGCAACAGCTTTTGCTGCAATAACATGCTCCAAAGGTCCCCCTTGAATGCCAGGGAAAACGGCACTATTGATTTTCTTAGCATGTTCTTTTTTAGCTAAGATAATTCCTCCGCGTGGTCCGCGAAGTGTTTTATGAGTAGTCGTTGTGACAACATCGGCGTACGCAACTGGATTCTGGTGTTCACCGGCAGCTACTAAACCAGCAATATGAGCCATATCAACGAAGTAGATTGCATTTACTTTTTTGGCAATTTCACCAATTCGTTCAAAATCGATTGCTCTTGAATAAGCGCTAGCTCCAGCAATAATCATTTTAGGTTGACACTCTTGAGCTAATCGTTCTAACTGATCGTAATCAATTAACTGAGTTTCAGGGTCAAGACCATAACTGTACATTTCATAAGATTGACCACTAAAGTTTACAGGTGAACCGTGTGTTAAATGACCACCTTGTGATAAATCCATCCCTAATACTCGGTCACCCACTTCAAGAAAGGCTCGATAAACTGCTAGGTTTGCAGAAGAACCCGAGTGAGGTTGAACATTGGCAAATTCAGCACCAAATAATTTCTTAGCTCTGTCGATTGCTTCTTGTTCAATAATATCCACAAATTCACAACCACCGTAGTAACGGCGACCAGGGTAACCTTCAGCGTATTTATTGGTTAATACACTTCCTTGAGCTTTTAGAACGGCGGGTGAGACAAAATTTTCTGAAGCGATTAATTCAATTCCTTCAGTTTGGCGTACTTCTTCTTGTTGAATAACATCAAAAATTAGATCCTGTTTGCTTGGCATAGAGACGTTGCCCCCTTATTCAAATTTTAATTATTATAGCATATAATTCGAGGCTTTTGTGAGACGATTCATGTAAGCGTGACTATCATCTGCATCTGAGAAAGCTTGGGCGAATATAATGTCGCAATTTGATTGTTCGAGAAAACGTAGTCCAGCATAGAGTTGACGGGTTGCAGAAGCAATATCTCCACTCTCTCCTAAAGAATACGAACTATAAACATTTTTATTTTTTTGACAGCAAGCTAATATATCATTATCTGCCAATAGGCCAATACGTTCACTACGTTTATTGATTTCCATCATCCAATCTTGATCTGAATAAGTATGTGGCAAAAGATAGACTGGTTGCTGTGGACTGTAATGCAAATATTTCACGCCCGGTGATTGAATCTTCTGATTTTCAAGTTGTTGACTTGCAGTCATTTCTATAACGGGGGCAATTTTCTCAAGCATGTTTCGGGTCACAGCTCCAGGTCTTAGGATGACAATTCGATTCTCCTCAGCCAGTACAACGGTTGATTCAACGCCTATTTCTGCAGTAGTTGTTCGACTTTTAATGACTCCTGCAATTTTCCCATTAAAATCATGCAAAACATGCTCGGCAGTCGTTGGACTGGGCTTTCCAGATAAGTTAGCACTAGGTCCAACTAAAGGAAAACCTACCATATCAATCAGCAATAACGTTTCAAGTTGACGAGGCATTCTCATTGCGACAGTCTGCTTACCGGGTGTAACACTTGGTGCGAACACTTTATCTTTTAGAGGGAAAATTATGGTCAATGGCCCCGGCCAGAATTCCTCCATTAAACGTTTCGACAACTCATTTACTTCAGAAACGGTGTCATGAACTTGACTTATTTGACTAACATGCACAATTAAAGGATTATCACTCGGTCTACCTTTAGCTTTAAAGACTTTACTCACGGCTTGTTCATTGTTTGCTATCGCACCTAAACCAAAGACAGTTTCTGTTGGAAAAGCAACCAATTCCCCCGCCTTAAGTAAAGCTGCAGCAGCCTTCAGATTATGAAGGTCAAAGATTTGCGTGTCCTGTCCACAATTAGAATCTTCCATTTGCATATTGTCCACTTTACCACCCCTCTTTCAAAGTTGAATACTAACGTAACGATTGTGTAAATTAAAATCTTGATTAATGGTAACTGTTGCGTTTGGAAAGTGTTGCTTAAATATCTGGCTTACCGTTTCAGCTTGACGAAATCCTACCTCTAAGATAATAAGGCTTTTTTCGTGAATAAAAGGTTGGCACTCAACTGCTATCCTTTGATAAATGGCTAAACCCTTGTTTTCAGCGAACAAAGCGGAGGTCGGTTCAAACCGCTTCACGCTTTCATCCATCCAGTCAAGCTCCTCTTCAGAAATATAAGGTGGATTAGACAGTATCAAATCAAATGTTTGCTCGGTGTTTATTTGTGCAAATAAATCACTTTCTAAAAATTCGATAGATACTTGATGCTGTTCCCGGTTGATTTCTGCAATTTGTAAGGCAGACGGACTAATATCACACGCCATGATATCAGCATCAGGGTATTTTTTGGCTAACATTATAGGTATAATGCCTGTTCCTGTCCCGATGTCCAAAACACTCGCTGTTGGCTGATTATTTAAAAAAACATAGGCCAGTTCAACTAAACCAGCTGTATCTTCACGAGGAATAAGTGTATCCATCGTGACTTTAAATCGTTCATTCATAAACTCAGCATAGCCGGCTATATATTGAATAGGCTCATGTTGGACAACCCTGTTTAAAGCCTTTTGATACTTTTCTTCTTCGGATTTTAGGATTGGTTGATGAAGTTTAAGTATATAGTCCGTTAAACTCCAATCAAACAATGAAAGCCAGTAGAAACGAGCCAGTTGCCCATCAAAGCCGTTTGCTTCCAAAAAAATTGAAGCTCTTTTCTGAGCTTCAATCAAGGTTAGACTAGACTTGCGGTCCATTCAATTCCTCCAACTTTTGAGTCTGATCATATAACACTAAAGCATCTACAATCTCATCTAATTTACCACCTAATATAGAGTCTAATTGTTGGATCGTTAAACCGATACGGTGATCGGTCACTCGGTTTTGAGGGAAATTATATGTTCGGATTCTTTCTGAACGATCCCCAGTCCCTACGGCAAGTTTACGGCTCGCATCAAACTCTGCTTGAGCTGCTGAGTGAACTTTGTCATAAACGCGTGCAAGTAAAATCTTCATCGCTTTCTCGCGGTTTTTTAGCTGTGAACGCTCATCCTGCATAGCAACAACTGTGTTTGTAGGGATATGCGTTAAACGGACCGCTGACGCAGTCTTGTTAACGTGTTGTCCGCCTGCCCCACTGGCATGATAAATATCTACACGGATGTCATTGTCATCTAAATTAAAATCAATCTCTTCTGCTTCTGGCATAACAACCACTGTAGCAGTTGATGTATGCACGCGTCCTTGAGATTCTGTTTCAGGTACTCGTTGAACTCGGTGAGCACCGTTTTCATACTTCAATTTAGAATACACTTTACTACCAGTAATCATTAGGGTGACTTCTTTGTAACCACCAATTCCAGTAATATTAGCATCCAAAACTTCTACTCTCCACCCTTGTGCATCAGCATAGTGTGTATACATATTTAATAAATCACCTGCAAACAGCTGAGCTTCATCTCCACCTGCTGCACCACGAATTTCCATAATAATGTTTTTACCATCATTAGGGTCTTCGGGTAACATCATCACTTTGATTTCTTCTTCTAGTACGATACGTTGTTCTTTTAAATCAGCTAATTCCATCTTAGCTAATTCTGCCATTTCACTATCAAGGCCCTCATTCAACATCTCTTCTGTATCCGCAATTCCTTGGTTAACACTCTTATAGTTTTTGATTTTTTCGACTTTAGGTCGTAAATCCGCTTCTTCGATTGTCAATTCACGCAATCGATTCGTATTTGATATTACCTCAGGATCACTCAATAGCTCATGAATCTCATCAAATCGAAAAATTAAGGTATCTAATTGTTCAAACATCAATATCACTCCTTTTCAAAATTCAGTGGTTTACAATAAAATAGTTAAATCGTTCCAGGGTTCTTATAACATTTACGACAAACAGGTACGTAAGACTCGTTACCACCTATTTGAATCTGCTCACCTTCATAAACAGGCTGTCCATTTGAAAAGCGTAAATTCATTGTCGCTTTTTTATGACAAAACCAACAGATTGTTTTGATTTCTTCAATCTTGTCTGCATAGAGTAAAAGGTATTTCGTCCCTTCAAACAAATCGTTGACAAAATCATTTTTTAAACCAAATGCCATTACCGGAATGTTCAATTCATCGACAACTCTTGCTAATTGCAACACATGTTCTTTTGTTAAGAATTGTGCCTCATCAATTAGAATACAATATAAAGGCGTCTTTAATTGGGCAATTGTATCATACACGTTCATATCTTCTGTTATCGCAATAGCTTCTCTTTCAAAGCCAATGCGGCTTGCAACCATCCCTACGCCAGAACGCACATCTATCGCACTAGTAAAGATTTGAACTGCTTTGTTTTGTTCTTCATAATTATGGGCAACCTTGAGTATTTCTATTGATTTACCACTATTCATTGCGCCATATTTAAAATAAAATTGTGCCATAAAACATTGTGCTCCTAACTTTAATTTTTCTACTTTAAGTAGACTTACTCAACTATCCATATTAGAATAATTGATGATTTTAGTCAATGATACTCTTATTATTTTTTGATTAACCTTATATAAGGTCATTTGCTCTTTGAATAAAAGCGAACATCCTCTGTGATTTTTTCTGACATTTTCTTAACAGTGCTTTCTTGTGCTTTCAATTGATTCGATTGCTTGCTAAAATACTATTACTGCATAAAGATATTTATGGTAAATCTTAGACTGTGGCTGACACAAGCCTCACTCTTTAAAAGGAGCAATATATAATGACATTAAAAAGTAAATTAGCAAGCAATGTTGGCCGTTTCGTTCGTTGGGGCTTAACAACCTTCACTCGTGGTGGCAGTAGTTTACCTGGTAAAATTGCTACAATGATTGATCCCAATATACTCGACTCTCTGGCACAGAATTACGATGTTGTCGTGATTACAGGAACCAATGGAAAAACATTAACAACTGCCCTAACCGTTCATGCTTTACAGGAAAAGTACCCACAAGTACTGACAAACCCGACCGGTTCTAATATGCAACAAGGAATTGTAAGCACATTTCTTACAGCACCTAAACTTAAAGCGGGTGAAAGAGGTGTCGCCGTGCTTGAAGTTGATGAAGGGTCACTAAAGCATGTAGTTAAAGCGTTAAAACCTGAACTGTTTGTACACACGAATGTTTTCCGTGATCAAATGGATCGTTACGGAGAAATCTATTCAATCTACGAACTCATGGCCGATGCAGCTAAAGCAGTTCCGTCTGCTACTGTATTAGCAAATGCTGATTCTCCATTATTCAATTCTGTTTCTTTACCGAACAAGCAACTGTTTTTTGGCTTCAATCATCAAAGTGATCACGACGTTGAACCACACTATAATACAGACGGAATACTCTGTCCTAATTGTCATAATATTTTGAAGTATCATCAATTAACCTATGCGAATCTTGGTAAATACTATTGTGGCCATTGTGACTTCAAACGACCAGAATTAGATTACGCTATTAACCAAGTGAAAGAACTGTCATTAACTCATTCTTCTTTTGAAATCGATGGTTTTTCCTTTACGATTCCAGTAGCGGGTTTGTATAACATCTATAATGCTTTAGCAGCTTATAGCGTGGCACGATATTTAGGAGCAGATGCTGAACAAATTGAAAAAGGTTTTTCAAAAGCAGAAAGAGTCTTTGGCCGACAAGAAATGATTGATATTAATGGCAAACAAGTTTTATTAAACTTAGTCAAAAATCCAGTTGGGTTAAACCAAGTATTAGAATTAATCGGACTCGATAAAAACCCATTTATGCTTGTATCAATATTGAACAACCACTATGCTGATGGAACTGATGTCAGTTGGATTTGGGACGGTCATTATGAACAAGTCGTTGATTATCCTGTTCAAGATGTCGTCGTAGGTGGTATGAAAGCTGACGAAATGACGTTAAGATTAACTGTGGCTGGTATTCCCGAAGAAAAAATCACACAATCTTCATCCTTAGATGAGATTATTAACTTAATAGAACATTCATCTCAAGACTATGTACATATTCTTGCTACTTATACTGCGATGTTGGATTTGCGTACAAAATTGAAAGATAAAGGCTACTTATAAATAGTACTAATCAATAGAACTTACTAACATAAATAATGTTAAGAAAACGAGGTATACCCAATGAAAACAATACGTATTTGTCATTTATATGGAAATCTACTAAATACTTACGGTGATAACGGCAACCTATTAATGATTCAATATTATGCCAAAGAAAAAGGTTATGAAGTTGAGACGACATTAGTTAGTCTAGAGGATAGCTTCAATGCCGACGACTTTGACATTGTATTCTTTGGTGGCGGTCAAGATTTTGAACAGAAAATTATCGCTAATGATATCCATAAAATGAAAGAAGCTATTTCAGACTATATAGAAAACGACGGTGTGATGTTAGCAATTTGTGGTGGTTATCAATTACTAGGTCGTTACTATGTTAATGCCGCTGGCGAAAAAATTACAGGTTTAGGCGCGCTACCACATTATACCGAAAGACAAATAAATCATCGTTTTATCGGTGACATTGAAATTTATGATGAAGAAAACCAGCAAACCTATGTTGGTTTTGAGAACCATAACGGTGTCACTTACCTTGACGGTTCCTTAAAACCCTTAGGTCGTGTGATTAAAGGAAATGGTAACAATGGTAAAGACCAAACTGAAGGTCTTCATTATAAAAATGTCTATGGTTCTTATTTTCACGGACCATTGCTGGTTCGTAACAAATGGCTTGCACAGCATTTAATCGATTTGGTTATAAAACAAATCGAAGCAAAATAAGAATCCCCTCAGCTGATATGCTCCCCCTAAAGTAGACACTTGAAAAAGTAAAACTACTTTAGGGGGAGTTTTTATGCGTTCAAATAGTAAACATTATGGATTAATATTGGGTAAGTCAAAGTTTCGCGAAATGGTCTTAAGGTACCAGACCCATAGACACCAAGAGAATCAATCAAAATTAAAGAACACTCACTATAGTAAAGACTTTATACTAACGGTCGTGAATGAACACATTATTAAAGGGATTCCTATCAAACACTTGGCTCGACTATATTACATTCCATCTCATGCAACTGTTAGAATTTGGATACTGAAGTATACTAGAGGGGAAGAAATGAGGAATTATGCTCCGAAACCCGTGGCGTATACCATGAAAGATAAAAAATAACACAAGCAGAAAAAATTGAGAGCTTTAAAGACTGTCTTGCCAACGACTTATCTTATAAAAAAAACGGCTGAAAAGTATCAAGTTCTTACAATAAAGTCTATTCATGGAGACAGAAGTACAAGAAACATAGCCCTGACAGACGGATTGATGGACGTGGTCGTGGGAAACCAGATGCTATTCAAACTGAAACTGAAAGAATACACGCTGAAAATGCCGCATTGAAAGCACGAAATGAGTCCCTAGAATCAGAGAATGCTACGCTAAAAAAGTTAAAAGAAATGGAAAGAGAGTTGATGTTACGCAAACGCGGTATGAAGCAGACTATCAAACGGTCAAAAAAACTCAAAAAAGAAGGATACAAAGTAGCGCATTTATGTGAAATCTTAGGCATCAGCCGTTCGAGTGACTATAAATGGCTAAAACGAAAACCAACCGCCTCTGAAAATCGTCTAAGACAGCTGATTAAATAGATTATTAAAGTTTATGAAGAGCAGAAAGGTATTTATGGATACCATAGTATAACGATCTATTTAAATCATTTTCTTAACGCTAAATTCAACCTTAAATGTGTTCAACGATTGATGCATCTATTGGGATTAAAAGTTGTCATCCCTCGCAAACGTTACAATTATAAACCTCATTCTCCATCCCATGTGGCTGAAAACAGACTGAATAGATAATACCAAAAAGACTATCAGCCGATGGAAGTCCTATTAACAGGTGTCACAGAGTTTAAGTACGGGACTCAAGCAAAAGTTTATCTAAGTGTCATCCTAGATTATGGCGAAAAGATAATTGTGACATTCAAACTCTCTAAACATAATAATAATGAATTAGTTCGAGAGTCAGTCAGTCAAATTGAGGATAGAATTAAAGCAACTAAAACACTCATCCATAGTGATCGTGGCTTTCAATATCCGTCACACAGCTTCAAACATTTCGCGGATGAACATCAAGTTATTCAGAGTATGTCGAGAGTGGGCAAATGTGTCTTTTGAATGATTATGAGACTTTTGAATGGTTATGAGACTTTTGAACAGTTAGAGTCTGATATCAAAGATTATATTGACTTCTACAACAGCAAGCGAGTCACACTGAGCATGGGATTAAAGATACCGGCATAAAAAAATACCATGTATGATAAGACAGCATACATGGCACAAATATTTTGTTTAATTACCTGTCTACTTGACAGGGAGTAGTTCAGCGACATATCGTTGAGGGTGTTTTTATGTAGTCATGTTTTATTATAAAGATAGTGAAAATTAACAAGAGCAAATAGAAGCTTTTACTCTTAGATAAACATCATAAATAGAATTGGTAGAAAGATTGCTGGTGTAAAATTAAGGATTTTTAATTTGGTTAAACCAATCATATTCAATCCTAGACCAATTAGAAGAATTGAGCCTACACAGATTACTTCTATAATAACCGCTGTTGGTAATAATGGTTCTAATACAAAAGCAAAAAGTGTAATACTTCCTTGGATTATCAAAACAGGCAAACTCGATAACAAAACGCCCGCTCCTAACGAAGAGGCTAATAAAATTGACGTGATTCCATCCAGAATACTCTTTGTATAAAGCGTTGTATTATCACCAGTTAAACCACTTTCAAGCGAGCCTAAAATCGCCATTGATCCGACACAGAAAATTAAAGAAGCACTTATAAAACCTTGGCCTAAATTTTTAAAATGGTCCAAATGTTGAACTTTAGCTTCTAATTTTTGAACACCCTTCGTTAATTTACGATCAAAGTCTAAGCCTTCACCTATCAAAATGCCAATTACAATCGATAAAATCATAATAATCGTTTCTTTTCCTTGGATTGCACCATTTATTCCTAAAGTAACCACACACAAAGCAATCCCCTGCATCAACCTCTCATGAAACCGTTCAGGTATTCCTGCATTAAAAAACAAACCAATTAAGCCACAAACCACAATCGCTAGCGCGTTAACAATTGCCCCCATCTGTTAACCTCCCTATCTTAATATTTGATATCAATAACTATACAATAACAAAATACTGAAAACTAGAGTTTACGTCTCTAATTTCCAGTATTTTGACTGAATGATCACTTATTTTTAATGTTACTCTTCTTCAGAGCTTTCAATTGACTCGTCAGGCGTTTCTTCCTCGGATGATTCTTCATTAGTAGCTTGTATCTTTTGCCACTCTTCTTGGCTAATTAAATTCATTTCATCATCTATAAAGGCTGTTAGTTCAGGCGTCCAAGTAAATTCAAAGAAAAATTCTGTTAGAGCAGTTTCCATAAAATCACTCGCTTCATCAGCTTCCAAGGTTGGATCTTCGTCTTCCTTTATCAAATCACTCGCTTCTAGACGACTATCAGCTGAAGTGTCATCAATAGGAATTGTTACACTAATATAATAATCATTTCCTTGCCAATTTTCAGCATAGCTCATTTTATCTAAAGCAAATGATTTCACAACTGTGTAGCTTTGTCCTGGCTTCAATGACTTGCCATACAACTCGTTGATTAATATATAGTCATCTCTAATCTCATCACCATTAATGACTAAACTCGCAGAGCCATCAATTGGCAAAACATCGTAGTCAGACTCGTTTGTCACTTCATATTCGATTGACACAATCATTTGGCCATACATAAAGTATTGAAAGGCTTCTTCGTACTCTTCATCGGGTTCAAACTCTGATACTTCGATCCGTTTCAATGTGACGCTAATCCCTTCATCAATCCTTTCAGTCTTATCCAATTGTTGAGCTGCCACAATTTCCTTCGTTCCCCACATTTCTGTGGTAATGCGATCTTGAATATAAGTCATATTCAATAATAGTTGTTCTGCCGTTTCCCCAGTAGTAGGCAAATATAAAGGCAGCTCTTCTCCTAAAGGATTAGAACCTAAGCCAACAATTTGACTTAAGTTTTGACGTGGAGGAACTACTGTTAAGTAGAAACTTTCTAAATCCATAATGTCTTTAGTTGCTTCGCCACCCACACCATAAACTAAGAAACCTTCTACAGCCGTTTGTGGTGCCATCTCCCCAGAATTAGCCAGTAAAATATCTGCCAAATTCCCACTTTCCATAGGATAAAGAGCAGCGCTTGGATAGGTGTGAATCGTTGCGGAAGGATAGGACAATCTTAACTCTTCAATTGGGAAATAAAAGGTTTCATTGGATGTGTTCGTTATTGTCGCGTGCATTAAAATAATAGATGCGTCATTATTATCAAAATTAAATTCATTTTCAAGTGTCGCATCATAATCTTCGACTGCAAACATCTGAAAACTATCAATCGACACTTCAAATGTTTGTTGCTTTTGTACGAATCTCTCCTGTATTGAAAAGATAGGTTCTCCAAAGCTTATATCTTCTCTTGATAAAAGCGCACTTTCTACCATGCTTTGTTCTGGCACTAAACGCGTATCGACAAACTCATCTACGCCTGCTTCTACTTCGGATTCTACTAACTCATCACTTCTAATTTGTGTTAGCTGACTAGACTGCTCAATTTCGCTTGCGCTATTTTGAATAAAATCATCATAGGTATTGCCAAATGAATCGCAACCCACTAGAAAGAATGCACTAAATAATAACATGGAACTTTTAACTAAAACCTTTCTTTTAATGGGATTGTATTGCTTATTCATAATTGTCCAACTTTCTTTCTCAATATAAGCGAATGCTTTGATTTAATCGTCAAGCATATTCGCTATTAATTTCTTCTTGTTCATAACTTTCTAATCATCAGAATTCTCTGCTGTTCCTTCATTTTCTTCAATAATCAAAGGAATAGGCGCTTCATCCTCATCGTATAAGCCCGATTGCTCACGAAAAACACCATACAATTCAGATATTATCACTTTGATAACGGCATATCCAGGCACTCCAAGAATAACTCCCATTAAACCAAAAATATGACCCGCACCAACTAAGATCAATAAAATCGTGACAGGATGAATTTTCATACTATTTCCTAAAATCTGAGGTGAAACGATTCGTCCTTCAATCGTTTGTTCTATCACTAAAACGAGAATTACTTTTACAAACATTAGCGGTGATGTTAATAAACCAATAATTAAAGCAGGTACAACCGCTATAAAGGAGCCTAAGTAAGGGATCACATTCAATAATCCGGAGATAACGGCTAACGTGACTCCATAGTCTAAGCCGATGATGGCGTAACCAACACCAAACATAATACCGACGATTAAAGCCACAAGAATTTGACCACGGATATATTGGGAGACTTGGTAATTTCCTCGGTACATGATCCGTCTAGTGGTCGGTCTATACTTTGTAGGTATGTGATGTAATATTTGTTGAGATATCTTATCTCCTTCAACTAAAATATAATATAACAAAATAGGAATCATCACAAAACCTGTAGCAAGCTGTGTGATTGTTCCTATCACACTTCCTAAACTTCCAAAGGTAGAAGTAAGAATTGGATTAATTTGTTCAGTAATAACAGCTAAATCAAAGTTCTCAATATATGAACTTATATTAGGAAATACAGCCTCTGCGTTAGGTATAAAGGGAGATTCGGTTATCATTCTATCGATTGTTTCCATATATCCTGGTAAATTGTCCATGAAAGTTTTTGTTTGATTTTGAAGAATTGGTACCAAATATGAAACTCCCCAAACAATTAATAAAACAATAACGATGAATAAACCAAAAATTGATACCCGCTTATTTATTCCTCTTTGGTCTAACTTGTTAATAATTGGAGAAACTAAGTAAAATAAAATAATAGTTGCTATGATTGGAAAGGCAATAAAATTAAAAAATTGTGAGATTGGACTAAATAAATAGGCAATTTGAGTAAATAACTTAATGATAAGTAAACTTAGCAATATGATTAATAAACTTGTCACAGCCTTATTATTCAAAAATCGTTGGAAAAACCAAGTGTTCCTAATTGAACTATTCATATTACCATTGCGACGCATATATCTTCCTCCTGACGCTCATTATTAGATTATTTTATCATAGATTAATGTCAGTTATATTACATCAGTCTAAAGGCTTGAATAAGATTATTTTATAATTTTATGTTATACTTTTATTATATTTTGGTAACGAAGGAGAGTTGTATATGATACAGAATTACATATTAGGTGGCTATACAAAACGCAAAAACAAAGGGATTCATTCAATTGAATTTAATCCTGAAACAGGCACTTTTGGTTCTTCCAGTTTAATTAGTGAGTTAGACGGCCCTACATTCGTAGCACTTTCAGAGGACAAGGATTTATTATGTGCGATTCATAAGCAAGATAATAAAGGGGGGATCGTTGCTTACCGTCTTTCACAAGATGGGCAATGGAATGAAATTGCTCGTTCTTTTGGTAGCGACATTCCAGGCTGTCATGTAAGCTTTCGAGAAACTAGTCGTACAATATATGTTTCAAATTATCATGGTGGTACTGTGGACGTTTATCAATTAGACGACAACGATACACTAAGTCACGTCCAAGTTGTTCAACATGAAGGCTCGAGTGTTCATAAGAACCAACAATCTTCTCATGTACACTTCGCAGATATGAACGCTGATCAAACGCTCTTATACGTTTGCGATTTAGGTACTGATATTATATCAACTTATTCCATCGATGATGTTGGCCAACTCTCACTAGCGAGTGAATTAAAACTTACTCCTGGAACTGGACCACGTCATTTAGTATTTCACCCTGCTAAACCGCTTGTTTATGCCATTGGTGAATTAAATAGTACAACAATCGTTTTAGAAGTAGCTAAAGACGGTTCGCTTTCAGAAATTCAGACTGTTACCAACATTCCAAATGATCAAATAGAAGAATCCGCAGGAGCAGCCATCCGCATAACTAAAGATGGTAAATTCTTGTATACGTCAACTCGTTTCCACAATGTATTAACCGCCTACTCTATTGCTTCTGAAGATGGAACATTAGAGAAAGTTCAGGAAATTGATACTGTTGGTCAAATCCCTAGAGATTTTATCTTAGACATGACAGATCAATTTGTTCTTGTGGCACATCAAGATAGTGATTACATTACAGTTTTTTCTCGCAACACTGAAACTGGTGAGCTGAAGTTCGTAAACAACGAAACATTTGCACCAGAATGTGTGTGTATCGCTTCTGCCTAATCATTGTTAAAAATAATAGCGACCCCAATGAATCATGGGGGTCGCTTTTTTATTACTTTTATTTTAAACGAATATTTCCGATAACTTGTCCTTTTGATACGCGACCCGTTGCTGTAATGTTAAAACTTTCAATTACATCATTACCATTTGTAAAAATTACAATCATAACATTATCTTTATCAGCTTCTGTTAGCTTCTCTAAATCAACATTTGAAACCACTGATTCATTTGTTACTTGTTCATTTTCGCTTACAGTAGATTGAAAGGGTCCGCCATCTAATGATACAGTATCAATTCCCATATGAAGCAGAACTTCTAAGCCATGTGCTTCAAAACCAATGGCATGTTTTGTTGGGAATATTGTGCCAACTTTCCCTGCTACTGGTGAAGTGATTACACCATTATCTGGCACAACAGCATAGCCATCACCCATCATCTTTTGAGCAAATACTAAATCGTTAACATTCTCGATATTAATTAAATCTCCGTCTGCAACAGCATAAACATCTAGTTCTTTGACGATGTCTTCTTGTTTATCTTTTTTCTTAAATAATCCAAACATTTTTTCACTCCTCACTCAATAAAATTTTATGGTGTTCCCAATGTAAATATATCATCAGTTTTCGCCTTTTGTCTAGTCAACTAACCTTATTTGATGAATGGTGTGTTTCATTCATAATTAACATTGTTAACTCTATTATAAACGAATCCTATGAAAACAGGTAGGAAAAGCTTCTGAAACAGAAAAAAAGTTTAAAATTATGGTTAATTAAACTTTTTAAGTCATTTTCCCTCTTTAAAGAAGAGCTCACTCAAGTGCTTCAGGAGTCTGATGTACACTTTCTATGAATTTAGTGTATAATGCATTTAGTAAAAAGAGAAACGAGGTTCAAGTTTTGGAAAATTTAGAAATTATTGAATTAATAAAGATATTCATTTTAAGTATTGTTCAAGGTATTACAGAATGGCTTCCGGTCAGCAGTACTGGTCATATGATTTTGATTGATGAATTCATTCAATTAAGTATCCGTCCAGAGTTCACGGAAATGTTTTTGGTTTTAGTCCAATTAGGATCAATTTTTGCAGTGATTGTTATCTACTTTAATAAACTTAATCCTTTTTCACCCAAAAAATCAAAAGAAGATCAAAAAGCAACATGGATTGTTTGGTTTAAAGTAGTGGTTGCCAGTGTACCAGCTGCGATTTTCGGCTTTATCCTTAATGATTATATGGATGAGTACTTCTATAACCCATGGGTCGTGTCAATCGCATTAATTGCTTATGGTTTTGTATTTATTTGGATTGAAAATAAGCATCAAGGCAAGCATTCTCATTCAATTGATGAGTTAAGCCATATTTCTTATTTAGATGCATTTAAAATTGGTCTATTCCAATCACTGTCGATTATCCCGGGGACGTCTCGTTCAGGCTCAACCATTATTGGTGGTTTACTTCTAGGGATGGACCGTAGTGTAGCAACTGAGTTTTCATTCTATATGAGTATTCCAATTATGTTTGGTGCTAGCTTTTTAAAACTTGTGAAATTCGGTTTTAACTTCACAAGTGCAGAGTTAGTTTACTTGCTATCTGGTATGTTGATTGCTTTTGTTGTCTCACTTATCGCTATTAAATTCTTATTGAGTTATATTAGACGCAACGACTTCAAAGTATTTGGTTATTACCGAATCATTTTAGGTTCTCTTGTCATTCTATATTTCTTATTCAACTCATAATTTATCATTTTCAAGAGAAAAATCACCACAACTCATTTGAGAGTGTGGTGATTTTTTTACTATTTTTGCAAATTATTTTGACACAGTGATTTCCTTCACGCCACCCATATAAGGAATTAATACTTCTGGAATTTCTACACTTCCGTCAGCACGTTGGTAATTTTCTAATATCGCAACGACTGTACGTCCAACTGCTAAACCTGAGCCGTTTAAAGTATGTACTTGCTCAACCTTACCTTCGAAACTACGGTATCTGATTTTCGCACGTCTGGCTTGGAAAGCTTCACAGTTTGAACAAGAACTAATTTCACGGTAAGTATTTTGAGCCGGAACCCATACTTCTATATCATAAGTTTTCGCAGCCGAAAAACCCATGTCTCCAGTACATAAAACAATTGTACGATAGGGTAATTTCAACGCTTTAAGGATGCCTTCAGCGTCTAAGGTCATTGACTCTAACTCATCATATGAGTGATCCGGATGTGAGAATTTAACTAATTCTACCTTATTAAATTGATGCATACGAATTAATCCACGTGTATCGCGCCCAGCACTTCCTGCTTCTGATCTAAATGATGGTGCTAAAGCAGTAAATTTAATTGGTAATGCTTCTTCATCTAAAATTTCATTTGCATAATAGTTAGTTAAAGGTACTTCTGCCGTCGGAATCAAAGTAAAATGACGATCGTCATTTAATTGGAACGTATCCTCTACAAATTTCGGATATTGACCAGTTCCAAACATTGCTTTTTCATTAACAATATAAGGAGGTATCATCTCAGTATAGCCGTTGTGCAGGGTATGCTGGTCTAACATAAAGTTGTAAATAGCACGTTCTAAACGCGCTCCTAAACCTTTGTAATATACAAATCGACTTCCAGCAACTTTAGCCCCTCGTTCAAAATCAAGAATATCGAGTTTTTCAGCAATATCCCAGTGGTTTAAGGGGTCAAAGTCAAAGTTTGGTAACTCTCCCCAACGACGAACTTCTTCGTTATCGTCTTCATCTTCACCTACAGGTACAGATGCGTGTGGAACGTTAGGCAAAGTATGTTCAATTTTTTCTAATTTACCTGCTAAAAATTCTAATTCATCGTCGTTCGCTTTGATTGTTTTACCAATTTCTTGCATTTGGGCAATCTTAGCATCGGCATTTTCTTTATTTCTCTTAAGTGTTGCAATTTCCTGAGTCACTTGATTACGAGTTTGTTTTTGTTGTTCTACTTCTGTTAATAAAGCTAATCTTTTCTCATCTAATTCACGGTACGTTTCAAGCGTTTCACGAGAAATACCTCGCTTCGTTAATAATTCTGTTGCCTCTTCAAAATGGTCACGTAATAATTTTCGATCTAACATGATGTTTCCTCCCAGAAATATAAATTTGTATGCAAAAAGACCTTCGTCAAATAAATCTGGGACGAAGGTCTAAACTCGCGGTACCACCCGTATTCATAACGAGTCTAGTCTCGTCATGCACTCTAAATCGATAACGGCGAACACCGGCACTACTTAATCAAAAGTTTTCATAGGCTATTAAAAACGTGGATTCACTATCTCGCTTGAACGACTCTCACCAACCGTCGCTTCTCTGAACAAACTTAATAGTTACTATTCGTTTCATATTTACTTTATTATAAATCAGCTACTCAAAAAGTCAAGTAGCCTACCAGTTTAATTCTAAAGCTTTCTCAGTGTCATCATAATGATGAATTGCTTCAAGACCTGCAAACCTTTGTTGCCTTAGCGCTTCAAAGATAACAATATTTGCAGAATTCGACAAATTCAATGAACGCACATGCTCATCATTCATTGGTATTCTTAAGCTATCTGCTTTATGACTTTCCATCAATTCAACCGGCAAACCAGTTGTTTCTTTACCAAACAAGAAAAATTGTTCTCCAGTCTGGTTTTTTGCCAAGTTGGCTTCACTATAAACTCTTGGTGCAAATTTGGTAATTAAATATAATGAACGCTGACCTACATATTCAATAAACGCTTCTAAATTAGCATGATAAGTAATATCAACATTATGCCAATAGTCTAAGCCTGCTCTTTTCAACATTTTATCTGAAGTATCAAAACCTAAAGGCTCGATAAGATGTAAACTACTATTTGTACCCGCACAAGTTCTTGCTATATTTCCAGTGTTGGCTGGCATTAATGGTTCAAATAACGCAATATGATTTTTCACAATATCTCCTAGTTTCTTTGAGGTTTATTTTACCGCATTGATCGCGGTAATTTTTTATTTTCTAAAGTCTTTAATGCTTTGGTCATCTCTTCAATTGTTTCTTCATCTGTTTCCTTAGCTAACTGGTCAGCAACACATTCAGTCAATACGTCATTACGATAACGTTGAATTTGAGCAATTGCCCAAGCGGCAGTCCCACGAATCATCGGTCTTGGATCTTCTTCCATCACTTCAATTAACTGAGGTAATGCAGTCTGATCTCGATAATTTGCTAAAGCAATAATTGCGTTTCGTTGCAAGGGTTTTTTACCTCGCCAAGAACCAGCCATATGACCAAATTGTGCTTTAAATTCTTTGTTTGAAATGGTTAACAGTGGCTTTAAAGCAGGTTGTACTGCATCTGGATCCGGCTCCATTTCAGGGTGAATATGAGAATCAATCCCTTGATTATAAGGACAAACCAGTTGACAAATATCACAACCGTAAATAACGTGAGATATTTGACGGCGATATTGCTCTGGCATATAGCCCTTAGTCTGAGTTTGATAAGACAGACAAATTCGACCATTAATTCGACCATCTCCTAATAAGGCACTCGGTGGACAAGCAGTAATACATCGCATACAATCACCACATCCAAAAGGGACACGCTCATCCGGTGAAAGCTCTAAATCGGTAATTATTTCACCTAAATAAACATAGGAGCCAAATTCCTTTGTAATCAACAAGCCATTACGTCCGATAAAGCCTAAACCTGCCCTCTCAGCTGTTGCAACATCAATAAGCTCACCTGTATCAACCATAGGCTTAAACGTGGCTGTTGACGCTTCAGTTTTGATATAATCAATGAGTTTTTCCATACGATCGCGTAATATATCATGATAATCGACACCCCAAGAGGCTCTGGCAAAGGTTCCACGTCGATTATCTTTGTCTTGTGGGTGTGGCTCATTCAGTTTACTTGGGTAGGCTAATGCAATCGAAATTATAGTTTTCGGTTTATTAAATATTTTATCTGGATACAAACGTTCTTCTAATACCTTATGTTCAAAACCAGTGGAATGTCCAGCAGCTTGCTGTTCTTCAAGTGATTCCTTTAAATGGTCAAAAGGTTCAGCAGTTGCAAAGCCAATTTTATCTATTCCAATTTCTTTAGCAGCCAATCTAATCTTCTCTTTTAGTAGTGTATGACTCATAATAATCACCTCTTCCGCTCCCTATTATTGTATCAAAAATCTAAGAAATCATCACTAAAATTTGTGCCTTCCTAAATATTACCACTGTATATGCTGTTTTCAGCTTCTATCTCTATCCACACGATACCTTTATCACTATTAAAACAAAGCGAATATGTCGCTTAACGAATAAAAAAACCAACATTAACGTTATCCGTTAATGTTGGTTAATAATCTTATTGTTGATTACTCTTCTTCTTTAGTTTCTGATCCAATTACTTCTGGTTCAGCAACTTCTTCATCTGATTCAACTGGTTCTTCAGTTGGAGCAGATACAGAAACGATCGTACGATCAGCTTCATCTAATACAGTAACGTTTTCTGGTACAACTAAATCACTAACAGTTTTAACGTCACCAATTACAGCACCTTTAACATCGATTTCGAAACTTGAAGGAATGTTATCTGGTGTTGTTTCTACTTGAATCGTGTTAGCGATTAATTCAACAATACCTTCTTGAACAGTTTCTTCGTTAACAAGATATAATGGAACTTCAACCGTTAATTTTTGGTTAGCTGAAATTGCTTCTAAATCTAAGCTATAGAAAGTATCTTGTAAAGAAGCTTTTGCGAATGATTTGATCCAAACTTTTTGAGTTTTTCCGTCAAATGCTAAATCGAATACTGCGTTAGCCCCTTCTTTTTTCAATAATGCTTCAAACTCACGGCGGTTGATTGTTAATGATAATGCATCAAAATCAGTTCCATATAATGAAACAGGAATCAAACCTTCTTGACGAGCTTTGCGTGACGCACTAGTACCAGTTTTTGTTCTTAATTCTGCTTTAATTGCCATAGTATTTATTTCTCCTTTTTACTTAGTTAATGCCTATATGTATTTTCGCACATCATGTATAATACCAAAAAATTGGTATAAAAGCTAGAAAAATCATCATTTTTCTACTACAATACTAGTTGTGACACAAAATTTGCTAAGAAACGAATCTGAGGTGAGCTTATGAGAGCTATTTTGAAACAATTTCGCCCTTATGACTTTGTCATAATCGGCCTTTCTATTCTTTTATCTTTAACACCAAACATTTTAACCGCTTATGTTTATGGTAACCAATCTAGTAATCAAACTCTTGTCGCTATAGTCAAAATTAATGGACAAGAAGTGGATCGTTTTGAATTAGAGGAAGGTTCTGAACAAGAAATTAAAACGTATCACCCTAATCCTGGCCAGTACAATATCATCGAAAAAAACGGCAAGCAAATACGTATCAAGGAAGACAACAGTCCTGATCAAGTCGGTGTAAAGACTGGTTGGATAAGTCGTCCAGGTCAAACTGTTATTTGTCTGCCACATGGACTGATTATCGAAATTCTGGGCACAATGGCTGAAGATGAATTAATTTTACCTCTCTAGCTGAAAAATTGAATGACATTAGCAATTAACAATATAATAAGATACATACTCGCAAACAAGGTGAAACTTTTGATTGATTCCGGAAAAGTTTCTCTTGTTTGCTTTTCTTTGTATCTTAATACGCTTTTATATTGTATTGGAATCACGCTTAAACCTAACGAAGCCCATACTGGAAGAATGCCACTAATTATATATAACAGCCAAACAAGCCAAGGGATTATACTCAAGATTTGATAAAGGATGACTGCATTCCTTTTTCCGATGAAATAAACCAGCGTTTTTCGTTCGTTAACGACATCAGTTTCTAAATCTCTTGTATTGTTTGCTAGCATGATATTAGCTATAAAACATATCAAAGGAATACTCATCATAAAAATCTTAACAGTTTCAAACCAATTAAAATTAATCATAATATTCCCAACTGTGTGTACGCTTGATAGAATACTTTCATACATTGTCATGTAAATAGCCAAAAAGAATATTCCAAAACCCATTGTGACTCCTGACATTACTTCCCCATAAGGACTTCTTGAAATAGGTGTTGGACCAAATGTATAAATAATACCTAATAAAAAACACAGACCGCCTAAAATTAACAGAAGAAAGTCCGTTAAAAACACCAATGAAATAGCAAACGCGAAAGCAAACAATAGTAAAGCCAAGACAATATATACCATCTTTTTAAGACTTAAATTGTTTTTCCCAATAACGTTTTCTTGATTTTTATATTCCAAATCGATAGCTTTATGAAAATCAATCGTATTATTGATCGCTGTCGTACACATATCAAAAGAAATCACTGCAATTGCAAAAATGAATGAGTTTAACCAGTTAAATTGTTGATAATGATACGCGGTCCATAAAAAACCAATTATCATCGGGAAAATACTCGCTATTTTCGTTCTGATTTCCACAAACTCCAAAAATATTGTTAAGTTTTTATTGTTCATCTAAATGATACTCCTCATTAGTTAATTCGAAAGAATCTTTTAATCCCGAAGTCAAATGAACACCATGATCTTTATCAATAAAGACAGCCTCTAGACCATCAATTGTTTCAACAAATTCTATACCTTCTTCTATACCAAACAAGAAAAGTGCAGTTGAATAAGAATCTCCTTCAAATGAACTTTGAGCAAAAACCGTCACACCAGACAATTCATTATCTAATGGATACCCCGTTTTAGGATCTAAGATATGATGATATTTAACACCATCTACTTCTAGAAAACGTTCGTATATTCCTGATGTCACAATAGCGCTATCAGTCATTCTTTGCGTACCAACAACTTGCCCACGGCTTTCATCTGGATCTTGGACTCCTACATTCCATCCTTCATCATTTCCAGGTGATGTCCCCATCACAACAACATTTCCACCTAAATTGATTATTGCAGTTGTCACACCATAACTCGCTAATATATCTTTGACTCTTCCACCAATATAGCCTTTAGAAATTCCACCTAGTTCAATAACCATTCCTTTTTCTTCCAGTTTAACTGTAAGCTTTTCTTCGTCTAATGTGACTTTACGATAGTCAATTAACTCAAGCGCTTCTTCAATTTCTTCATCGCTGGGTTTACGAGCATCTTCAGAACCAATTTGCCATAAGTTTGTTACAGCACCAATCGTCACATCAAATTTCCCTTCACTTTGCTCAGCGATACTCAAGGCATGTTTAATCACTGCAAAAGTTTCCTCATCAACTTCTACAGCTTCTTCTCCCGCTGCTTGATTTATTCGATAAACATCGGATCCTTCTAAATTAGTACTAAATTGTAATTCCATTTCTTCCATGTATCTATAAACTTCATCCATTGCTTTATCAACAGATTCACCTTCATGAAAAATTTGAATTTGAACAGCAGTATGTAACAACGTTTCTGTTCTAGAGACTGGAGTCTTTGAAACTTTTAGCTCTTCACCAGTATATTCTTCTGTTGTCGGAGACGCTTGCGTGACAACCTCTACTTCGTTATTTTTAGTAACCTCTTCATCTTGGCAGCCCCAGAGCATTAAAGAACTTGCTAAGAGCACTCCAATTTTAGCTTTATTAGTGTATGACATGGTCATCATTCTCTCCTCATAAATAAACTATCAATAGTTAATAGTTTAACATATTGATATGGCATGCGTATAGACTAGAAGTAGATTCCTTCCAAGTTCTTCCTGTCTTTATGATATAAAAAAAGAGAAGAAATCTTTAAGATTTCTTCTCCATTCATAAGTTTTTTAAACTTAACTACTATTCTACTAACTCAGCTTCAATTGGATCTGTATTTCCTTCTGCTGCAGCATCTAATAATTGTTGTGCGTAAGCTAAGAATGCATTAGATGTACTTGAAGCACCTGAAACTACTTCAATTTCTTCAACAGATTGGTTTTCAACTAATGCAGCGTTTAATTCCTCTACTGCAGTTGCGAATGAAGTTCCAGTTCCATCTTCCATGTTAGCATTGTACTCTTTATCTTCTGATTTTAAGTCGCCAGCTTCATTTACCATGTCATAGTTAGATTCAGCAATTGCGCCATCTTTAACTACTAATGTAAATTGGTGAGCCCAGCCACGTTCGTCAGCTTCAGTTGTTAGTGTATATTCACCGTCTTGTAAGTCTCCACCTAATTCATCAATATTGATTTCATCAGTGTTGCCTTCTGCGGCTGCAGCTAATAATGCTTCAGTAGATTTTACGAATGATTCAGAAGTGCTAGTAGCACCTGAAACAACATCTACATCAGCTGATTGTGTTTCTACTAATGCAGTGTTTAATTCTTCCATTGCATCTGCTGCAGAAACGCCTGCATTTTCCTCCATCATTTTATTATACTCTTCGTCTTCTGATTTTAAATCACCGTCAGCATTAGTATAATCAAAGTTTGAATCTGTCACTTCGCCATCTTTTACAGTAATTACATGTAAAATTGACCAACCATTCTCGTCTACATTAGATACAGCAGTATATTCACCATCTACTAAACCTTCTGCAGTTTCCTCAGTCGACTCTTCTTCTGATGTTTCTGCTTCTGTCGACTCTTCTTCTGATGTCTCTTCTTCAGCTGACTCTTCTTCTGATGTTTCTTCTTCAGTTGACTCTTCTTCTGATGTTTCTTCTTCAGTTGACTCTTCTTCTGATGTCTCTTCTTCAGTTGACTCTTCTTCTGATGTTTCTTCTTCAGTTGACTCTTCTTCTGATGTTTCTTCTTCAGTTGACTCTTCTTCTGATGTTTCTTCTTCAGTTGACTCTTCTTCTGATGTTTCTTCTTCAGTTGTTTCTTCTTCAACTGTTTCCTCTACAGTTTCTTCAGAATCTGACTCGACAACACTTGAAGTTTCCTCTGGTGTTGATTCAGTTTGAGGCTCATCGCTTCCACAAGCAGCTAATACGAATACCGATCCTAATAATAATGTACTCTTAAGAAAAATCTTTTTCATTTCCATGTTATTTCTCTCCTTTTGCTACATCTAATAGTATAGATTTCTTGTAACTCTTACTTTAATAGTAAATCAATTTACTGATTTTGTCTAGTAAAGTGCCAATTTCAAGCTAAAAATTTCGTTTCATAACAGCATTCAATAATTGTCTTATTTCATCTTTACTTTGTTGTGAAGATAATTTATCTAATTTCTTCAAAGATTTTTTTAAATACGAATCAACAAGTTCATTCGTTCGATTAAACACATTAAATTTTTCCATCTCATTAACTAAAGCTGTCAATTCATTCTCTGTCCACTTATGCCCGCGCGAGTGAATCAATTGTTTATTGAACGTCTCTTCTTGCATTGCTAAAATCAATGGTGCCGTATAAATTCCATTCTGAACATCTTGTAATTGTGGTTTACCTGAAGCTCTCTGATCAATTTGATAATCGATTAAATCATCAGATAATTGAAAAGCCATTCCAATTTCAAGTCCAATATAAAATGCTTGTCGACTTTTAAATCGATTTAATTCTGGGCGGGTTGAACCTGAAAAAACAGACAAAGCAAATAGCATTGCTGTTTTACCTCGAATTTGTCTCAAATACTGATAGATAGAAATAGATTGTTCAAATTGATTTTCAAGCTGACTGATTTCTCCATCTAAAATTCTCTCAATCACCCAGTCATCCATTGAAGTAGATTCATATAATTTATGAGCTTCCTTAAACAGCCTTGCTGAATATGCGAGTAAATAGTCTCCAGCATATATCGCAATTCGATTCGAATGCTGTTTATGTATTGCTTTCACTCCACGTCGACTATCCGCTTCATCTATCACATCATCATGAATGAGTGTTGCTAGATGTAACATTTCGATAGCTGCAGCAGAATAGAGTATTTCACGAGGAATGCTTCCATAATTTAACTTCGCAAACATTATACAAAGCCCAGCTCGTATATACTTCCCCGATGCATCGATATAGTCACGTATGATGTCTCTGATTGAAGGAGAACTAATCGCAAGCTCTTGATGAATTATCTCTTTTACTTCTCTTAATGCTGCTTCGATTTCAGGGTAATCTTGCCAAATAGCATGTACCAAGGCTATCTTTCTCCGTTCTTATTTTTTGATTGTTTAATTATACTATATTAGTCGAATTATTTCGCTTTATAAGTTTAAATTTCCACTACTATACAAAAAAATACTGCTAGTAGCTTGTTTAATGCGAGAATCAGCTATGACGCATCATTTGCTAACCTTTCTCACCTACAGCTCCTAACAGTATTTGTTAGTTATATCTTTTTAATTAAAATGTTCGATTAGTTATCGATTCCTGGTTTATAGATATGCTTAGGCGTACCATAAACCCACTTGTCTAATAATTTACCTAACCAAGGCATTACCCAATGATCTAGACCAAATGCATGACCAGAACCATTCATAAGTGCGATCGCAACTGGAATAAACCACATGTTTACCCAAACGAACATTCCTGATAAACAGAACATTGCTACTAAACCTACTGTTACTGCACTGATAATCCAGGTGAATAATCCAGCCATAAGAGCTAAACCGATTCCTAATTCTACTAATGACATCATTTTTTGCATAAACAAGGCAACATCCTGATTAGGCATCATGAATTCCATAATTGAAGCGAACCAACCGGGCATTGAGTCAAACACTAGCATTGGCTCTTCGCCGTAAACGTAGTTCAAGCTAAATACTGTTTCAGCAACTTCTGTTGCAGCTGTTGAAGCAGATGAAGTCGCATCAGATGCACCAGACACTACTTCTTGTAGCCATGGGAATGGGAATACTACATTATCTCCGAACCAAGAAGAACCACCAAACATACCAAATGTTTTCTTCAGCCCTTCAACGGTCCACATTGCACCATAGAAGATACGTAATGGAACTGTCCATAATACGTTACCTTTTCTTGATGTATGGCCACGGAAAATATTACGTTGGTCTTTTACATCAAAGAACTCATGTTTAACATACATGAATGCATAATAGAAACTTCTGATACTTAAGAAGTAAATAATGTTACTTGCATGTTTTACAAACATAGCTAAAAAGCCTTGTAAGTGATATTTATCATACAATAAAGCTACACCATAGCGAGATCCGATAGAAACCATGTTTCCGTCGTACTTACCTTTGTATGCTTCTTTTTCTTCACCAGTGATTGCCGCAATTAAGTTGTGTGCTGCAGTATCACCCGTTTGTTCTGCTGCTTGTACAATTTGTGGCGTAGGACGACCTGTTTCTGGTTCTTCATAGTAAACTACATCTCCTGCTAACCAGATATTATCGTGTCCCTTAGCTTTCATATACTCGTCAGCAACTAAACGACCAGCTCTTGCTCTTTCAAAGCCCCATTCTGCAGCTTCTTGATTCGCTTGAACACCAGCAGTCCAAATTGTTGTATATGATGGAATTTTACGTCCAGAAGCCAATTCAATATGATCTTCAGCAACTTTTACAATCCCGTCACCTAAAGATACTTGAATGCCTTCTTTTCGCATGAAGTTTAATGAACGCTCTTGTTCAACTTCAGTTACAGTATTTAAAATTGAAGGTGCTGCTTCAACGTTATGTACTGAAATTTCGCTCTGTTTGATTTTATATTCTTTTGCTAATTTAGGTAACCATTCGTTTAACTCGCCGACCATTTCAACACCTGTAAAGCCTGCCCCACAGACTACAAATGATAACATAGCGCGACGTTTAACGTCATCGTGCTCACGAGATGCAGCATAAACTGTTTCTTCTACATGTTTGCGTATTTCTTCTGCTGCTTCAATTGACCATAAAGTAAAGCCATGTTCTTTAACGCCCTCAACACCAAAGTCATTGGCTTCTCCACCGATCGCAAGAACTAAATAATCGTATTTATAATTGCGTTGTTCACCAACTAGTTCTTGTTTATCGTAATCGATATTCGTGATTGAATCTGTAACCAAATCTACTTTCTTCAACTTCTTGAAGATGCGTTGTAAATCATACTTAATTGCATCAGGTTCTACTCGCGCTGCTGCGACCTCATGTAATTCAGTCATATAGGTCATATATGAATGTCTATCAATTAATGTAATGTTTACTGATTCATCTTTCTTAAACTTCTTACCTAATTTTCGAGCAGCAGCAATACCTGCATACCCAGCCCCGACAATAACTATTTCTTTTGCCAAAATCTCCACTTCCCCCTTCAAAATTTATCCTCATTAAGTATACCTTTCACAAGCAAAAATGACAACTTATTTTTAACATTTTTTTAATTATGTTTAAGAACTAGTCTTTATTCATAGATTTTTTAGCAAAGTAAAAGATTTATAATTAATGCATCCTATCGACCTCACAATGTGAGGTTCTGTACAAACAGTTGCAATTTTATTAATCTTAATTCGAACTAATTACTATTTATGAGGCTTATCTTGCAAAAAAACTCAAATCTGTGTATTATTGAATAGTTAGGTCTTCGTAGTGTAATGGATATCACGCAAGATTCCGGTTCTTGAAATGGGGGTTCGATTCCCTTCGGAGGCATTTTATAACAAATCTTAGCCTGTCTTAGCCAACCTAAATCCTGATTTAACAACGTTTTTATTTTTAGAATTACCTTAGTTATTAAATCATTTTACACAAATTTTACACAAACAATAGACCACCATAGCGGAGGTCTTTTTTTGTTCCCACTATTATATTGTTTTAAACTCACTCGTAGTGATATCTGTTGTCACGGCGGTATTGACAATATTTGGAACAAAATTGTTTCCGTAAATAAAAAGAAGTACTATAATAATGGTCGATTAATGTTAGAAGAAAAACAATTACCAAAAAAAATAACCCCACCACCGATTAAGGTAGTGGGGTTTCTATTTTGATTTTCTAACGTTTTATGGAAATAGAACTTGGATTTCAACTAATAGCAGTGTCTATTTTGCTGAATGTCCATTATTAAGCTTTAGTGATTTTGTATTTCTTGCCTTCCCAGAGAAATTCTCCGTCTTTTAACTCGATGGCTGGCGTTTGATTGCCGTCATCCTTAGGCTGTTCTTCTTTAGGCGCTTCAACTACATCTGTCGGAGGCAGTGGTTTTGTCGGCTCTTGTGCCTTTTTAGACGGGTCTTCAACATATAATTTTTGACCACTAAAAATTACATTCGATGATAGTCCGTTCCAGTCCTTGATGTTAGCGACTGTAATTCCGTACTTCTCGCCGATTAAGTATAAATATTCGCCAGATTTAACCGTGTGTGTTTTTAAGCTGGCATTACTTGCGCCCCAATTAGCTCTTGGCTCTTCTAGGTCCTGCTCTAGGATCCAGCTAACCTTGTTTTTCAGCAGGTAGGCACGTTTAGAGTAGCTCACGTTAACAGCCATTGATTTAACGACGATATCGGTATCACCGGCAAAGTCTTTTGATGGCTTTTTACCAAAACTTGGGTTATTCGGAATAAACCATGCTGAATGCCCTTTACGAATCTTAACTTTAGCTCCATCTTTCACTGCACCGAATTCTTGTGTCGGCGCTTTATAGGCTGGCCATTTCACATCGTCTAAACCGCCTCCTCCTGATGAGGGCGTTGACGGAATAGCGCCTGCCGGTATTTCTTGCATACCAAAGTAAGCATTAATTCCATTAGCCATTCCTTCTGCCATTTGAGTCGTGTATTTGTCCTGTTGGCTACCAAAGATTTTATCAAAATCTTTCGTTCCTGACATAAAACCTAGCTCCATTAAGACCGCTGGCATGGTTACTTCTCGTGTCATATGGAAATTCGTCCAATTTGAATAGACAGACGGAATTGACCCAGCGCCGTAAATATCCTGACCTTGCTTACGGTATTGATTCATGATCGCATCAGCTAGTCGCTTAGAGCTGTTAGTTCGTGTTCCTGCTGCATAGGCTGCATAAAACGCACCAATACCATTTGTTGAGTTTTTAAATGACCCAATCCAATTAGCATGGATAGAGACCATAATATCAACTTTTTCAGCTTTAAAGCGGTTGGTTCTTGACACAAGAGACGTGTCATTAGCCATAGGTTGCTGGACTCCAAACGTCACTCTGTGACCAGACCTTTCGAGTAGTGTTTTTAATTTTCTTGCCACGATTGAATTAAAGGTGTGTTCTTCGTACACCACCCCACCTGTTTTGACCCCTTTACCTCCACCGGTTTCCCACGTGTTCGCACCGTGACCAATGTCTAAACCAATATAAAATCCCATTGTTTTATCTTCCCCTTTATTCGTTTCTTCCTTAGGAGCCTCTTCAATATCTTTCAAGCTTGCGCTTTCTTTCATGCCGTAGACCTTTAACCCATAATTCTCAATTGTTCTCAATAATTTCTTTTCATATCCGATTGAGTTTGAGGTAGGAACATCTGTTGCGTATCTTCCTGGACCCATTAAGGCTTTAGCTTCCTCTTGGTAGTTTTTAGCCTCAATCGCCTCTTTATAAGCCACGTTTTTACGGTGTGAGGTCGATACAAAGAATAGCGCCTGATCTGCGACAGAATCTTCAACCGTTTTGTATTTTCTAAAATTGTCCCGAATCTGAATCTCTTTACCATTCACCGTTTCGCCTGTTTTAGCGTTGTAGCTATCGCCTGTCCACGGTGCACTTGCTTTAATGCCAAATGAGTTATTGGCATTCTTAAAAATGTTGCTCGTAAAATTGCCTGTCTCGTGGACGGCTTGAGCTAATCTAGTCAAT
The DNA here is from genome assembly GCF_052116365.1 of Fundicoccus sp. Sow4_D5. Classification (NCBI taxonomy): domain Bacteria; kingdom Bacillati; phylum Bacillota; class Bacilli; order Lactobacillales; family Aerococcaceae; genus Fundicoccus; species Fundicoccus sp. Sow4_D5. The sequence continues at coordinate 233,042 of NZ_JBQKLF010000001.1, read as the reverse complement.
TCTGAAATCGGGGACGGATACTTCTTAATCAGCTGTGCCATTGTTTTAATATCCATTTTATGCTCCTTTCTGAGTATAAAAAAGACGGAGGTTAATCCGTCTTACAAGCTTGTTGGTAATTTAAGCTTAAATAATTTTGTGGCCAGTTCATAAATACCAGGTGCGGCGATCCCGCCTGTCACCCCGACATATACATTGGATGCAAAATCTCCACCGAATATTTGCATGGCAATGATTCCTCCGACAACGCCTAATGATAAATTTAGCAAGTGGATCTGTTCGGCTGTTAATTTTACAAACGCTTTTGCGATTTCTGAAATTACCGCGATTGCGATTGCGATGACAACCACTAAAGCAACTGTTTCGTTATCCATTAAATTTCCTCCTTTACCGGATTTAACATTTTGTAGCGGTGAAATTCTTCTTGGGTTCTGTGCTTTTCGTTTCGTTCTAAATCATAGGCAAGTTTCAATTCCTTGATGGTTTCTTCTTGTTCTTCGATTCTGCCGTGAGCGATCGTTAATAAACTGTTAGCGCTAGTTTTGTTGGCGTTAAAAAATTGAAAAATAGCACTGACAATCACTCCGACTGTACCGCCTCCGATCAGCGTGAGAAAAATAGACGTCGTTTCATTCAAATCAGAAATCCCCCCTGTACGATATTCGGTAACATATCGCGGCGACTAAAGCGATGTACATGTAGGACGGGTTAGGATAGCCGGTACCAAAACTATAGGTAATTGCCAACACTAAAAGACCTGTCCAAAGTGCTGACAGGCCTAAAATACCAACTCTTTTTAAGAGGGTCCGATTTGTAATCACCCCCAAAATTTTAATGACGGCCCAAATGATAAGCAGCGCGCCGACAATATCTTCCGGGAGGCGAGAAAAATAAGGCTCGGCGTTAGCAATTAAATAGCCGTCGTAATAAATAGTAAATGCTCCGAAGAACAAACTAATAAACGAAACGCAAAAGCTGTAGAATATTTGCGGTTTCCGTTCAGCCTCTTTAATTAGTTGACGTTTGAGCTCACGGTTTGACATGTTGGCCACCGCCGTTTTGTTTGTCTATCTCTGCTTTGACTCCGTCATAAAAAATTGACGGAACGTCTTCTAGTCTGCGAAGACCGGCGTTAATTAATCTGACATATACTCCTACCATATTAGACACCTCCTAACATCATCTCGACCAGTTCAGCGATTGCTAAATCTGAAGTCGTTTGATTTTGTTTAATGGTCGACAAGATATAATCATCTTTCGTGTATTGCTTTAATTGGTAGCGGTAATGTACTACTGGTACTGTTTCTTCCCCAGTTTTAACCTCGACTTGAAATTCTTCAATATCTGTTGCTTCCCAAACTGAATACTCGTCAACTACGATCGGTTCTGGCAGTGTGTTACTTTCTACTATTCCGTGGTCTATCATTATGCAACTCCTCCTTTTATGTAATGTGTGTAATAGTAATCTGAGTGCACCTGAAGCGATGCGCTATATTTCTGATACAATCTGTGCGAGTTACAGTGTTTAGCCAACCTTAAATTGTCCATGTCGTATACTTTTTCATATAGATTTCCAAGTCGTTTCAAATGATTAAGTACCTTTCCGATTTGTATGCAATTAAGCCGAGCTTTCGAGTGTTAACCTACTAACGCGACTCTATTGAGATTATATGTTTTGGCGCGTAACCACAGTCTGTGTTGCAATTACCAATGTTAATTATTAATTATTATAAATTTTTCGCGGCATACACCAAGCGAGCGCCACGACTACGATCCCGAATAGCCGACGAATGAGTCAAATACCAATCGAAACCGCCATTATTCGACGTGCTACCCCAATTACCACCCAAGATAGCAGTAAACCAACCCTCCGTAGAAACCGCATTTTGATAAAAGTAATCGCCTACTGGGACCGAACTATTACCGCCAACCGTGTCAGAGGGCATAAATAGCCAATCAAAAGCTTCGTTGTAAGCGAACGCAGAGACATAACCATTTACTTTCGCCATGGTGATACCAGCGTTTATATAGCTTCCGTCTCCTTTATCATCTGCGAAAGCGTGGTCAGCGACGTACAGCTCGTGTAAACCTTGCGGTTTAATGTTCATGCCATCCACCCATTTCCAAATATTCGTCCAAAAGTTTTCTTCGCCACGATAGGTTACCAAGCCACTTTCAGCTTTTCCAGAAGCATTACCTAAAGCGCTTGTCGCACCAGTCGGGTCAGATTGGTTTGTTGCACCATCATCCGTTTTTGAAACACCCGTGCCAATCGCCGTTTGAGTGTTAAAGGTTGCGTATTCAATTGCAAAAAGTAATTGAGTAGCAGCCGCTGTTGCTGCATACATCAATTCCCAGCCAGCCCCACGATTTTGAGCCACAATTCTTGCACCGGACCTGGTCATGTTTTGAGTCAATCCTGATGCTGGCTTGGCGTTAGCGATACTGCTTAATTTGTCGCCAGTCGTAGCTGTAAAGTCGCCAGCTTGGTCATCAATCAAGTTGTATGCACTCGCTGACACGTCATACAAGCTCCCCTCGTACGCTGATAAGTAAATGCGGTTAAGAACCTCACCGTTCTTGATAAAGGCTGGGTGAAGCTTAAAGCCGAGTTTAGGAGTATCCGATATATAGTAGCGAGCTTTTCTTAAATGGTGACCTTTTCCACCTTCAATTTTTTCTGTCACTAGAGGCACGACTTTATAATAAAATTTAGGTTGTTCTACCATCACCTGGACGGGGGTTCCTACTGGATACGTCACATCATTTTCTGTAACTGGCTGAGCTAAGGCACCTGTTTCGGTATAGCCTGCGTCTCCTAAGTAACCTAAGTTGACACCGTCGTTAGTTAGCATACAACGCTTACGTCCACCAAACATTTTAAAGCCATCAAATGAGGTTCCTGGAGTACGATTGACAGCACCTGAGAGACGAGTGAATTTACTTGCTTTGAAGTCAACCTCTAAACCTAATATATCTTCATCTTTGTAGCCGACGTACGATTTTAAGTCGATGATTTGGGCTTCTAGGTCTCGTATATCCCCAATCGTGGCAACTGCTGCTGGATCAACTTGAATTGTGACATTACTCGAATTTCCGATTGTTGTGACAATTTTAAAATGCGCCCCGCTTGTCGTTTTGCCATTAAAAGGTGGCATAAAACCGGCTTGTTGGGCTGTCGTTACAGCAAACAGGATAATGCCGTCCTGAGGGTCTTTTGCGAATAAGCCAATCGTGCGCATGTAATAGCCGACGGATAGCAATTCGTTTCCAACAGCCCCCTCTACTTGAACAGCCACATCATTAGTTCGTGTGACTTTAGATACAGCTGTTGTTTGTTTCACGTTTGTTAGTGCCGTAAGGTTTTCTAATTGCGACTCGCTATATGCTGTTTCAGACACGCGAATTTCTGTAAATTCTACCTTGCCCGATCCACTCATCAGCTTGGCCATGAGTGCTTGACCTTTTTTCGTGATAACTACCTTTGAAAATTCTGACATTTAATAATTCCCCCTAATCAATTAATATTTCTTGGATAAATTCCGCAGTGCTGACTGTATAAGACTCGCCTGAGCTTGTAATAAGGACGTCGTTTTGGTCTGTCATCTCGTAAAGTGTTGCATGGATATAGCCAGCACCAGACTGAGCGACGCCGTCCAATGCTAAATTAGTGTGGTATTGATCCGTAAATTCGGTAAATGTCACACTCGCAACAGATCCCCCTGACCCAAATACCCCGCCAGTTGATTCGAAATAACCTTCATATTGATCGGTCACCTCTAATTCAATCGTGCCGGATTTATAGTTTGCTAAGTTTAGACTAGCTTCTAAATCGTAATCCATGTCTATTTTGTAATACAGATGAGCCGGAATGATTTGTTTCAGCAACAGTTCAAATTGGTGCATCAAGCTTTTATTTATCCCACTTAATAGCGTCACTTTGACAATCGACTCATCATTCATAAATTCGACTTTATTACTGGCTCCTGTAAATTGTTTGACCAGCGTACTTAGCGAATCGGCACCAACTTTAATTTTAGTCACAAGCAGCGTTTGTAAGTAGCGCCTACGCTGTTCCAAGTCACTAGGTGCAGGATTAACCTGAACTGACTCTTCCCAGCGTTTAATGTGAGTTTCGTCCGCATATTGCAACAGGACAAGCGACCTTTCGTCAATTATCCGTTGCCCGACCGTCCGGAGTTCCGGCTCAACTGCTAGGAAATAATCGCGAACTTTTGGATCAATGTAATCAAAACTACTGAGTAGTCTGTATTCAATATCATCCAATATCATTCAGAATCACCCCTTGCAGGTAAGCAGGCACCCCATTATCGACTAGTAGACTTTCAGCGACCCCGTTAATTTTCACGCCGCTGACACTTCGGATTCCTTGTACCCGGTCAATCACAGTTAAGATTTTGAATATTTTAATTTCTGAATCATTAAAGGCTTCTCCGGCTAGGTAGATTTGCAACTCGTTTCGAATTAACTCTTCCACGTTAGTCATCTCAAAGTCGATATCCAATCGAATATCCGCTTCAATTGTTACGGCTACTGCATTAATGCTTTCGACTGTTACGATTGCGCCGATCGGTGCCACCCCTAATCCGTGGCCACGAGGCTCGGGATCAAGGTATTCTTGCAACTGTGCTACCAGCTCAGCACTCGCCTCTGAACCAGTCGCGTCAGTAATTGCCACTTTAACCGTATTAGCGCCGTCCCAAAGTGGTTCAATCTTCACAGAGCCAACACCTTCAAAGTCTCTCGCCCACGCTTCGTATTGTGCCACTGTCCCATATAGAGACGGCGCTCTTACTCTGGCGGCGGTTCTTTCACGTAAATCATCATCGCTTTCTTCATCTTCCCCCGCAATGACGACACGTCCTAATACCGCACCACTGAACGTGTCCAGCGGGTCAATATTCAACAATTCGCCTTGAACGGTGTTGCCTTCAGCGCCTAAATCTTCTGCTGATAAGAAATACATTCCACCGCCGTTGTCTTCGGTGACGACGAAATTCGCGTCTGTGTCAATGATGGAAAATCTTGTCCCAATAGGAATGCTCTCAATAAAAAAAGCTTCTCGTAACGCTGCCGAAGCCGGCATACGGTCCACACCGAATTGCGACGCAAGACGAGTTAACCCCTCGCCGTAAGCAGTGTCTAAGAATTGCGTGTTGGAATACTCTTCTAAATACATGTATTGTATGGCAATTTCTTGGGCAATTGCCGCGGTCAAATTATATAGCACCGATCCTTGACGTAAATCATATTTTGCACGAAAACGATCCAGCGCATCGCTTAGAATCTCATCAAATTCTTTAGTTTGTATTAAAGCCAAATTCTGCCACCTCCTCCATTGCGCCGAAGATTGTGTCCACCGTAAAGACTAGCCGATACTCATTGCCGACAAATACTTTGTCGAAACCATGAATATCTAAAATCCGGTCGTCCTCGTTCAGCGCTTCTTTAATGCGTCGTTCGATTTCTACGTCCACAAATTCCGAATCGTTTCCGAACAAATCTTCCGACTCGATGCCGTAACTATGGTCGTAAATCGTACGAGTAAATCGCTCTGTCGTTAACATCCGTCGGATGCTTTGCTTCAAAGCGTTTACGCCGTCAATCTCTCTTAAAATGTCTGTTTCATCCAGTGTCAAGGAAGGAGGATGTTCTTCCGACGCTGAAACGACATCCATATTCTCACTTTGAACTGCATCTTCAATAGCGGCCCAAGCCTCCAAGCTGAAATCGCGTATTGGTTTTTCTGGAACACTCATCCTGTAACCCTCCTATAGCCTGTTATTTGCATTGAATCTGCCCGCTGATAAATAACACCAAGTGATGGCGTGGCGGCGTGTACTAGTGATTTAGGACTGCTTAATGTTGGTCCTAGATAAATACCGACGTGACCTGGATACATTATCAAATCACCACGCTTCAGCTCACCTCGACTGATTGTTTTAAATGGTGCTTGATTCGCGTTCATCGTGTAGGTCGTGCATCGGTGGTTTATTTTAAATCCGGCAGCACGGTAGGCATAATAAATTAAACCGCTACAGTCAAAAGCGTTAGGCCCAACTGCGCCTAGCACGTAGCGTTTACCAACTTGTGCAGTCGCTTTGCTGATAGCCGCTTCAATCTTAGACGCTGTCGCATTTGAGATAGCCGGTGTATTTGCACTTGCCCCAGTACCTGCCAGTCGATACCAGCGTGTATTTGAACTAGTATACCCAGCAATCGGCGTAATCACGATACCGTTCTTCGAATATGTGCAGTGTATGATTCGATTTGAATCGTAGACTACACCAGTGTGTCCGGCTGCCCCCGATGACTGGCCTGGAATACCTGTTACAAATATGTCTCCGCGCCGAATTTCATTGCGGTTGATTCGAATTAAACGTTTTCCTTCGTAGCCAAATAACGTTTCCGTTGTTCCTGGCCAAGTTCCTACCGGAAGAAATCCGGCGTGCATCAACGCATAAAAAACAGCACTTGAACAGTCGTAACTGTTAGGTCCTGTTCTGTTTGCCATTGAGTAGGTGACTTTACCTAATCTTGCTTCAAACCACTGCAATATCTTTTCGACGCGTGCGTCTGTTTGATAGTCAGTAGGATTGGCCACTTGGTTAATATTAAGTGTTTGCACGTCATCCGACTGCTTAGACAAGTTCGTCTTAACAACGGAATCGCTTGCGTTGTAACCGAACGCTTTAATTACGCCCCACATGATGTTTTTAAACGTCGCTTGATTGTTCTCAAACGGCGGGCTATACACATTTAGAAACGCTTCATAGTTAGCCAAGCCCTGTTCAATGTAGCGATAGCGAACGTATTTAAACCACTCACCTATTCCCACGTTCTTGCTTGGAAATTTCACCCAATAGCGATCGCCATAATATACTTTTGGGTATTGTGGCGCGGTCGCAGCTGTCATACAGCCGTAATTGTGGTCTACTTTGCCAGGGTGTCCTCGACCAAATGTCGTTTCTTTCGCCCACACACCCAGCGCCGCTCCTACTGATATGCCGTAATAATCAGACCAGCGTTTAATTGTTTCGCCTTGTCCGATGAGCGGACTGTCTGAATAATAACTTTTCAAGAAGTTATCAATGTAAGTCCCCGTCACGTGTGGCGGGTCAGCGGCGTTCATTTTAAAGCGGTTCACTTCTTCTAAATTCCACCCTACTGTTGAAACGGCTGTCGCTCGTGTTGCCTTGCTTGTGTCGAATGACGCGGCTTTCGGTTGAACTAGGCCACCACTTGACGGACGGAAAACTTTACCTTTATATCTCGCGTAGTAATATTCGGCCCATTCGCCCCGTTTAGGTTGCGTTTGGTTAGCGGGTCTTTCGAAATTCTTCATAAAAGCTCGTGCAAGATTCGTCGGACTATCCGTCGAAGTTTTAAACGCTTGGTATGACAACGGAAACTCATCTGTCATGATCCAGTGTCTTAATGTGTCCCCGCTTACCGAGGTTAGTTGTGCTTTGATATCAGTTGGATCGAGTTTATTTGCTTTCGCCCAATTGTGAAAAATTGAAGCGGGCGTCCACTGCACTAGACCGAAGCCTCGTTGCATATTTCCCACATCTAAATTCTCATAAATACCAGGGTTATGTGAAGATTCGACATGCGTATTCCCTAAAAAACCGGCAGCCGCTTGTTCGCTCCAACCATTGTCTTTAAGCCACGTCCAAATATATTGAGCATTTTCTTCCATTTGACTATCTTTAAGCCAGGCATTTGAGCTAGTGACTGTGCCATAGTTTCCGTACCCATTTGTACTGCCCAGATTCGCCAAGCCGTCACTATTTAAGCGACCCAGCTGTGTCGAGGTGAATTTAGGCAAAGCGTAATAATGTCCGCCAGTGTCTTGACGAATCAAGAAGATTTTTTGATTTAGCGATTCTGGACCTAATTGGTCCGCCCAGGTAACAGTCACTAATTCGCCGGACAATTCGATATTGTTTTCTAATCTGATTTTGAGCGGGTTAATAGAAGTTATCGTGCCCGCAGAAACTTTCGCAAATTGCCTATTATCAATAAAGTTATTAATTAAATGTTTTAAATTGTCGACATTAACTTTAGACACGTTTAACCTCCTAACCACAACTCAACTTCCATTGTGTGTGAGCTGGCTGTGACTTTGTGGTCTACTGATTCTAGCAAATACCAGCCTTTCACTTTGATTTCAGGCAAGTCTACATATGCAGACCGGCCGGCAATAAAATCAAAATCGCCCACACTCATAGATAGTTTGATTGTTTCTTTTGGTTTATTTTTTAACTTAATCAGCATTTGTCCCATACTGTTAATTTGTGCCGCGTTGAGGTTTTCATCAACCACTTTAAAATACTGAAGCTTCCCCCACTTCTTAATGTTATTGCTATCAATGTAGTGGTACATCGTACGTTTACCAGATTCGCCATCCTCGTGTAGCAATTTTACGACGTTTGCTGAATCTTCGATACTTCGTTCATAATCAAAATCCGTTACGATAGATCCTTCACCTAAAATGGTTAATATTGCCAAATTCTTAGGATAATCTAAACGCAACTCGCCGTAATCATCCCAAAAAACCGTTAGTTCACCAGTTTGTACAAGCATCTGATCAATACTCTCTTCGATTATGTCTAAAGCGGTTTTTTCCTCTTTTAGCATAGTCGGCATTTTAGCGGAAGGTCCAACTAATTTTCCGACTTTTAATTCAAAATCTTTTGCAATACTCGTGATAATGCTTGCCAAGGTGCTGTTCTGAAACACATACGTTTCTTTTCTTAATAGATATTTCTTTTGGTCAAAAAACGTTAGGGTGTGTTTACCATTTTTATTGCGGCGTATTCTAAATAGGTAGCCGTAAAATAATTTATGTGTTCCGGCCGTCAAAGCAATCATTGAACCTTCTGGAAAATCCATCGTACTTAATAACTCAACTTCCAATTTAGACGGTGAACCGCTTCGTTTTGAGCTAAGATTAAAGCTTTTAACCACCGGCGCAAGGTCCCAGACCTCGCCTGATAAAACATTTTGAAAATACAATTTATATATCATGGGATTGTTAACACCATCCCTGCGTAAATCAGATCGGGGTTCTTAATGACTGATTTATTTGCGTTATATATTTTCTTCCACTGCATTTCATCTCCGTAAAACTTCTTAGAAATCTTACGTAAGTAGTCACCTTTCACCACTTTATAGGTTTTAGCTTTAGGCGCGGTGGTCGTTTTGGCTTCGGTTCCTGGTATCAAAAACACTTGACCAGGGTAAATCAAGTTAGGGTTTTTAATCTTGGCTTTATTCGCTGCCACAATGCCATTTACTAGCGCGTTATCGGCTTTTCCGTAATACTTACGGGCTATGCCCCAAAGCGTGTCGCCTTTAACCACGGTATGCATAATCGGCTTCTTAACCTGTTCTGGAGGCTTAGGAGGCGTCTCTTTTTCCCGAGGCGGTGTTTTAGCCGGAGGTGCTGGCTTAGGTGTCTCTTTGGGTTTTTCTTTCTCGACAATAATCAATTTCTTTTCTTGTAATTTTCGGTACTCGATGAAACTAATCTTATAGAGAATATCCGTCTCATAGCCGTGTTTCGTGCCTGTTTCAAAATTTTGAATATAATACAGTTGACTCGTATTTCCATGTTCTAGCGCGGAGCCGAACACTCCTGAAATAACCACTCTGACAGGCTGATTTGCACGTTTCCACTCACGCAATTTCTGAATGAAATATTTAGCATCCATTCCCTTAGAAATATAATTGCCGTCTTTTAGAGTAGGCAGAAACGATTCCCAAGACAATGTTTGTAATTCTGAGTAGCCTGGTATCGGAGTACCGCCGAGGTTTAACACCTCGACGACTTCGATTTTTTGATTTTCATTTGACTTAATTTCATCAGGATTGACCGGCACAGTTAACAGTGTGCCGTCTTGTCCTTTAATAAATATTTTGACCATAAGTTAAACTGCTCCTTTCTAAACCGGCAATCCTTCTACGCCGTCATGAATTGCGTCTAATAAATCATCGTTGAATTGCGCAATGAAATCTTCATATTCTTGCTCTGTGTTGATTGATTCGATATTCGTTGTAACTTGCGGCGTCATGGTAATGTAATTCTGTTGCCATTTCTGTTTGGCCACATCCCGGATGAGATTAAGTGTTTCCTCATCCATTTCAATTTCATCTTCTATTTCTCCGACGGAATCTAATTTTCCGCCTGTCGGGTTTGAACCTCCGCCGACTTCTGGCGCCTCTGGTATTTCAGGCATGTCTAAGTCGTTAAACATATCTGCAATATCTGTTCCAGCGTTTCCGGTTTTGAACTCTTCCAGCATTTGGCTAAGTTTGCCTTCCCAGCTTTCGCCTTGTGCATAACCTCGACCAAATGATCCTGACAAGTCTTTAAAGTCGATGTAGTCCGCAATCCACTGCTCCGGAGCTTCTGGCGCTTTGTTATCCAAAATCCAATTTTGCAGTCCGGACGTATAATCCACGTTCTCCCACTCTGCTATTTCAGGCATTTTCATATTCGCAAGCGAGTCTCTCAAACCTGCGCCCAAGTCAATGTTAGACGCACTTCCTCTTGAGTCGGGGACAGGTGCTGTCAGACCAGAAAGGAAGTTTTGTAATTTGCCCGCATTATTAGCTCGGCCTAAAGTTACTTGCCCGATTGGGCCGATGCTAACTCCTGGAATTTTGTCTAAGGCTGAAATCATATCATTGATACCGCCGAGGACTGCATTTAACATTCCTTCGATTCCCGATATGACGCCATTAATCATGCCGTCAATACCTTGCGCAATAGCAGTCGCCATGTTTCCCGCACCTTGTGCGATGTTATACCACACTTTGCTGGCTTCGTATTTCAACGTACTAAAACCATTGACGGCGGAGTTTATAAAACCGCTCACGCCTTCTAACATACCGACTAGCATTTCGCCGACGAACATCTTGAAACCGAACCACAATTGGTTCCAGAAATTGATACCTGCCGCCCAGGCTTTACCTGCGCCATTAACGACTGCCTGCACTACAAACAAGATGCCGAACGCGACCAAAGCGACGGCCATACCAAGTCCGTACCACAAGAGTTGTACGGCAAAAATGCCCGCTTGGAATAAGTTAACGACAAAGTTAACAACACCTATTACCGCATTCATAATTGCAATTACAATGTTCAGGATGACGTCCCACAATAGATAAAGCGTCCCCATAATCATTCCTAGACCGCTGACTGCTATTCCAGTCAGTTGACTAAAGGCCCCCGTGGCCGCGTATATGGCGCCTATCACAATAGCAATCAAAGCGATAGTCATCATCCACGCGCTTCCCGTTATCGCTTGATAAATAACGATTGCCGCGTTCCAAGCCCACTGTGCTGCGGCTGCGGCCATTGTGACACTTCTAATAATTAAAATACGTCCGTAATGCAATAGCAGTAAAGCGGCGAAAGTCATGAGAATAGGACCTAACCACGCCCACTGTGAGCCGATAAATGACATCAACCCTCCTATCACATCCATAATACCGACGACGACAGTTGATATGACGTACATAGCTGATACAGCAGTAGTTACAAATTGTTCAACTGCTTTGCTGTTTGCTAAATCATTAACTCTTTGCAAGACAGGTTCGAACGCTTCTAGAGCGTAATTCTTAAAACTGGTCCAAACTTGTGACCAAGTCTTAGGCATTGATTCGAATTTAGCATTGATGTCGTCTGCAGCTGCAAACATCGCATTTTTAACAATATCCGCCGTCAGTTCTCCTTCAGCAGCAATTTCTCGTATCTCGCCTTTAGTAACTCCTAGATAATCTGCGATAGCTTGGATAATCGTCGGAGCCTGTTCCATGACAGAGTTCAACTCGTCTCCACGTAATACTCCTGAGGCTAAAGCTTGCGTTAACTGCAGAGTTGCGCCAGAAGCTTCCTGTGCGCTAGTTCCTGCTAATGTAAATTGTTTATTGATTAATTCAGCAAACTGAACGATTTCACCTGATCCGCTGAATGCGTCCCCGGCCAAAGTTCCTAATTTTCCTACCATGTCGGCTGTCGCCTGGTACTCCATGCGCGAACGTTGCGCTGAGGCGAATACCATATTTTGTAATTCTGCCGTTGTTTGCAAACCGTCATTCATCAAGTCTAATCTAGCAATCGTTTGTGAGTAGCTATCTGATAGGCCGACAACTGACTGTACTGCCTGTTTGGCTCCGACTGCAACAGCGACGTTTCTCAAGGTATTGAGCAATTTGTTACTCGAACCGACTCCATTTTCAACTGTTGAGTTGAATTGGCTTTGGGCGGTTGTGTTCTCTCTGATTTGACGTTCTATCTGTCCGACTTGTGTATTCAAGCGGTTATAAGCAGCGTGTGCCGCTTCAGTGTTAACGTCTGACAAACCATTAGCGACTTCGTCTTGCGTCCGTAACAGCGATTGTAGGTTCGCACGTAGTGATTCAATCTGATTGTTAGCACCAGGTGATATAACGCCGTCAATCGGCTCTAAATTAGCAATAGACTGCTGAATACCATTAATCCGGTTCTGCATTGTTTGAAAATCACTCATAATAGCAGGTGATGCTCTTAACTCACGCGCGAGTGCGTTTAAGTTAGCTTGAGATTGACTAGCACGTTCCAGCATTAGATTTGCCGAGGCCATTTCTTGCTGATAGCGTGTCAATCCGTCAGTTAAAAACACCTCTGGCTGTTCGATTGGTAGCCATTCCATTTCGAGAGGAATAGGTTCAAATTCTGGTGGTGCGAAACCGTCTAAACCACTGTCGTCAAATAATAGTGGGATTTTTATTTCTTCCGGCGGTGCGATGTTCCATTCTGGTAATTGAGGCATGACAGGAAGGTCAATTGGCGCTAATTCCACGTCTGCAACGTTGTCGAAATTAGGTATGGCCGTCACATCTAACTCGATTGCTTCTAAATCAGTGTTAATATTGCTATCGAAATTAGGAATTATATCTACCTCTAAAGCGTTTAAATCTGCTTCAGTGTTGAATACTTTTTCGAAACTTATCGGGATTTCAATTGGTTGTTCTAGGCTTGATAAATCAGGCATAACAATTTCTTCCATATCAACTGAAAGAGTGACAGGTTCAAAAATTGGTAATTCTTCTTGATCAAAATTAACAGGTATAACAATTGGTTGCTCTAAGCTTGATAAATCAGGCATAACAACCTCTTCCACACCCACTGGTAAAGAGATTGGCTCTAAATCTGTACTGATATCGCTATCGAAATTAGAAATAACATCTACTTCTACAACCTGTGATTCTAATGCGGGCACTTCGGTGCTCTCAAAGTTAGGGATAACCGCTACCTCTAAATCCTCCACGTTCAAGCCGGATGAATTAAAGTTCGGCACGACTTCTACCGGAATATCATCTAAGTCAGTGATAGATTCAAAGACCGGTGTTAGCTCAATATCTGTTTTTATTTTTGCTAAGTTTTCTGACATCTTGGCCAACTTACTGGACATTGATTCAAAGCCTAGTGGATTCTGTTCAAACTCTAACGGTGCTTGTAAAGACGTGTCTTTCACTTTCCCGAGAATCGCGTTCATGCGTGTCGTTGCGTCGCTTAATTGATTCATGTTTTCGGTCATCTTGACTAGCTTAGTAGACGTTGTTTCAAAATCTATTGGGCTCTGGTCAAATTTCAAAGGACTAGCCAACGAGGTATTCTTTACCTTTCCGAGAATATCATTCATGCGTCTGGTAGCGTCGCTTAGCTGATTTACGTTTCCGGTGGCCTTTTTAAGCGAATTTGAGTCAGTCGCTAAATCACTCATCTCGCCACCAATTGCTTTGAAATCTGTCGTGTTCACCGCTTCAAATGCGCTTAGTAACTCATCAGAGCTTGTGCGCACTTGTGCTTCTGTCGCTTGCACATTGGTAACTAGCCGACCGTTAGAAGCAACTACGCCATTTACTTGTGCGCTCATTGTGCGGTCGATGCCTGCCATTGTTTGGTTCACACGTTCTGCCGTGTTGATGAGACGTTCAAAGCTGTTGACGATTTTGTTGATTGTCCCTGACACACGATCCGTTAGATGTAGACTAGTGCTACCTCCTGAGCCTGTGCCACCTGTTGGTGGGTTTTCTGCCATACTTTTTCACCTCCTAATTATTATTTTTTAGATCGACTTGCTTTCATTTCTTTTGCGTTAATTTCGGTCGAAGCGATCATAAAAGCCTGATGTTCCTCGCTAAATGATTCCCACATCATCGGTGTGATGTTGTGATTTTGAAACATCACGTGGAGCAATTTACTTTCATTGTCGCTCTCGATTAGTTTTTTGCTTTGGCAATCTTTTCGTTGATGTCCTGGTTAAATCCTGATTCTTCCAAGATAGCCTCGACGATTAATGTTTGCTCTGCCCAGTTAAACATTTCATTATACAATTCTGCTTCGCCCATCACTCCGTATGACTCCTGAATTTCAGTATTTGATAGAGGGGGGTTAACGATTGACGCAATTGCTAATTTCTCGTTGTATGCTGAGCCGTCCATTTCTTTTTTAGTTTGACGACCTTGTTTACGTTCCACCATTGACTCTTTTTGGATTCGTTTGTTTTCTGCACCGGAAATGACTTTTAGCGTGATTGGCTCTTCGAACGATTCCAAATGGATGTCAAAAGTAGTCGCTTCTTTTTTGTTTTGTTTGAAAAATGCTGTTAATTTACTCATAGTTGTTTTTTCCTCCTAATAATTAAAGGCCCCGAAGGGCCCTAGCGTCGTTGTTATTTGAATGTTTCTAGGATATCGAAATCACCAAAAGTGAAAGATGATGATTCTTCTAACGTGTCTTCGGACGTGCCGTCTAATGCTGCTAAAATTGAATCGTTGAAGATAACTTCTTTTAGCAAGACTGTGTGACGGCCTTTTTGAGCTTGTACGTCGGCATTTGTAACCTTGATCGTAATATCAGGGTACACGCCTGTCTTAACGTACGTCGCAATAGCTTGACGAGCGACATTAGAGAAGTAATGCGCGGTTAAGTCTCCAGTACCGGCAGCGCCGACTACCTTTCCTTTTTCCATTCGCATGCCAATCGCTTGTACGTTGGCCACTTTTACGGCAATTTGCGCTGAAATTGTTTTTAATTCAGCCATTTCATAGCGGCTAGATCCGACAGTCGCATAGACTGTCCCCTCTTTGCCACTAATCGCTTGGTTTGCTTTAATCATTGTTTAGTTTGCTCCTTCCATGGGTTTAATTAATTGCAGTAGACCTGTACATAAAGTTTTTCCATTGCGTCGTTAATTACAATAGGTACTGTTACTACTACAGTGTCTTTGTTATTACCTTGTTCAATGGCAATCTCTTCCGGGTCATAGCTAATCGCGTTCGCCATCACTAAAGGATCTAACACATTCGTGATAATCGCTGCTTTTAGATTTTCTCGTCCGTCAAGATTGTTGACAAACTTCCCTAAAAACGATTCTTCGAATAGCGAGGTCACTTGAGTCTCGACGATTGCCATCGTACGACCGATGCGGTTTTTGCTGAAATCTTGGTTTTTGGTATCAGTGAAAGTTACCAACGTGTTAATATCTTGCTGGATTCTTACACGATCGTTCTTGTAAATAAATACGATGTGACCAGCTTTAACTGCAGCAACTGTTTCAGCGTACGAGAGACGCTCACAGTCGACTGCACCCGGATAGGCTGCATAAGTCAATGAATTGGTTTCGGCTGCTGCTGAAGCGGCTGCGACCCAATAGACCACATCCTTCGGCGCTAATACTGTTCCATCTTCCAGTGTCACACCGTTCTTGACGGATGTCACACCTTCATAGTCCATTGCCAAGCTGTTTGTCACCAATACTACCGGACGGCCTAGGCTTTGTAATTCTCGCACTTTAGCCACGGCGATGGTTTTAACTGACTCATCTTCCGAACCAATTGCGATGTGAGTGAAATCATACTTCTCAACTCCTGCCAAGAAATCTGAATAAGCGCTAGACGTTAACGTGCCGTCTAAACCGCCTACTAAATTGCCTGTTCCGGCCGCTGTTGGAACGGTTCCGCTGAATACAATAAAGTCATTTGCAACCGGCAGGGCAGTCACGTTTAACTGTTCGTCCACTGTGCGGTTGTTAAAGATAGTCTTCACTGTGAGTGACTCGTCTACTTCTTTTACGATAACGACTGATAATTTATTTCCTAAAATGCCATTGTATTTAGCAGTTGCCACTAATCCTGAAACGGTAGCTGTCGCTTTCGCCGCACCTGTGTGAGCTGGTAAATAGATTAACGCGCGACCGTTTCCTTTAAAGGTTTCACGAATTTCAACTAGGTCTTTCAACTCTTTACCTAATAGGGTTAAAAAGTTCGTGCCTCCGTCTACCTCCACAAATACATCATCTGGTCCCCATGATTTAGGTACCACAAATGCTGAACGCCCAGCGGTTTCACCGATTGAAGCTGTTCCGCCAGTCGATTGAAAATCTACCCTTACGCCAGGTAAAGGCATGTTTTGAATAATCGCCATATTATTTAAAGTCTCCTTTCTTCCACTCGTCTACGGCCTTGCGTGCTTCTTGGACCGTATATTCTTTTGCGTCAACTAATATTACATTTGCAATGGATTGATCCGTTACATGCATTCCGCGCACAACCGCTTCTTTCATATACCGGTTTTCAACCACAGCTTTAGGCTTTGCCTTTGGTTCTGTCAAAGCTTAACGCCTCCTTCTATTTTTGTGATAGTCTCTCCTGGATCTGCTTCATAACTACCATGTATTTTCACCTCAAACGAAATTGTCATTACCTCGTCGTTATGGTTGGCTTTCAGGTAATTAATGTGCGCAAAATCCCCTAGATACTTCCATCTTTTTGAATTTAATATCGTCCACACCATTCCATTCATTTCAGTCCGTTTGTCCAGACTGTCACCCGGTGTGTAGGTGATAAAATAAAAGACAGCCACATCAACTGCGTTGTTGACTTGCCTATCTGTGTTAATTCGATTCGCTTTAATGTTAAGGCAAGGCGTTTCCATGCCTTGTTGGATTGGCTCATCATAAACTTTGATACCAGGAAAGGTTTCTTTAAGTTTAAGAATCAGTGCTGTGGATAATGCATCAAGCATTCATCATCATCCTTTCATTGCGTCTCTTATGACTTTAGCTAGTTGCCTTTCAGTGGCTACTTTCCATTTCGGCAATAACTGCCGGACTTCGAACTCGGAAAATTCGATAAAGAATTGTCCTTCTACGTATCCGACTTTCTTACCTTGCACAACTAAGCGGTGGCCGTCGTTTACCCATTCCGTGTAATATTGACCTTGCTTATTTCTAGCGACGTTCCATATTTTCAGATGGATTGAATCGCCTGCATATTCAATATCCCACGTCCAGCTATCTTCTAATTGGCCGGTGTCATACGGCGAATTATATTCCAATATTTCAACAAATTTGGCTGCCAAAGCAATCACGGCATAATGAATTTCTCGCTGAACTCCGGTTTGCACCTGCCTTAGTTGTGCAAGTCGTTTTTCAAACGATTTATAATCATATCCACTCATGCTTGTTCACCCGTATTTCTTGGTGTGAGGGGTATTTCATCGGTTTTTCTGTCGATTGATATTTCTCACGATGGTCGCCATTACGCACCATCAGTTTACTACCAATTGGTACATTGACATCCGGTCCACAGAATAAAATCAAACTGCTATTATCCAAGTTTCCTTCACCTTTTTGTGACACCGGACGCTTGTCTAGCGACACTCGGCAGGGTTCGTTTAGCTTTGTCGCCTGTAACTGCTTACCGTCTGCACCGTTTGGTTTGGTGTATTCGACCATCTCATAGATATCAAATACTTTATCAAACGTCCAAGCGATTGCTGGGCCTGCAGCAGCTAAGATCGAATTAATATCCATGCTACCACCTCAGCTTACGAACTGATAAGATTTGTCGATTGTAATCTTGCAAGAGGCTTTGAATAGCCTCGTCTACGTCTTTTGCTTTAGCCGTTGGTGTACTGCCAGACAGGTCAACCGTTATGTCTCCAACTTTCAGGCTTTTCACGCCTGCTAAAGGGTTTACGATTTCCTCCGCAGATTCGTCAACTTCGGGTTCGGCTACCTCGCAAACCATTTTGGCCACCAAATAATACAACTCTTTTGGCAGCTTGGAATGGTTTGTTAAGTTCAAGATGTGCTGAACGATTTCATCCGTCACGTATTCTTGTAAAGCTGGCTCCATCTTCAGCTTATAAACCGCTAGCCTTTGGTCGATGGTTTGTTTGAGTGTTTTGGCCACTTGGACCGCTCCTCTCTACTAAGCAGCTACGACTTTAGTCGCGATATAAACTTTGTCGGCTGCCGGGAATGAAGGTAATCCCATTCCAGACGCACGTACCCATCTAGCTACTGGATCATCGGTCACATAAGTGTCGACTACGATGTTTCCGACTTTAGAGTCATTCACTTCGCTCGTTTGACGTAGTACCAATTCTTCAGGTGTTGGGCCGAATACGCGGTTTCCTAAGATGCCTTCAGGTAATAGGATAAACGTATCTTCTGGAATATAGCGAATAGTCTCATTGATATACTTGCCTGTTTTTAATACGCGCTTACGGTATTTACCTTCTACTACTTGCAATTGTGGTAATCCCTGTTCAGCGAAGAAACTGTTTAAGACGGCGAAACTAACTAAACGGTCAGAGTTCGTTCCATATAATGCTGAACGGATAGACGCATTATTTTGTAGTGTATTAGCTACTTTACGAGATGTTATTGCACGTGATGGACGTGTACCAGTAGACATTTCTACCGCGTCTTGCCATGCTCTAATGTCATCCATGGGTTTTGCACTTGCTGTTGACCATTTAGTTGAAGGCGTACTTGTGTGTGCTGTCGGCAATTTGTAATCCAACGTACCTTTATAACCGTTCTCGTCAAATGTAAGTTTGCCTGTCGTTAGTGCCTCGAAAGCCATTGCGATATAACGTGTGCGCACCGCTTTAACTAAGTTATTCGCATCGTCAAATACTTTAGCAATCTTCTCTGTTAACTCGCGGTCGTTACGAGGTGTCTCGATAACCATTGCGTCTTTGGCACTAAGTTTTAACTTACGTCTTACTTGAGCTAATTCCATAGACATGATCTCGAATGCCTCGCGGTCTCCGATTTCAGTCTCAGCATCCCAGCTATGGACAGATGCCACTACAGGTAAGCCTTCGCCACCTTTGATGTATTCCAGCGTTAATGCTTCCTGCTTAGTTTCAGGAAATAAAGCATCAATGACGCCGTTATCAACTGGAATTTCATGTGTATAATCTTGTAAATTTGTTGCATTAACAATTTCGTGTAATTTAGGCATGTTCTTATTCTCCTCCCACTGGTGTTAAATCGTAAAATGAAATCTGTTTTAAAGCGCCTTGCGCTGCTGCTGTCGGCTCTGCAGGTAATGCCGGAGCTAACAAGTGTCCCTCGACAATCAATGTCAACGGTTGACCAACTTCGGTGTCATGGTAAACTACACCGCGCGCGGTTAAGTCATTGGCTGGATAGATTGCACCGTGTGGTACAACGTTGTCAGGCCATGTTCCTTCTGCAGTATCTGTAAATGCCACATGGTGTGCGGATTTAAAGATATTCTGTTCCACTGTGTAGACTGTTTTATCACTAATTTTCATAGTTTATGTTTCCTCCTTAGTATTCTCCCCACGCTTTTGGCGCGGATGCTTCAATTTCGGCTTTACGTTGCTGTCCTAATGATTCGGCAAGTGATACTTTCGTTGGATCAGCATTTTTGTTTACGCCCGCAGGTTTAGCACCATAAAGCTTAAACGCTGGCTTTTCCTCTTCGGCATCGGCTTTTTTAACGAAATCGGGATTAGCTTCTGCAAACGTTGTAAATTTCGTGTCGAAATCTTTCAGTTTGCCATCCGCGTCTCGTTCTAATTCACCTAACTTAAACAAAGCAAATTCGATATTCGTCACACCTTTTTCACGTAGCGCATCTTCAGCGTCTTTACGTATTTGGTGCGCCGTTAAATCCTTTAATGCTTTGTCGGCTCTCGCTTTCTGGTCATTAATTTCAGCTTGTAAGGCCTCATTATCTTTATTGTCTTTTTGCAACTTCTCGATTGTCGAATTTGCGTCTTTGAGTTGGTCGTTTTTTGAATTAAAATCGTGTTTAGGTACGAAGTCTGTTGCTATACCCGCTTTTAGTGCTTTCTCGGCTTCTGCAACATTTAGTTTTCCGTCTGCATCCACGTGTTCATTCAAAATGTCAGTAATATTCATCTTGTTCTCTCCTCTATTCCTTTTTATTCTGGTGGTTCCAGTAAGGATTTTATTATTTGCCGGATATTCCGTCGGCGCGGTTAGTTTAATGACATTCCGGTCAGGGTTTTATTCTAAGTAATAGATAGCCGTTGTTAGCCGACTTGGTAAGCTGTATTTTCTATTTTCTTGTAAGCGTCAAAGTAGATTTCATTTTTATCCCCGTTGTAAGTTAACTCATAATACATACCATCTGGCAATGTAGTGCTTAATAGCGCTTTGCTGTTTTGTAGTGTTTTTGATAGCCACACCACATATACATTATCGACCGAAAACTCTACGTTGTCCGTTACGTCCAAACCTTTTGTTGCGTAATCAGCCACAAGCTTCTTACACATACCTATAAATTTATCTGTTTCCATTATTTCATTACCTCCAATAAAAATAGCCGACCTTAGTCGACTTAAATCAATTTGCTTATTCCAAATAGTAAATTGCGGTACGGCGTTTAACGTCAAATTCGATTAGCATCAACCCACTTTCACTGTCGATATAGCCGTTATCTTTGTCGTAGGCGCCTAAATCGCTTGGTGACATGACTTGATAGTGTGTGAGTCCTCCAAAAGCCAGAGACAACTCGTGGTGCTTATGGCCGGTTATTAAATATCGTGAGGTACTTTGTCCCCATTCTTTTGCAAACTTAGACACCATAACTTCCAATAATCTTTTGCCGTTTTTAATTTTGTCTCCGTGGTGCATAAAAATTGAATGTGGTCCTAGCCACGCTTGCTTAAAATGATCCAGTTCCACGTCAGCTTCTAAATCTTGAAAACTTTCTGATATGCCCCAGGTTAATATATAATCATTACTTGGTGCATGGTTCCCGGGAAGAAACGACAATTTCACGTTTGGGCTATTCACTAGACATACTTTGATGATGTCTTTTAAGAATTGAACGCCGTCTTTAACCATTTGTGGAAAGTCCATATCTTCTAATTGGGTTCCTTTAGCTGTCGTATTGTTTAGGTTATCGACGTGCAGGTAATCTCCTCCAACAATAATTAGAATTTCCTCGTAAGTATTTTGAACAATATCAACAATGCGTTTAAGCAATTGGCTATAAGAGTCGTACGTATTAGGTCCAAAATGCATATCAAATAACGGAATCAGCAAATATTGTTGTGGTATTTCATCCACAAGCATTGCCACTTCTGTGGGCTCAATCGTCCCAATAATGTCAACAATGTCTTGCGGTGTGAGTACCTGGTCTTTAGGTTTCCATTTAATCTTGTGCTGCATATTAAGCTTTTCTTCTTCTTTTGTGTTTACCGTCCAGTGGTTGCTGTCGCCGGTTACAATTCGAAACATGTCCGGGTCAAGGCCATGTAAAGCAAGTAGTTCATCTTCGCTGTAGAGTTTACCTTCATCGGTTTTCTTCTTGACGATATGAGGAACGCCCATTTTTGCGGACTGCTTTAAGCGTTGTTGTTTCACTTCTTCCCACCACTGGGCACGGTAGCATTTGAGAGACAGTGCTTTGTATTGCTTGCGGTCATACCCTAAGGTTTCGGCAATATCTGGCCAAGTTTCAAAATCCAAGTATTGCTTTTTTATAAACGCGATTTGCGTATCGGACAGGTTGCCTAGTCGTTTTCTTTCCACTCCTTTGCCTCACTTCAAATTATGTATTTATCGAGGTCATCATCCGTAATTTCAATATCAAACGATTCGATATTGTGTTCATTCCACGCTTCATCAGTAGCGGCGATTCTTTCTAAAGCTCGACGGATCATTTTGACCTCTTTTAAGAATTCTTTAAATAGTTTTTCCATTCGTCACCTCTAGTAGATATGGATTGTCATCCTGATCACCTCCTGATGGCTTGTGCGACGTCTCGTGTGTCAGCTCTGTTTCCGTTGGTCTCAAAGGTATCCACAACTTTAAAAGGTCTTGCATTGTCATTTTGACTGGACTTTCGTTTTTAATGATCGTCATGCGTTTCCTCCTTTTTAATTCAAATCTTCAATCACTAGCTGGTTGACTGTTTCCAGCAACTCGTTCTCCCATTCCTCATATATGTCTTCGAGTTCTGGGCCATCGTAATCATGTTCGTCTGCGAAATAATCAATCAGCGTTGCGTCACGAGTGGACGACACACTTGACCGGCATCGGTAGTGGAAAGGTGGTGCGGTTTCGCCAATTTGATAATCGTCAATGTCGTAAATATTGTCGTGTTCACCTCGACACTTATCGGTTGTACTGTTGTCTAATATGGCGACTATTTTATATTTTGTTTCCAAATGGGCTTTTAGTTGCTCAACGGATCCCATTGAATTAAAAGCCGTTTGTTCGGTCCGGACTAATGTCTCAATGCTGGATTTTGCAACACTCACTCGTTTTTGAACTTCTTTTATGATTTTCTCTTGTGGCCACTGCCCGATGAAACCCTGGTCTAGGATGTTTGCAATCGTGTCATACGTTTTTTCTTCCTGACCCCAAATGCGTTCCGACAGGTTATCTTTAACCCAATTGGTTTTCAACCGGCTTTTAATCGTATCTAGCTCCAGGACCGGGCGACGGACGCTGTAGCCGATATCTGCATAGCTTTTTGCAATTTCGATTTTAGCGCTACCGTACACATGACTCATATTTTTATAAGTTGATTCGATCAGTCCGTTCGAACTGCCGTATGCTTCCAAAGCCTTTAGTTCAATTTCGGCTAATAGCGCCTCTTGACGGCTGATTCGGTGTCGGTAAGCTAAAGCTTCAACCAACCGTGGTTCGGCTAATGGGTCCTTAGCTAGGCGGGCATAACGCGCAAGCGTGACGTTCTGAAACTCTTTGAGTTGATTATTGGTTAAGTATTGTATCGCGTCATGCTTAGACATTTTATAGTCGTTAGCAAAACGATTATAAAATACTTCAATTTCTTTAATTGCTTCGCGTTGGAACAGTTCCAGTTGCGCGTACATTTTGGCCAAGTATTCGGTCGTAAGTTCTTCCGCGTGTTGTTCTTGCTGCTTAGACCGCTCTAGCCAATATTGTGCATTAGTCCGTGTCTTCTTCGGCATCTGTTGTCACCTTCTTTTTAGGCTCAAACCTGTCGTCGTATTGAGGTCGGGGCGGAATGCCATACTGTGCGTTTTGTTTCTCCAAGCGATCTTCTACTTTTTGCGAATACCACGGATGCTGTTCTCGAATTGTTTGGTCGTCCAAGATGCCGATTGAGTTTTGCGCATTAGTAATCGCTTCAGACTCATTAGAAATCATGTCTCGGTTAAAGACATAATCAAAGCCGTCGAGGTTAATTTGTATGTCGTTGTTCGCAGCGTGTTGCTCGACAAACCATAAAAACTGTTCGAACGATTGCTGGAACTCCGCTTCCATGTCGTTCATATCCAGGTCTAAATCGGTGTATCGCCATTTCAAAGCTGTCCCGGAGGCATTTCCCAGGTTTTCGTCTTGTGTATCAATCGCCGCGGCCGCCTCGTACAAAGCTTTACGCGTACGCTTCAATTCGTTTTCGGTTGCCGTCGAATCAATTGTGGCTTGTAATTTATCCACTCCTCCGTCTTCTCCAACAGATATCGTCATGTACTCATTTAACAGCGACAGGAACTCGTCCAGGTCTTCGCCTTCATAGTTTTTCAGGATATATATAAATTTCGGAATATCCGCTAGTAAGTCAGCAGACGTGGACGCTTGCAAGGCCAAGTTATCAATGATTGACTCAACCTGTTGAAGCAAGCTCGCTTCGTCCTCGTTATAGCGCCACGCGATAAGTGGTGCGCGGTCCCAGTTTTGGCCTGTAACCTCGTTTAGTTCTGGGTTAAATAAATAGAAATGCGATTGTGGCCCGTCGTAAGTTGGGTCTAAACCTAAAAAGCCCGCTTTATCCAGCAGGTAGTAGGTAATGCCGTTTTCATCAAAATAGGCCACTTGCGTCCGTATCACTGGTTTGCCTTTGTCCCACACCTCAATTGGATAGATGCGGATGAATGCATCCATGAATCCGTTTCGTTCATCACTCCAGAAAGGAATGATCTGTTCAGTCGGAACTTTAAATAAGTTCAGTTCACCTTCCTCGTCCAGGTAAACCATTGAGTAGGCAATGCCTTTAATGATGGCTTCTTGGCCTAAGGATTTAACAACTTTTAACATGTCGCGGTCAAACACTTCTTTGTTTAAATATTCTTGCGTTAGTTCGTCTTCGACTGTTACGGACGGCGGTTTAGATAATAAATAGCCCACTTTTTGTTTAACTAGTTTGCGAAATTGGCCAAGTTCTAGCTTGACGTTGCTTCGGTGTTTCAGCATAGATTTTTTATCTTGGATAGCTGTTCGGTTGTGATAATACTCGTGCGCTTTAGTCATCCGTTTAAGTTCGTCTGATTTTAAATGTTGATTGATGCGATGTTCTAAGATTTTCGCTTGTGGTGTTTCCACCGCTAAAAACCGATCAACTAAATCTAAATACCATTTTGATTTGGGTTGCAAAAGTTAGCGCCTCCTTCTCGTTAAGTTTTTTGGGGTTAATATTTGTATGCTCGGCGGTTTGCTAATCATTTCAGCAATTCCCGTAATTGCATCTTCCGCATCGTCGTGTTCATTTTTACCTTCGCGTTGATAGCTGTTCAAGCTTTCCGACAACTCATGCCATCGGTTTTCCCAGCCTTCTGGAAAATAGATATGATCCATTACCCACGTAGCGTTGGTTAAGATACGTGCGATTTTGTTCTTCGATTGGTGAAACCAAACGATTTTCGTTCTGTTAGATTGGTATTGATCTTTCAAGATGCGTTCAACGGCACGTGCGTAACCGCGGCCACCGTTATTTGATTCCACGTAGGCGTTGTTAACCTCGTGCTCGTGTAACTTTTCAGCCAGTAAAGGTTCGGTTTCCTCCATCGGCGCTTTAGTAAAGATCACGTCCAAAATATAAGCTTCGTTATCAAACGTGACGCCGTATATGTAAGTTGCCAGGTAATCATTCCCAGTGTCTGCCGTATCGGTATATGATTCGACCCGTTTAAAGGTTGGGCGTCTTGTGTAAGTCTTAAAGCCTAAGTTATACAAGCGTCCTTTCAAGTCGATCGGTTCTTGCTGATAGTTAGCAGACGCTATTTCGGGAGACATGGCTTTCGTCTTACGCACGTATTCTTCGTAGGTTAAGACGTCATCGCATAACATGACGCCGTTGCCCAGGTGCGTCTTTAAATTGACGTGGCGGACCTTAAAGCCTAGCTCAGGCAGTTCCTTTAGCGCGCGTCCTGCTAAATCTTTCGAATGCCAGCGTGTCATAATCAAGATGATTTTACCGCCTGTTTCTAATCTTGATAGCATGGTATTTGTAAACCAATCCCAGTGCATATCTAATACGCGTGAGTTATTGGCTTCCTCCGCGTTTTTAATTAAGTCATCGACGATGATGATGTCTGCACCAAACCCAGTCGCGGTTCCTCCTGGTGACGTGGCTAGGTAATTTTGGTGTCCACCTTCCAAGCCCCATAAGTTCATCGCGCCGTCGCCTCGTCGGATGTGCGTATTCTCAAAGATATCGTTAAAAACGACGATGTTCTCGTCTGCCTTGACTTCTGAGATAGCATTTCTGACGGATTTAGAAAAAGTGGTAGACAGCGTCTCGTTATAAGACCCTGTCATGATTTTCTTGTTTTTGTTATTTCCCAAAACCCACTCAACAAATTTACCTGCAGTTCGTGATTTGCCGTGACGAGGTCCAATGTTAATGATTAGCACATCATCTTCGTCATTTTTATAAAAATCTTGTAGATCTTTAGCCAAATCAATCAGATACTGCCTGTCCGCTTTATAAAAATCCGGTGCGGTTAGATTGCAATACCTGAAAAAATCATGCGATGCAAGCTCAATTCGTGCTTTGCGTTGAATGTATGCTTTCGTCAAGGCTAAATTAGTCATAGCCATCAGCCAACTTTGTCAACTGTTCGACCGTTAACTCTGAAAACGGATCAATCTTTCCTGAATGGTTGATATTGACGTTTTCTTGATTGAAGCCAAGCATTCGCGCTAAGCTGTCCGCTGATTTCTGTTTATCGCTGATTTCTGCAGGTACTTGTTTGACTATTCCGTCAACGACTTTGTGATTTGGCAGTTCGCCTCGCATCACTTTTGAGTGGAATTGTAGTATTTCTGCCCCACTTGCAATCTTCAGCGCTTCTTGACGTTCGTTGTATTCGGCCCTCAATTGCTCTACAACGGGCGGAATGTGTCTAAATTTGTCCGTACCGACTAACATGTTTGACGCTACTTTACGAACTGATTTTGGACTGTATCCTGCCTTCCTTGCTGCCTCTGACGCGTTATCAAACCCTCCTGCGACGTACTCCAGGACAAAGTCTTTTTGCCTTTGTCTAGATGGTGGCCAACTCGCCATCAACTCGTTTGCTTTATTTGATATTTCTTGAATTAATTGGTCGCTCATTGCCACCACCCTTTCTTTCGCCTAACCGACATCATAGGCATATTCCTTTTCTAGTTCGCTGATTAATTTTGGCGCCACGCTTTTCAAGGTGGCAATCTGGTTCTCATATATTTGTCGCTCTTTTTCTTTTTCTTCCGTTTGCGCCTGCAAATCTGAAATTTCAGTCGCTACCAACTCAATTTGATTTTTCACCATGTTGTATTGATCGACAATCTCTATACCTTTTTGCATGTTGCCACCTCCTCTTTACGTTTAAACGCACAAAAAAGCCGCCAGAATCGTTAAGATTCTGCCAGCTATAAAATGTGAAGGGTATTCCCTTATGCTATTAATATACACCAAAGGATAGGACATTGTCAGGTCATCTTTCGGACATTTCCTCTTCTATCAAATCTGACAGATGTGAGATACCAAATAAATAAATTGATATTTCATCAATTGCTTTTTTTTCGTCTCGTCTAACTGTTCTGACGTCTACCGCATGGATCTCCCCAATTCGGTCTTGTGTCATATCTTTTACGCTTGTGTCTAGGTACAAGCTGTTAATGACGGCATATCGTCTTCTTACTGCTTCGCCTCTGCCTTCGCAGTATTTCTTATAGCTTTCCAGCATCATGTCGACATATTCCATCATTTTAATCGTCTTGACTTTGTACTCTGTTACCGAACTTAAATATATTGTTTGCAGTACGTCCTCGTGGTCTTTGATTTCGCCAGACGTCACTTCGCAGTGACTTTTTAATTTGCGGTAGTTTCGCAGTAGGTAGCGAGTATTTCTAAGTCGCCAATCTTTGTCGTTTTCGCGTTTCTGTCTGCTTTGGCTTTCAAATTCTTTAGAAACTTGTTCTACGATTGTCTCCATCAACTCTTTAGGTAGATTCAATGTTTACTGGCCTCCTCAATTTTTGCTTTTACGGCTTCAATCAATTCGTTTTGTCCGCGGTCTTTTGTTTCTAGTCGTCGTCTAGCTCTTATATCCTCAGTGCCTTTAACCAGGACTCGGTGCATGATGACTGTTTGTTCGGTTTGCCCTTGTCTGTATAGCCTGGCCACTGCTTGCTGGTATAACTCTAAACTCCAGGTCATTGAAAACCAAACCATCGTGTTGCTGCCTTTTTGCAGGTTTAAACCGTGCCCTGCCGAGGCTGGATGGGCCAGCAAGATGGGGATCTCTCCAGCATTCCACTTAGCCACATCGCCGTCGGTCACATCTAACACTTTCGCTTGTTTAAACCGCTTTAATATGCGGTCGCGGTCATGCTGGAACCAATAGAATACGATGATCGGTTTCCCTTGCGCCTCATCTACAATGCGCTCTAGGACGGTTAGCTTTTCGTCGTGCACTTCGATAACATTTTTATCTTCATCGTAAATTGCACCATTAGCCAGTTGTTGAAGTTTGCCTGACAGGACGGCTGCATTCGCTGCGACTAGCTCATCCTCTCCTAATGACAGGACATAATCCCGTTCAAAGGTGTCATATTGCTTTTTACTTTTGCCGTCCAATTCTATTTCAATGTCATTAACGATTAATTCGGGCATGTCAAGGTAGTCGCTACTTTTCATCGAGATAGCAACGTCTTCGATTTTCTCATAAATAAGTTCGTCGCTACCAGGTATCAATTTGTAGCTATAAACGATGTGGCCGTTCATTTTGTCAGGCGTGAAATACTTTCGGCGGTACTTCGAAATGTTTTGTTCCAGTCGTTCACCGCCGTCGATTAAATACATCTGGGACCACAAATCTATCAGGCTGTTTGGCGCAGGTGTCCCAGTTAATCCGACAAATCGTTTAAACTTCGGACGGACCTTTCGTAAAGCTCTGAATCGTTTAGAGACAGCCGTTTTAAAACCGGACAGTTCGTCAACCACCACCATGTCAAACGGCCAATCTTTTAGATAGTGATCAACTAACCACGTCACAACGTCGATGTTGGTAATGTAAATGTCGGCTCCCTGGTCTAGTGCTTCTAATCGCTGCTTAGGTGACCCAATCACTTTTGAATAGGTCAAGTGTTGTAGATGGTCCCACTTAGCTATCTCATCGCTCCAGGTCTGCTTGGCTACGTTTAAAGGCGCGATGACTAATACTTTTTTAATTTGTTCTAGTTTAAATAAATAATCAATAGCCGTTAAAGTAGTTAGGGTTTTCCCAAGACCCATGTCTTGGAAAACACCTGAATGGTTCTTTTCTAATATCCAATCGACTGAATATTCTTGGTAGCTATGTAATTGACATTTCAAAACGTCGCCCCCTTTAAATTCTCCAGCCACACGTCGACTGCATACTTGGAATCTAATACATATACCTTAACACCGTGTTTGGCTAAAGTACGATGTTCGGCTAACTGATCCGGTCTTGGTTTTTGTCCCGGTCGTTTTAATTCGACAAAATAAACCTGACCGTTCAATATGGCGATTCTGTCTGGCACACCTCTTTGCCCAGGGGATGTGAACTTTCGCGAAAGACCTCCCATTTTTTTTATTTGTTTGTTGAAATACATCTCGATGTTCTTTTCCAGCAATCGACTCACCTCTCTGAAATTTATACGCGCGCAACATTTTTATTTTTTTATTATTTACTGTCTTTTAAAAAAAGGTAACAATTTTTCTCAACTCACTCAGCGTTCATAGGGTTTAACATGTTTTAACCTATTTTTTTTATTTTAAACATGTTTTATTCTATACCCTAGTAATCTAAGTTAGAATAAATTGTTACTTTGTTACCAACACCCCCTAAACCCTTGATACACTTGACTTTAGAGAGGTAACATTTAGGTAACAAAGTAACAATTCTTCAAAAAAGGTAACATTTCTTGTTTTTAAAATTGTTACCTTTTTTTGGCTGTTTTCTATAACGTTGTTGACAGCTATAAAAACACATCACTTTCACTTTGTAGACCTTCCCAGCTCCTGATTGGCTTGCCGTCGATCTTGATTAATTTGTTTACAAAGCCTAATTCTGTCATCCGCTGGCCGAAAGTATTTCTTGATAATGGTTTATATCCGGAGCTATTGCAGTAAATCTTGTAATCATCATAGGCGGTTTTGACAGGCGTGCTTAAATTCTTACCAACTTTACATTCATCTTCGATAAACATCGACACCACATCGTTACCTTGTTCCCACTTACCGACTTCATCTCTCATCGACTGGGTCTCAGTGAAGTCGCCTTTTTTAAGTAAACGTCTTAGTCCGGCCATCGCTCCATTAAAGATTCCGGCCAACTCCCCCTGAATCTCTTCCAAAGGGTACAACTCTTTTACTTCGTCTGTTAGCACCTGGTCCATCGTTAAGATCATCATCCGGCGTTTAAGACCTCCACTGAAGTCTCGCATCGGCGGCAACTCATTCATTGCAAATGTTAATTTCGCGTAGTTATAAAAAGTGATGGGTTCTTTGTTCTTGCGGTCTGCATAAATCGCATCCTCACCTGTCAACATCTTCAGTGTGGCACCATCTGCTAAATATTGCGGTTTGGCGTCGGTATCAAAGTTGGCCACTTTACGGTACAGTCCAATTTTCGCGAAACGTTCCGTCATTAAATATTGCAGCGTAACGGCTGAATAGTTATCTGATCCAATCATCTCGCGCAATAAATTAATCAAGGTCGATTTTCCCGTGCCACCTTTACCGTGAATGAATAGCATTTTCTGTACATCGTAACTACGATAGAAGTTATAACCAAACCACTCGAAAATAAAAGGAAGCATCTCTTCGCCTAATACTTCGGTGACAAATCCTTTAAAGAAAGGACAGTCTGCCTCGGCGTCAAATTCTATCGGGTGGGACGCTCTAGCGTGTAAATCTGGATCGAACACCGCGCTGAATGCATCCTTTTTAATATCATACACGCCGTTCGTTAACACGATTTTATTTAAATCGCCGTCTGCAAAAGATGTTTCGCTGAAGGTCTGTGCTCTAATACTGGCAATCGTTTCACTTAGGAGTCTGATTTTAGTTTCTGCTGCCAACTTCTTCACCGCAATATAAGATTTTAAAAACTCCTCTGAATCGGCAGACCAAATACCTTTTTTCGCGTTGTAACGTAGCAATTCATAACCATCGTAAAACAATGGAATTTCTTTAACGACTTGTCGGGCTAATAAGTACGTATTGATTTCAGCGCCTTGCTTAGTAATCTCGATCCAGGCACGGTCGTCGTGAACCACTTGGGCGTGAGTGCCCTCGTCCGCTTCGTCTTCTATCACCCCAAAATCGGCGAACGCCTCTTGGGCCATCAACGTGTTTACCGTGTCGAGCTTGATTACAAACGAGTGCATCTCTCTAAAGGACGGGCGTTTACTTGTCGGTGTCGTTGGTTTTACCTCATCGTCTAACTCACCAAACTTGTGAATACGCACCAAGTCAAACGCGTTAACCAGCGTGTCACCTACTGGGTCAGTGCCGTGGTGGGAGTAGGCGAACTTATCTTCATAGATGACTAGCCCACCGGACGTTGACCCTTCCGTGAAGGTGTATCTGTCCGGATGTCGTGACTCCGTGTAGACTTCCGGTAGAAATTCAGCAATCGCTTCTTTAATTGAATACGACCGGTTAAACGCGCCAATTGCGCCAGGCTTTTCCAAAGGATCACCTTGTTTTTTGGCAGCACGAGCCCGGAGGTTATGCCCCCTGGAGGACTCTGGCCAATAACTACTGTCCGACCAATCTGGGTATTCAGCGAGTATTTCATCCGGACTGCACCAGTTATCATCCTGGTAATCGAACAGGTATTCCCCGTCAAACGAGTGACTCGGCCAATACATCAGCCGCTCAGCTTGATAGGTCGTGTCGTCAAAGTAATCCATGCCGAATTTACTCGCTAATTTGCGGGCAATTGGTTCGTATTCGTCGACAGTCACCGGTCTAAGTAAGGGGATAATGAACCGGTATCTAGGATAACTACTCGTGTGGCTATGCGTCGTATATACAGCGACCGCGAACGTGGCCAGCATCCGGATATCTTCCCATAAATCTTTGTGGCCACTATCCGCGTCTAATGTGACGATACTTCTTGACTGGACGTGGTCGGCCTTACGTCGGCCCTGTTTTAAGAACCCACCCACATAGCCTCCCACGTCTTTGACTTCATCGCGTTTGCTTTTTGCCATCTTGGCATATTCAGCGGCTGACTCTTGAGTTACCGTCGGACGTTGCAAACGCTCAAGAAAAGCTGACCATGCCATTGTTTTATTTTTCCATTTAGTGTCAAAACGATCGGCCCCAGTCGACAAGTTAATGTCGCGGTCCACTTTTACATCAAGCACCATTTCTTCTTGTTGCTTCACATCCTCGTCACCTCTTCAAATTTTATACAATTTTTGATCTAACCACGTCAACGCCAGTTTCCTCGTTAAGGATATCTTCCATGTCGCTAAAGGTTAAATAGCCTTTGTCGACCGAATCGTGCAGGTCCATAAATGCCTCTTGAAAGCGGTCTAGCCTAACTTTACCGAAACCGAATTTATCTCTTAGAATTAATAAACTAAACGGCATAATGGCCGACAGCACGTACTCAAATGACTCTGCTTTCCATTTCTGAATGTCCTTAGGCGACAACTCAATCGGCTGATTAATCAGCTCACGTTTCAGCTTCTTTAGTTCTTTTTGTTTCAAATTTGACACACCTCTCTCAACGCTTGGATGTTGTCTTTCAGCGTTTGCACATACTCGCCCAGCGTTAGCGTCTCGTGATCATCTAGCACCTGCTGGCGGGCTAAACTGACCAGCGCCTGTTCAACCGTCCGGAAAGAACCTAACGACTTCTGGAACTCTTTTGGCTGCTCAAATTGATCTTTGCCCCAGTAACTCTGCATTAGAAACGTATTGTAATTATCAATTTTGATAAAGTAATTCTCGTTAATTTCAATGACCATCTCGTCCACCACTCCTAACAAATTGATCTTTATGCACTAAAATATATTGCCTACCACTCATCACTACGACAGTCGGCACATCCTTTTTAACTTTAGTAACCTTAACTACTGGGCGATATGTGTCGCCTTTTTCAAATGTTCGGGTCATGGTGATACCTCCAAATTAGGTTCCTCTTCGCAATAGTAGCACCACTCGTCACTGCCATCTTCGTAAGCGTAGATATCTTGACCGCACTTGTCGCAAGTCCCTACCCAATAATCTCTCATTCTGGCGCCTCTTTCTCATGAATATCGGAACAATTGCCTTTAACCCACTTGTCAAATTCATTCCTGATAAAATCTCCAATAAACATTCTGACATAAACACCAGCGTCTAATTCATCGACTGGTGGTTCATCTTCTTGGTTTTTAACGTATTCATCCATTATGTGCCCAACCAATAATTCTTCAAAGTGATCCACATCTATTCCTCCGTCTCTAATAATTCTTTAACCATCATCACTGCGGCACCATATCCCACTTTATATCTTTTTTCATTCCGCCACCTCTTTCAGTTTATTCTCTCTAACAAATCTCATTACATAAGACTCATCAACTTCCATAATTCTCCCTGTGAAAGGATAATCTTCAATTTTCCAAGTGTTTCTTACGCGGTTGTAACAATAAATCAAATACATTTTTCCTTGCTTGTCTTGATATTTCATCCCACTAACCCCTCCAATTTATCCATTTCAAGCCCCGTCCAATAATCTTCCCAATCGCCAATTACGGTTACTGGTACACTTTTAATGCCACGCTCTTGTAAGTCCACCAGTCCGCTAGGTTGCTCTGATACGTTGATTTCTTTAAATGGAATGTCGTGTTCATTTAAAAACTTCTTCGTGATTAGGCACGGTCCACAGCCATGTTTCGTATAAACTGTTATTTTTCTTGCCAAAATGTCCACCCCTTCATTTTACCTTGTCTTAAAGGTCTACCTTGCGTTTCTCTAATTTTCATCGTGATATAATTACTACTAAACCCCAGATGCCTTGACAACACACTCGCAAATTCGCTGTGGATAACGGCTCCCTCTGGATTCATTGCCGCATAATGACCGTAGGGCACTTTAGGTTTATCT
Organism: Fundicoccus sp. Sow4_D5; assembly: GCF_052116365.1. Lineage (NCBI taxonomy): Bacteria > Bacillati > Bacillota > Bacilli > Lactobacillales > Aerococcaceae > Fundicoccus > Fundicoccus sp. Sow4_D5. The sequence goes on along the minus strand of NZ_JBQKLF010000001.1, from coordinate 199,337 downwards.
GGTGCAACGTCTCGCCCATCGAACCCGTATGTGACGCAAATCTTATGAGCTAATTCGTAATCTTTAACTTTCACTGCGTCTAGTAGCTTATTCCATTGTTCTGGTGCTTGAGTTGCTCTCATGTTAACCCTCTTTCACAAATGTCCCATCAACAATCTTCCCACGTCTATCTTTAATCTCGTTATATGCAGCGTTGACACAATCTGACATTTCAATGCCCAGCTGCTGACACAAAATAACTAAGGTGACATAAGTATCACCAACAGCATCAATCAATTCTTCTCGGTCGTTTTTTAGTAAAGCTTTTGCCATTTCCCCTAACTCTTCAAGTGACTTTAAAGCCTGCCTCGTTGGGTCCTGCATGTGTAAATTACGCTCAATTGACCACAAATTAATCGCATGAGTCAATTTATTTAAGTCTATACAGTCTGTTTTTCCGCTCAAACCATTTCCTCCTAATTGATCCAGTCGCCCATTTGGCTAACAAATCAGTGATTGTAAAAAAAATTCGTAGCACGTATAAAAATAAAAACAGTTTTACATATTCCATGATTGGTCACCTCTCTCTCTTATTGGCCATCAGTTAATTCCTTAACACCTGCATTCGTGTGATTGACTAGCTGGCTAACTTTTGCTTCTACTTGAGATAACTCGCCATTTAAAGCACCCAACTGCTTATTTAAATCGTTGATAGCATTCTGTTTGGCATTTACTTCTTGTTGCTTCGCATCAATTTCTGCTTGCTTATTGGAAATCTCGAGGTTCTTGTTAGTGACTTCAATCGCGTTATCTGTTTTAAGACGCTCGATTTCGGTCAAAAGGGCTGAAATATCATCTTCTAAATCTGTTTTATCGTTCGAAACACCTTCTAGCTGACTTTGCAAATTGGTTACTTCTAGTTGTTTGCTTTTGGCAAAGTTTAAAGTGAAATTAAAATCACTCTCAATTTGATCGAGATTTCCGAACACGTTCGACGCTGCATAGGTTGCGCCACCGCCTAGTAACAATCCTCCAAGTAACAAGCCAACAGCTGATTTTTTAATTTTTCTCATTTTTTTAAAATACCTCTTTTTCTTTTTGGTTTTTTATCATTTACCGCGCCAATGTAATCTGTTAAAACAAGTGCCGACTCCAGAGAAACGGGTTCACCAGTACGCAATCCATACCTGTTTAAAGCAGAATTTTGACGGTCTGTCACTAATCTGAGATTGTCTAATTTACAATTAGATCGGTCGTTGTCAATAAATAAAAGTCTGTGTCCTGCCGGTATGGGGCCGTTTACAGCTTCCCAATCAATTCGGTGCTTAATTCTCCACCTTTCGTCCCAAGCGCCCTCGTCTTGCACCTTTACACGCCAGTAGCCATCTGCAGAAAGCCGTTCAGTACCGATTGGCAGATAGTTGGCGGCCCGGACTCCTTTTTTAAAACTGGTGGCATTACCTCCGACGTTGTAAATACCGACGGTGCCCTTGTTAGCAGGTACATGACCTTCACCGAATTGAGTGTTAACGCCGGATGCTAATCTTTGACGTTGCTTAAAAGCCCGTACCTGCTGATTGGTCAAATTTAAGTTAAATTTCTCATTGACAAGTTTTTGTAATTTTGAAGTAGGCAAACCTTCATAATTTTCTATGACAAACTCTCGCATGTCATCCGTCCAAATTTGATTTTTCGTGCGAACTTTTCTTCTTGCGCCAGTAACAATTGAATAATTTTTCATCGCAGATTTTACTTGGCTAACCTTAAACGCTTTGCCGAACTCGGCATTAACCAAGTCTGTAATCTCTTCATGTAAACGTCCTTTTGCGACTGACCGCATGAAGGCTAGAATATCTTCAGTAAATAGTCTTTTACGAGCCAATTAGATCACTCCAATAACGTTTTAGGAACTTCCGCTTCTTGACCAAGATTCGCACGAACTTGCACCGCTTTAAGTGACAATGCTGCATTACTAATAATTTGAGACGCTACGCTAGTTATAGCTTCGGAACGTTTTATTTCTCTTCCTAGCTCCTCCTCACTTAACTCTTCTTCGTTTAATCGCTCGAGCGACATAAACAGATGATTATTTAAGTCTGTCAATTTATTTTGTGTCATTTTAAGTTCCTCCTTATATCGGACCAAATTCCTTCGCATGTAATATTTCGTATTCTTTTAAACGCCTCGTAAATTCCATAACTTTGTCTAAATCCTCAATGAAGCCTTTTAGGACATATCTATCTAGGTACTTGTCAATGTGAGTCAGCATCGCTGTGCGAAACTGATCGAACGGATATTTTTCATACCAGCGCTGGATAGGATCTTTGCCGTCGCGGTGGCTTTTATAATGATCTGGATTAATTGGATTTTTCATTTGGTAAATCCTCCGCAACTTCTATAAAAGACGTTTCAACTTTAACGACTGAACCGCCATTACGCTTGGCCAGATCAGAAGCTTCCCCATGAATAGCGAATTTAGTAGCCATATTATGGTTTCGGGTAAAAACATTTTGGTCTTTTAGAAACAAGTAATCGTTCAGCCTAACAAGGTAATGCGATTCAGTTTTGATTTTCAAACAGTTACCGCCTCTCTCGTGACAAAATATATGTTTTTTCTGAAAACTCCTTCGCTGCGCATACGAGAACTAAGTGTTGATTCAGGCACTCTCACATATTCAGCGGCCTCTCTTGCATTGATAAAAGTTTTAACATCGTGTCCAGGAGCCCACACGCTGTAAATAAATTGAACCTTTACCGCCTGTTTTTTCCGAGCGATATCGTCTTTAACTAAGTTAAAATCAATGGCTATTTTTCGGGCAAGTTCTAAATCGTTAATAGCTAAAGCTTCCAATAATAACAAAGTCCCTTCGGGACAATCTCGCAATCTCATTGATGATCACTCCAATTCATTTTTTGGGCAAACTCTTTAAGTTCGCTTATTTCAAGTTTCAACTCTTGCTTTTTTAACATTAAAGTTTGGCTTACGAAAGGGTATTTGAGCGAGGCAGACAGCAAAGCTGAATCAATTTCATTGACGTTTAACTGCAACCGTCTAACACGTCTAAGGGTATCCGTTTTATTGCTTTTCATCCTGCATACCTCCCCAGCGAGCATAAGCAGACATATCCACTTTAATTGCTGGCAACATAGCGGCCTCTTCTTTCGGGACTTCCATACCTAACTCGACTAACAGAGCCGCAGCACGTTTAGCCGTATTATTTCGAACAATAGCTTCTAACTGATTAAACGTAGCTCGTACTTCTTCCCCCGCTCTTTCTAAATCAAGTAACTTAGCATCTTTATACCCAGCAAAACCTTTGTAAGTAATAACTAATGCATCTTCCGGTTTTTGAATGTAAAAAACCAAACTTTGCAAGTAGCTATTAATAGCAAGATCGTCAACACCAATATCTATCACGTGGTCTCGAAACGATTTGGCTCCTGCTATAACGTCTGCCATTAACTCTCGAAGCGTTACAAAATTCCCGGTGGCGTCTTCTACGCGTTTAGATAAAGCGCTAACTAACATTTCCTGTTTACGTTTTTTACATTCAGCTTCAACATTTTTAATCGCCTTGATTTTTTCTTTTTTAAGAAAATCATATAAAGTTTGTTTTCTCATGACACATTCACCTAATCTTTCATATAATAATCTGTGCTAAATCCTTCAGCGCCTAAAGGCAAGCCTTCAGCCCAGTCAGGAACTTCTGACATAATGACGTTCATTTCTTCAATCGTGCGAGTGCCTTTTTTAACTTCGGCCACCGCCTCGTCATGGACGTGGAAGACAATCTCATACCCTGCTTCTTCTAACCTCAGGAGCGCACCTGCTAGTAAATCCCTGGCTGTTGCTTGGACAATGTTCTCGACCAACTTTCCGCCGTAAGTGTCTTGCTTTTCGTAGTAAACTTTCATCCCTTGACCTTCGTAAGTGATTTTAGGTCTGTCCCACTTATCTAGTTCCAGTTTTGGTTTGGCATAGCTTAACGTTCGGCCACTCGGTAATTGGATAAATAAGAAACCAGCTTTCCGGAAGAATCTAAGACCTTTTGGCCCTTTAACTACCCCGCCTTTTTCTAAAGCTTGAATTGCTTGACGCTGCGTGCCATACCAAAATTTAACAATTTTGCTGTTTGCTTTTCGCCACGTGTCTACTAACGGCTGCAACTCTTCTTCTTTAATGCCTTGTTCTAATGCACCCATCGCCATCAGCGAGCCAACGCCCCCTTGATAACCAAGCGCGAGTGTGGCAACTTTTCCTCGTTGACGCATATCGCTGGACACTTTATCCACACCGCCCAGGTTAAACATCTGATCTGCTGTCGCCTCGTAAATCTTCCCGTGGTCTCTAAAGGCTTCTAGTACCCACTCTTCGCCCGCAAACCAAGCGATGACTCGCGCTTCAATCGCACTAAAGTCACTGATATGTAACTCGTAACCGTCTTTGGCGACAATGCTTGTACGGATCAGCTGTTTCAGAACATCTGGCACATCATCGTAAATCATTTCCATCGCCTCTAAGTCACCTGCTTTAACCAGATTCCTGGCAGTATCTAACGTTTTCATGTAATTTCGTGGTAAGTTCTGGACCTGGATTAACCGACCCGCGTAACGACCGGTACGTGACGCACCGTAAAACTGTAAGATGCCGTGCATACGACCATCTGTATGAGTGGCGTCGCGCATCATGATGTATTTCTTTGTGCTGGAGTTTGCAAGCTGTAATCGCAATTCAATCGCTTGTTTGATGTCTCCGGATACGATATCGTTATCGAGATAGCCCTGAAGAATGCCTTTTGCTAAAGTTTCGACCGGGAAATTTTGAGAGTGAAACCACTCTTTTAATTGAGCTGGTGAATTAGGGTTATCTAATCCGGTTAGTCTCTTTAGCTTTAAAACGGTTTCTTCTCTTAAAGCCTCGTCCATCTTAATCGCGGCTTCAGCCAAGTCAGTGTCTATCTTGACTCCTAAGTCGTGCATGCGCTGATCCTGGTGATATAAATCCCATTCGGATTGAGGCATTGGCAGCACACCTAGTTTTTTATCAATTGCCATCTCAACCACCACATCCTGGCCACAATACTGTAAGAAGTTTTCCCAACGTTCGCCGTCGTGTTCTGGCAAATTTCGAGTTCTCATCTCGTTTGTTTTTGTCGGTTTACAGGGTTTCGAGAAATAGTTAATTAAGTGAGTTCCGGCTGTATCCTTTTGTTCTTCAATAGATAGATATTCAGCACACTTACCTAAAGATGCAGGCAAGCCTAGTTCCATTGCTTGGACCATCGTACATTGCCACTGCGTCGGATCTAACTTCATATCAAAATGCTTAGATAGTGCCACGCGCTCAAACTGCGCATTGTAGGCCTTTTTTAAAACATCGGGACTTAATATCAACTGAACAATATACTGCGGTAAATCGGATTTTGTAAGGTCCCAAACCTCGACCGGACCGCCGTCTATAGAGAAAGCAAAAATCAATACTTGAAAGTTAGGTGAATCAACATATTTATAAACACCTAACCGGATATTAATATCTGAGTGTGTTTCAATATCAATCGACATTTTGTTCGGCTTATTAGTTCTTAGCCAATTAAAATAGTAACCTGTGTCAAACTTCGGGTGTGCCGTGCGTTGCACGATTACCTGAGTCATGTGTCTACCTCCTAGTTATTAAAAGAAAGGGGACTAAAGCGTCCCCCAGCAAAATTAAATTAAGTCGCCCAACTCGGCACTGTCGTCCTCTTCAACTTCAAACTCATCGAAATCAGATTCAGCTGATGCACGTCCGCCTAAGTAATCACCGTGACCTAAAGATAAAACGTTGTTTAAGCCTGCCGTTACACCTTTGTTACCTGCCATGTTAAAAGCATAGAAATTGACTGAAACGTGAGCGTAAACGCCTGAGTAGATATCTTCTTGGCTATCTGTTTTCTGTTTGTATTTGTTTAAAAGGCCTGGTTTTTGCACGCTATTTACGTTCATAAACATGTGATTTTCAAATTCCGGATTAGACTCGATATCCAACTCTTCATCCGCGTCACGAAGGGTTACTTTCAAGCGATCACGTTTGATTCCTTTCAATTTGCCATTTTTTTCTGTTTCAAACGCTGCGTCAATCGCGCGTTCAATTTTGGCTAAATTCTTTTTGTCGTCTTTTGGAATCAGAATCATACAAGAATACTTTTCAGCTTGACCCTCGAAAGCCTTAGGCTCTAATAAAGCGACAAATGATAAACGGACGTTTTGTAAAATTACTTTCGTTGATGATGGTTTTGACATGATAATTTCCTCTTTTCGTTTTATAGGTTTTTAAAATCTTCTACTGCACTAGTTTCTGACAAGTCTTTTAGAGTTTTCATGTAAAGTAAATCTTCACTAAAACCTCTAGCGGCGTACCACTTATGCAAGTTGCGGGCATAATTTGCGTCAATAGTGCGAATATCTACAGTTCTGTTGTTAGCTACTGGGTGGGAAAAGTAGTCAATTTCTTGCTGTTCTTTTGACACAGTAGAATAGTCAGAATAGAAATCTTCAATGTCCCACGCGTCATAGCCTTCGTCTTCAGCCCAACTCACGGCTACACCTCTTTCTTTTACAGATCTGCGAAATCATCTTGTGCAGACGCTTCACTGTTAATGCCTGGGCGCTTGTCTTTAGCAGGAGCTAGAACAGGTTTTCCTGCGGGCTTGATAATCAAATCGTCCGCAATTTCTGAGAATTTCGCTTTTCCGACTATTTTTTCTAAAGCACCCATTGCGACCAATTCTTTAGGTTTGAGAATTTTGTCGGCTTCGAAACCTTCCATTAAGAGACGTACTTCCAATTCATTCTTATCGGTAATTACGCGGTTGCTTCGCCCTTCGACTAATTTCCAACCTGGTATTTCTTTACCTTGTAGCGCTGCGTGTAAGGCGTAACCTTCGACATCGTCCAACCATTTTTTAATTTCTTTTGCTTTAGCTAAAATTTCAGCTATTTCTACATCATCTAACAGCGCGTTTTCTTTAAAGTCGTACTTCTCAATGACTTCGAAATTCCCTTCAGCTCTGGGTCTTAACGTGGCACGTACAGGACTGAATCTCAGAACGTCTTCACGTAAATCCCATTCGCCAATTCCTTCAAACGCATAGACAGCTCTTGGTGCGACATAGTTATTTGCCCAAAACAGCAATTCTTCCACTTCAATTTCAAACGTTGAAATATTATCCAAGCGAGGTTGCACAATCGTCATTCGAATACGGTCAAAGTCGTAAATCATGTCGTACCGGTCGTAAGCGCCTAAGGCATACAGCATAAGCTGTGGATTCTGATAAGCATCCACCGGAACCCCTTTCCCGTATTTCAAGTCGATGACTTCGATCAGTCCTTCTGAGATAATCACCACATCGGACGTTCCGAAACTATCTGGCACCCATTTACTGATATCCACTTGCACTTCTAATTCCATACGGCCGTCTGCATGAGAATTGAATTGTTCTACTACCAGGTCGCGATAAAGATCCGTGTACTCGTCCATTTCTTTATCGAAGTAAGATAGATTCTCAATCACTTCGGCTAAAGCGTCGTCGTAATTTTTAAACGGCTCAATAAAGTGCTGCAGTTTAAATTCAGCTAAAGTATGCGCATCAGTTCCTTCTAATGTATAAGCAGTATCTCGTCTGGGAATATCCTTTTCTAATTGGACGATAGCAGGGACTGACATCCAGCGAACCGCGCTAGAAGGCCCCAGGTAGGCATGTTTTAAAGGACCAAACGATTCAGCCATCTTATTCCCCGCCTTTTTCGATTGACATCAACCCAGCGTAAAATTCAGGATAGTCTTTTTCGGCAATCTCGCTAAAACGAGAACCGTCAAAACGTGCCATCAGCCCAACGATTTCTTTTTTCACGGATCCGTTAGCGCGTAGTAGCTCGCCCATCTTGTCGATGATTGTACTTTTCTCAACAGGTTCTGCGTCTTCGACCGGGAAATTAGTCTTGGTAGTTGTTTCTTCTTCCTCTTCGGCTTCCTCGGCGGCCTCTTCCTCTTCTGATTGGTCTTTCGATGCGTCCCAAGCAGACTTGCTGCCGTAAACTTTAGCCCCATCGGGAATCACTGCGCCTTTACGAGAACTGCCGTACTCGCCGCCTGCTAGCCAATAAGTCATCTTAGTTGCGATGTTCTCTTCGGACTCTTCTTCTAGAGTTTCAGGCTCTTCTGATTTCTCTTCTGTTTCAGCTTCATCGGAATTTTCATAAGCAGCTTCTGCCACGCCATTAACAGTTTTCTCAACTAGTTCCAACTTCTTTATTACATCAATTGGAACACCTTCGACTTTATTCACTCGCTTGGCCAATGTAATTCGTGGATCTTCGCCGACATCAAAAAGTAACGCTAAATCAGCAATCTTAGTTTTCAGTTCTGTCGCGTTTTCCGCAACAATTTCAAATTTAAACATTTATTTTTTCCTCCTATTAATGGACACGAATCGGTGCAACAAGATACTCAAATCCTTCAGCAATAAACAACAGAGGTCTAATTGGCGATTGACATCTTAATTCAACTGTTTCGTGGCCAAATCGTGCAGCCAATACCAACACGTCTCTTAAAATGCGTAGATTAAAACCAAAGGTCAGATCAGCATTAAATAGATGCTCTGACTGATAGGTCATGTCTTGAATTTCTGAAGTCTCTTTCGGCGTTACTTTAATGTCGCCGGTGACACTTATTTCGATGCGACCTTCCTCGTCTTTGTTTGCGATAAATACGTCTAACTGCTTGGCAAATATCGTAGTATCTAGTAAGCCGGTCACCGTATCAACACCTGTCCTGAGACCTTCTAAAAGTTTTATGAAACGTTCAGTAAACTCGTCTGAACCTTCGTGCGCGGTGATATGATCTGTCTCAGATAACTGGATACGTCCAACACGGTAATTAGAACCAAATACCACCACGTTGTTTTCTAAGATGCGTACACCGGACAGCTTTTCAAGATTCGCTTTATCCTTTACAAAAGCTTGTTCCATTTCGAAATTCACTTTTTCGCGTCGTTCGTTTTCCTCGATTTTCTCTAAACGTTTCTTGCGCTGCATGTCCGTTTTACAGTCTTCGTCTTTTGGTACTTTCAAGTAGCGCATCTTGCTACCTTTAGTTGGCAATTTCTTTAATTCTTTAAATGATGTGTCCACATGACGCTGAACAAATTTCGATAAATTAGACATTTTGTGGTATACTCCTTTCAGATAGATTTAACTTTGAGACTGCCTTTGCCGAGGTAGTCTTTTTTACGTCCTGCAATGCTCTCACCTCCTTTCTACTAAATTTGCAGCCACTCAGGATGCTTTGTCGTTAAAGCGCGGTAATGTTTGTCCGCTGTTTTACCACACTCCGGACATTTAAAGTTAGGGATAACGTTTTGATGAAAGTTAGAATCGTCATATCCTTCTGATTCATAGGAATGTCTGCAATGTTCGCACTCGTAAAACGCCCTGAAGTCTCGCCTATTTTGTGAAATAATTTCTTTAATTCTCATTTGATAGCCTCCTAAAGTATGTAAAACTCTTTTCCAACTTCTTTGTTTGCTAACTTCTCCCAGCCTTCCAGGTAGTCATTATAGCGACGGTGCAATTTGCCTTTAAGTGCAGGATGAGCTCGCATGTAACGGTGCCGATTCATGTGTGGCTGAGTTAAATCCAACCAACGTTCAAATGATAACGGTTTTAATTGATCGTCCATTTCTCTCACCTTTCTTTCGCAACATAAATTTGTTTAATTACCTCGTTGTCTAGAAAAGCGTTTCGATTAAACGCTGTTAGAGCTAAGCTAATTGCTTGTCTTTCGCTGGACGCTTCAATCAAATACGTGAGCGGTAGACGATGACTAAAAGAAAATACAACTTGATAGGAACTCTCAACTTTTGCTTTAGGCGCTACTTCATCTAATCTAGAAATCAAATTCAACACTTCATTCTTATCCACGAAGGTAGTTCGTGGTTCTGACCCGACTTTTAACTGAACAGTTTTTAAATCGTTACTGACATTCTCGAATAACTCCTGTTTGTTCATTCTCTTCTCGACCTCTTTTTCTAATATATTTTCTTTCTTCAACTTCGGTTAACCCAAGCGATAAACGCTGCTGAACTTCTTCAAAACTTAATTGGATAATTAACTTGTTGTGATCAAAGATTGATACGCCAGTTTTTTTAAACGTGCCAGGATAGCGTAAAATGAACCGGTACAACTGTTTAATGTGATTGTAGTGACGTGGTTTGCGGTAAATGTTTTTAACTGCAGACGCGTGCCATTTAAACTTCCCCAACTAGCCCGCATCCTATTTCCAACTTGTATAAGAAACCACTTCCACTTGACCGGCTTCAACTTTGGACATATTCACATCTACCCGCCACTGGCTGAATAATGCAATCCCGTAAATCGAGACGAGCACCAAACCGACAATCAACGATGAAACGACTAGCCACTTGAGTTCTCTAACTAATTTCTTCTCCACAGTTTTAAACTCAGCGAATCTCATGCCCTCACCGCCACACATTGATTAGTCCGCAAGTCACAGTAGATGTGATGCTGGGTCAATTCATCAGTTGCCAGAAACTCAAAGCGATCCAAATCGACAGCCTCTACTACTAAGCAAGTACCGTACCGTCCGATATAATAATTTTTAACCATTTTCTACACCTCTTAACTAACCGCCAACGATGTCAGCGAAATATTTTTCTAAAAACTGTTTTGTTTGCGTGGCCAGAAACAAGTAACCACTTTTACCGCCACTTGGGTATTTAACAAAGCCGCCGGACTCCACATCAATGAGATTTTTATAACGCGGATTTTCCAACACGTTCTCTTTAAACCACTTTTCTTTACGGTTGATACGTTCCAACACGTCCTGCATCGTCCACCATGTGCCGACTTCGTTATCTTTAAGTAGATTTTCGTAATCAACGGTTCTCAAAAGCGTATATTCTGCAGGAATCGTAATCAGAGTTTCTACTTTTAATTGCTGCATTTGTCTCACCTCACTATTTAATGTCAAACATCTTGATGATATTTAGTAACAGTGTATTGGCTGTCGCAGATTTGTTACGTCCCGTTATCGCATCATAAACCGTTTGCTTTGAGACCCCGGCCATCACTGCCAATTGATCGTAGGATGTGCTAGACTCGCTTTTCCATTTTGCTATCAGCTCGCGTGCATCTTTAGTTTCAGGCATAATTTCAACTCCTCTCAATTTAAGTTAGCGAAATCGTTAAAAATCGTTGACATATTTTATACAATCGGTTAAACTTAGGGCGTAGTAAATAAACGCTAGAAAGCCTTGTTTAACGCTTTTATATCAGTTGGGGAACTGGATAATATGTTATAGTTTTTTAACGAATTTACTAACAATCTCGCTTACAAATATTATATTAACCGATTGTCTAAAATAAAGCAAGTCTTTTTATACAATTAGTTAAAATTAATTTAGGGGGCGATGTAAAGGAGCGTATAGAAATGAACTTGTTTGAGCGCGTAAAAGGGTTTGCGGATGCGAAGAAGATGTCAATTAACGAAGTCGAAGAGCATTTAGGGCTGAGTAAAAATGTTTTATACAAATGGAAAACGCAAGTCCCGAACGGAAAAGTAATTAGTATGGTCGCCGACTATTTCGGCACGACAACAGATTATTTATTGGGAAGAACAGACAATCCGGCGATCATAGCGTCGGCAGAAGAAGATTTCGCAGACTTTCCGTCTGCACAAACAGAAACCGAATTGCGCAGTGCGTTAGAAAATGTCATGTCGTTTGACGGCGAGGCAATTACAGAGAACGACAAAGACGCGATCATTGCGTTTATGTTGGGCCGAAAAGGTGTATGAGGTGATAGAATTGCAGCATATACGAGAAAAGCTAAAAAACATCGAAGTCGAACTGTATTTATTAGACATGGAAGGCAAGGGATATTACATCCCTGAATGGCGAAAGATATTTATTAACCAACGCCTACCGGGACCCTTGATAAAAATAGTAATATTGCACGAATTGAAGCATGCAATAACGCATAGTGAGTATAGCCTACTATATAGGAGCTTCAATTTCAGGCTAAAAATGGAGAAAGAAGCTAATCAATATATGCTTGACGAAACTATTAAAGAGCACGAAGGCGATTATAATTATTCGCTAGTTAACGAGCGTTTTAATTTAGGCATGGGGTACGAATACTATTATAAGGAGATGAAAACGTGAAGAAAATATTACTTTTTACGACTCTATTACTTTTGCCACTCTCGACTGTTAGTGCACAAAACGACGTGCAGGTACAAATTGACCAGTTAATAACTGAAATCGCTGCAAAACAAAGTGAATTGAAAGATTTAAAACAATCATTACTGGATGAGCAAGCAACCATTCAATTTGAGCATGAGGAGCTCTCTTTTACTATTCAGATTGAAGTTACGCCATATGAAGGTACTCAAGATTATTTTGATGATACTTATATAATCCTGCATGTTACTGTCGAGAATACAGCCAGTGCTGCGGTTCCGTTTGATCCAGGCGCCTTCAATATGTACTTAGCTGAAGTTCAGCAAGGTGGAGTCAATGTTATTTACGAGTCAATGGAAATGCAAGCGATCCCTGGTCACACAACAGTAGAAGGTTTAAGACACTTCAATGTTACCGAAGATGTTTCGAACTCAGAAGAATTGCTAGTCAGATATCAGCCAAGCGACGACTACACTAAAGGTGAAACAATCTTCGAATTTAAAGTAAACGAATACAAAAGAATTAATCGAGATGAAGAAGTTGTTCAAGAGACCACTTCGGAACAACCCATTCAAACGGCTCAGGTAGATAAACCTACAACCGAAATTGAAACCCCAGCCCCAGACGAATTGTCGCAAGATGAAATTTACAGCGCTATCGAAGACGCGTATTACAATGATTTGCAGAATGATTATTACAATGCGCCTGAAACGATATACTATGAAGAACAACCCGAAGTCTGGGAAGATGGACCAGGTTACGAAGAATATTGGGGACCCTCTACTCCTCAATTTGAAGGACAGTTATCACCTGAAGAAATGGCAGATTTAGATTAAATAAAAAAACCCACTTCCTTTAGCTCTGGACGGCTGGAAGTAGGCGGAAAAAATACCCGTGTTTAGGGCTTCTTTTCTATGCCCTATTATATCACATTTAGGAGGAAAAGAAATTGGCTTCCTACGTTAAAAGAGGCAAAACGTGGACCTACATCGTGTCTTTTAAAAATGAAAACGGTGAATTTGATAAAGTACGCAAAGGTGGATTCCGCACAAAAACAGAAGCGACTGCCGCAGCAAGAGAGGTAGAAAGTGCGATAGCACAAGGGCATAATCCAAACTCTAAAAAGAAATTATTTTCAGACTATTTTAAAAACTGGATGGAAATGTATAAGAAACCGGCCATATCTGAAATCACTTACCGTAAATATGAAGTGGCGCTTCATACGATCGAGCAGCTCTTCCCCGTCGAAACACTAGAAGACCTGACACGAGAAAGATATCAAAGGGCACTCAATCAATACGCTGAAAGAGTAGCGGAAACGACCGTTAAGCGATTAAACAGCTACATAAAAGCATGCCTGTCTTATGCAATAGAAGATCGTACCATATTTAGAGACCCGACCTTTAAAGCGGTCATTTCCGGCAACAACGCACGAGTTAAAAAAGACGAAGCGAAATTCTTAGAAAAAGCGGAATACGATTTAATCATGGCCAACTTAGATAAACGAGATTTAACTTTATCCAAAACAATCGTGATGCTGGCCGCACACACCGGTGCGCGTTACGCTGAAATACTGGCGTTTAACTGGTCGGATTTCAGTTACCTAGATAAAACCCTTACGATTGATAAGTCGTGGCAATACAAGCTTGAGACGCCCCGCTACGGCGCCACGAAAAATAAAAAACCGCGCACCATCCCGGTGAGCGACACGCTACTGGATTTTATTAATCAGTTAGAAGAACACCAGGTAAAAAATAACACGAAATCAGAGCGAATCATTTACGACACATGTTCAAATTCAGCCGTCAACTCTTACTTACGAAAAATACAAACTCAAACTGGGCTACACATGAATCAAATAACTTTGCACGGATTACGACATACTCACGCTTCGCTATTGATTTATGCCGACGTAAACATTATGATTATAGCTGAACGTTTAGGACATAAAGATGTGACGGTTACTCAGACAGTTTATGCGCACGTTTTGGATGAAACACGGAAACGTAAAGAGGAACATCTGCGCAGTTCTTTGGAAATTTTTTAAAAAGTTTATCACGCCGATTGATTTAATCGACCGTAGATAGGTAACAGAGTGTAATCATTTTACACAAATTTTACACAAGGTTAAAAAATAGGTTGATTTAAAGGCGTTTCAGAGGGCTACGTATTCCCTTCGGAGGCATTTTATAACAAATCATCGTTTGTCATAGCTGAAATTAGGAATGATTTAATGCGTTTTACTGTTTTTGCTTTACTTTAGTTATTAAATCATTTTACACAATTTTATACTAATAAATGTGTGAAATATATGTACCTTCTATGATAAAGTAAGTTTTAGGAAGGATGAAACACATGCGTCAAAGTAAATATCAAATCATGGTTTACATTGCTATGCTAGCCGCACAAGCTGTTGTGATAAGTATTTTAGAAAGAGTCATCCCCTCTCCTTTTGCTTTTGCACCCGGTGCAAAGTTAGGCCTAGCTAATTTGATCTCGATAATCGCTATTTTTACTCTTCCTTGGAAGCAGTCCATCCAAGTCATTACTATCAGGGTAGTTGTTACTATGTTAGTAGGAGGAACTTTATCAACCTTCATGTATAGTGTTGTAGGAGCATTCTTAAGTTAATTTTCAATGCTGTTTGTTAAGCTTCTTGGACCAAAACGTGTAAGTATTATCGGAATTTCGACAATGGGTGGCGTCATGCATAACTTCGGTCAATTGTCGGTTGCTGCTTTGTTTGCTCAATCATGGTCAGTTTTCAATTACATGCCTGTATTAGCGATAAGCGGTATTCTAGCTGGTTTCGCAGTTGGTTTTGTTGGTAATTATTTATTGAATAAAGTGTCTCGTTTAAGAATTTATCATCAAGAGCTTGTCTCAAATTCTAACCAAGCAAATTGGTTAAATCAGTAACCAAAAAGCATTCCTCCTCGTCTTGAGGTGGAATGCTTTTTTTGATCCGTTAATTTAGAAAACCTTGTGTCCCAACAAGTTCAAGTATACGTGCTACCCCGCCATCACTGTAAGTTTGCTCAACAGATACAATACCGTAATAAGGCGCAAAGTAATAATTCAGCTGGACATTATGACCATTCACATTATTGCTTTCAGAAATAATCACAACATTTTCATAAGGAGTATTTCCTGAAACGTAATAGTCGATTACATCAATTACTGTTCGAATCTTTTCATTTTGATATCCTGAATAAAATGAAGAACCGACACTTAAATCACTTGATAATATTAAAGACTCGTTTCCATCATTGGCAAGCTCTGAGTATCTCAAGTCCTGAACGTTATAGTAGTTATCATAAAATGCTAACTCATAAAGACCTGAACTACGAATTTGATAAACATAAGCAACAGCTTTAGATTCAGTGAACGCAGCTACTTGAAAGATACCATTAGCATCCGGCGTATATTCCATAATAATATCTTGTGAAGCAAATTCAGCGCCATCCCCTTGATATTGATAGTTTAAAAATTGAGCATAGGGTACAAACTCAGAAAACGTCACTGTTTTGTTGTTTTCACTTAATTCTATATTCTCATCAGTAGTTTCTTGTGCATTCACTTGATTTACTGGCACTAAGACCACTAAATGGCAGATGATCATAAATAGTCCAACTTTTGATAATTTATCTATCTTTAATAAAGATGTTATTTTTCGCAAAAATTGTCCCTCCTTCTCTAAGATGATATGTCTAATTTATTTCTGACATATTTCTTTTCTCATGATTATTATAACATAATAGTTTCGCGTCTAAAGTGAGTTTTAGTGGAAATATTTTTGAATTTATACGCAAAAAACTGATAGTTTATGAATCTTTTATGTTTTTTTTATGAATTCTCTCTTTCCACTTCCAGCTTGGAAGTGGTTTATGATTTAAGTTCACCCTTTAATATGTTATTCTAGCATAGAATGAAAGAACTTACATAACTATTTTTAATATAAAGAGGAGCGTCTATTATGACAAATTGTATTTTCTGTAAAATAATGAAAAATGAAATTCCTAGTGCAAAAGTTTATGAGGATGATAAAGTATTCGCCTTCCTAGACATGTCTCAAGTAACTCCTGGACATACACTCGTCATTCCTAAACATCATGTTCAAGATATTTTTGAGATGGACTCTGAGACTGCAAGTGATTTATTTGCAAGGATTCCTAAAATTGCTTTAGCAATAGAAGCAGCATTTCCTGAAATGAAAGGCTTGAACATAGTAAATAACAACCGAGAAATAGCGTACCAAACAGTTTTCCATGCTCATGTTCACTTAATTCCTCGCTATGAAGCATCTGAAGGTTTTGCAATGCATTTTGACAATAATCAAGAACAGTATACGCCTGAAGAATATGCTGACCGTGCTAAAAGAATTGCTGATAATTTAAATTAAATAGAAAAGAGGATTGATAATTATGTCTAATTTTAAATCTGGCTTATTTTGGGGTGTTTTCTTTGGTGGCCTTGCTGGCTTAATGAATGCTCCTCGTAGTGGTAAAGAAACTCGTCTTAAATTGAAGAATGTAATTGATCAAACCACAGATGATGTCAATGATGTGCGTTTTAAAGTTGATAATCTAAAAGTTGCTATTCAACGTTTACAAAACGAAAGTGTTAGAAGTTCTAAAATAATCAGTGAGGAACTACAGACTACTCTTCAACATTTTAATGAAGAAACACAACCAAGAATACGAAGAGTTCAGGAAAGTGCTAACACATTAGCTGAAAATTTAGAAAATATGACAAAAACTTCAAACCTTTGACTTTTGTTTGTATTTTTACTTTTTTTTACATTCACAACTTAGAATATGCTATAGTATTCTATAAGTATTAAAGCTATTACAATTTACTAATAGCTAAATTTTGATTTAGGAGATGGAAAGTCCACATGAAAAAAACTTTATTAAAAGTTGCAACATCTGCAGCGGCACTTACTATTTTATTAGCTAGTCCAATTCAACTGACTGTTTTAGCACAGGATGAAGATATTATCGCTACAGTTGGTGAGCAAGAAATTACCAAAGAAGATTTCTATCAAGAAATGAAAGCTTTTTACGGTAACGCTACTCTACGTACGATGTTATTAGAAACTGTATTAGAGCAAAACGTCGACAATGCTGAAGCTATTTTAACCGGTGCACAAGAAGAGGTTAACACTCAAATCGAACAAGCCGGAGGCGCAGAAGTTTTTGAACAACTGCTTGCTTATCAGCAATTAGGTAGCGTCGAAGATTTTACTCATCAAATTTATGTAAGTAATATGCTACAAGAAGTAGTTGCTCGTGAAGTAGATACTTCGGATGAAGCAATCCAATCTTATTACGATAATGAGTATGCTCCTACTATGGAAGCCCAACATATCCTAGTTGAAACGGAAGACGAAGCGATTGCTGCGATCGAAAGAATTAATGCTGGGGAAGAATTTGATGTTGTTGCTCAGGAATTATCATTAGATTCTTCTGCTGCAAATGGTGGATTATTAAGTCCCTTTACAACAGGACAAATGGTTCCAGAATTTGAAGAAGCAGTTAAAAGTCAAGCAGCTGGGGATGTAACACAAACACCAGTTCAGTCACAATATGGTTTCCATATTATTAAGACGTTGAATAATGGTGAAAAAGCACCATTAGATGAAATCAAAGAAGAAGTTACAAACCTTTATAAAGAAAGTAAGTTCGCTGATTCAAACTTCTCTTATACTATTATTGGTAAGTTACTAGAACAAGCAAACGTTCAAATCAATGATGAAGATCTAAAATTAGCAATTCAAGATTTGATTGATCTTGCAAACCAACCAGTTGAAGCGGAAGATACAGAGGAAACAACCGAAGAAACTCCTGAAGAAGAAGTTACTGAAGAAGAAGAAACAGAATCGACAGAAGACGCTGAATAATTTCTTTCTATAATATAAAAAAAGATGTAGGCTAACTCAACTCACCGTTGAGTAACCTACATCTTTTTTTTGTTAGAATTGAGTATTTTCAGTAAGATAAGGATAAAGCTACTTGCTCCACTTCTCTTATAATATACACAAGTTTATTCAAATTCAAATTCTGATTGTTGTTCAAGCATTTCTTTAATGCTCGGATATAGTTCATGCCATTTATCTTCACGATCGAATGGCTCTTTACCATCAAATATATTCGCAATAACATTCAAACATACCATCCAACCAGTTACATCTCGTGGACTATGGTCTGTTACTTCAGCCAACCATTCAGTAAAGTTGACTTCTGTTTGAGTATTATTTTCTAGTGCCTTCAATTCAAAGGTTACAGTATTAAGATCCCAAGTGAATGATAAATAATTGGGTTCTTCAACATCTAATACCAGCATCTCTTCTGATTCACCGTCCAGATGATTAAATCTAAGGACGCCACCTGACTTTAATGAAACAAACTCTAACTCTGGGAACCATAAGTTTATTTTTTCGTTATTGGTTAACATATCCCAAACATCTTCAATTCTAGCTTTAAAAACCCCTTGAAATTCAATTGTTAAGCCTTGATCTACCGTTAAATCATCCAATGGACTTGAATGATGATGATGGTCATGTCCACCACAAGAGTGGTCATGAGTTTCTTTGTTATGCATAATAAAATTCCTCCATTTGGAAAATTAGTCTAAAACTTAAGCATCAATATTAATAATTGACATTAATTATTTAAACTTTGGCTTAAAAATTTGACGGCGATCAAGCGGATAGATTGGCTCACTGAAATTTCCTACTTCAACTTTATCTAAAGCTGTTGTAATCATGTTAATTGTGGCATCCATATTATCAATTTGATGAATAACTTCAGCCTCCAATAATTGTGGCACAACCGGACTTCCATATTCTTGTTTACCATGATGAGCTAGTATAACGTGTTTTAATAACAACACCGCTTCATTTTCTTGATCGATTCCGATTTCCACACAAGCTCGATCAATCATTTCACTCATTATAACGATATGTCCCATTAATTTACCTCTTAAGGTATATTCAGTAGAAATCGGACCACTTAATTCAATGGTCTTACCAATATCATGTAAGATTATACCACCAATTAATAAACTGGCATTTAATTGAGGATAAATCTTCAACATAGCACGCGCTACCCTAACCATACAGATTGTATGGTAGCTTAAACCACCAGCCAAGGCATGGTGATGACGTTTAGCAGCCGGATATGTATAAAAATCTTCATCTACTTGATGGAGTATTTTGCGAACAATTCTTGCGATGTTTGGTTCCAAAATTAAGAATAAGGCTTCTTTTAATTCCTCATTCAGTTCGTCTTTTTTGATTGCAACACGTTCAACATATAAAGTAGGATCATTTGGTTCCCCTTCTTCTGCTAAACGTAACGCTTTAATTCTTACTTGGGGAGATCCTTGATAAGTATCTCGTTCCCCTCTTAAATAGGCAACATGGCCTGCTTGATAACGAGCAATTTCTTCTTCTGTCGCTGACCAATACATTCCGTCCATCGAACCTGAACGATCTTGAAAACTAAATGCGATAAAAGGTTTACCATTTCGTGCAATACGAACATCAGCAGATTTAATTAACACAAACAAACTAAATTCTTCTCCGTTTTGTAAATCATACAACTGTGACATTAAATACCTCCTTCTTCTGTTTCATCTATATTAGTTGGTTCAATTGATACTTCTACTTCAGTTATCTCTTCTTCTGTAACAATTTCTTCACTTTTTTCTGTTTCGTCTAAGTCAATTCTTTGTGTCTCAGCAAAGGACTCCTTGGCTTGTAAGTCAAAAGTAAAGAACAGAATCTGATGATCTTCTGCAAATTTTTCTAATACTTGATACATACTTGTTTTTCTAATCTCGTCAAAATTAACAAATGCATCGTCAATTAAAATTGGCATATTAATCATTTGCAAGGCGTTTTTAACAAACGATAATCGTAAAGCCACATATAGCTGTTCTAATGTCCCTTGGGACAACTCATGTGGTTCAAAAAGAATGTCACTAAATTGCTTAACCTTCAAGCCTTTTTTATTCAATTTAATTTGCGTATAGCGCCCATAAGTTAATGTTGAAAAAATCTCATTAGCCAACTGGTTCATTTCTGGAACAGGGCTTTCCATCCCTTGACGTAACGTTTGATAAATTAGTTCCATCGCAACACGCATACGGCCCCATTCGAAAACCATTGCTTTAACTTCTTCTTTTTTGTTTTCTAACAATTGAAGTAAGTCTTGATAAGAGCCGTCTTGTTCTAGGTGGTTAATTTCCACCAAAAGACTTGCTCGTTCGTTATGATGTGGTGTTAATCTTTCTTTCGTTAGCATCAGTTGATGTTCTAAACTTTGGAACTCTTCAGATAAGGCTTGTTTGGTTGAAACAGCTTCTAATGCCGCTTCGAAGCCAATCATCTGGTCTTGATATAAGCTGCGTTTAGCTGTTAACTCTTCAATTAATTGATTGGTATCGACTTTTTGTCGGAAAATAAGTTCATTTTCACTATCTGTTGCTTCAAAGAGTTGTTTAATAGCTTCCTCGCTCTCTTTTATCAAAGTTCTATTAGATTCAATGATTTGCTTAGAATTTTCCATTCTTTCTTCGATTGCTTTTCCTCTTTCTTGGGAGCGCGTCAAAGCAACTTCAACCTCTTCCACATGTCGTATCAAGGGTCTTGTTCCTTCATCTATCAGAGGGAATCGTTCAAGTAATGGTTGGATTTTTGCTCGCCATTCTACAATCTTTTTATTCAGAGTCTCTTTTTCTTCTTCAAATTGTGTTCTTTGTGCCTTAGCTTCAAAATAATGTTTCACTGGATTTGTCTTAAGTATAATTTCTGGATCAGCAGTTGGATAAAATCCAATTGCTACTAACCAGCGCTTTTGTTGGCTTGAAACAGATTCTAATTCAGCACTAATTGCTTCTAAAGCAGACTCTCTTTCATTAATTTCAATTCCTAATGCTTTACTTTGTTCGCCATACTGCTGTTCTTTTTGACGTAACTCGGTTATCTTCTCAATAATTGGGCTGTTCTTAAATGTTTTATGATGCTTACGATGCTCAATAAATATATAAACTACACTTAAAAGTCCAAGTAAAGCAATTGCTAATCCTAACCAGCCATATAATGACGGACCACCTTCAGCAGAAAAGAAGTTAATGGCCACAATCACGACACCAACAATTAAGAATATTAAACCTAAGAAGTAATGATTTAGACTCGTTGATTGAGTTAATTGTGCTTCTTCGTTAAGCCGTTGATTTTCTAATTTAGCCACTTGTTGTCGAACAATCGCACTAAAGTTTTGTTGTTCTTTACGTTGATCAATATATACTTTGCGTTCTGCTTTAATTGAATCATGTTGTTTAAGCAAATCATCCAGTTGAGATTGAATTCCTAAACCTTCTTCAACTTTTTCGTCATACTCTAAATTTTGAAACACTTTCTCAGGATAAAATTGCCCTCGACGTGCTAATTGCAACATCGTCTCATTTTGTTCTTGAATTCGTTCGATGGTTCGTTCATATTTAGCCTGAACTTCTTTTGTTTTCTGTGTTTCAGCAATCCAGAGACGTCTGTCATCCTCGTGGTTATTCGCCCAATTTAGACGTGTCAATGTTCCTAATTCACCGGATAAATTGCGCAATCTTTCTTCATGTTGGATAATTAATGTCTGACTTTCTTTAATAGCTTTCAAATTATTCTCAAGAATCTCGACCGCTTTATCGGGTATGTGTGTATAAACGAGTTGTTCTAATTCTCTTTTGGCTAATCTATCCTTTAAATAGATATCATAGCGCCCCAACAATTTGTCTTTTACACGAAGTTCTTTATCTAAATAGTCAATTTCTTGATTTAATTGATTAATAATCTGTTCTTGTTGAGTTTGTTGTTCTATCAGAGAATCATAACGAGACATATTTAATTCCATATGATAGACATTTTCTGCCATTGCTTCATATTCAACTAGCAACTGATTTAGCGGACGATTCTGAGCTTGTTTACGATACATTGCGTCCGTTTCTTTTTCATATTGTTTGGCAATTTCTAAAAATTTATCACTCCCCAATGTTCCAATACTTAAGAAATAATCACTAATTTTTTCAGCGTCGATTGTTGCTAATTCTTGCAGGTTTTGCAAATTAAAGGCATAGAAGTTATCAAACAACGTTTCGTCCAAGCCACCGAGTATTTTCTCAAGCGTATCATCTGCAAGTCTCTCACCATTTTCAGTTGTCACAGTAAATATTTTGCTTGTGCGTTCAATCCATACATCTTGATAAGCTGTGTCTGTTAGTAGGATACGTCCACCATAAACTTCTCCATGACGTGGTTCGTATCGATTCAACTGATTAACACGTCTACGTTTAGTTGGGAAACCAAACAATATACTCCGTATAAAAGATTGTAAGGTTGATTTACCTGCCTCATTTTGACCATAGAATAGTTGTAATCCGTCATCGATATCAAACTTTTGATTAACCCACTTACCATAACCATAAATATCTAATGTTTTAATCTTCATGGGTCACCTCCTTGGCCTCAAATCCAATCGTTTGAATCATTAATTGTTGAGAGGATTTTATAATATCATCTTTCAATGATAAATCTTCTGCCAACTCCGGTAACCATTTTTGGATGATTGTGTGCTGGAAAACATCTGACATAATCTCTTCATATGCTTGACCTTTTTCTAATCCTTCACTTGCCTCATGGAAGCTTTGGTTCAAAGCTTCGTCATATTGAAAAGCGTCTAAAGCAATATTAGAAGTTAAACGAATACCAGCAACATGAACAAAAGGTAAGTCTGTATGGCTACTTTCCAAAGCGAATGCTAATTCACCTTTTTCGATTTGTCGTTGTAATTCTTGATTTAATCGTTGAGCATTCGTTAAAGTCAATGTAAGAATTTGTGATTGCAAGGAAGCTTCTGCTTCACTTTGGTAATTTTGGATGACCTGTTCAATTTGAGTGACAACTTCGGTTGATTGCCAATCTTCTGAACAATCAATGTGTGCATTTTGCCAAACAATTGGTGCCAATGATATAAATTCACTTATTACTGGTTTATTTTTATTTATCTCAATAATAAAGGCACCCTTGTCCCCTATTTCATTGCGATGGCGCCCTTGTATTGTCCCAGAGTATTGAATAAGGGGACTCTCATGGAGTACTTGCGCTTGGTGAATATGACCTAGAGCCCAATAATCATACTGTTTACTCAATAATTCTTTTGTTGAAAAAGGGGCATAGTTTCCTTCAGTCGATGCGATGCCTTCGGCAGAACCATGTAATAATCCCACAGTAAAGTCAGTAACGCGTGGATTTTTAGGAAACCTTTGAATCATTCTCTCTTTTACCCAGCGTTGTAAATAGCTAAAGCCATAAAAACGTACGGTCGTTTGATCAGATAAAGTAACGTCATAATGCTTCACTTCTTCAGTGTTAAAGACATAAACCCGTTCTGGATACTGCGGTCTCTTTTTATCTGGCTTCAAGAAATCATGATTTCCGTGAGTCAGTATGACTTGAATGTTTGCTTTATCTAGTCGAATTAATTGCTTCATAAAGAAATTTTGAGCGTAAATTGTTTGTCGCTCTGCATCATAAACATCTCCAACAATCACAAATACATCGATATTTTGGTTAATAGCTATCGAGACACAACGTTCAAAAGCTTGATACGGCGATTGAATTAAATGTTTTTGGATGCTTTGTTGATGTCGCTCCATCCCTCTAAATGGACTATCCAAGTGTAAGTCAGCAACATGCATAATTTTCATGATTCATTTTCTCCTTTCTCTTAATGTCTATTTTCTTAATTAATAAAAGCAAAAATCTAACCTCACCCGTTCAGAGCACTTATTCCCCCCTATGATTTCTCAATTATTCGAATCATTTATCGAACAATGAGGCAAAGAAGTAATCTTAATTGAAAAAATCAACTGAAAGTTGAATCGAATGAAATCGATTGACTTCCAGCTGATACTAAAAAGACTACAGTGTCCTATCCTTAATTTCCAGATTGGTACAATTCATTTAATGGTTTAACAATCACTTTGTTGATGTCTTCAATTACTTGACTAAGTTGTTGTTCGCTATCCATTAATTTTGAAATGGTTTGATTATTTGAAACCTTCATGAATAATTCTTGAAGTGATGACACTTCTTCTTCACTGATTTCTTGATTTTGAACTTGTTTCATTTGAAGGTCTTGTGATGTTTCTCTAAATTGATTGAATAACTCACTTGAAGCCTCATCAGCTTGTATTTCAGCATAAGCCTCTTGTAATTGCTTAAATACTGGTAATTCACGAATATCTTTTTCTAATTGATTTGCTGTATCATAAATATTATTTGTTGTCATTTGTCATACACCCTTTCTTCTCAATCTCTATCATATCAAATATACAGGTCACTTTTCAATAAAACACGACGCTATATTTCTTTTTTTCTAAAAACATTTTCATATCAAAATAGTTCATTAAAAAGCTCTACATTTGGTAACTAAAATGGAAGTTCTACCGTCTCTAGCCATAGTGACGCATCATGCATAAAGTCTTTTGCAACTTCTTTGGTCGCTTGCCATAGCTCCCCAGTTTTCTCTTGAACTTTTAACCAATTTTCAGAAAATGCCTCTTGCCAATCGTCTGACCAACTTGCTGTTGGTAAATGGTTGGTTGATTCAGACATTTGTGATGCGTAGGTAACGTCAAAGGGTGTTTGATTAGATATTGACATTAAGTTCGTCGTTTGGATATTGAATAAAGAGCCCATACCAGAAGGCATCAAATCATCTAATGGAACGTCTCCTTCTTCATCAAGTCCAACCCAAGTAACAATACTGAAGTCTGGTGTATAGCCAACCATCCATTTATCACGTGTGTTCATATTTTCTTCAGACACTTCGGTACTACCTGTTTTACCCGCTATTTGTCCCCAATCAGGGCCTGCTCCATAACCAGTACCATAGCCACTATAAGTATCCAGCATCATACTTGTCATATCGGATGCAATGTTTTTCGTCATGACCATATGTCGTGCTGGTTTTTCATTGTTATAAACAACTTTTCCCGTTGAATCTTCAATTCGACGAATAAAATAACTCTCAATACGCACGCCATCATTAGCAAATGTTGCGTAAGCATTGGCTAATTGCAGTGGCGTCACACCAGTTTTTAAACCACCTAAAGCTAAACCTAATGTTTGATCATCTTGAGGAATGTTAATGCCAAACTGCTTTAATTTTTGAACAGAGCGATTAATCCCTAGTTCGTTCATTAAATAAACAGCGGATGTATTCTTACTTTGAGCTAACGCATAATACAAAGGCACTTCACCGTCAGGATCCGTATATAAATCATAGTTCACAGGTGCATAATTATCTCTACCATATCCTTTCACAACATCTTCAACCATTGAATGTATATTATAGCCCGACTCTAAAGCAGCCACATAAACAGCGAGTGGCTTAATTGTAGACCCAGGTGCACGATACATATCCGTCGCACGGTTGAAGCCACGGTAAACATAATCGCCACGTCCACCATAGACAGCCATCACACCTCCGTTATGCGGATCGACAACGGCACTTGCGCTTTGGACTAAAGGTGTGCCGGTACCGTCATCACCAAATACCCAAGCACTTGTATCATAAGAAGCATTCAATATTTGTTGTGCAGAAGGTTCTAAATTCGTATAAATTTGATACCCCTTCGACAATAAATCGGACTCTGGAATACTGGTTAGAGAAACAGCTTCATTAATTACCGCATCAAAATAGGAAGGATATTCTTGTCCCTGTTCACTTGAAAGATATGCATCATATAAGTAAATCGGGCTATTCTGGATGTAAGCTGCATCATCTGGATTAATGATACCCTCACTTCCTAAATATTCTGCAATCGCATTTCGACGATCAATGGATAGGTCGTAATCATCAATCGGATTAAATATCGATGGACCATTCAATGTCGCAGTCAAGACCATACTCTCATTCCAATCAAGTGAGGCAGCTGAATGTCCAAAATATTTCATTGAAGCATCTTCGACCCCCCAAACGCCATTACCAAAATAAGAATTATTTAAATACATCTCTAAAATTTCATCTTTTGTATAGTGCTTTTCTACTTCTAAAGCCAAAAACAATTCTTTTAACTTACGTTCAAAGGTCTGATCTAAAGTTAAAAAAGCATTCTTAGTTAATTGTTGGGTAATGGTACTTCCTCCACCCCCTGATAAATCGCGGTTAAAAACTAAACTAACCAAAGCTCTACCTATACCGATGGTGTCAAAGCCATTATGTTCATAAAATCGTTTATCTTCAGTACTCACTAAAGTTTCACGCATTTGCGGTGAAATTTGATCCAATGTAACGTAAGTCCCTTTTTGTGCCCAGAGGGTGCCAGCTTTTTCATCATAGACATCGTAAACTGTTGTTTGGTTCATTAAACCTTCTTGTAATGTATCTACGTCTGTTGTCTTAGCTATAAGGACTAAATACGTCGATAACAATAGGCCTAGCGACATGCCAATAAAAATCAGCATCTTCCAGCCGCGATAATAAACCCATAAATTTTTAAAACCTTGCCATAATTTTTTCCACCAAGACGCTTCATGTGGATTATAGTAATGATCACTCATCGCTATGCCTCACTTTCTAAATTAAGTTATCAATATTGTGACATAGTCAGTCAAGCTCCGCATCATTCTCTCGACTGATATATAGAACTTGCCTTCTCATTATAACCGATAATTATAAAAAGCGTGCATTCTCTTGTGTAATGATATAAATATTTAAAGCATTTTTAATACTAGAAGTCCAAAAAATAGACTGCAAGCCTAAGCTCACAGTCAAAAGATTACTCTTTAATAAGGGTAGTATATAAATCGATATAACTTTTAGCTGGTTTTTCCCAACTAAAATCACGCGACATAGCTTGTTCAACTAATCGTTCCCAAGCTAAGGGATTATTGTTATAAACATCTAATGCAAGTTCAATCGTATGCCACAAATTATGTGCACTAAATCCATTAAAACTAAAGCCAGTACCTGTGCCTGTGTATACATTGAATGGTTCTACAGTATCTTTCAAGCCTCCTGTTTCATGGACAATCGGTAATGTTCCATAACGCATTGACATCATTTGGGATAAACCACACGGTTCAAATGCACTTGGCATTAAAAATAAATCACTTCCTGCATAAATTAATTGCGCTAGTTTAATATCAAAAGTGATGAGACTGCTCATCTTATCTGGATATTTCGAAGCAAAGTAATTAAATGACTGTTCGAAGTGTGGATCACCTGTTCCCAATAAGACAATTTGAAGTTCTTGTTGTAATAAGCCGTCCAAAATTTCCTCGATTAAGTGGAAGCCTTTTTGATCTGTTAAACGACTGACTATACCAATTAAGGGAACATCGTCGCGAACTGGTAAACCTGCTTGAGCTTGTAATTCTGCTTTGTTCAAGGCCTTCCCTTTTAAATCCTTCTCATCAAAATGGCATGGTATCATTGGGTCATCACTCGGATTGTTCAAATCATAGTCAATCCCATTAATAATCCCAGATAATTTCCAACTATTATAGCGCAATACACTATCAAGTTGTTCGCCAAATTCCGGAGTCGTTATTTCGTCAGCATATGTCGGACTAACTGTTGTTATTCGGTCCGAAAAATTAATCGCACCTTTTAGAAAGTTTACTCGGTCATAATATTTTAACCCATCTTCTGTGTAAGTGTTATAGCCCGTACCAAAAACATCTGATAAAATTCTCGGCTCAAACACGCCTTGAAAACGTAAATTATGAATCGTTAACACTTTTCTTATATGACTTAATCTTTCTTTCCAATGATAACGATCAACTAGTAGAACTGGAACCATCGCTGTATGCCAATCATTACTATGAATAATGTCTGGTATCCAATCAATCACTTCAAGCATTTCAATAATCGCTGTCGAAAAGTAACCAAATCGTTCACCATCATCCCATTCACCATATAAAGATGCCCTATCAAAGTAACTTAAATTATCTATAAAATAATAAATGACACCTTCTAATGTTAGTGTTTGAATTCCACAATAAACATTTTTGGGTCCTAACTGAAATCTAAAATGACTAATCTCGGTTAATTGCTTTTTAAACTTCTCGGGCATTTGAGAATAATTCGGTAATACAACTCTCACATCGATCCCTTGCTTCACCATTTCCTTTGGTAATGCGTAGGCAACATCTCCTAAGCCTCCCGTTTTGAAAAAGGGAGCTGCTTCTCCTGATGCGAATAAGACTTTCATAATTGCGCCTCCGCTGCCTCAATAATGGTATTTTTACCAATAACAGCTAAATTATCTCGCGTTCCGATTACTTTCGCTCCTGGCTCAATGACACAGCCTTTATCAATAATCGCATACTCGATGTGTGCACCCGCACCAATTTTGGTCCCTTGTATAATCACACTGTTTTTCACGACAGCCTCTTTTTCAACGGTTACGCCTCGATGAATAACTGAATCTTTAACAGTTCCGTAAATTGCTGAACCTGTTGCGATAATGGCTGATGAAACCTCAGAATTCTCACAGTAATAAGTCGGGCTTCCATTCTTACTCTTCGTTAATATAGGCAAACTACTATGGAATAAAGCCGAGAAATTCTGACGCTTTAACATATCCATATTCGCCTGATAATAATTATCGATTGTGTTGATATTCGCTATATAACCTGTATACTCATATGCGTTAACACTATTGGCTAATAAGTAATGTTGGATGACTTGGTCTAAACTCGTATATAAGCCATCATCAATAGCTTGATCAATAATCTCATTCATCTTATCAACACTTAGTAAGTACATATTCAAACTTTGATTAACATTTAACTCATCGGTCAATTGTTCGTTTTCTTTTAAACCAACAATTTCACGTTGATCATCAAAAACAAGTGAACGTTCAAATGGATGCGATTTGCCAATTGATTCTCGTTTCAAGACTTTATAAACAACCGTCAAATCTTTTCCACTTTCAACATGTTGTTTTTGAATGGCTTTAATATCAATATTAGCAATAATTTTACTGCCCGATACAAAGACATATTTCGCACGTGAACGATTCATATAGATGCGGTGATTAAAGTAAAAATCTTCATGTTCATTATCTTCATGATGATTTAATTTCCAGTTTTGTTGTGAGAAAGTAAAGATTCCGCCTTGAGTATGAGAATCAAAATCCCATGCTTCCCCTGAACGAATATGATCATAAATTGCTCGTCCTGATTCTCCGATAAATAATGCTGCGGAAGTTATGCCGGCATGCGAAATACTAGAAAGTAAAAAATCAATGATTCGATAACGCCCTGCAAAAGGTAAAGCTGCAATTGGACGAGTATTAGTTAAAGGTTTAAAGGCTTCATTATCTTCTGTCAAGTTTATAATTGCTGCTAATTTATTCTTCGCCATCATGTTTTGGCCCTCCTACTATTTCTGCATAACCTATTACTGCAATATTGTCTTTGGTTCCGATTACACTTGCGCCATCCGGGATTACTGCTTTTTCTCCGATAATCGCGTATTCAATTTGGCAATCTTTCCCAATTGTGACGCTAGACATAATCACTGAATCTTTGACGATTGAATGAGGTCCTACTTTTACATCTTGCGACAAGAGTGAATGAGTAATTTCTCCGGCTACATAACATCCATCATCTACTAAGGAGTTTTTAACTTGGGCTCCTTCAGTAATATATTGAGGTGGTGTTAAACGATTAGAGGTATAGATACGCCAATCTTTTTCGCTGATATTCAATGGATGATTTGGGTCTAAGAACTCCATGTTTGCTTCCCATAAACTTTCAATTGTCCCAACATCTTTCCAATACCCTTCAAAAGCAAAAGCAAAACAATTTTCACCATTTTCTAAATAAGTAGGAATAACATTTTTACCAAAGTCTTCCATCTCTCTAGCTTTAGCTTGGTCATCAATTAAATAACGACGTAAAGTTGACCAATTGAAGATGTAAATCCCCATAGATGCTAAATTACTTTTAGGTTCTTCTGGCTTTTCTTCAAACTCAATAATACGGTCGGAATGGTCAGTATTCATAATTCCGAAACGCGATGCTTCTTTCATTGGGACGGGAATCACGCCGACTGTTAAACTCGCATTATTAGTTTTATGAGACTCTAACATCTCACTATAATCCATTTTATAAATATGGTCCCCTGATAAAACTAAGACATATTCTGGATCTAAAGAATCGATATAATCAATGTTTTGATAAATAGCATTCGCTGTTCCTTTGAACCACTTTTCTCCATCAGAACTGGAGTAAGGTTGTAAAATCGTCGCGCCACTTTCACGACCGTTTAAGCCCCATGCACTCCCGTTTCCAATATGTTCATTTAGTTCTAGTGGTTGATATTGAGTAACCACTCCAACATTTCGAATACCAGAATTCGCACAGTTGCTTAACGCAAAGTCAATAATTCGGTATTTACCACCAAATGGTACAGCTGGTTTTGCAGTTTGCTTAGTTAAAACGCCAAGGCGAGTCCCTTGTCCTCCAGCTAGAATCATAGAAATTATTTCTTGTTTCATAAAGATTTATCAGAATATTTTATACGTTGGCTAGACGGAGTAAAGTTTTTTAAACTCTATTCATATTCTATCCCCTTCCCTTACTTTTTGACGCCATAAACTCTTTTCGGTCGAATATACATTACTGATAAAGCAGGTATTGTTACTTCTATAGAATGAGGTTGATTATTAAACTCAATCTCTTCTGTTTTGAATACTTCTTTTTCGTTTGTCCACTTACCACCAAATTCTTTTGCATCAGAATTTAAAAGCACTTCATACTGTCCACGATAGGGGACACCAATTCTGACAGAGTCACGTTGCACGGGCACAAAGTTACAGATAACAATAATAAAGTCACGTGGATGTTTGCCATGACGAATAAAAGTTAACACTCCTTCATCATAGTTGTCAGCATCAAGTACCGTTAAACCACTTGGCTCGTGATCTTGTTCAAAAAATGCTTTTTCTTTCAGACCTAACTTATTAATCGTTTGCATGTAATGTTGATACTCACGATTAAAGGGTCTTTGTAAATCATTCCATTCCAAACCAGAATAAAATCGCCATTCTAAATATTGACCAATCTCATTACCCATAAAATGTAAAATTTTACCTGGTTGAGCAAGCATATAACCGTGAATCACTCTTAGGTTTGCAAATTGATTAAAACGATCGCCTGGAACTTTACCTAGCATTGAGCTTTTTCCATGGACTACTTCATCATGTGAATATGGCAAGACATAGCGTTCTTTGTATTGGTACATGAAAACAAATGTAATTAAAGTTAAATTTTCTGGTCGATAGATTGGATCCATCTCGAAAAACTTCAATGTGTCATTCATCCAACCCATATTCCATTTATAATCAAAGCCTAAGCCGCCTTCACTGACAGGATGCGTGATTTTCTCTCGACTTGTACTTTCCTCAGCAATCATTAGTACATCTGGTAGCGCCTCATGAATTGTTTGGTTCATCTTTTGAAGGAATTTAACGCCTTCTTTATTTTCATTCGTTCCATCTTCATTTGGCGTCCATGGTCCTTGGTCAAAATCTAAATACAACATGTTAGATACTGCATCGACTCTCAGGCCATCTAAATGGAATTCCTCAAGCCAGAAATAAGCACTTGATATTAAGAAACTTTGAACTTGTGTTTTTCCTAAATCAAAATTGAGTGTACCCCAACCAACATTGTTCGCTTTGTTTATATCTTGATACTCGTAAGTAGGTGTCCCATCATAGTAAGCTAATGCGTTAGCATTACGACAATAATGCCCGGGCACCCAATCCATAATGACGCCAATATTTTCTTGATGCGCTCGGTTTACAAACTCTTTAAATTCTTCATTCGTGCCAAAGCGACCACCAACTGAAAAATAACCTGTAATTTGATAACCCCACGACGCTTCTAATGGATGATCCATTAAAGGTAAAAATTCTATGTGAGTGTAGCCCATCTTTTTCACATACGGAATCAATTCATCGGCTAATTCGGCAAAGCTATAGTAACTCCCATCTTCATGTTGCTTCCATGAAGTACCATGCATCTCATAAATTTGAAGTGGTGTACTAAATTTATCACGACGCGCTCGCCTACGTAACCAAGCAGCATCTTGCCACTCAAAATCATAAACATCCCATACGATGCTCGCATCTTTTGGTGCTAATTCGAAACGATTACTAAATGGATCAATTTTATACTCAATATGACCATTACCATGATCAATGCCGTATTTATAACATTGACCCTTTTGAGCATTCGGAATAAATAGAGTCCAAACACCCCCATCAAATAAATTCATATTCTGATTAGTCCATTGGTTAAAATCTCCAAGTAAATAAACTTTATAAGCATTCGGTGCCCATACACTAAATTGATAGCCTTCTACTCCATCATGTATATGAGATTTGCTACCTAAGAAACGATAAGCTTCAACATGATTACCTTGATTAAAAAAATAGATATTTTCTTCAAAATTTGGCAAAGTAACAACAAGTTGTTTCATAAGTAACTGCTCCTTTCTTTATTAAAATCATTATATCATGTAAGCGTTTTATTTTCATGAGGAATTGCCTTTTTTTACTATCTTTTTCCATGAAAACAAATGAATACTCAGTGAAATAATAAAAAATCATTAACATTACTTTCTGGTCTTTTTTTTAATAAAATCGTCCTTTGACAAAAAAATCACTTATCAACATAAAGTTTCATTAGCTAGTCATTATCAAAATGTTTAGCGAATTATAATTTCATTTTAATAAAACCTTAATTATATAATAACAGATTTTATACGTTTTTGGCTACCAAAATAAAAAAAACCCTTAAACCAATTTGGTTTAAGGATTGTTGAGTGGTAACCACTCTTCGAGCGGCAAAATTATTATAACATAATTAGTATGCATTGTTCACAGCAACGAATACTTGTATCACCATCCTGGCTGAGTTAAAAACTCTGATACCTTGCCTTCACAATCTAATCTGATTGTTATTCGACTCATCGCATAGAAAGTATCTTAACATAGCTTTTCGTATTTAACAAGTGTTTATCAACGTTAAATCCATTCTTATGTTTGAAATGAATAAACACAAGAATGGAACGCTCCACCGTAAGTCATCTGACTAACCTAGCTCAAACCCACGTTTTCTAAACTATCCAATGGATTTCTAGTTGTTTCTCATCACTTCAAGACGGTAACCGTCTGGATCTGACACAAAGAAATAAGAGGGTTTGCTACCAGGGAGTCCTTTCATTTCTGTTGTTTCATAACCTGATTCTAAACATTTGGCATGGATGCTTTCTAAATCATCTACCCCTAATGCCAAATGACTAAAGCCGTTTCCAATAGTGTATGGATCAGCGTCATAGTTATAAGTTAGTTCTAACTCGAAATCACTGCCAGGAACTACTAAGTAAACTAAGTCAAAACCGTGCTCTGGGAATTTTCTTTCACGAGTCACTTTAAAATCAAATACCTCAGTATAGAATTTCATTGATGCTTCTAAATCATGTACGCGATAACAAGCGTGTAAAAATGTTTGTGCCATTTTATCTCTCCTCTTTGTTGTTTAAGTTTAATATATCAAATTTCAGTGATAGGAGCTAACTAAGCAAACCTTATTTCTATTAAAGTTACATATCCAATTTCTCAAAAGCGTAAGGAACTAACTCCGTCACAGTTGTTGTTAAAATTTCTCCATCATTACGCGTCAGATAAACGGGAGTTTCTGGCTTACAAAATTCAACCATTACTTGACGACAAACGCTACAAGGTGAAAGGAACGTTTCTGTATCGCCTGCAACTGCTATCGCTTTAATAAAGCCAGGTCTATATCCCATTGATACAGCTGTAAAAATAGCACTACGTTCTGCACAATTGGTCACACCAAAAGAAACATTTTCTATATTAACACCAGTAAAAACTTGATCATCCT
This sequence comes from Fundicoccus sp. Sow4_D5, assembly GCF_052116365.1. NCBI lineage: Bacteria > Bacillati > Bacillota > Bacilli > Lactobacillales > Aerococcaceae > Fundicoccus > Fundicoccus sp. Sow4_D5. The sequence goes on along the minus strand of NZ_JBQKLF010000001.1, from coordinate 165,134 downwards.
CTGTTAATAGAGCGGCACCTACTGGAAAATGAGAATAAGGACTATAAGAATGTTTTAAAACATCTCGCGCGTCTTTCATTAATGACTGAATTTGAGTCTCTTCCATGTTCTTCCTACTTTCTGATTGATTTATTACTTACTGTGTTTCAGTCAAGGTACATGAAACACCTTTCAAGTCATTTAATTCAAATATAAAATTATTGTTCTTCAAATGTAAGACCGGGACGCCGACCATGTTCCATAATTTTCTTTCTTCAAATTGAGGTCTGCTGTCGCGTAGTTTCAAAAATTGTTTTAAATTTTTCATAGAATCTGTAATATTTATCGAATCATATTCGTAGCCTTGACGATTAAGCTCTTCTACAAAAGCTTTTGTCTCAGGACATTTATCACTATAATACAGTGTATGTTTTTCCATCTTATCTCCTCCATCATTCATTCTGTTATGCAATTATAGCAAATTAAAGCGAATACAGAAACATAAAAAGCGACATAACTCTTTTTATGTCGCTTTTATAGCCGATTCATTCACTTTTTCATTCGAACCGACTATTCCTCTACTTGATTGGCTTCGTTTACGAAAAAATCACCTAAACTAAAAAACATATTAGTTTGAATATCTTGTACCACGTCTTCTAGCGCATAGGTTTCCTCACCACGAACAACTTCGTTACGGATGAAGATAAATGACACTTGTCTATTTCCATCAGTATCTCCACTTTGTAAAGCAACAACTGAGCGTGGCTCTTCATTTTGGAACATGTAACCCATTGCGACAATTTGTGGATTTAAATGCGCCAAATCTTCAATTGAAAGTTGCTCTGTGACAATAGCAGTTACCTCTTCATTATTGAATACCCTATCCGCTTCAATGACAAAACTACGACTTGCTACACTAGCATAAGCCAGTAATTCATCAACAAAGTATAAGGCCATTTCTCCAATATCCGGTTGACCAGTTGCAGGGTTTATTTCAGTTGCTTCGTATGTGTAAACTAATAAAGAAATAGGTGAATCCGAAAAATCAACACGTCTTGGTTCGACACCAACATCAAACGCCTTTTCGACATCCTCGATTTTTGACCCGATTAACTCTTCCGATGCTAAGTCCCTAAAGGATAACTCAGCTAGTACTTGCTGGTAACCATGCCAAGCTTCTACATACTTAGGATTCGTGAGAGTTGTTTTGGTCATTAATGTTTTCATTGGATCAACGTCCAATTCTGACTCGACGTTTAATGATTCCAGTCCATGACTTGTCACATTATTCGAAGCGAGTCCTATTTGCCCATTGGCATAATGAAGGGCTAATTTATCAAACATTATTGTTTGAGTCCCTTGCATAGCAGAGAATAAATTCATTGCCTCTGCTTTTTTAACTTTCCCCTCTTCTACAAATAAAAAGTAAGTGGCTCCATTTGTTGCTTCTTCACCCACATCAATCGCAAGCATATCTCGCCCTAAACCATCCACTGAGACATGTCCGAAGGCCTTTACTTTCGGATTTTCTTCCGATATTTCGGCTAGTGTTACTCCCTCGTGACTAAGTGCGTCAGCAACCTCTTCAGCAAGCAAGTTTTCCCCATCTAAAGAAACCATCAAATTACCTAATGCAGCGAATACTAAATGATCCTCTGCAAAGAGAAAGCCAATTTCTGCTGAATCTAAGGCGCCTGTACCATATGGATAGAGTAGCATTTTAAATTCAAGGGCTCCATCGATGGTTGCCTCATATGGTTCTACTTCTGCTTTAACACTGTCTCGTACCTCTTCAAGACTAGCTCCAGTCCATTCAGCACTACCTAATTGATGAAATTCTAACGTTTTAATCGCTTCTTCATAAACTGGAAATGCTTCTTCCATACTCAAACTGTTCAATATCTCAGATGTAGCCAACTCACTAACATCCTGCGTTGCATTTGCAAAAACATTACCAGCCGCAATGACATTACTTATCAAAAATAGAGCAGCGACTATTTTTATAATGCGCCTTTCGTAAATTTTCTTCATAACAAAGAGTCTCCTTCTATAAATTAGTCCTTATTTTCACATCAAACATACACAGCAACATGATAAAAAAAGGTGTTACAAGTTTAATTTGCAACACCTCTAATTTTTTTATTCTTCAGAACTTTCCTCTGATTCTTGTGATGATTCCAGCCCATCTGATGCATTCTCGTCTTCAGACTCTGCTTCATCTTGGGTATCATCTGAAGGATTTAAGGCATCATAACTACTGTCTGAGTAGAAACTTAAGATTTCTTCAGCCGGTTCGCTATAATCAACTGCTACATACTGTACTTCACCTGCGTCCTCTGCACGTGTTACCCATATTGCTTCGCGATTTCCTGAATTGAAGTAATAACCAACTTGTGATGGGTCACCTAATTTTTCCACAAGTTCATCATATGTTACTCCATTATTTTCATGGTAGTCCAATGCTTCTTCAGGCGTCATATCTAATACATCAAACACTTCACTATCTCTAATTTCTTTGATTACTTGATATAAACCTTCTCCTTCATAAAATTGAATTTTCACTTGGATAGCTGACTCGTCATCAATTGCTAAGTAGTGTAGAAACTCACTGTCTCCATAGGAACTTTCGTATCCTGGCTCTCCAAATAGTTTAATAACGTCTTCAACAGTTAATTCGTTATTTGTTTGTCCTTCTTCGATAAGCAACTCATATTTTTCGTTAATTTCATCATGCGTTAAGTTCTTACTACTGTCGAAGTCATTCCCTGGTTCTAAGTAAACAGCCAACTTCGCGACTTCCTCTTCAGTTAATTCTTTTTTGGTTTCTTCGCTAGATTGTTCAGATGACGCCTCGCTAGTTTCTTCTTCAGTACTTTCCATTTCGCTTTCGGACGTTTCACTTACTTCAGTTGAAACTTCTGATTCGCTTTCCTCTTGGGCTAGTAATTGATGCGTCGGACGAGCTGATGCAATCAGTCCTAATGCCAAGGCAGCTGTTATTAAATTTTTGAATTTCATATTAATTTCCCTCCATTAAGGTTCTTTCCACAATTGACTAATAGTATCATTATCTTAAGTATACGGAAAACTTGAGTTTTTTCGAGTAATAAGCATCAAACGATACAGTTATAAAGGCAAATAGACTACTAGTAACGCTCCAAAACATACAGTTCTTTATAAGACAAACACTTTATAATAGTTAAGTTTGATTGCTGAATGACTCAATTTGAGCTAGAATAACAAAGAACTAACATAAATTATTTAGATGCAATGGAGGAAATTATGAAAGAATCAACGTCACAGAATTGGATTCTAAGATTTGTAAAAGGGATGTTTATAGGTTCAGGTTTTATATTGCCTGGCGTAAGTGGTGGTGCATTAGCAGCCATTTTTGGAATTTACGAAAGAATCATTCGCTTTTTAGCAAATATTACTAAAAACTTTAAAGATGATGTCTTATTTTTTATACCTGTAGGTTTAGGTGCTTTAACTGGTATTGTTATTCTATCTTTCGGCGTCAGTTTCCTTTTGGGTAATTTCGAAACAATCATTCTTTGGTTCTTTGTTGGGTGTATTGTCGGAACTGCTCCATCTTTATGGAAAGAAGCTGGTAAGCAAGGTCGTTCTCAAAAAGACTATCTTATTTTAGGCGTGTCTTTTCTGCTTGGTTTAGTTTTATTATACCTAGGGAAGCAATCTTTTTCTGGTGCTATCGAACCTAGTTTTATCGCATGGTTTATTTCGGGCGCTTTAATTGCACTGGGTATTCTAGTACCTGGATTAAGCCCTTCAAACTTTATCGTTTATATGGGACTTTATACAGCAATGGCAGACGGTTTTAAAACACTCGACTTTTCTGTCATCATTCCAATAGGTATTGGTGGCTTAGTAACCGTGTTACTACTATCGAAAGCAATCGAATTAATTTTCGAACGCTATTATAGTTACTTCTTCCATTTTATAGTAGGGATTGTTCTTGCTTCGACACTAATGATTATCCCTGTTAATTACGTAGGTTTTACAGTCATTGAATACTTGTTATGTGCTGTAATGCTCATTATGGGTACATTACTTGGCAAATGGATGGCTACTTTAGAAGAAAAATACAAATAAAAAAACTAAGCGGTTGACCCACTCATTTTTGTGGCCAACCGCTTAGTTTTTTCTTACTGTCTTCTTAGCGATTAACGAGCACGTGAGGAATAAATTCGTGGGCGAATCGTCTTGGTTTTGTATGTTCATCATTCAACACATCCATCATCATCTGAAAAGCTACTTGTCCTAGTTGCTGTGCTTGTATATCAATAAAAGCATCCTCATGAGTCATTAACACATCGCTAGAGTCATAGGCCTTGAAGGTCAATGCTGGTATTCTCTTCTTCTCTTTCATTCGCCAGCCAGCTTTAAAGCCTTTTGTAACCAATTGGTCAGCAATCACAACCGCATCAACTTCTGAAAATTCACTTATTGCTTCCACAAATCTAAAGCCATCTTCAGCAATAAATTTAACGTCATTAAAAATCCACTCTTCTTTAATAGGTAGTTTGGCTTCTTTTAAAGCCTGTTTGAATCCTTCCAATCGATCGCGAATAAATCTTCGATTCACATCTCCCCCTATAAAGGCAATGTTCTTAGCGCCATTTTCAATTAAGTGTTTCGTTCCTTCATATGAACTTGCTTGATTATCGTTATCTACAAAGTTAACGTACTTTGATGATGGTGTTCCAATCACTACATAAGGAAAATCCATTTCTTGTACTAAATTAAAGGTAGGATCCTCGTCAGATGAATATAAGAAGATTAATCCATCTACTTGTCGACCATGAACCATTTTTTCTACATTACTTTGACGATGTAGACTTGTTTGTCCTGTTGCTAAGAGTAAGGCATAACCAGATTTTGATGCTTCATCATTAATCCCTCTTAATACAGTTGGGAAAAATGGATTCTGGTAGAACGCATCGGTTGCATCTGGTAGAACCAGCCCAACGACAAATGATTTTCTACTCACTAAACTTCTAGCATTTAAATTTGGATAATACTTTAACTCTTTCATTGCTAATCTTACTTTTTCTTTTGTTGCGTCACTAATCGAGGGATTATTTTGAATCACTCGCGAAACTGTCGACGGAGCAACTCCTGCTCTAAATGCAACGTCTTTTATTGTTACAGCCAAGACTTCAACCTCCTGAATAATCAATCGTTTTTCACATCATTATATTTTATTACGCAAACGTTGGCACTAGCCATTCCATTATACGAAAACGGTTTAAGTCTTGCAATGGTAATGTTATCTAAAAAGGTATTTTTAAGAATATCATTAGTTTTACACTAATTTAACGAAAACGTTTGCGTTTGATGGAAAGATTCATTATAATGAATTTGATAAAACTTTAAGGAGGGGATTCCCTATGGAAAGATCGAGTGGTGTGCTATTGCATATTTCCTCATTACCAAATAAATTTGGTATCGGGTCTTTCGGACAATCTGCATATGATTTTGTTGATTTTCTTGTAAAATCAGGTCAAACTTACTGGCAAATTTTACCTTTAACAACAACTAGTTATGGCGATTCTCCATATCAATCTTTTTCAGCTTTTGCTGGAAATACGCATTTTATAGATTTTGATTTACTTGTTAAAGATGGCTTTTTAGAAGAGGCTGACTTTGAACAGGTAGATTTTGGCTCAGATTCAGAGAATATCGACTATGGACTTATTTTTAATAATCGCCGCCCTATTCTAGAAAAAGCTGTTAAAAACTTTTTGAAAAGCGAAGCAATATTTGAATTCAAATTCTTCGTAGAAAAGAATGAAGCTTGGCTAGAACCATTCGCTGAGTATATGGCAATTAAAGAACACTTCAATTTAGTTTCTTGGGAACAATGGGATGAAGATATTCGCTACCGTGATGAATCAACATTAGAGAAATATCGACTAATGTTGGCAGACGAAATGAATTACCACCGGATCACTCAATTTTTATTCTTTAAACAATGGAATGAATTAAAAACTTATGCTAACAAGAACAACATTCAAATCATTGGCGATATGCCAATTTATGTTGCTGGTGATAGTGTTGAAATGTGGTCCACACCACAATTTTTCAAAGTTGATTCGAAAAAACGTCCAACAGTTATTGCAGGAACTCCTCCAGATAACTTTTCAGAAGACGGACAATTCTGGGGTAATCCAATTTATGATTGGGAATACATGAAGCGTCATAATTTCGATTGGTGGGTAACTCGTATGGAAGAGAGCTTTAAACTATACGATGTTGTTAGAATCGACCACTTCCGTGGCTTTGAATCTTATTGGGAAGTCCCAGCCGATGCCAAAACATCCGCATCAGGTAAGTGGGCTAAAGGGCCAGGTATCGCTTTGTTTGATACTATTAAAGAGCGCTTAGGTAACGTTAAAATTATTGCAGAAGATCTAGGATTTATGACGCAAGAAGTTATCGACATGCGCGAAGGCACAGGTTACCCTGGTATGCGTATTTTACAATTTGGATTTAGTACGGTAGATAGTATCGACCTACCACACCGTTATGTTGAAAACTCAGTTACTTATGTAGGGACTCATGATAATGAAACTGCCTTAGGTTGGTTTAAAGATTCTGCGTCTCCTGAGATTCAAGAGCAAGCGAATCGTTACTTACATCGCAAGGAAGACGAAACAATTTCTCACGCATTGAATCGAGGTATCGCAGCTTCACCAAGTTACTTAGCGGTATATACAATGCAAGACTTATTGAATTTAGATAATGATGCACGTATGAACACTCCATCTACCATAGGGATTAACTGGAAATGGAGAATGACAGATAATGCGATAACTGATGCTTTAAGTGAAGAGCTTTATGAATTAAGTGAAATTTACTTCCGATTAAATCATAAAAACCTTCCAGCTGATAAAGTAATTGCTGATGATCTATTATTGGAATCCACTGAAGAAAAGTTAGAAAAGCAATAATTTTTTTTAATACACACATACAAACATTACACACACAATATAAAGCTACAACATGCTGAATTCTATTAACAAGGACTGTTATTTAACTGTTACTAGGAGCAAAAAAGGAGAAAACAATGACTAAATTAGAACAATATACCTTAGATTTATTTAATAAGCCTATTAGAGAGTGTACTTCTCAAGAATTGTACAAAGTACTATTAGATTTAATTCGTGATTCCTCACAAGATCTACCTACACATGAAGATAAAAAGAAATTATACTATTTTTCTGCAGAATTTTTGATTGGAAAGTTATTATCAAACAACTTATTAAATTTAGGAATTTACGATGAAGTAAATAACGAGTTGATTGCTAACGGGAAAAACATCATGGATATTGAACAAGCAGAGTTTGAACCTTCATTAGGTAATGGTGGTTTAGGCCGTTTAGCAGCTTGTTTCGTAGACTCAATCACTACTTTAGGTTTAAACGGTGACGGTGTTGGCTTAAACTATCACTTTGGTTTGTTTAAGCAAGTTTTTAAAGACAATCAACAACATGCGATTAAAGACCCTTGGATCACTGGTGATGACTGGTTAATCAAAAGCGAACGTACTTATGAAGTACCTTTCAAAAAATTCACTTTAAAATCAACTCTTTATGACATTGACGTTTTAGGCTACAACCAAGAAAAACGTAACCGTCTAAGATTATTTGATATCGACAGTGTTAATGCTGACATTATCGAAGATGGTACAATTCATTTTGATAAGACAAAGATCTTAGAAAACTTAACTTTATTCTTATATCCAGATGATTCTGACCGTGAAGGTGAATTATTACGTATTTACCAACAATATTTCATGGTTTCAAATGGTGCACAATTAATTATCGATGAAGCCATTGAAAAAGGAAGCAACTTACATGACTTAGCAGATTTTGCTGTTATTCAAATTAACGATACTCACCCTGCTTTCGTAATTCCAGAAATGATTCGTTTATTAACGGCTCGCGGTATTGAATTCCACGAAGCAGTGCAAATTGTTCAATCTATGACAGCTTTCACGAACCACACTATTCTAGCTGAAGCATTAGAAAAATGGCCAATCAATGAACTTGAAGAAGTCATGCCAGAAATCGTTGCGATTATTCGTCAACTTGACAAACTTAAGAAAAATGAGTTCCCTGGCAACACAGCAGTTGAAATCATTGACGTCCATGGTAATGTACACATGGCAAACATCGCAATTCACTTTGGTTATAGTGTAAACGGTGTTGCTGCTTTACATAGTGATATTCTAAAAGCTGAAACATTAAAAGATTTCTTTGCAATTTACCCAGAAAAATTCTCAAACAAAACAAACGGTATCACATTCCGTCGTTGGATTATGGATGCTAACAAAGGATTAGCTGATTACTTAGATCAATTAATCGGTGAAGACTGGCGACAAACTGAAAACTTAGAAACTTTACTTGATTTCAAGGAAGATGTTGAAGTAATCGAAAAATTACGTGCAATTAAATTCAACAACAAGTTACGCTTGAAGAAACGTTTACAAGATACAATGGGTGTTGATATTAACGAACATTCAATTATCGACGTTCAAATCAAACGTCTACATGAATACAAGCGTCAACAAATGAATGCGATGTACGTTATCCATAAATATTTCGACATCAAAGCTGGTAATATTCCAACTACACCAATCACTGTATTATTCGGTGGTAAAGCAGCTAATGCTTATACAATCGCGCGTGACATAATTCATTTAATCCTTACTTTATCTGAATTAATCGCTAACGATCCAGAAGTAAGTCCGCATTTACAATTAGTGATGGTTGAGAACTACAACGTAGCACATGCTCAGTACTTGATTCCTGCTGCTGATATTTCAGAACAAATCTCATTAGCCTCTAAAGAAGCAAGTGGTACTGGTAACATGAAGTTCATGTTAAACGGTGCGTTAACTCTTGGTACTATGGATGGAGCAAACGTTGAGATTCACGGTTTAGTAGGCGACGATAACATTTACACTTTCGGTAAATCAAGTCAGTATGTTATTGATTTATACAACACTAACGGTTACCGCTCACATGAGTTTTACGAGCGTGAGACGATCAAACCGATTGTTGACTTCATTGTAAGTGACGAATTGTTAGCTTTAGGCGACAGTACACGCTTAAACCGTCTATACAATGATATTAAATCAAAAGACTGGTTCATGGCCTTACTTGACTTAGAAGAATATATTGAAGTAAAAGAAAAAATGTTGAAAGATTACGAAGACCATACTGCATGGACTGAAAAAGCGATTGTTAACATTGCAAAAGCTGGCTTCTTCTCTTCTGACAGAACAATTAGAGAATACAACAATGAAATTTGGCATTTAACACCACACAACAACTAATTTCATAACAAAAAATCGCTAGTTGGCTTCTCTAAGAAGTCTAACTAGCGATTTTTTTGTTGTTAAAGCTAAATCGTTTTTCGTACAAATGGATCAATACTAATCCCCTGTTCTAATACTTGTTTAGCATATTCTTGCGCACTAAATAAAGAATGGTCCTTATAGTTTCCACATTCTTTGGCAGTTGTTGCTTCAATTGCAGTAGCGTCTAGCACAACCTTTAGTACGTTCTTTAATGCCTTGGCTATCTCTTCTGTTGTATGATTGTCCCAAATAACGAGGTAAAAACCTGTTCGACAGCCCATTGGTGAGATATCAATTAATCCTGGCAACTCATCTCGCATATGAATGGCTAAAAAATGCTCTAATGTGTGCATCGCAGAAGTCGTTAACGCTTCTTGATTTGGTTGTAAAAAGCGCAAATCGTATTTTTGAAGACTTGCACCTGTTGAGTGTATTTCTTGTCCCGCTAACCTTACATAAGGTGCTTGAACAACATTATGATCTAATGAAAAACTTTCTACTTTCGCCATTGTTATCTCCTTTATTTTATATTCGCTTCATTCTCTTCTTCAATTGTTTGATCGACTATTTTTTCAGCTAGGGTATCGGTTGTCACAAGAACATTAATCAGTCGATTATCCAAAGCAGTTTTGACTGCTTCAGCTTTACGATCACCATAAACTACGGTCATCACTAATGGGATATCCGCTAGGTCCGTTAGACTTACGCCCAATACGTTTTGATTAATATCAGCCTTCACTTCAGTTCCCGTTTTATCAAAGAAACGGGAATTTATCACACCAACGACTTCCTTCTCCGCTAATTCGCTGACATCTTCGACACTTAAATAGCCAATCCGTCTCATATTAGTTTCTTGGTCTAAACTCGAGATTCCGACCAAAGCTAATTCCACAAAACGTCCTTCTTCAAGTACACTTTGGATTGCACGGTTGTTACTCAGTTCCTCGTGTAATACTTGATTAGATACCAAGGCAGGCGCATATAAATACTTGGCCTTTCCTCGCATTTTTCGTGCTAAATCGTAACATAATTGATTCGACTGAATATCGAAATAATCATCACTCAAGCCACCAATGAGAGGCAGTACGCTCACATCTGGATGATTAATAAATGGAAAGTGATCCACCAGCCCTCTTAATGAATTCCCCCAAGAAATACCGATACTGCGGTAATCTTCAACAATACTTTTCAAATATAAGGCTGCTTGTTGACTTGCCATTTTCTTTATTTCATCGTGGCTTAAGTTAAATGAATCAATGATAATCGCATTTTTTAAATTAAATTGCTTCTCTAACTTTCGCTCAATGCTTGCTGTATAAGCATTTTCACTATTAATAATAATTTCAACGATACCTTCATTTTTGGCGTCCATCAATATTTTGGAAATTAACGAACGTGACACACCTCTTTGACGAGCGATTTCTGCTTGTGTCAGACCTTCTTCGTAATACATCGAAGCAATTTTAACAATTTCTTTATCATTTAGTTTCTCCAATAAACTTTATTCCTTTCTTTCATGCCATTCGTTAGTCTATCTTAGAGGTTGAATGCATGTTTTTGAATAAAATCACGCACTTCAAGTAAATTATTCACTGAATAATCTGCTTGGATAGGCGGTAGCTTAAGCGTCGATAGATCTGTCGCAATCTTTATTTTCCCTGGATAAGATGGTAGATCCGATAAGTCGTCCTTCACATGGAATGACGTAATGTTCGCTCGATTCGCTGCTTTTACACCAGCGGGTGAGTCTTCCATCACAATAGCGTTGTCTGGATGTACACCAGCTTTTTTACAAGCGGTTAAAAATATCTCTGGATTGGGTTTGCCTTTACTGACTTCATCCCCCGCCACTTTGATATCAAAGTAATCGCTCACACCTTCTAATTTTAAATAAAGGTCAACCACCTGTCGCTTAGATGAAGAGGCAACTGCTATTTGGCTTTGATTACTTTTCGCAAATTCTAGAATTTCAACTAGCCCGAGTTTCTTTTGAACGGTCCGACGTTCTTCTATGAGTTGATATTTTAAATTAGTAATATCTTCTCGCCATTTGACAACCGCTTCATCTTCTTGATAAATAGTCTGTAAGGTTTTCACGATGTCCGCTTGTGTTTTGCCTAGGACGTGTGAGAAGACAATGGGTTTTAATTCGAAGCCATGTACTTTAGCTGTTTCAAAGTAGCACTCATAAACAAGTCGTTCTGTATCAAACATTAAGCCATCCATATCAAAAATGAACAATTCTTTTTTTGGCATCTGTAACCTTCCTTATCAAATTATTCTTTCGTAACGCATGGCAGTATTATAACACTATTCTTACTTTCTTGCTGATTCATATTGATGCTTTCTATCATTCAAGTTAGCTGCTGGTAATCTTCTGTTCCTTCCACTGTATCACTTCTACAGTAGTGGAAACTACCTATTTTTCTCTAAAATCCCAAAAACAGTATGAACAAACACCCTTGAGTAACCGTAAAAAGCACCGCCAACAAAATATGTCAGAATCATGAATTAGAACATAAAAAGGCCCCCTTCATTCCCGTCTGAATATGACTGGAATAAAAGGGTCCTCTATAACTGATTCAGTTAAATATCGTGATTAACACTAAGTAAACCCGCACCAATCGTTGATACCGTCAAACGCTCTAGGATGTGATCAGGGTCTTTATGAACGAGTCCAGTAAGTAAGCTATCTTTGATTGCAGCCACTAAACGAGGATTATGATAAGCCACGTTACCGCCCAACGTAATATGAGCAGGTTCTAAAACGCAAATCACCACAAATAAACCTAATGCAAAACTCTTTGCACAATTTTCGATAATTTTAATAGCTTTCTTATCAGCAAGAATATGTTTTTCAAATACCTCACTCGTCTTAATCGAATCATCAATATAAACAAGTCGTCTAGCTTTTTCGATTGCCGCTCCATCCACAATATTCTCTAACGTTTCAGTCTTTTCCCGTACGAAATCGGTAAAAAGACTATTTCGCATGAAAAGACTGAGCCAGGAATCATTTGATGATTGATATTATGAGTGTTGGCAATCCCAGTCGAGATTGTCACACAGATAAATAGTTCATCTGCAGCCATTGCTTCTGTATGATGTTCGGCGTAAGCTGCCACTTTAACCTCATGATTAATTGCAATGGGTAGCTTTACCTCTAAAGTGTCTCTTAGAGATTCAGCAACTGGAAAATTTTCACACCATTTTTATGTTCTACTTTCCCTGATAAAGCAATTCAAATCCCTGCAAGTTCACTTAACTTTCGATTACTTGTTTTTAAATTTTTTTGAATTCTACTTAAGATGCTTTGGAATAATGCTTGGGCATCTTGTGAATTACTTAGACTCGTATACAAAGTTTTAAGTGGCCCTACCGCTCAACCAAAGCGAAGGCTATCTTTGTTCCACCAATATCAATACTTAATGCAAACTCTTTTCGCTTCATTTTATGTGCGCGTCTTATTTGAGAGTCAAGCCATCAACAAAAGCTCTAAAGGCTTCCACTCCAATTTCATCATGTTTGAAGACACCAGCATGCTCTAAAATTGTCGCAAAACGATGTCCGACTTCTGATTTAATTATGTCATCAACGTTTTCTTCAGTAATATCATGTGTTTCTTTAATCATTTCTGCCCAATCAAGATGCTTTTCTTCTAATTGGTGGTCATTATTTAATAAAAAGGCTTTAACTTCAGCTAACTCTGTTTTTAAACGAGGTGGTAAAATCGCTAAGCCCATCACTTCAATTAAGCCAATATTCTCTTGCTTAATATGTTGAACTTCAGGATGAGGATGAAAAATCCCATCTGGAAACTCATCGGATGTGTTATTATCACGTAAAACAATATCTAATTCATAAGCTTCCCCATTATGACGTGCAATCGGCGTTAAGGTATGATGACGCACTCCATCTTCTGTATAGGACCGAATTGACAAGGCGTCGTTCGAATAGGCTTTCCACTCTTCATAAATAAAGTCAGCTGCTTCGACTAAGTCTTCGATTTCTTTACTCTGTAAACGAATGACTGACATTGGCCAATTAACAATTCCAGCCGAAATACTTGGCCATTGCTTTAAAGGGAAATGATAATTGATTGCTGCTTTAGCCATTGGGAAATCATAATGGCCCCCTTGGTAATGATCATGCGATAAAATTGACCCTCCTGAAATAGGCAAATCAGAATTTGAGCCAATAAAATAATGTGGAAATTGTTCAATTAAATATAATAAATTAGCAAAAGTCTGCTTAGTAATCGACATTGGACGATGTTCTTCTGCTAAGAAAATTGCATGTTCTGGGAAATAAGCATACGGCGAATATTGAAAGCCCCAAGCATCACCTTTTAAATCTACTCGAATAACCCGGTGAGTTGAACGCGCTGGGTAATTGACTTTCCCTAAATAGCCTTCATTTTCCATACATAACTGACACTGGGGATATTTGACTGATTTAGCTTGGCTTTCTGCTAATATTTGCTTAGCATTCTTCTCTGGTTTAGATAAATTAATCGTAATTTCCAATGGTCCATATTGAGTCTCCGTTGAAAATTCAATATTTTGAGCAATCGCTCTTGTTTTAATATAATCATTTCGACGGCTTAATTCATAAAAATAATCCGTTGCCCTTTCAGGCGACTGTTGGCGTAATTCATGAAATTTGTGATTCACTTGTGAGGGGGCAGGCGTCATAAAGTCCATTAAGCGACTTTCTAAAATTTCTCTGGTCGATTGAAAATCCTCAACGACTTGATTGACAACTGCTTGATCTACCATGGCATCCAACAATACTAATGTATCTGCCTTTAAAACACTTATTTCTTCTGGAACAGCTGAAAAATCTTCCTCACCAAGCAAAGCTAATACTTGATTACAAAGATAATTATGGTCCATCTCTTCAAATTGATCGTTAAATTGAATAACTCTTTTAACAAATTCGATGATAACATTACTAATATGCATAACATACTCCTTTAATCGCAATTGGAAACTATTGAAGTCATTATCTCAATTCAAACTCAATAACTCAACCTTATTATAAAAGTTTTTCGATTCTTTCTTCCAGCCCCTTGTATCTAAGAGCAAGAGTCCATAATAAAACAACAAGAATCATTGATCTTTGGATCAACACAAATTAAAACTGCTGGCGAAACAAGCCCTTTTCATTCGAACTCATGGTTTAAAGACCCATAAAGAATCAGTTAATTCTCGATACAATTCCTTCGTCCGCCATTGCTTTTGATAACCCAAAGAATTGGTAATAAATTTCGTCCCATCTCGTTGAATTTCCCCTCGATAATGTACATGCCCCATTACGCTATAGTCGATACTAAACTCCTGATATATATCATCAAAATCATTGGTTGCGATATAAGCGTTAAAGAAATCAAATATTTTATTCGGCATTGGAATCGTAAATTCAGGAATGGTAATGACATGCGTGACTAAGATGATCTTTGGGCGATTTACTTGAACAATATGTTTTCTAGCTTCATCACTAAAATACTTAGATAATTCACCATCGTTCACAGGCCATTTCGAGTGCACTTTATCTTGCCAAGTTGCCATTCGATATTTACCAATTTCCAATTCTTCTTTTGAAAACCTTGGGTCGTGATAAGTATGATTATACCAACCTGGGCTACCAACAATGCCGTATTGTTCATTTAATACCAAGGGCGCATTCATTAAAGATTGAGGATGACTTTTAAATATTTCATGTACTTGCTTAGTATGTTTCACGGCCTCTTCCATTTCCCAATAATCATGGTTGCCTGGGATGAAATAGATTGGCACACCCGTAATCTGTTGGAGCCTCTCGACAAAGCGAGTGGTCGTACTATGATGGTTAGAAATATCGCCGCCAATAATTAAAGTGTCGATATAACGATCATGGATCAGATGAGCGAGCGTGCTCAAGAAATCTTCTGGCTGATACTTTGGACTAGAGTCGATATGCAAATCGGAAATAAAACCTATTTTCTTCATGTTTTCCCCCTTTCTGATTGCCATGTAAGTCTCTTTAGCATTCAAGCGGTTTATTTTCACTATTGTAACATAGTTACTCAATTAGATTAAAAAGAAGCCAAGCGGTTTCACCATTTGGCTTCTTAAATGTGATACCCGATTAGGCTTAGTCTACTTTGGCTGTTTCATTATTTGGGTACTTCAGCCGCTTGTTGCTTAGCAACATATTTATCTTGGAAATGAGTCTTCCAATACATCCATAATAGAACTAAAACAAATCCAATTCCTTGGAAAGTCAACATCAGAATTGGATCCTGAGTGAAAAAGCCAAGTAATGTGGCAAGTAAGGTTGGAAGTAAAAAGGCATGTAAACAGATATGTAAGGCTTCACGGTAGGATTGTATGCTATAAAGGTTGCTTAAGCGCATAAATGATAGGAATAAGCTCGAACCTAAAATTACAAATAAAGAACTTAATAACATTAATAGCCAAACATTAATAAAATTGGTTAACACAACAGACATCCGGTTGACTTCAAACCATTGGCGTGATAATTCACTAATCATAGCTTCTTCTGACTCCTCTGAAGTTAAAGTCGAGTTTGTTAGATAAGTTTGTTGAATCAACGGACGATCAGCTTCTTTTATTAGAAAGGAAGTTGAGGTCAAAATAACCCCCGTTTTATTCTCGATAGCCTTTAGTCCATCTGCTTCTTCAGAATATAAAGCAAGAATAGTTGAGTTTTCATCTAAGATTATCGTATCTGTTGTAATCTCAAAGCCTCCTGCTGTTGGTGTTAAGTTTTGTACTTCTTCTACAAAATCAGATGTAATCACTGACATTGCCTGTGGCACAAAGTCATTTAAACTCACTTCTTTAATACGCCCTAGACTAAAGGACATCGGCATTAATAAACAACCAGTTAAAACAAATATGATTACAATCATCTGCCAAATTTTTAAATACTGACGTTTGGTAAAACTTAAAATAGGTGAAAAACTATATTTGATATAGTTTAAAGGGAAAATTTCCATAATGTGACTCTCCATTCATTTGAACTAATAAAAGTGTAACATAAATTACAAACAAAAAGGCATCGCTTTCCTGGTAGAAAACACGATGCCTTGTACTATTTAACTCATTACCCTTTTGTACCACCTGCAACTAAACCAGAAACAAAGTTTTTCTGTAGCATGAAGAATAAAATTGAGATTGGCAAGGCAATTAGAATGGCCCCTGCCGCAAATAAGGCGACTCTTTGATTTCGTGTATCATTTATGAATGTCTGTAAACCAACCGCTACCGTATAGTACTCTTGATTACGCAAGATAAATTTTGATAGCATATAATCTCCAAACGGTCCCATAAATGCCCATAATGCTTGCACAGCAATCATTGGGCGAACTAAGGGCAACACGATTTGACCGAAGATTCTAAAATGACCTGCTCCATCTAACTTAGCCGACTCATCTAAATCATAAGGTACTGTATCAAAGTAGCCTTTCATTAACCAAGTATTCATCGGAATTCCCCCACCAATGTAAAGGAAAGATAAGAACCAAAACTCATTAATCGCATCTAATAACAATGCCATAACGAAGAAAGCTGTTAAAGCTGCCATAGTTGGCACCATCTGAATCACTAAGAAAGCTAGTAAGCTCTGTTTACGACCGATAAAATTGTAACGAGAGTAAGCATAACCAGCAATTGTTACAATAAACACCTGAGCTACCATTGTTGTAATCGCAACGATTAATGTGTTCTTATACCATTGTAAGTAGCGTGTTTCTTCGAAAAGACGTCTAAAGTTTTCAAGTGTCCACTGAGTATCTAATCTTAAAGCAAAGGCCGTTGTGTTACCCGGTTGAAATGCTGATGTAACAGTAATTGCTAGTGGATAAATGATAATCACAGATAAAGTAACTAAGAATAAATAAGTAAAAAAACGTCCTGAATACTTACTAAATTTCGCTGAAGTTTTGAGATTTTTCATATTAAACATCCTCCATACTGAACGCATTCGTACGTTTGAATACGATTAATGAGACTGAGATAACAACTAAAGAAACGATTAGCGTTAAAGCAGCAGCCATTGAGTACTGTGGAGTACCACTCGTTGTTAACTTAAAAATCCAAGAAATTAGAATATCAGTTTGACCTGCCCCACCACCGGCACTTCCCGGTCCTCCATCATTAAAGAGGTAGATCATTGTGAAGTTATTAAAGTTCCCAGTATATTGTGTGACAAAGATTGGCGCTGCAACGGACAAGATAACCGGTAATGTAATACTCTTAAACTGCTGAATGGCATTAGCTCCATCAATACGCGCCGCTTCATATAAATCCTCTGAAATAGATTGCAAAATACTCGTCACCATTACATAGATATAAGGAAAGCCTAGCCAACCTTGAATCATGATAATCGCAAGCTTTGTCCAGAATGGTTTAGTTTTCCATGCAATTAAGCCAATGTTTACAAAAGGTAGATTATTAATGAACGGAATAACTTGTGTATTAATCGCTCCAATTGAATCATTGAACATGTTAGAAAATGTCATGATTGTGATAAAAGCTGGGACTGCCCAAGGTAATAGGAATATAACGCCAAAAATACGTTTACCTTTGATAAATTTTTGATTCGCAACTACCGCAGTAAGTACACCTAATACAATTTGTAACGTTGTTGCACAAGCCGTCCAAATAATCGTCCAACTAAGTACTGAGAAAAAAGCATCTCTAAAAGTACTTAAGAAGAAAATATCAGCAAAGTTTTCCATTCCAACCCAACTGATTAAATTAAATGGAGGTGTCGTCATAAAGTCATAATCCATAAAAGCCATAAAAATTGTAACTAATACCGGAAATACAATGGCAAAAATCATGAATAGGTAAGCAGGTACGATTAATAAATAAGGGAAACCATTTAGGTAAACGTTATTTAATAATTCACTGATTGTCTGATTGACTTTTAAACCAAGTTTTCTACTTTTAGCAACTTTTCCCGCATCATATATATTAAAAACATAGAAGAAGACGAAAATAATCGTCACCAAAATTTGAATGGTCCCTTGAATCATTAAGAACAGTGAATGATCTTCACCCGCCACGCTTCCTAAACTAATCAAGCCAGCAAAAGCTGAAATCCCATAAGTGTACATTTCATAAATGAATAAAGCGCCTACCACTAGAAAGAGTAGTCCTTTAATAAGTTGTCGATTATATAATTGCCCAAAGCCTGGAATAATTGAGAGCAGTCTCGCTGTATGAGGACTATGATTTGGTTTGGCTGTTTGTTCCATGCAATAAAACCTCCTTGATACGCATGCCACTAAAAAATAAACTTGCGTATTTCTTTCTAAATTAATGTATGACCTCGAATAAAAAGCTGGTGAGCATTTAGTTAGCCCACCAGACAGTCTATTATTTAATCGTTTTAGTATTTTTGTTCAATTGTTTGAGTGATTAACTCTACCGCTGCATCTGCTGATTCTTGTGCAGTTTTGTTACCTGAAGCAGCATCAAACATTAAGTTCTCAGCGCCAACCCAAACTTCTGCCATTTGTGGGATATTTGGCATTGGTTCTGCGTTTGCATACACTTCGATAACCGCAGTTGTTAATTCATTTCCCGCTGCTACTGCCGCATCACGTGATGCATGGTTAGCTGGAACTTCATTTAATTCATTGTATAAGTGATTTTGTTGTTCTTCTGTTGATACCCAGTCAATAAATTGTTGTGCTAATTCTTTTTTCTCAGAATAGTTAGAGATTACCCAACCTTTTCCTCCACCAAATGGTGTATATTCTTCACCGTTTGGTAATGTAGGAATTTTAGCGACGCCGAATGGTAAGCCAGCTTCTGCAAAGGCTGCTGCATCCCAAGGCCCACTAATGATTGCTGCAGTATCACCGTTTAAGAATGATTGGTTCATGAAGTCGCCTGAAGCCGTTACATCTTGCATACCTTGTGGCCAAACGTTTTGGAACCAGTCAACTGCATATTCAATACCTGCTACCGCTTCTGGTGTGTTTAAACCAACATCATTAAAGTCAGTACCTTCAGATCCGAATACGTAACCACCGTAACCAGCGATTAATCCGTATGAGAAGTAGAAGTCAGTCCATTTAGCTAAGAAACCAACGTTTTTACCTTCTTCATTTTCAAAAGCATAAGCCTCATCTTGAGAAATTGCTTCTAATTCTTCGAAAGTTGTTGGAGCTGCATCTAGTAATTCAGTATTATAGAACATTACCAATGTTTCGATAACACTTGGAGCACCAAATATTTGGCCGTTTGCTGAGACTTGTTGGATATCTGTTTCGTCGTATCCAGCTTCATCAATTAATGTTACAGGGGCTAGTTGTCCTGTCATTCCTAGAGATCCGATACGGTCATATGGTGAAATATATACATCCGCACCTGTCCCTGCAGGTCCATCTAAAGCAATTCCGTCTAACATTTCAAACATGTCTGCATCTAACACTTCGACAGTTACGCCGTACTCTTCTTCGAACTCTGCGATATGTGCGCTGACGTAGTCATAAACACCGGCTGCTGAAACAATTAGTGTTTCGCCTTCTTGAGCTTTTACTTGAGTAATAGTACCTGCTACAGTTGATAAAGCGGCTAATGCTGAAACTGATGCTAGAGCTAATTTCTTCCAATTTAATTTCATTTAGGGCCCTCCTTGTTTTTTGGTTACTCGCGCAACCTTTTATTCCCTAATCACATTATGCTATACCGCTTTCATATTTTCAAGCGTTTTCATTTGTTACCGTTAACATCTTTCCAAACATAAAAATTTGGCGACATTCTTCTTGTCTTCAGAAAGTCACGATTACTTCCAAAAACATTATTATATCTATTTGATTAATAATGGCATCACCTTATTGATATGTTAATTTAACCACAAATTTATTATTCCTATTTTGCCTTCGGATTTTAAACTAGCTGAGAAAATAAAATAAGACCTCGATTTGCTGAGGTCTTATTGCTGGCTAACTCTTATTTAGTTGTCCCACGAACAATCAGGGTGGCGTCAAATATTTCATTCGGTGTTTTTAATTTCTTTTTATCAATTTGATGTATCAGTTGCTTGACGCAAGCGCGGCCCATGCCAATGATATCTTGTTTCATTGTGGTCAATTTCGGCGAAGCAATTTGATCCAGAAAAACGCCGTCAAAGCCGATAATGCCATAATCATCTGGTATCGTCAGATTCAACTCTTGCAACCCTCTTTCAACGCCAATCGCGATTCGGTCCGAGGCACAAATAAAACAAGTGTTTGGCTTAAATTTTATCTCTTCCATTGTGAGACGAGCGGCCAAGGATGAACTATTTTTCATTCGATGAATCGCCACTTCCTTTTCTGGATAGCGCGCCATCACTGATAGATAGCCATTCTCACGTGATGTTTCAAATAATTCCGGTACATCAATTCCCATAAAAATCACGTGCTCATAGCCTTGATCAATTGCGTATTGCGTGGCAGTCTCAATGCCAGCTTGATTATCCGAGTCGACAAATGGAATGTTATTCGCATTTTCACCAAACAAAACGACTGGTTTATTTAGTTGAGGAATCCATTCAAAGTCAGATTTGCGGGTACCAGTAATAATATAGCCATCACAATTTCCTAAGTCGACCGAATTTTCTGTCATCAATTGTAAGGCATAACTATATTTATCTAACTCCTGAGCAATACCATTTAAAAGATTCATGTAATAAGGTTCTGTGATGTCCATTTTTTCTAAAATTAAGACCTTAATTACCATCGTTCGATTGCGGGCTAATGCTTTAGCCGCTGTATTGGGACGGTAATTGAGTTCTTCCATGGCCTGAAAAACAAGATTTTTTAATTCTTCCGTGACTAATTCGGGCTGATTGATGACTCTCGAAACAGTCATCTTTGATACGTTCGCTTTTTGAGCGACATCTTTTAATGTTGCGATAGCCTTCTCCCCCTTTGTATTGGTTGATTATTCTAGCAGCTTCACTGCTTTTGATGTTTGGCTAGCTCTTCTTTAATCATGCGTTCGAGTAACTCTCGAAAGGCTTGGCGCTGCTCCTGTGAAAAGGGGCGCGGTCCTTTGGTTCGATGGCCAGCTTTTCTTAATTGACTGCTGTGATAACGACTGGCTAAGAGTTGATCTATATTCGTCGCTGTATATTCCCAGCCAGTATGATGTAAGACCCGTGCCTTCGGCAGGATTAAAGAGGCCAAGCCATAATCTTGCGTGACTAGAATGTCTCCTTTGTGAAGCATGGAGACGATTTTGAAATCCGCCATGTCCTGTCCCTTGTCCACATAAGTCATGCTAACAAAAGCCGGATATTCACGCGTCGTATAGTGGTCGACACTGGTGACAATTTGCACTGTGAGCCCAAATTTTTCTGCCAAGTCAATCACATCCTGCTTAACTGGCGAGGCATCTCCGTCAACAAATAATTGCATGGTTTATACCCCTTTATTCATTAGTTAAATATGGTAACGGTAGCTGTTTGCTGTATATGAAAAAGGTAAGATCATTTCCTTTGTGGCTGACAAGACGTCATCAATATCTTGGCTGACAATTTCTTGCTCGCGAATTCCCATACAACAGCCAGTCCCACCATTTGCTAAATAATCTACCGCTTTTTCACCATAAATTTTACCAACAATTCGATCATCTAGTGACGCCATACCACCTCTTTGGATATGTCCTAGTAAGAGCGGATGAATTTTAAATGTAGACTCACTTTCGATAGTCGTTTTAAATTCTTCTGCAGTCATTGCCCCTTCAGCAATGATCACCAAACGATATTTTTTACCAGACGCTTTGGAGGCTTCTAGGGCAGCAATCACGTACTCACTATTGAATTCTTCTTTTTGAGTAATAATCACATCCGCATCTAAGGCGATACCAGACCACAAGGCGATATCTCCCGCACGACGTCCCATCACTTCAATCGCAAAGTTATGACCATGACTCGCCGCTGACGTGACAATCCGGTCGACAGAATCCATCACATTATTGAGTGCGGTTCTAAAGCCAATCGTTGAATCGGTCAATGGAATATCATTATCAATCGTGCCTGGCAAAGCAACAACCGGAAAACCTAACTTGATAATCGCTTGAGCCCCCTTATAACTACCATCACCACCGATGACTACCAGGCCACTAAAGCCATCATCCTTTAAGCGTTGAATCGTTTTTTCACGTACCTGTGGATCCATGAAAGCCTCAGAGCGAGCAGTCCCTAAGACAGTCCCACCTAAAGCATTGATTTGCTTCACAAAAGCGATTGGTAAAGCCATAGTTTCGTTATTAATTAGCCCATCAAAGCCATTCATAAAACCAACTACCTCAATATCCATTGCTTTAGCAGCAGTAACTACTCCATTAATGACCGCATTCATCCCTGGTGCGTCGCCACCACTCGTTAAAATACCAATTTTTTTCATAGCGTCTCCTTTACTTGATAAAATTATTCTTCAATTGTTCTAAAATTTCACACTCAATTGCCCGAATTCATGTAGGCCACTGCCCCAATGAACAAGCTCATGTTGTCGCAAAAAAGCCGCTGCTCGGCCAGCCTCATCCAGAATACTCGGTTCGATACCGAGCTGATTATGCGAACCAAAAACTTTTGCGATTTTGGGCAAACGACTCAATTTCTCCCAAGAAGTCACTAAATCTTCTGGACTCGTTGAGGGATAAAACGCATAAACCGGCGTTTGTGTGTACAAAACATCGCCCGTAAATAAAAATTGCGTCTGGTGATCCAAGAAAGCGACATGTCCCGGCGAATGCCCCGGAGTATGAATGATTTCCACCAACCTCTGACCTAAGTCAAGCAGCTGACCATCCCTTAAGAGCCCACTCGCTTCACCCATAAAAGGCACAAAGCCCTCCAGGTCAAAATAGGCCGGCAGGTCGCTTGTTAAATCCCGAGTTAAGTCGAACCTAATTTGCTCCAAAGTCCGCCCCTGAATACCATTCTTTAACCAAGCCTCATCGGCTGCATGAACATAAATATCGTCAAATGCAGCATGGGAACCAATATGATCCGTATGGACATGACTTGTTAAGACACTGATTGGCAAATCAGTCAGCTGGTCCGTCACTTCTTTGATAGTCGCAATGCCTAAGCCGGTATCTATTAAGGCCGCTTTATCTTGACCAATTAACAAAAATGAATGGACCTTTTCCCAATGGCCCCACTCACTTATTGCATACGTCTTTTCAGCTAATTGACGGACACTAAACCATTCATGATCGATCATACTGTCCGCTCCTTTGGCTTTGTTGCTGCTTGATCCAAATAAAAATAAATATCCGCTTTATTGGCTTGTTGAGTATAACGGTAATCCCAGTCATTAAAGCCACCAATCAAAAAGCCTTGTTTTAAATAAAAGCGACAAGCCGCAAGATTATTATCTTGGCCTATCGTATAGATGCCACGGTAACCTCTTTCTAAGGCTAACTCATGACCTTTTTTAATTAGTTCAGCAGCCACACCATTATTACGGTAGGCTTGCGTCACTTTTAAATCATGCAAGTACATGAATTTTTTCCAATCATCTTGGAAGATTGCTAAGCCAAGCAATCGCTCATCAACATACGCCCCCAAGGCAAAGCCTTGAGCCATTACTTGCTGCCAATCATAGGACTCATCAGGAAAAACATCCCATCTACTTTCTTCAAAGTAATGAATAGAATAGTCCCATTGTTGATCTAATCGCTGAACATTCAACTTACCAAACAACTCAAAAGCTTCATTTGGCATATTTAAATCTTCAGCCCTCTCTTGGCTAATTAATTTTATATCCATAGTTAATCCTCCATAGCCTTATTATACCATGTTACCGGTAACTTCCATATTAAAAACTGACCCTAAAAAGCAGAAAGCTTGCGAAGAATAACGCAATTGATTAAGATAACGCTAACATCATGAATAAAGGAGTCAACAAATTGAATGCAAAATTATATTTAGATGATTTAACCGTCGGAGATGTTTTTGAAAGTAGTCAAGACTATGAAATAACTGAAGAGGAGATTATTTCATTTGCTAAACAGTATGACCCACAAGTTTTTCATTTAGAGGTAGAAGAAGCAAAAGAAACGTTTTTTCAAGGCCTAGCTGGAAGTGGTTGGTTAACGGCTGCAGTTAGTATGAGATTAACAGTCCTTTCCCTCCCCTTAGCGGATGGCTTAATTGGTGCAGGCGTCGACCTAAAATGGCCTAGCCCTACTCGGGCTGGTGATCTTTTGTCAGTTACCATTACAATCACCGATATAAAACCCTCAAAATCGAAACCCCAACAGGGCATTGTCTCATACGAAACAATCACGAAGAACCAACATGGCGATATTCGCCAAGTTACAAACGCCAGAGTATTGGCCTTTAAAAAATAAAATAAGAGCCTTGAGATTGACTAATGTCTGTAGTCAACCCCTCAAGGCTCTTTTAATGTATGATGGCTTGAAATCTAAACTAATTCTTTTGCTCCATCACCAATTTGTGCGACATAAAAATCCGCAGCATATCCTATTTTTTCCTTATAGGCCGCTTGAACAGCTGCCTTCACTTCTTCAACTTTTTCTGAATTTACGAGAGCAATCGCACAACCACCCATTCCAGCACCTGTCATTCTCGCACCAAGTACGCCTGCTTGTTGCCACGCAGCTTCCACCAATGTATCTAGTTCAAGCCCAGTAACTTCGTAATCATCTCGTAAGCTAATATGTGATTGATTCAGCAATTCACCAAACTCTTTGAGCTTGCCTTTAGTTAGCACGTCTTTGGCCAATAAGGTTCGGACATTTTCGTAAACAGCATGCTTAGCCCGGCGTTCTAATACCTCATCATTAATTAAAGAACGATTAACCTCAAAGCTCTCTTCAGTCATTTCACCTAGACTATTGATTGCTAATTCTGTCTGCAAGCGTCTAAGTGCCTCTTCACACTCACTGCGTCTTTGATTATATTTAGAATCCGCTAATTCTCTTCGCTTATTCGTATTCATAATCAAAATGACATTATCACCGAATTCAGCAGGTACTAATTCGTAATCCAATGTATTGGTATTTAAGAAAATCGCCATATCTTTACTCCCCATACCAATCGCAAACTGATCCATGATACCTGAATTCACACCCATAAACTGATTTTCAGTTTTCTGTCCTATTTTGATTAAATCTAATCGGTCCAGAGTTAGATTAAATAAATTTTCTGCGATGACACCGATTAATAACTCCAATGAAGCTGAGGAGGATAAGCCCGCCCCATTCGGAATATTGCCGTAAATCAATACGTTAAAGCCTGAATCAATCGAATGGCCTGCCTCAATTAAATACTTCAACATGCCTTTTACAAAATTTGCCCAACTGTCTGACTCAACAAATGACAAGTCGTCTAAGTTAAAAACAATCACGCCACCTTCTTCAAAGTTCATTGAATAACAGTGAATCTCACGATCTTCACGTTTTTTAGCAATCCCATAAGTACCTTGAGTAATGGAACTTGGGAACACATGCCCACCATTATAATCGGTATGTTCACCAATTAAATTCACACGACCTGGTGAAAAAAATGCTCTTAGCTCTTTATCTGTTGAAAAAATTTCTTTATATTTGTCTGTTAGCATTGCAACAATTGAATTCATTCGTACATTTCTCCTCTGCTGTTACATTTTTTATAATCCTTATTCATGAAAGCCTTACCATAATATGGTATAATATTCTTGTCTTGTTAGCAACCGATAAAAGGTTCTAGCATTGAAATTTAATGAAAAAGGAGCATTTTATGAAAGTATATATTAAGCCTTTTGGTCAATTAAATGACCAAGCATTTGATGAAATATTTATTGAGAATAAACACGGAGTTATTGTTAGTTTTTCGGATTTAGGCGCACGCATAAATCGTTGGCAAGTACCAACTGATACTGGTCAATTAGATGACATTATCTTAGGTTACGATAATGCCGAACATGCACTTGTTGCTCGCACCTACTATTATGGCGCTACAATCGGTAGGATTGCTGGTCGGATAAAAAACGGTACATTCCGTTTAAAAGACAAAGTCCATGAGTTAAATATTAATAATAATGATCATCATTTACATGGTGGTCAAGATGGATATGACATTCAAAAATGGGCTTATGACGTGGTCGAGGGCGATAATCAAGTCAGTGTTATATTTAAATACACTGAACAAGACGGAACCAGTGGCTTCCCTGCAACGATTCATAACCTTGTGACTCATACATTTGATAACGATAATAACTGGACGATTAACTACTTTGCAAAGAGTGATGACATGACAATTTTTAATCCAACGAACCATGTCTACTTCAACCTAAATGGTAGCGAGCATGCGTCCATTAAAAATCATATTCTGGAAGTTAAAGCATCGAAATTTTTACCTATCAAAGAAGATGCCATTCCAACGGGTGAGATTGAAAGTGTTGAAAATACACCTTTCGATTTGAGAACCCCCACCGTATTTGGGGATTTATTTACTAGTGAGCATCCACAATTCAAAATAGTTGATGGCTTTGACCATCCCTTTGTATTGGATAGCAACTCTCTTTATGCTCTAAGAATTCTTCATCCAGATAATGAGCGTTCAATCATTGTGACAACTGATCGACCGGTTGTTGTGATTTACACGCATAGCGCTGTGCCAGTACCTACATCTATTTGGGGGCATGACTTGGAGCCTTATGCGGGCCTTACGGTTGAAACTCAAGCAGCTCCGGATGCGATTAATCGTCCACAATTTGGGTCAGTTCTTTTAGAAAAAGGGGATACCTTTGAAAGCACAACTTGCTATCATTTGTCATTTTAATCACGATGTTAGACCTACTAGTTACATTTTTAACTGAAATAACAAAGGAAGCATGTACATGCCACGGCATAGACAGGCTTCTTTTTTCCTTTATTAATTATCGGTTTGTGGCGAATTATCTACCGTTATAAGCAAAGAATTTTAGTTCGTCTGTCCGAATAAATTCTTATCCACCTTTGACCCGGTGTCGATCCAGTCACATCAAAGGAAACTAGCATTGCCATTTCGTTATTCTTCCAAGTCTTTTTAAGAGTGACATACTTTCAGTCACAGTGCGCATCATAAGCCCCCTCTCTAATTAAAGAAGGCTAGGTATCATCCAAACTCGCTTCATACGTAAAGGACACACGATAGCCTTGCTTGGCTTCAAATGTAACGTTTTGAGAAATGGTTTGAATAACTAATGCATCTTTCGCCGTTAATCCGTTGATTTAATGACCAACGCCCTTTAATACTTTCTGGTTTTTCTTATGATTCTAATCAAGTTGAGTACAATCTGCCCGGTGGTCACTCAAATGACATGATGGTCTGCTACATCCTCTACTCCTGCAAAACAAATAGATAATGTTGTAAATATTCAGTCAGAAGAATGACCCAAAATAAATCTTCATCTATTCCGTCAGAGTTGTTATGTCTTTGCAATCTTCAAAGTTTAGTAGTACATAACTAACAAAATCGACCGAACAAATGATTTGCTTCATGTAGTCTCTTCGTGCTTGATTACACTGTTAATTATCAATATTCAGTAATTTTATATGATTAACAGTGACTTGCTTTCTAAACTGACTAAACTTGAATTTAATTTCAGTTAAGGTCCTATTTCCGATCGCGATAATCTTTTTATAACCGTTTGAACCAACTTTTGTTATTTATTTTCCAGTCACCATGAATTAGCCCATTGATTTCTATCATTTCAAGATGTTGTCCTTGTTGAATGGCTTCGCCAAGTATAATCGTATTGAGCATTTTTCCTGTTCAAATGTAATTTCAAGCCAAGATTGAACATCAGTTTCTTCTGGACTCCAGTAGACCGAATCTAACGAAGAATCCATCAGTGAATTTATATCGACCGTTTGTTTTTATTGAAGAATCAGCCATTCCAGCTCCGTCTAACAGATTGACATCATCCAATTTTCTTCAGTTTAGCCTCCAGTTCTTTTAATGTTGCCACGTCAATCGGATCAATTAAGCCATCACGATTAGGTGGTATATTTAATAGTAAAGTAGCATTTCCCCCTACTGTTTTCTTGTATAAGTTATAAAGTTCATCGGCCGTTTTGACTGCATGTTCCTCTTCAGGATGAAGGAAGCAACCTGGACGAATAGAAACATCAACTTCTGCTGGATACCATATCAGATTTCCTTGATATGCACAAAGCGAGTCTCGCCTGCCTAAATCCTGATTCGTTGATTTCAATTCTTTAAGGAAAGGATTATCTACTGTTTGTTGAGAGATTTCAGCCGCTTTATCGGCTTCTTTCAGTTCATCAGGGACAACATTCTATTCATTGTCTCTGGTGTGTCCTCCTTCATTTTTCAATCCATCTAACATCAGAACCACAAATCGCAATCACAGTCTCTGATTGAAAATGACGAATCGTT
This sequence comes from Fundicoccus sp. Sow4_D5, assembly GCF_052116365.1. Lineage (NCBI taxonomy): Bacteria > Bacillati > Bacillota > Bacilli > Lactobacillales > Aerococcaceae > Fundicoccus > Fundicoccus sp. Sow4_D5. Next base: position 136,363 of record NZ_JBQKLF010000001.1, on the reverse strand, counting down.
GCATAATAACGTTCTCAATCATAATATTGATGTTTACCATTTGGCCCTTCTCCATTTGCGCCATCAAATCACACTTCAAACAGCTCTTTGTATTGAGTTAATAATTCTTCTAGTTGGGCAACGAAGAAATCATCATATTCTTTCCAAAACCATACGTTCCTTCTGTCACATCCCAAGTTGATAAATCAAACCAAATTTCATATCCTAATCTTTACATGCGCCGTAAAATTCTTTTACAATATCACCTTGCCCATTTTTCCACGGTGTGGCTGCAATTGAATGCTCTGTGTATTTACTAGGTCATAAGCAACAGTCATCATGATGCTTACACGTTAAAATTGCGCCTTTCATCCCTGCTGATTTCAATGGGTTTATCCACTACTTAGTATCTAAACTCTCCGGATTAAAGCCGCTTAAATCCTCATGTCCCTTTCCCCATTCACTGTTTGTCATAGTATTAATACCGAAATGAATGAAGCGATAAAATTCTAAGCCCTGCCACTTAAGCTGATGACTTCTTGGTTTTACATTCGCTGCTATATGGATAGTCATTAACACCCACCTCTACTGTCTGTCAAAAGGAATCCCACTTTTAACTTGTATTCCTTCTTCGATCTTACTTTCTCAATCAACTGCAACTGCCTCAGCGTAAGACAGGCCTAGACGATTGTTGACATTGAATGATTTTATATATTGAAAAAAGCTATTTGATGTTTAACAATCTAAACATCAAATAAGCTATAGTTAGTAACTATTTAACCGAACCTAGCATACCTGCTACGAAGTATTTCTGTAGCAAGAAGAAAATAACTAGTGTCGGAACCATTGAAATTAAGATGGCTAACATCATCATACCGTAATCTGGTGCATAACTTGAACCTAAATTCGACAGCAACAATGGGACCGTTTGCTTATCCGGAGACAGCAATGTAACCAATGGCCACAAGTAATTATTCCAACTGTTCATAAAGGTAATAATAGCTGCGGCAGCAAAAGAGTTTTTCATTGTTGGCATATAAATTCGAAGGAATAAGCCAAATTCGCTTAAGCCATCAATTCTACCGGCCTCCAATAACTCACGCGAAAACATTTTGGTGTTTTGGCGGAAAAAGAATATTAGAAAGGCAGTAGAAATGTACGGGAGAAATGCTGAGACATATGAGTTTATCCCAATAGAAGGAGTGACACTACTGAATACACCAAATAATTGGAATAAAGGTATAATAATCGCTGCAAATGGAATCATCATGGATGTTAACAAGAAATTGAATATAAAGTCTGTGGTTTTCGTACGATAAATTTCAAAACCATAACCTGCCATAGAACCGATTAATAATGCGAGAGTCGTTTGTCCAAAGGCAATAATTGTTGAATTTTTAAAGGCATTTAACAAATCAGTACGCTCTGCCAATGCTTTCCAGTTATCTAAAATGGCTGATCCTGGCATCATGCGCCCACTAGTCACATCGACACTTGTGTTAGTCGCACTTACAATTAAAAAGTAGAATGGAAAAGCAAAGATGATCGACATCATAATTAAGAATAGATACGTTAATACTTTATTGGATTTTTTAGTCATTTCGATTCCCCACTTTCATTTGAAGCGCTGAAAGAACAATAATGACAACTGCAATGACAAAGGACACTGCGGATGCATAACCGAAGTCTGGTGTATATTTGAAACTTAAATCATAGATATACTGTGACACTGTTAAGGTGGCATTTCCTGGTCCACCCTGTGTTATGTTCATCGTCTCATCAAAGAGTTGTAGTGTACCTATCGTTGAAGTAACAGTAGTAAATAAAATCACCGGCTTCAATAATGGTGCCGTAATTTTAAAGAATTGTTCCACTTTATTTGCCCCGTCAATATCGGCTGCTTCATAGATACCAGGATCTATATTCTGAAGAGCTGATAAAAAGAAAATCATATTATAACCTGTCCAGCGCCAAGTAATCGCAATGATAATAACTACTTTTGCTAAAACTGGGTCTGACAACCACATAATTGGTGCATCAATAATCGATAAAGACAATAAGAACTGATTGATGATTCCAGTATTAGAAAACAGATATTTAAACACTAGTGAATAGGCAACCAATGAGGTAACTGAAGGCAAGTAAACTATTGTTCTAAATAAGCCTCGTAATTTTATGGTTTTCTGATTTAGTAGTACTGCAAAGAACATTGCAAGTATCACCATGATTGGTACTTGAAAAATCAAGAAAATTAGCGTGTTACTAAAAGCTTGCTTAAATACTGGATCTGCCAGTAGACGACGATAATTGGCAATTCCCACCCAGTTTAAATTGACCCCCATCCCACTTTGCATTGAAAGCAAGAATGAACGAACCATTGGATAGAAATAGAATAATATAATTAACAGAGTGGGAATAGAAATAAATAGTAAGCCCATCACTTTGTTTCTTCTCGTGTTAGTCATGTGCATTGTAAATGCCCCCTTTTTTAAATAAAGAAAGTAACCAAATATCACTGTAGAATAGTCCCGTCCAGAAATATTTGGTTACAATCAATGTAAACTTCTAACTAAACTGATAAATTATTGTAGTTGATTTTCAGCTTGTTGTTGGGCTGCTTCGAACACTTCATCGATGTCTCCGCCAGATAAGTATTGTTGTAACGCATTTTTCATGATATCTTCAATTGCGTAAGTATGTGAACCATAGTTAGTTGAAGGGATTTCTCCTGACCATTCAGCAAAGTCTGCATAGATATGTTGACCACCAAAGAATTCTACTTCAGTTTCGTAAGCATCTGATTCTAATAATGGTAAGTAAGTGCCTAATGCGCCAATTTCATTCATGATAGTACGATAGAATGTTTCATTTCCACCTACTGTTGCTCCAATAAAGGCTGCTGCTTCTTCTGCACCTTCAATATTTAATACGTAGAATGATGATCCACCCAAGTTAGAAGCGTTCACTGAACCTTCGATGTCTTGTTTAGGCCATGGCACAACTGCCCATTGTCCTGCTTGATCTTCAGCTGCTACGATTGATGGTGTAATCCAGTTACCTTGTGGAACTGTCGCTACAATACCTGAGTTAAAAGCTTGTAACATTTGCGCCCAGTCATTATGAACGTTTACTAAATCTGCATCATACATTGACTTGAAGGTCACAAATGCTTCTTTTAAAGCGTCATTGTTTGTAATGTTTGGTGTTAAGCCGTCATCTTCAGTATACCAAGCACCACTTGCGTTTATCATTGCACGTAAAAGACCTAAGTCATTTAAGTCCATTGATAATAATTTAACACCTGTTGTCTCATAAATCGCTTGACCCACTTCTTGTAACTGTGTCCAAGTAATATCAGTTACATCTTCTAATGTATAGCCAGCTTCTTCTAATAAATCGACACGAACGTATAATCCAGTTACACCAGTATCAAAAGGTATCCCGTAGCTTACACCATCTAGTGATGTGGCTGTAACTTTATATTCTGCAAAATCATCAACATTGAAGTAATCTGTCATTGGGAAGAAGGCATCTGGATATGATTGTAAGAAACTTTGTGCACGATAGTCTTCAATTAAAACGATATTTGGTAATCCAGTAGTAACCCCAGAGCTTAGTGATGTATTTAATCGTGAAACAATATCATCTTGTGCACTTTCTACGATTGATAAATTGAAATCAGGATTCTCCTCTAAGTAAATGTCTCTAGCAACTTCTAACGCGCGAATATTAAAGGCAGGATCCCAAGCCCATACAGTAACCTCTTCTTGAGCTTGTACCTTAGATGCTGTGAAACCTCCAACATTTAAAAGTAAAGCAAACAGTGCGAAAAATTTAACGACCTTTTTCATTTTAACATTCCTTTCTGTAAGCGTTTTATTAATTATAATTATAGTCCTTAAAACCGCTTACTTATATGTTATAATGAGGACAGTCTATATCAAAATGTTTCATTAGAAATGAGGAACCTTATGAAAGAACTTTGGAAGTACTTTGAAAAAAATGATCATGATATCAGTATCGACGAATGTGGGATTCAACAATTCTTCCCGAATCAAGCTTATGCTTACAATAGTTATCAAAACTTTGTCATCCATTACATTGAGTCTGGCAGTGGTATTTACGAGGTTAATCAACAATCTTATGAATTATCTGCTGGTGACGGTTTTATCGTCAGACGAGGAACAAAAGTAACCTACTATGGAGATAAAGAACATCCTTGGAAATATTATTGGGTAGGTATCAATGGTCGTCATTTAAAAAGTTACTTAAAATTAACGACCTTAAAAAATGAATCAATCATTCGCTTTACTTCAGACAGCCAAGCTGCGAAGGTCTTGAAAGAGATTTGCTTGTTCACCAAAAATAATCAAGATTCAACAAATAATACGGTTTGGTATAAATTTAAAGTCTATGAATTATTATGGACTTTATCGAATGAGTTTCGAGATAAAGAGTATTCTTTAGAATTGCCACAGCGTAGTTATGAGGAAGTAGCTTTTGATTATATTCAATCAAATTATAGTAAACGCATGACAATTACGGACGTTGCCAATTATATCGGCATTAGTCGTAGTTACCTTTACCGCTTATTTAAACATAAGTATGAGATGTCCCCTCAAGAATTCTTACAGGAAAAAAGGTTAAAAACAGCCAAAAAATTGCTACACACAACCAATAAAACCGTTAACGAAGTGGCTTATGAAATAGGTTATGATAATCAATTGCTCTTTTCAAAGAATTTTAAAAAAGAATTTGGTATGAGTCCGAGTATGTACCGCAAGATGGCCGAAGATTCACATGACAGTTGAATAATTTTATATCGAAATAAAAAAGTCTTCCGCCCTTTCTCATAGAGTTAGGGCTGGAAGACTTTTATCGTTTTATAGTAAGAAAATACTTAAGCCAAATGTGAACTGTGGATCATTAAATTGGAAAGCTTCATGTAAGACTGGTCCACATGCATTACTTCCTAAGCCACTTTGTTTAACATCTAGATGTAAATATGTTACATCTTCTATCTCTAATAAGTCACGGTGCATAACGTCCGTTAACTGTTTAGTTGAGTAGTTTGACACGTTGAATGAGAATGGTATTTCACTTGTAAAGCCTAAACGCTCCTTCTCACTTGACAACATTAAGTCTTTGACGAAATTGTGACTGCCGTTTTCTTGTGGGGTCACATACGGTTCGTAGAAATCAGATACTCTGCCTTCAAATGTCCCCAAATAGCTCGCATAGTGTTTATCTTGGTAGCTTTCGTATGGCCCGTTACCGTAATAAGATACCTTGTCCATTTGCGAAATCATTGGTAAGCGTAAAGCAAACCGTGGTAAGAATGGCATTAATGGATTCTTTTCAGCATCCATATCTAGATAAATCGAGCCGTTTTGATTCACAAACCACTTGATTTCAAAGTTAATAATCTCTTGACGGGCAACTGAGTTGATTACACCGCGGAAAGTAAAGATGTGCGCTTCAGCGTTTTCGACGTAATCAAATTCATGAACTCTTGTTTGAGCACGGTCGTAGTTGGCTGCATACCATTCTTTCTTAATATTACGGTCGTTATCAATTGGTGCTCTCCAAATCGTCCATTCTCCTGGGCTAACCAACAGGTCTCGTTCATTACGGGTTATTTGGCTAATTGCGCCATTACGTTTACTGAATTTTACAACATCTAAACCTATTGTCACTACAAAGTCCGCTAGAGTTTCCGTTACTTGGATCGCTTTAACAGAAGGAACTGGGATTAAATCTGACTCATATTCTTTTAGAATGACTTGATCAAAGCCCAACTCATGGCCGTCATAGTCTGGGTCATTGGCAATCGACGTCACAAAGCGTACGCTTCCTAGCGCTTCTTTAATAGTTGCTGGTACGTCTAATGCTAGGGTCGCTTCAGCTTGTGGTGCAATGTCGAAATCCGTTATTAATTTCGTTTCAAGCAACTTGCCTTTCACATCATAATATTCAACCGCAAAAGACACTTTTTCACTTGAGTAACTAAAGTCATATAAGTTCTTAAAGGTGAAGCTTAAATTCGTCTTGTCTGCTTCGGTTAATAGAATCCTTCTAAAAATTTGACGGTGTTCTAGAACGGCTGTATGTGGCGTACGGTCTGGATAAACTAAGCCATCCATACAGAAGTTACCCGCATGTGGATACTCACCATGGTCGCCACCATAACGGTAAACCGGCTCTTCATCTGTTCCTCTTGTTAAGTTAACCGAATGGTCTGCCCATTCCCAAACAAAAGCCCCGATAAATTCTGGTTTTGTCATCATATAATCATAGTATTCTTTAATATCACCTGGACCGTTCCCCATCGCATGGATATACTCACAGAGAATGAATGGACGGTCGATGCCATCATTGAAGTATAACTCTTCGATTTCAGTCACTGACGGATACATACGACTATACATATCAATAAACTCGTCATTGAAGTCTATTGAGCGGTCACGGTACCAATAAGCTTCATAGTGTAATGGACGAATTGGATCGAGTTCTCTAGCATGACGTAAGGCATCTTCAATCCCAATACCATAACCTGATTCGTTACCGGCTGACCACATAATAATCGAAGAATAGTTGATAAATGGCACAATACTTGCATCCATCCGATCAACAAAAGCCTTAGAAAATTCTGGATCATCCGCCATTAAGTTATAGTTGTCGTTTCCACCCACTCCGTATAGATCAACCACGCCGTGTGTTTCCACATCTGCTTCACTCATGACATAAAAGCCCATTCTATCGGTTAATTCATAGAATTCTGCAGTCTTAGGATAGTGGGCGGTACGAACGGAGTTAAAATTATACAGTTTCATTTGTTCTAAATCATGAATTTGATTTTCAACCGTCACGCTCGCTCCCGTATTTGGATGTGTATCATGATGGTTAACACCCACTAATTTAATCGATTGATGGTTAACAAATAATTGTTTATCCTTAATTTCAACGCGCCTTAGTCCAACTTCTTGACGGTAGTATTCACCAGCAACGTTTAATACTAGTAAGTATAAATTAGGATGCTCTGCGTCCCATAAGTCTGGCTGAGCTATTTTAAAGTTTGCTTGCTCAGAAATGTTAATGCTTCTTTCTTCAAGTAATTCACCACTTGGTGTGAATAAACTGACTGTTACTTGTTCAGTTCCAAGCGCATCTAGAATATCGAGAGACACAGTTGCGGTCTGTAAATCCTCCGTCACGTCTGGTGTTACTTTAAAGTGATTAATGCGCTTTGCTTGTCGTTTTAATAAAAAGACATCTCTAAAAATTCCACTATAACGGAACTTGTCTTGGTCTTCATAATATGTTCCATCGCTCCATTGAACCACTAATACTGATAGTTGGTTGCTGCCTGTGTGTAGTGCTTCGGTAATATCAAACTCTTGATTAGCATGGGATATTTGCGAGTAACCGATAAAGCGGTCATTGACCCAAACATAAAAGGCTGAGTCTACCCCTTCAAAGTTCAAATGAACAGATTCACCTGCTTCTAGCGTTTGAATGTCTAGTGTACGCTTGTATAAGCCTGCGGGGTTGTCATAAGGTACAAAAGGCGGGTCATAAGGAATTGGGTACTCAGTGTTCGTGTATTGAATCTGACCATAGCCATGTAATTGCCAGCAACTTGGTACTGGAATCGAATCATAGTCTAATTTACTTGTATTTGACGCTAACCAATATTCTTGATCGATCAAGCGAACATTATCAAAATAGTGGAAATCCCACGTCCCGTTTAAATCAACATATAAGTCTGATTCGCGTCGATTTAAGGACGTCTTTGCAGCTTCAGCTGTTGAGTAAGGTACATAATAGTTACGGCGTGGCATTGTGTTAACACTCAATCTGTTCAAATCTTCGAAATAGTTTGGAATTATCATAAGTCATCTCCTCATATTAAATCGGCTCTTTTGCCATATTGTTATTTCATCCGTTTTCTTACACTTCATCATAAAACTCGTCATCATTTACTGTCCGAATGACTTTACATGGGTTACCATAAGCAACCACATTCGCTGGTACATCTTTTGTTACAATACTTCCTGCGCCAATGACACTATTCTCACCAATACTCACGCCACCAAAAACAACCACATTTGACCCTAGCCAGACATTATCTGCGATTACGATTGGACGGTTGAATTGATATGCTTGTCTACGTAAGCTAGGTTCTATTGGATGACTCGCCGTTGTTAACACACAGTTAGGCCCGAACTTAACGTAATCTCCAATCGTAATGTCTGCGTCATCTACTAAAGTCATATTGAAGTTTGAATAAAAATTCTTTCCTAAACTTGTGTTTAGTCCCCAGTTAGCATTGAAAGGTGTTTCAATCGTCACATTCTCACCTACTGAAGCAAAAATTTCTTTGATTAGGCTTTGACGTTTCTCTTTTTCATAAAGCGGTGTGTGATTATAATCAAAGACCATTTGATTAGCTCTTGCTTGAATCGTTAGTAACTCATCATCAGCCGAGTTATATATTTCACCCGATTTCATTTTATTAAAAATTTCCATTGTGTTTAGTATCCCCTTTCTTTATCAGTCGTATCGATCAGATAGTTGATAAATTTTTTAAAGGCAGTTAAGCCTGTGTCTGTTTGCTTATAGACCCCCGCATCTTCTAAAATCCGGCTGAATTTCGCACCAACTTCACACTCAATGAAACGGTCAATCGTATGGCGATCAAATGATGGATGTGCTTGTCTCAAGTCTTGCGCCCATGTTTGATGGGGTTGGGCTACAGCATCTAACGTTGTTTCATTTAATAAGTATCGTTTGATTCCATCTAGTTCACTCAGCAAACGTGGCGGTAAGATCGCCAAGCCCATCACTTCGATTAAACCAATGTTTTCCTTTTTAATGTGTTGTACGTCTCGATGAGGATGGAAAATCCCCTCTGGATACTCCGAGGAAGTTCGATTATTACGTAAGACTAAATCCATTTCATAATGTTCGCCTCGTCTTCTGGCAATCGGCGTAATCGTATTATGTCTTTCGCCATTTGTATGTGAATGAATGTCTACGGCTGGATCACTATAAATCATCCAGATTTCGTGAATTCTTTCAGCTAAATCTGCTAAATTCTGACGGTTTAAACTGCGTATTCTCAAGACACTCATTGGCCATTTCAGCAGTTCGATTGACACAGCCTCATAGGATGCAAGCGAAAAACTTTCAAGAACCGTGGCTCGATCCATTGCAAATTCATAGGCGCCCCCTTGATAATGATCATGCGCCAGGATTGAACCACCTACAATTGGTAAGTCAGCATTCGAGCCAGCAAAATAATGTGGCAAAACACTGACGACATCTAATAAATGTTCAAAACAAGCACGGTCAATTGCCATCGGACGATGGCTTTCACTTAGAAAAATACTATGTTCGTTATAATACACATAAGGTGAATATTGCATCCCATAGTTTTCTCCACTTAGTACCAGTCGCACTAAGCGGTGATTTGCTCTGGCTGGGTGATTGCTTCTTCCCTGATAGCCCTCGTTTTGCATGCATAATAGACAAGCCGGATAAGCAGATGCCGGTGCACTTTTAGCTAAAGCAATGTCTTTAGGGTCTTTTTCTGGCTTAGATAAATTGATGGTAATATCTAAATCGCCATAGTCACTAGGGCTTTTAAACGCAATGTTTTTAGCGATTTGACGCGTTTTAATATAATCATTCGCTTGAGATAATTGATAAAAATAGTCCGTGGCCTGTTCTGGATTTTCTTTATATAGCGACCAGAACGTTTGGTTTAAAACTGAAGGAGTCGGTGTCACTAAATCCATGATTTCCGCTTCAAATTGTTCGACTTCATGGCTCATTGTGCTTAGTAAACCTTGTGTTTGAGCATAGTGTCTGATGGCATCTAGGCTGTTTAATAACTCTGGTAAATTACCATCTGACAATGATTCACTGGTTAGTTCATCTACTTTCACAAGAGCTAACAAACGGTTTTGGATATAGTAACGGTCGACCTCACTAATTAAATTCAGCTCAATTGCTTGTTGTGTAAATTGTTTGATTAATTTAGAAATACTTGTCATAGTTGTTCACTTCATTTCATTTGGACTATACTTTAGTCAACAACAGTTGCAGACTTTGGAAGTCGCCACGCGGCGTATCCATCGTTAAGCCAGCATACATTAATTCTGCGCCTGAATACAGTTGATCTGTTTCTTCTAAACAATATAAACTGTCTTCTTCAAGGCCTTTTAATTTGACTGTTGTTTCCATGTCTTCATAGGTTGATAAGACTTTGACATAGGTTAAGAGCACTCGTTGTTCATATGTAAATTGAACGGCTGTTTCATTCGCCGTATGCATCAGGCGATACTGTTGACCAAATTGAACGATTGGTCGCAGTATTTTGTAACGAGTGACTTGTTCTTTTACTGCTTGCTTTTCTTCGTCAGTTAATAAGTTTAAATCGAGCTCGTAACCTAAATTCCCCATCATCGCCACATCCGCACGTGTTTTTAAATCAGTGATTCGATTCATTTGATGGTTAGGAACTGCTGAAACGTGAGCCCCCATCGAAATAACTGGATGTAAGTAACTACTACCGTGTTGAATTTGCAGTCGACTTATTGCATCTGTATTGTCACTCGACCAAACTTGTGGGAAGTAACGCATCATTCCTAAATCATTACGGCCACCACCACCTGAACAACTTTCAAATAGAATGTGGTCATGCTTCGTTGTCAGATACTCCACTAAGGAATATAGGCCTAACATGTATTGGTGAGTTTGCATCATGCTGCCAGCGTAATCTTGACCATTCCCAATATTAGTTATATTGCGGTTCATATCCCATTTGACGTAATCAATCTCGTGGCGAGAGAGTAAATCATCTAGCAATTTCTTCATATAGTTAACCACTTCTGGGTTCGCAAAATTCAAGACTAGTTGATTACGTGAATACGTGTGAGGACGCTCAGGTAATTGAATCGCCCATTCGGGATGCGTACGGTACAAGTCACTATCTTCAGAAATCATTTCTGGTTCAAACCACAGGCCAAATTGTAGTCCTTTGCCTTTAACTTGAGCAATTAATTCTGCTAAAGTTCCTTGGATTTTCTCCTCATTGACTTGCCAATCACCTAGAGATGAATTATCATCCTTTCGCTGACCAAACCAGCCATCATCTAAAACAAATAGTTCTATGCCTAACTCACTCGCACGCTCGGCAATGTCCAATAATTTATCACGGTTGAAATCAAAGTAAGTCGCTTCCCAATTATTTACTAGTATTGGACGCGCTGTCGTAGCAAATTGTTCTGGTATGATGTGCTGAGTGATAAACTCATGACTTGTCTGGCTTAAGTCATTGAGTCCCTTGCTTGAATAATTGATTAAGGCCACAGGACTATTAAACTGTTGGCCAGCTTCAAGCGTCCAACTGAAGTTTTCATGATTAATGCCTAAACTTAAACGCACATCATTTAATTGACTTTGCTGGCAAATTAATTCAAAGTTTCCACTATAAATTAATTGAATCGCTAAAGCTTCACCATAATCATCAGTCGTTGTAGGGTGAGCTAAAATGGCAGCCGGTGTTTGAGCATGACCGGATGCTCCACGATTAGAAGAAACCCTAAAAATGCCTTGATTCAATGTATGACGTCTGACGGTTTTTTCACGGGCATAAGCTCCTTGGAAAGTGATTAAATCGTAATCATCCTTAGGTAGATCTAACATCACACTTTGTAATTGATGAATGACGGCTCGTTCTTTGCCGACGTTTCTCACTTCTGAAAAAGTTGTAATGGCATCACTTGTATTATAAACAGTAAAATGTATGATTAATTCTAACTCAGCGACCGTGTCTGCCAAGGTAATCGATAAAGTGGTCGCGTCTTCAGCTTGCGAATAAGGTGACGGTAATCCTTCTGAAGCAAGCACTCCTGCATTAATCTCATAGGAAACATACCTAAAATCCGTGACATCATTATTGCCATGTTGAATCCGTATAGACGGTTGACGGAAATCCCCTAAGCCATGTTGACCGATTAGCATTCTTTGTGTATCTAAGGAAAATTCTCTGCATTCTGGATAGGGATTACCCGAAAAGGCATGGTCCTTCAATATCACCGCATTCGATTGATGGTACTGCTTCACTTGGCCTCCAATATATTTCATGAACAAATACCCAGAGTGTTCTTCAATAATCATAGTCATATTTTTTGAATGTAAATAAAATAATGATCCTTCTTTAATAATCTTCATCTGATCGTCCCCTTTCAATATAATGATAACGCATTCAACTTTGTTTCTAAATGGATTTATGTGAACACTTCTGAAGATTTTATGCAACATTTTGACATACGATATTAAATCTCCATGCTTCGCTTCAAATAAGACGATTAACCCCCCATCGAAAAGAATAAGGAATTAAAGTTTTGACGTAAAACGTTCATAAAAACAGAGTGACAGAAGGCCAGAAGGTTATTTGATGAAAAGACGGCAGCTTGTGACAATCCTCATGTTTAGAGTCATCATAACGTTTATATCAAGAGATGATGATTAAATACAAAAAAAGCTAGTCACACAAAAGACTCATCTTTTGTATAGCTAGCTTCATTTTTATATGTTCGTGAAGCGTTGGATAATTAGAAATCATCCTCGTCATCATCGGTATCGCCTTCATCTGAATCGTCGTTTGTTGGCCAAACAACCATACTGTTTGAAGCTTCTTCTAGAATAGCAGCAACGGCATCTTCGATGCTCGATCCAACCATATTCTGAGTTAATGCCACTAAAATCATCGGTAAGTTAACACCTGTGATTACATAAACTTTATCTTTCTTATCTTCTGGTAAACCGTTAATTGCAATCATTGATTGATTATATGGACTTGCTCCAAATAAGTCAGCAAAAATAATTGTACCATTGCCTTCATCGACTTTATTGATTGCTTCAGTCAATTGGTTGCCTAATTCTGAAACATCGTCTCCATGAAAAAGATTTAATGTTTCAATCGAATCTGTTCCACCCATAATTAATTCAGCTGCATCTTTGATGCCGTCACTCATTTTACCGTGTGTTGCAATAATAATCCCAATCATTTTGAGACCTCCTTGGATACTTTTTCGATAATAGCTAATACTTGATTCATATTGGTTTCGTTCAATTGAAGCGACCGTAAGTCTTCTAAAGACAGTTGATAGCTATTATCTACCTTCTGAGCACTAATTAAGTGAGACAGATTGTTATCACTCGATAATAAATGTAGCTCTTGTTTAGAGCCAATACTATCAAGATGATAAATTTTAGCTGAAGTTTCTTCTCTCAAGCGATCGAGTCCACCTTCATTCAAGCTACCAGCGTCTAGAAAAGCATAAGCTACTCGTTTGTTTTTTCTTAACTTACTAATGGCTAATAATAATACTAATATTGAAGAGGTATTTTGAACTAAATTTTGACGATTTGGCCAGCCTTGTGCAAGTTGTCCGAAAAAGAAAAAGTATACAATCATACCAATCACCATCGAAATAAATTGCCATGTAAATGTTTCAAAATTCTGAAATATAGGCATTGCGATAAACCACGTTATCGCAAGCCCTATTAAGAGATAAAGAACAGATGACAATAAAATTAATTTGGTTTTTTTACGTTTACGCTCTTCAATATTGAAAAACTCATACGCTTCAATATGTTTACTAGGTGTATCATAATAAGTACTGAAAATAACTTTCGCATTTTTAATATTACCGACATAAAGATTACGGTATTCAGCGGCATTCTTTTCATAGAACTTAAAGTGATCAAGTTTAATATCGTCACGAAATTGTTTAATATCAGCTTCTAAACTTTGCAAAAATTTATTTTTCTGCGCAAGTGTATAACGGCTTTTAAAGATTGAATGATACCGAATGTACCAATCTTTTATTAATTGTTGTTGATCCATTCTATCATTCCTCACTTTAATTATAAGCCAAATTTAGCTAATACGTCTTTAAGACTAGTACTTGGAGCAGAGGGTGTTGCTTGGAAGTAAATATTCTCCACGCCGTATTGCTCGTTCATTTCTTTCAATTTAAGTGCGTCTTCTTTATTTAAGTAAACAGATTTAGTTACTAAGACATCTTTCTCTTGATCTTTCTGAGCAATTCCACCAATGTTTAATTCTTTAATTGGTACACCATGTTTAACTAGTTCATAAAAATGATTGACTGTTTTAGCAATCACGATTGCGCTATAATCTTTGAATTCAAACTCATCCCAATAGTATTTACATTTATCTAGTGTCATTACGATTGTTTTTTGTCCAGTTCGACTTCCTGCACTCTTGTATAGATCTTTCATAAATTTATCTTTTGCTACTACATCATCTACCACGAAAATTGAATCGACTCCATTACGTTTCGATAATGTCATCATTACTTGTCCATGAATTAACCTCTCATCAACACGTGCTAAGTTTACTACTCCCATTTTAACTCACCTTTCTTATTAGAAAATTACTATTATAAGATACCTACTCCAGCTAGAACAGCTAAAATCACTGTTAAACCAACTAAAGCACGAGTAACTTTAAGCCCTTTCTTAGTGTAATAGTAATATACCCCTAGTACAACCGCTAATGGTAAAAGTCCTGGCATTATAGTATCTAATGTGTCTTGTAATACGAATGGTCGACCTGAAATATCAAATGCTAAACTTGAAGAAACTTTTACATAGTTTCCAGCAAGTACACCCATCATGAACATACCAAGAATGGATAATAATTCGATGATGTTTTTAACGCCTGAACTTTGCATTAAACCAGTTGCGTTACGTCCCATAGTGAAACCTTGACGTGCAAAGAATAAACCAATTAATACTTGATACAATGCGAAACCGATGAATGGGAATAAAGCACCCATTGGGTTACCTTGTTGTGCCCAAGGCACTGCAATCGCAATAAAGATGTACTGTACTGTACCTGAGTCAATTGAGTCACCAATACCAGCTAAAGCCCCCATTAAACCAGCTTTAGTGTTATACATTAGGTCATCAGACATGGTAATTTCTTCATCATTATACTCTTGACGAGCACGTTCTTGTTCCATTGAAGACATTAAACCTGTAATAACCCCTCCACCCCATGTTAATTGAGTGTTGAAGAATAATAATTGTCTTTCATAAGCTGCACGTAGACGATCATCGTCTTTGTACAATTTACGTAAGATTGGCATTAAGGCCCATAATAATGATGGTGCCAAGTAACGTTCAAAAGAGTGAGGAATCTCGTTTGCAAAGTGCCATCTTAAATAAGCACTTGAAACGTCTTTAACTGTAATCTCTTCCGGAGCTAATTTTGGATCTAAATTATTTTCTGTCATTTTATATATCTCCTTTCGTTTCGTCTAATTAGAAGTCATCATCGTCATCATCATAATCAACACTTCCGGTTGTTGCAGCAGAAGTATTGTTTGAGTGAGATGTTGCAAGTACAAACATTGCAGCAATAAGTGTTCCTAAGATAGCATAAGTAACCATTGTTACGCCTAAGCTTGCAAAGATAACACTCAAGAAATAAGCTAATAAGAAGAAAATCAAGTATTCTTTACGTCCAATTACGTAAATAGTTGTTGCAATACCAATTGCAGCTAAACCGCCACCAACTACTTCTAGAATATGAATGACAACAGTACCTTCAAGTGTTGCAATGACGTCAGCAATCACTGGAGCTCCCCAGTATAATGCTACGAATACTAATGGGACGAATAATAGGAATGAAGCTAATGTTGGGTACCAGATAACTGAACGTGTAATTCCAGCGTGATCTAAGTTTTCAACAGCAGTATCTGTCCGTTTACCGATAAATGTGTTTAAGAAGAAACGGAATTGGTATAAATATGATCCCAATAAACCAACTGGTACGGCAACTGCAATTGCTGCTTCAGGAGCTAAGTTACCTAATAGAGCAACGGATACTGCAATCGCTGCAGCAATCGATGGTTCTGAAGGCATTGTCCCACCTGGTGAGAATACCCCCATATAAATCAGTTGAATCGATGCTGTAACGATCATTGCTTGTGCGACGTCACCCATCACGATTCCGACAACTAAACCTGTCATCAAGGGTGAAAAACGTAAAGTAAGAGTTGCTCCCCCTAAAAATGAACGCGACATTACGGCTGCTACCCAAAGGGCGATGATTAAACTTTGTAATACTGTTAATGTAGCCAATTAAATTACCTCCTTATTATCTAAATAACTTTCTAAATCAATCAGTGCTTTTGTCAAAATGTCCTCATTTATTTCCATTGGAAGTAAATGAACCTTTTGTTTGCTATGGACTAGCCCAATGATATCTGAAAGCGTAGCTTCTGACATTGGGTAGACCCCCATCTGTGTGAGTGACATAGGTAAATTTAATTGTTGGTAAAAAGGAATCAAATCATCAATGACTGACCATTTTCCTTCTAGTGCCAACTGATAAAAAATACCATAAGCAACTTTCTCTCCATGTAAAAACTTGTGTACTTCAGGTAAGTACGCTGAGATTGCATCATGAAGTGCATGAGCTGCTGTGTTACGTGCGAATTTGTCCCCTAAACCACCAACCAAACCAGCAACAGCGACAATGATCTCAGACACATGAATAAATTCTGGTGTCACTTGACCATTTTTCATATCCTCGATAGCTTTGGTCGACTCTTCTAGAATAACTTCCTTACACATTCTAGCAGCATGTCGAGCCATCATTGGAAATGATTCTTTGCTAAACTCTTCTTGCTCTAGAATCATATCTGATTCATACCACTTAGCCATAGTATCAGCGACACCCGCAATGAAATATTCAATGGGAGCATCGATTAAAAGCCTTGGTTCCATTAGTAAAAATGCGGCTTGTCGTTTAACATGTTCAGATTTGCCTTCGGCCATACCATTATCCTTATACATCACAGATAATGGCGTCCAAGCTGCACAATTACTTGCTAGCGTTGGAATCACTCCAAATTGTACGTTTGCTAAATGCGCTGCATATAATACTAAATCTGCTAATTTCCCACCACCAACACCGATAACAAAATCAATATCTTTTTCTGCTACCAATGTGGCAATTCTATTTCCTTCATTATAACTACATTCGCCATTATATTGCTCATAGTGAACAACAGCTTCATGATTGAGTAATGAAGGTAAATAGGCTTGTGCTTTCTGCCAGGATATAGTTCCATGAACTACCATGACACGCTGTGCTTGAAATTCATTCAATAACTCAGGAATTAAATCAAGCGCGCCTTCACTATATCGATAAAACTGAGGCCCTACCTTGACGTTTATTGCTTCTATCATCAAAACATCTCCTTAATTGACGTAGTGACTCACTGCTTGAACAACTGTATGTGGTAATTTCCCTAAGACAATAGCTTCACAGTCGGACACGCATTTATCTCCCATTCCCTCTAAACATTCCATCGTATATGCTGATGTATGCGGGGTCATTAAAACATTCTCAAAAGCTAAATACGGATGGTTCGCACGACCAGGCTCTTCTTCAAGCACATCTGTTGCAAAGCCAGCCACTTTACCGTTTTCAAGCGCTGCAATTAAAGCTTCTTCTTTAATTAATGCTCCACGTGCGGTATTAGATAAGTAAACATTATCCTTCATCTTAGAAAATTCTTCTTCAGATAACATATGGTAGTTACCTTCATTTAAACTGGCACATAAAGCAATGACATCTGAATTAACTAACACTTCATCAAGTTCATCAACTTTTCTAGCACCAAATTGTTCAATTTCCAAAGCTGTTTTATATGGATCATAAGCAAGAACCTCGCAACGGAAACCATAACGTAAAATCTCAACGACACGACTTCCAATGTTACCAACACCGATAACGCCTACCGTCTTACCACTCAAGCCGTGACCCACAAATTGCGCTCTTTCTTCCCACTTATCGTCAAGTACTCGACGAGCAGCAGGTGCCGTTTGGCGCATTACGCTCAATAAGTTAGTGACATTATTCTCAGCTACAGCATCTCTTTCAACTAATGGCGCAACAATCGAAACGACTGTATTATGTGCCTTAGCTGCTTCTAAATCAATATTATTGTAGCCAATCCCATGACGAGAAATTAATTTTAACTCATCTTTATGGTCAAAGAATTCTTGAGTAAAGAATGGTGTGACACTTGAAATAATAATATTATAACCTTGTAACGTTTCTGCCAAAGTCTTACCGTCGATTTCACTGTCTACTGAAAAGCTTTTAACTTCTCCAAGTTTGTTTAATCTTTCTAAATGATCTGGGAATATTTTCCCAAAACTACTAGAATTGACGATTGCAATTTTATTTTCGTTAGTCATAATCTTAGTCTTCCTTTCCAACTACAGCATGCCCGCCAAATTGGTTTCTCATTGTTGCAACAACTTTTGCAGAGAAGCTATCATCAATCTTCGATGCACTTCTTGCATAGAGTGATTCAGTAATGACTGGAGCTGGGATATTTAACTCTAATGCTTCGAGTACTGTCCATTTTCCTTCTCCACTTGCGTCTACGACACCTCTGATATCATCTAATTGAGGATCTTCAGCGAAGCTCTTTTCAACTAATTCCATCAACCAAGAACGAATGACTGACCCATTATTCCAAACTCTAGCTACCTGTTCAAAATCGAAGTCATATTGACTAGCATGTAAGATATCAAAGCCCTCACCCATTGCTTGCATCATACCGTATTCGATACCATTGTGAATCATTTTTAGATAATGACCACTGCCTGCTTTTCCAGTATACAAATAACCGTTTTCAATTGCTAGATTATCAAAAATAAACTCAACTTGCTTGAAAACCTCTTCATCTCCACCAATCATTAAACATGCCCCTTCACGAGCACCTTCCATACCTCCAGATGTACCGCAATCTAAGAAGCCAATGCCTTTGGCTTTTGCCAAGTTGTAATTGCTTAAACTATGTTTATAGTTTGAGTTTCCGGCATCGATGATAATGTCACCTTCAGTTAATGACTCAACTAAAGTTGCCACCAAGTCATTCGTGATATCACCTGAAGGAACACTTAGTAATACTACCTTTTGTTCATCCAAATTATTTAATAATTCCTCTAGTGACTGTGCGACTGGAACATGTTGCTCACTTGCTGCCTGACGCGCTCCTTCAAATACATCATAGCCCATGACGTCTTCTTTATGATCAAGTAAGTTTAATGCGATGTTCAGACCCATCTTACCAAGTCCTACCACTCCAATTTTCAATTACACGACCTCCTTTTTTTATTTCTATTTCATTGTAACAAATATTTTTTATTTGTAAAGGGTTGCAAAAGTAAATTTTATTTTTTATTATAGAGATGTAGAACATCTGTAAAATATCATTTAAATATAAAGGAGGGATATTATGACTTATAATTATTTAGAAACATTGATTCACCCATACAAAAAATCACTCAATAAAACAGAATCAATCATTGCCAAGCATATGATTGATCTAGGTAACGAAGTGGTAAATAAAACTTTGGCTAATTTATCAGAAGAAACTGGGCTGTCAGAAGCTACAATTTTCAAGTTTGTTAAAAAGATAGGATTCTCAGGTTTTCAAAACTTTAAGATTTCTGTCGCTTCAAATTTTAGAACATTCGAGGAAAGAAGCAATGAAATGATTGTCTTCTCAGATATTAGTGAATCCGATTCACCTTTTGTGATCGCTCAAAAACTTGTGAATACAAATATCGAATTACTTGAAAATTTAATTGCAACTCTTGATGAAGAATTATTAGAATCCGCCATTGAACTAATTAACTCATCTGAAACGATTAATTTCTTTGGGCAAGGCGCCTCTTCTATAGTAGCTTATGATAGTTACCATAAATTCCTAAGGACTAAATTCCATTGTCAATATGCCCAAGACTATCATATTCAGTTAACCTACGCGACGAAATTAGGACCTGATGATTGTGCTATCTTGTTCTCGCATTCAGGCAATACTAAAGAAACAATTGAAGTTGGAAGAATTCTTCTAGAAAATGGCGTTAAAATTATTGTCTTAACTGGTGACCCGAGTTCTGATCTAGTCAAACTCTCTTCTGCTGCCTTTGTCGTCTTATCGAAGGAATCAGCCTTTAGATCTGAAACCTTGACTTCAAGACTCGTTTACTTAACGATTATCGATATCATCTATACAGCAATTATGTACGATGATGAGAAACAAAACCGTAAGGCACTACTGGACATCAGACATGCTCTGTCAGTTACACGTTATCGCGATGACTTACCTTAAGTTGGCAAATTGCCCATTTAATAAAAGAGGTCTGAAATTACTATATTTCTATAAATAACTTAACAATACTCGTCATATCAAACACTACTATATAACTAGTGACTAATCCAAATAAAAGCCATTATATCCGGGATATAATGGCTTTTATTGCTTGGAAATTCTAAATTTAAACTTTTGCTAGAACTTTTCTCAATGTGTGTGCAAAGGCTGACCAACTTGACACTGCACCTTGGATTGCACCAGGATACTGTTTTAATTCATCACTGAAGCCATCCATCTCAAAATGCAAGGCCGTTTTTTCTTTAGATTCAGTCGTGAGTGTCCATGTAATGGTTGTTGTTTCTCCCGCACTATTCCATTTATATGACAATTTATTCGGTTCTACGACCTCTAAAACTTCTCCTCTAATAATTCCATCCCAATACTCATTGGCCTCACCTTTAAATTCAAATGCATAACCAACTTCTGCTTTAAAATTATTAGGCATAATCCATTTTTCTAAAATAGCGGGGGTTGTCAAAGCTGCCCATACCTCTTCTATTGAATGATCATACGAAAAATCTAAAACTACATCAGACATCATTTTTCCTCCTCTTTCTTTTTCAATACATCTGCTAAAGTGGTTAATCGTTCAGTCCATAAATCTTCGTACAGACCTAACCACTGCTTAACTTCTCTTAACGGCATCGCATTTAAACGATAGCGAGTTTCTCTACCTACTTTTCGACTATCAACTAATTCAGCCGCCTTAAGAATTGCTAAGTGTTTTGAGACTGCTGTCCGACTAATATCAAAATGCACCATCAACTCATGAAGTGCAAGCTCTTTGTTTTTCATAAGAAGTTGTAATATTTCACGTCGGCTTTGATCTGCGATTGCCATAAATACATCTTGCTTGGCTAACATTTTTTTCACCACATTTCGCCAATCAACGCGACACCTTTAGGTGTCATGTCGTGAATTAAAAATACCTCAACAAAAACAATTTGTCAAGGCATCTGTTTGTTTAATTTACAGCTAATTTATCTGCTACAGCCAAAAGACTTTGATAGTCAGGTTCATCTCTCATATCGGCAACAATTTCGATATATTGGATAACTTTATGTTGATCAATTACCATAACAGTTCTAGCTAACTTGTCATATTCAGCCATCAGTAAGCCTGCCGCTTGACTAAAATGACGATTTTCATCCGATAAGTAAATCATATCTACATTAGACGCTTGACACCAATGTTTGATATCATCAGGTGAATTCGTACTAATTGTAAGGATAGGATAATTTTTTTCCTTCGCCAAGCTGGCAAATCGATTGGTTTGAATATCACAAGTCTTAGTCTGAATATCGGGTACAATACTTAGCACCGTTAAGCCTTCAATGTAATCAAATAAGTGAACAACTTGGTGTTGTCTGTCGAGTAATTCAACATCTATTAGACTGTCTCCGACTTTTAGTGGTTCCCCTACTATATTAATAATTTGTTTATCTCTTTTGATTTGCATTTTATGCCTCGCCTCCTATGAATAGTTTACTCTACTATTATGGAAATTACGAGTCGAGCGCACGGATTGTCTTGACAAATCTCATTTATCGTTATATAAATATGATTGAAAGATAAATATAATCTCGAGGTGAATTATGATTAAATTAACCACGGTGTTGCTATTTGCCTTTTTTCTAACAGCTTGTAGTTCAACATCTGCAGAAATATCCAATGAAGAAGTGACTGAAGAACTTATGTCAACAGCTGAATCTAATATTGTTGTAAAAGTCGTCAACCATCCTGAAAACCTAATAACTCAAACGGTTGACAACC
Source organism: Fundicoccus sp. Sow4_D5 (assembly GCF_052116365.1). Classification (NCBI taxonomy): domain Bacteria; kingdom Bacillati; phylum Bacillota; class Bacilli; order Lactobacillales; family Aerococcaceae; genus Fundicoccus; species Fundicoccus sp. Sow4_D5. The sequence goes on along the minus strand of NZ_JBQKLF010000001.1, from coordinate 114,323 downwards.
AGGAGTCTGACGGGAGTTTACGTCAAGCTTGGTCCCAATACGATCAGTATGCCCAACCAGATGAAGATGGCTTTGCCTACTATATTCATGATGATCCTGACATTTCTTCTGCTATCTATCCAATTAATGATAAGCAAAGTGAAAATGTTCTACTCTTTACTTTTGACGACGCGCCAAATTTACCAGACTCAAATGCTCTAGACATCGCTCATACATTAAAAGCTCATGATGTGAACGCTGTTTTTTTAGTAAATGGAATGTATTTGGAGGGTGAGGAAGGAAAACAAATTGCTCGCCAAATTCATGAAATGGGCTTTGAACTTGGCAATCATTCTTATTACCATCCGAATATGCGTGATTTAAGCTACGAGGAACAATACCAAGAATTAAAGAATACCAATGATTTAATCAGCGAAGTGACCGACGGAGCTCCTGTTCGTTGGTTTAGACCTCCCTTTGGTCTGTTCGATTTAGATACAATAAATATCTGTAATGAGCTTGGAATGCAATTAATTACTTGGAATTTTGGCTATGATTGGATGGAAGAATATCAAGATGGACAGTTGCTATCAGATGTTTCTTTAAATAATGAGTACCTAAGAAGTGGTGCAAATATTCTCATGCATGATTTACCTTGGACTTCTCAAGCTCTAGCCAGTATGATTGAAGGCTATCGTGCCCAAGGATACCATATAGTTGACCCATATTTAATTAAGCATCAAAGAAATAGCACGGATCCTTTACAGTAATTACTTAAATTAATATTCATCACACCACTTTTCAGCAAGCAAACTATCTTTAGATATAATAAAAACACGTACTGTCAAAAAATGACAGTACGTGTTTTTCTAATTGCTTTATTAGACATTCTCTAAATACTTCATTGCCGCAACAACTTGTTCTGTTGTTACTCCTGGTAATGCTAAGTTAAATGATTCTTGATCAGAAGCTGCAAATTCTGCCACTTGCTGGATTTTTGAGTCCAAGGCTTGCGTCACATTGAAATCCGATAATTTATGAGGAAAGCCATTCTCTTGATAGAATGGTAGTAAAGTCGCGACATCATCCATCTTATTTGTCGCAACCAATTGAACTAACACTCCATAGGCAACTTTGACTCCATGCTCAAACGCACGGGTTTCTTCCACAAGTGACATGCCATTGTGAACCGCGTGAGCACCCGCCATTCGCCCATATTCACCTGCAAATCCTCCTACTGTTCCAGCTACTGCAACAATTACCTCGGCAACTCGTTTGAAGGCTGGAGTAACCTCTTTTCTTTCCTGACTTTCAATAGCTACCTTGGTATCTTTGAGCAGCACTTCTTGAGTCACTTTGGCCGTTTGTAAGCCTACTTCAGCCATGACTGGCAAATCATTTTCTACATGTTCTGTAATGCCTCTGGCTTCATACCATTTAGCTAGCGTATCGCCTATGCCACCCATTAAATATTGTTTAGGTGCTTCGACTAATAAATCAAGATCCATCAAGCATAAATGGACAGGTCTTTCATAGTATTGGACGGATTTAAAGGTTTTATCGGGATGGTAAACAGCAGATAATGGTGTGTACCCAGCACAAGTTCCTAAGACTGTCGGAACCGTGACAACTTCTACTCCCAATACTTCCGCTGTACCTTTAGCTGTATCTAAAGCCGCTCCCCCGCCAATACCTAATATACAATCTGTTTCAGCTGGCATTTGTGCAGCAAGCCTAGCCATATCCTCATTAGATGCGGTCCCATCATAGCGAAAGACTGGCAAAGTCAAATTACCTGGATAATATTTCAAAAATGCCTCGTATGATTTTACGCCTGTCACTATAACAGGGGCTTTAAATAAGCTTAATTTCTCATCCAATAAAGCTAAAGCACCTCTATCACAAATAAATTGACCTGATCCTGGACGTACTACTTGACTTAATCTCATTCTTTTTTACCTCTTTCTATTAATAATTAGCTGCTTGAACTGACGTTGTTTTCTCAAGTGAGTGTTTCTTTTCTAGGGCTTGTGCTTGACGCTTATCATTTTTTGCACAGAAACTGGCATAGATACTCCCAAATAAGGTATGCACCATAGTACCCGTTGCACCAGCTAAAGCTGCTAACGGTGTAAAATGAGCCAGCCCTAAACTAGCTGCAAGTCCAGTGTTTTGTGTCCCGACCTCGATTGCAATAGCACGTGTTGATTCTTTTGAGAAACCTAACAGATGACTGACTAGGTAACCTGAGCCATAACCAGAAATATTATGTAGGAAAACAACTAAGAAGATTACCCAACCAGTTGTAATTAAGTTATCACGGTTAACTGCAACTGTACCCGCTAAGACCAGTAATACTGCAATTGATGAAAATGTTGGTAAGTAACTTTCCATTTTTTCTGTATAAGTTCCAAAGAATCGATTAGCAACTAAGCCAAGCAAAATAGGTACAAGAACCACTTGTAGTATTGATAAAAACATTGACCAAAATTCAATTTCAATAAAAGCCCCACCAAATACAGATAAAACGACTGGCGTTAATAATGGAGACAATAGCGTTGAAACTGATGTTGCAGTAATTGATAATGCTACGTCTCCTTTGGCTAAATAGGTAAGCACATTTGAGGAGGTCCCCCCTGGTACTGAACCTAAAAGAATCAGTCCTAAAGCAACTTCTGCCGGTAATTGAAATAATTTCGCTAATAAATAAGCTGATAAAGGCATAAATATATACTGAGTAGCTACCACTGCTAAAACACGAACTGGTTGTTTGAACACTTCTGAAAAGTCTGACGTCTTCATGGTTGCTCCCATTGTAAACATGATAAACTGAAGCATTAAAGTTACCCATACGGCTAACCAGGCAAAGGCTGATGGAAATAATAATGCTGCGGCTGCTGTAAAGACAACAATCCATGATAGATGTTCCTTAAATACATAATTCACTAGATTGACTAATTTCATTTTACTTCACTCTCCTAATTTTTTTATTAAAAACTAACAAAAAAGGCCTTCCCACTACTAAATGGGAAGACCTCAGATGGTACATCCCATTCATCAATCACGAATAGGACTACCTGATATAGAATTTCTCTACACCCTGGAAGTCCTGGTCTTAATAATAATAATGATTGCTGAGTTGGAAGTGTACATAAACCTCGCCTCTTTCTAATTGCTTTCTAATTATTTTATAATTTAACATGTGTTTTCTTTCATTGCAAGTATTAGTATCATATTTTGTAAAATATATCGATTCTTTTGATAAGTGGTTTATTTTTTCACAAGCATTATCTATCGAATCATGGTAAAATTTAGGCACGTAAGGCTTTATTAATGACTAAGTGCTGGGAGATGAAATGATGTCAACTAACCAACAACCGCAAGAAAGAATTGATATTCTTGAAGGGATTTTACTGCGTCTACATAATGGAACGCCACCTGAAGAAGTTCAGGAAGTATTTAATGAACACTTTACAGGTGTCAGTGCGATTGAAATTTCGATGATGGAACATCAATTAATGAATGGTGATAGTGAAATTACCTTCGAAGATGTACTGAAATTATGTAATGTTCATGCGAATTTATTTAAACATGCTGTTATGGATGGAGACACGCCGGATGCTGATCAAGCTGGGCACCCTGTTCAAGTCTTTAAAGATGAGAACCATGCTTTTCGTGCCGCTTTAATGCGCATTAATAATTTATTAAACGTTTTAGGTGATTTAGCGAGCGAGGAATTAGAAGCTGGGATGTTGCGTGGTTTACGTCGTCAGTTTGATTTACTAGGTCAATTTGACGTTCATTATGAGCGTAAGGAAAAATTGTTTTTCCCATTGATGGAACATTACGGTCATGATGCCCCGCCGAAAGTGATGTGGGCCAAGGATGACGAAATCAGAGAACAATTTAAGGCCGCCTATCAGAAAATGGAGCAGTTTCCAGAGATTGACATGATTGAGGTAAAAAACGCTTTTGCAGAGTTTGAATATGAGTTCAATGAAATGATTTTCAAGGAAGAAGCTATTTTAATTAATATTCTCCTTGAGGCTTTGACTGTAGATGATTGGTATCAAATCGCTCAGGAAAGTGACGCTTATGGTTACGCGATCATTCGTCCGTCAGAGGAATGGGTACCCAAGCATTTGTATGCTAGTGACGATGAGGCAAGTGATGTTAGCAACCTAGTTGGTGACAAGGCGGCTTCGAAAGCTACGACTGTATCTTCTCAAAGCCAGCAAGTCGTTTCTTTACCAGTGACTACGAGTGAAGCCAAGAGGCTTGAAACAAAACGACTTGCAATTGATGGTGGCTATTTAACGGTAACCTTTGAACCTGATTCTCGTCCTCAATTGACTAATCCAAACCTTTTAAACCGTTCGACTGAACTGAAGGTCGGCGATGGTTACTTAAACCGTGATCAAATAAATCTTGTCTTGGATTATTTACCCATTGAGTTAACGGTAGTTAATGCAAATGATTTAGTGATTTTCAGCAACTTTAATGACGCATGGCCGAAGCGTCACTTTTATAGTCGGGATTACAATACACTTGGTCGTTCAGTTGAAACAATTTATCAACGTTCACTAAAAGATCAGATGTTGCAGTGGGTTGAACAATTTAAATCAGCTAAAACAGCTGCTGACAAGCAAACTGTCAGGTATCAAGGCCCACACGGCATGGTTAAGTTAGATATTATTCCTCTTTTCGATATTAAAGGAAATTACGAAGGTTATATCGAATTGGCAATGCGCTTAGATTATTTTGACCGAGTGAATACGCGCGTGAAACGTGAATTGACACCGGTAGAAGCTTATCATTCACATGATGTCTTTGTCTCGGACTTTCAAGCCTTCGAAAATAACCAGACGAAAGCAAGTGCCCCTCCCCTCCCACAATCAGAGGCCGTCAATTTGGACTCACGTAAGTTGAAATTTGCTGAGGGCGATTTAACCTTAACTTGGGAAAACAAAAACATGCCTCCGGATCTTAATGCGGCCATTGATCAAGAGTGCCCGATTCATTTACGCAATGGTGCTTTAACTTTGCAGCAATTAACACGTTTAATGAATGCTGTCCCGTTTGAAATTACTTTTGTTGATGATCAAGATATTTTTCAATACTTCAATAATATCGTGCCTTATAAAGACATGATCTTTGTTAGAACGCCAGCTCAAGTGAAACGTGATTTGGAATTATGCCACCCACCTTATTTGTGGCCAACGATTAAGGAGTTAATTCAATCTTTCCGGGAGCGTCAGCGCCACTTCGAAGAATTGTGGTATCCAACAGCCAATAATGAATACATCTATATCTTGTATCAAGCGACCTACGATTTGGCTGGAAACTTTACCGGAATCGTGGAAACCGTTCTCGACATTCAACCTTTTTTATCTAAAAACAAATAAAAACGATCCGAACATGTTGCCGCTAGAATAAAGATGGCAGCATGTTTTTTTATCAAACTAACGGATTTGAATGCTTTCACTCATTTCATTTTCGTGCTAGTATAGATGAGTAAATTTGATATAAGGAGTACGAATGATGACTGATATAAAACGCACATTAACGATTGCCGGTAATGATTCTTCAGGAGGCGCTGGGTTAGCGGCTGATTTAAAAACTTTTACAGAATACGGATGTTTTGGACAAGTAGCGGTGACTACGCTTGTTTCAATGGATCCAGAAAACGGCTGGACTCATCATGTATTTCCGATTGAGTTATCAGTCGTTCAACAACAACTCACGACTGTTTTAGCCAGCGATAAACCACTCGCGGCTGTAAAAACTGGCATGATTGGGACGGTTAATTTAGTTAAACTCGTCTCGCGAACAATTCGTGACCATCAGTTGGACAATGTCGTTATTGATCCAGTATTGGTTTGTAAAGGCGAGGACGAAGTCTTGAATCCTGAAACGGCTGATGCTTTACGCGAGGACTTAGTCCCCTTAGCGGATGTGGTGACGCCCAATTTATTTGAAGCAGCTGTACTTGCTCAAATGCCTCCACTTAAAACGATTGAGGACATTAAAGCAGCAGCTGTAATCATCCATCAGTCAGGGGCTAAGCATGTGGTAATAAAGGGGGGGAAATCACTCGATGAAAACCAAGCGATTGATGTTTATTACGATGGAAAAGAATTCGAACTACTTACCTCTGGTATAATACACCACGGATATACTCATGGTGCAGGCTGTACCTTTGCCGCTGCTATTACCGCTGGCTTGGCCAATGGCTTAACAGTCAAGGAGGCTATATATAAAGCTAAAGACTTTGTAACGGCTGCGATTGAGTCTGGCTTTGCTTATAATCAATACGTAGGTTCTATCTACCATAGTGCTGATCGAGTAAATTCATAAGCAATCTTTAACCATTACTGACTGAAGTCCCTTGTAATCTGGCTAGATAGTCTAAGGTTAATGTGGAAAGGCTTGGCTTTCGATCGCAGCCATCCTAACTGAACTGAACTGAGCTGAAAGCTAGTCTAAATCACACACCATTTGCACGTCTTACTCTCACCTGTGATTAACAATCATAAAAGAACCGACCACTTGCATTGAGCAAATGGTCGGTTCTTTATGATTTCTAGAAAATGAGTCTAGCTATTATTCAACAGTGACACTTTTAGCTAAGTTTCTTGGTTTATCGACGTCTAAACCGCGACCAAGAGCTGTGTAATAAGCCAATAACTGTGTAACAACAACCATCACAAGAGGTGCCAGTGCTGTCGTAACAGTAGGTATTACGAATTGATCATCAACTCGTGCTACCTCTTGCATACTAATGACAATCGCATTCGCCCCGCGTGCTCTAACTTCCTCCACATTTCCTCGAGTGTGAGCTCCAACAATTTCTTCTGTAATCAATGCAATGACAGGTGTTCCCTCTTCAATCAAGGCGATTGTGCCGTGTTTTAATTCGCCAGCTGCGAAAGATTCTGTTTGAATATAAGATATTTCTTTTAACTTTAATGCTGCTTCCATCGAAACATAATAGTCTAACGTTCGTCCGATATAAAAAGCATTACGAGTTTCCATTAGGCTATCTTCAACCCAAGTTTGGATTGCTGCTTTCTCAGCTAAGATCGATTCCATAACAGAAGCTACTAAACTCAATTCTCTTTCCATATTAAAGCTTGCTTCGATTCCTTTACTTGCTCGAATGGCGTCAGCTAATAATGCCATAACAGTAATCTGGGCAGTATAAGCTTTAGTGGAAGCCACCGCAATCTCAGGTCCTGCATGTAACAACAATGTATAACTTGCTTCACGTGATAAGGTGGATCCTTTAACATTAGTAATCGTTAGAGAAGGTAAACCTAGCTCATTCACTTTCACTAAGGCTTGGCGACTATCTGCAGTTTCTCCACTTTGAGTTAAGAATATAAACAATGGCTGCTGACTTAACAATGGTAACTCATAAGCAAATTCGCTTGCTAAATGAACTTCGGTAGGAATATGGGCGATTTTTTCTAATAGCGAACGTCCAATCCAACCAGCATTATAACTCGTACCACAAGCAATGATATAAATACGGTCTGCCGCTGAGACAGCTTTCAATAAATCTGCTTCAAAAACTGCTTGTCCTTGTTCATCTTGATAAGATTGAATCAGGCGACGCAATACTGTTGGTTGCTCATCAATTTCTTTTAACATATAAAAAGGATAAGTACCTTTTTCTAAGTCACTTGCATCCAATTCTGCTATATAGCTCTCACGTTGCACCACTTCTCCGGTAAATTTCTCAATCGTTACTGCATCTTTTGTTAAAGTTATCAGCTCTTTATCCTTAATTTCCAAATATTCATTAGTTACATCAATCGTCGCCATTGCATCCGATACAATCACATTAAAATCTTGCCCTAAACCGATTAATAAAGGACTTTTATTTTTAGCCGCATATAAAACTTCAGGGCTTTCTTTGTCGATTAAACCTAATGCATAACTTCCTTCAATCACTTCTAGTGTACGTTTAAATGCATCTTTAGTTGATAAGCTTTCATTATTGGCGAACCATTCAATTAAAGCCACAACGATTTCTGTATCTGTTTCTGAGTTTAATTGGATATTCTTTAAGTACTCTGTTTTAAGTGCTTGATAGTTTTCAATGACTCCATTATGAACCAATGAATATCTTTGATTCATTGATTGATGAGGATGAGCATTCGCTTTTGTCGCCATCCCATGAGTTGCCCAACGCGTATGACCAATTCCTACTACTGCTGGTAAGTCAAAGTCAACGGTTTCCTTTAAATTAGCAATTCGACCGACTTCTTTAAATAAATGTCCTGTCTGCCCACCCTCTGCTAAATAAATCCCTGCCGAGTCATAACCTCGGTATTCTAATTTCTCTAAACCATTCATCAATACATCTTGAACATTTCCATGCCCAATAAACCCAACAATTCCACACATGTCAGTCTTCCTCTTTTCGCTATTATATTTTAGCTTCTAGGTGCTGAATTTGTCTTTGTTGCACACTTTCATGCGATTTTTAAACAAATTCTTTAGACTGCACAACCTTGGGTCATCCGCCGAACTCTTCGATAAACCCAATCCTCGTCACCTTAATTAATTAAGGCCTGGCGCTATCCTTCTTCAAACATCTTGCCTCCGTTTTAATATATTTTCTAAAAGCTATTTAAAAATACACTAATTTTTTCTCGATGTCAAAACTATTTTTATAAAAATAAAAACCCCCTTAGCGTAAAAGCTTAGGAGGCGGTATTGAGACATATTATTTGTTCGTTAATTTTTTCAATACTAAGGCAGTATACCGTTCAACAGGATAAGATTCAATTTCACCAGTCATCACATCATCTGAAAGATTCACTTGCCCATTTGCCAATTTAACGATGTAATTCCCTTTAGGTAAACGATAATTCAAAACGTTGTTCTGTGCGCTAAACACCACATATAACTTATACTCAGGACAACGATATTCAAAGGATAGTATCTGATAGTCTTGCCTGATGACACTCATACTTTCACGAATTGCTTCATAAGTAGGTAGTCTAAATAAAGGTTCACTTTTACGTAAATTAATTAACCCTTTAATTAACTCTACTGAATGAGCGAACTTATCACGGCGTAACCAATCAATTTGATTGATATTATCTGGTTTATTATAACTGTCGCGAACGCCTTGTTTACTACGTAGAAATTCTTGTCCAGAATGAATAAATGGCACTCCTTGTGATAATAAGATAATACTTGATGCCAACTCGTGACGACGAACAATCGTTTCTTCATCCAAATAAGGGTCCGCTTTAATTAAGCGATCGTATAGTGTGTAATTATCATGTGCTTCAACATATTGAATTAATTGTAAAGGGTCATTATAAGTACCAAAATCTACCCCGCCCATAAAGTTACGAGCTAATTTACTTTCCATGTGCCAAGCACCATTGATAAACCCTCTAGCACTAGCATCAAAGTCGTTGCCTTTCAATGCCTCTCTTAGCCCATCGTTAAATTGACCAATTCTTGGCATGAAAGCGGCATTATTGTGGTTAGCTACTTCATGATGGCTTAGCGGAGTATATAAATCCCAGCCTTCACCAAATAGTAAAATAGATGGATCTATTTCATCTAACATCGCACGAATACTGTTCATTGTCGTAATATCATGGATACCCATCAAATCAAATCGATAGCCATCGATATGGTATTCTTCCGTCCAATATTTCACACTATCAATAATATATTTACGCATCATAAATCGTTCAGATGCTGTGTCGTTTCCTACTCCTGTTCCAGAGGTAAATTCTCCTTTTTCATTGTAACGGAAGAAATAACCTGGTACAGTTTTATGAAAACTATGCGATTCTACTTCGTAGACATGATTAAAGACAACGTCCATTATGACGCGGATACCCGCATCATGTAATGACTGAATCATTTTTTTCAATTCAATAATACGACAGAATGGATCATAAGGATCCGTCGCATAAGAACCTTCCGGTGCATTGAAGTTCAACGGGTCATAGCCCCAATTGTACTGTTTAGGTTTCTCATTTGTCTCATCAACCGTCTGGAAGTCAAAAATTGGTAGCAACTCCACATGAGTGACACCCAGTTCTTTTAAGTAGTCAATGCCTGTACTCGATCCGTTTGGATTAATCCTTCCTGGTTCGGCTACGCCTAAGAACTTTCCTTTATGTTGGATTCCACTATTGCTAGCAACCGTAAAGTCTCGAATATGCATCTCATAAATGACGGCTTCACTTGCAGATGGAAAGGCGGGCATTCTTTCACCCCAACCTTCTGGATTCGTTTGGCTTAAATCAACAACTACTGAGCGTTGACCATTGACTGTTACGGCTTTTGAGTATGGATCGACTGATTCAGTCACAGTCATATCAAGGAAAGTTAAACGGTAACGATAAGTTAAACCGTGTTGATCGCCTTCAAGGACTTTGTAAAAGTACTTGAAATCTTCACTGCGATTCATTTTAATACTCTTAATAGGTCTGCCATAATAACCATCAAATATGATAACTTCGACTTGTGAGGCAAAAGGCGCCCATAAACGAAACTCAGTCCGCTGTGCGGTATATAAAGCACCCAATGGCCCTCCATAATTTCGCATAGCCATAATCAAAGAATCGTGTCCATATTGCTTTAATAATTCTTTTATCTCTGTTTGTTTGTTGTTTACTTCGCGAGTCATTTCTTTGTTTATCCGCTTCATTTTTATCACTTCCTAATACGTTGATTCACTATTCAAATCTAATATACAAAAAAAAGCGAGCATTACCGTAAAAATCATTTTAAACGCATGCTAATCTTAATCAGCTTAGTTTCAAAACAATAATCTGGTAATGCTCACTACTTCCACTAGCTCGTCACAGTAAATGGACGATAGGTTAAATGAGGGTCCCATTTCTCTCCCTTATCCAACCTTAATCTCCTTACCGCGAACTCACTAGTATTTATACTTGTTACTCGATAACCTGAATACCTTTACTAGATATTACAAACAGCGAATTCACTACTATTTAGTTATTGGTTGATTTTTACTGTGAGTAAGTTGACAATATCTTTCATACCAAATATCGATAAATTCCGGAGAAAAAGGACCTTTCTTCTCTTCAATCCAATGAACAAGTTCTTGGATATTATATTTAAGAATGCGGTCAATTTCTGGAGGATACTGGTATCTCCGACCATGAATTTCATATTCATCTAAGTCAAGCAAACGTTTTTCACCATCAGGAAAGACCTTAATATCTAAGTCATAATCGATATATTTTAGCGCCTCATTATCAATTAGATAGGGAGAAGCCAAGTTACAATAATAAGTCACACCTCGTTTACGGATCATGGCCACAATATTGAACCAATAATGCTTATGATAATACAAAAGCGCCGCTTCGCGTGTAACCCATCGACGTCCATCAGACTCAGTTACTAAAGTATGGTCATTACAGCCAATAATGGATTGATCACTGGTTTTTAAAACCATTGTATCACGCCATGTTCGATGTAAAGAACCGTCATGTTTATAACTTTTAATAGTGATGAATTCACCTTCTTTAGGTTGTTTCATCACCCGACCCTCTTTCTGTTTGTGTGTTTACGATATAGTCAATTTAATGACCGATAACTCATACTTTGTCATTATATCATAGATTTTCTGAGATGTGTCGATTTTGCAAGTCTTTTAACATCAGATATTGCACTTGAAGTCACTAAGTATTCATAGGATAATAAAAAAATAAGTTTAATAAAATATGATCGGAGGTATTACATGAAAAAAATCATTTATCTCTTCCTTGCACTAATCACACTCACAGCACTTTATACACTTTGGAATGCTCGTCAATTAAAGGAAAGTCATTACATTTTAGAACAAGATACACTTACGGTGGAATTAGCCATTGAGCATCAAGCCAATAAACTGATTCACTATACAGCCATTACGAACATTCAATTTGAAGATGAGCAATATGACGAAATGGTTCACTTTGCCCAAACGGCTGAAGCCCAGTTTGAAGGTTTTTCAGGGGTCACGATGGAAACTGAAATCTTAGACAATTCGGTCGTAACCACTCAGCAACTAGTGTTTGAAGAAATGAATGCCCATGAATTAGCAGATGAACCAAATTTGGCTAACTTCACGAATGGTGTCATAAGTTTTGGCCAATTAGAACAAGCTTTGTTCCAGCAAGGGTTTAAAACGGTTGAACCTTAACTAACCATAATAAAAGCTCGCGTACCTCATCTTTTTGAGAGTACACGAGCTTTTGTGTAGTTATCGTTTGTTCATAAGGTTACTCAGCTGACTGTCTTGTTTGTTGCATGGTGTAATAGAAACCTTTCATCTGCATCAGTTCATGGTGGTTACCTTGCTCAATAATTTGACCGGCATCCATCACTAAAATTAAGTCTGATGTCTGAATCGTTGATAGACGATGCGCAATGACAAAGCTCGTACGCCCTTCCATCAAACGATTAAAGGCTTCTTGAATTAAAATCTCAGTTCTTGTATCAATCGATGAAGTGGCTTCATCTAAAATCAACATATGGGGAATCCTAACAAAAATTCTTGCGATAGCTAGTAATTGCCTTTGACCTTGAGCTAAGGAGTCTCCACCATCCGTTACTGTAGTGTCATATCCTTGTGGTAGTTGACGGATAAAGTAATCCGCGTGTGCGGCTTTAGCAGCTTCTATGACTAATTCACGCGTTGCATTTGGATAACCATAAGCAATATTCGTATGAATCGTGCCTGTTTTCAACCAGGTTTCTTGTAAAACCATACCAAACTGTCCACGAACTGATTCACGCGTAAAGTCCGTAATCGGCTGATCATCAATTAAGATTTGCCCTTGCGTTAAATCGTAAAAACGCATCAGTAAATTAATTAAAGTCGATTTACCTGCTCCAGTTGGCCCCACAATCGCTACTCTCATACCTGGTTTAACTGAAAGCGTTAAGTCTTCAATTAATGGACGATCGGCGACATAGCGGAAAGAGGCGCGATTGAAATTAATTTTCCCTTCAATTGCCTCCTCATTAACTATTGCCTTGCCAGTCTCAGCTTCATCTGGTTGATCGATAATATCAAACAAGCGATCCGCACAAGCCAATGCACTTTGTAATTCAGATAGTACACTTGAAATATCGTTGAATGGCTTCGTGTATTGATTCGCATAATTCAAGAAGGTCGTGAGTTCCCCTACGCTAAAGTTTCCATTTAAAATTCTAACGGCTCCTACAAAAGTAATCACAGCATAAATCATCGCGTTCACAAAACGAGTCGTGGGTGGACTGATCGAAGAATAAAAAATAGCCTTTTGCGAGTTTTCCATATAAGTATCATTCGCCACTTTAAATGTATCAATCATCCTATCTTGCGTATTAAATAAACGAATTAACTCACCTTGTTGAACACTTTCTTCAACTACTTGACTTTGAACTCCGCGAGTCACTGTCTGTTGTTGGAAGTATTTATAACTTCGATTCGCAATAAATCGAGCAAATAACAAAGATAGTGGCGTTAAACAAACCACTAGCCCCATCATTAATAAATCCAACTGCCCCATCGTTATAATGGTTACTAAAATAGTCAGTACTCCGACTAAAAACTGACTGAAAATCATATTAATTCCATCACTCAGTTGCTCAGCATCTGTTGAAATACGACTCACCAAGTCCCCCGTCGACTTAGTATCGATATAATTTAATGGTACCTTGTGTATCTTATTAATGACTGCTTGTCTTAAGTCTCTTACCGTTTCGTAAGTTACTTTATTATATAACAATGGATTCAGCCATTGAATAAAGGCATTCAATGCAATGATAATCGCCATTCGCCATAAGATAGGTTCTAACTGAAAAAAATCAACTTGACCTTCAGCTAGTACCTGGTTAATAGCATTCCCAATCAAAACCGGCAAGTAAACCGTCAATGCTACTTGAATAATTGCTCCAATAATTGCAATGACTAACAGATGTTTTTTAGTGATTAATTGTTTGACAAGCCTTAAGAGCGTCTCACTTTTTTTCGTTACTTGTGACATCTTAGTTCACCTCCAATACTTGTTGAGATTCATGAATCTCGCGATAAACTGGATTGCTTTCTAATAAATCGCCATGACTGGCTGCACCGATTTGACGTCCTTGATCAAGCACAATAATTCGGTCTGCTTCTTTAATACTGTGCGTTCTTTCAGACACCATGATTATCGTCATTTCTTGATATTTTTCACGCAACACTTTCTGAAAGTTTGCTTCTGTCACATAATCTAAGGCTGAAGTTGCTGCATCCAGCACTAAAATTTTGGCAGGTTTAATTAACGCACGTGCAATCGTTAGACGTTGGCGTTGACCTCCTGAGAAGTTGCGACCAAACGCTTCCACTACTGCATCCAATCCACCTTGTTTTGCCTTGACAAAGTCACTAGCTTGAGCATCGTCTAAAGCCTGCCATAATTCGTCATCGCTCGCTGTTGGGTGAGCTTGAAGTAAGTTTGAACGAATGGTCCCTTGAAACAAAGTAGCTGATTGTGGCACCACACTAATTTGCTTACGAATGGACTGTCGACTGGTCGTAGCAAATTGATCAGGATTAAAACTCACTTGTCCTTTAGTTGGGTCGTACGTTTTAGTCAATAAACTTAGTAAAGTAGACTTACCCGAACCAGTACTGCCTGTTATACCGATAAATTCACCTTGAGAGAAGCTCACATTGACTCCTTGTAAAGAGGCTTCAGCTGCATCGGGATACTTAAATGAAACATCATTAAAGACGACTGAGCTCTCCTTTGTGGCTTTAACATCTGGATTGTTTTTAATGTCTGAAGCTGTAAGAATCGGATTGTCAAAGCTTGGCGATTCTACCGAACGCTCTAAAACATCAACCACTCGATTGGCACTCGTCAAACCGCGGTTAATCTGTAAGACAAACATCGCTATTTTGACCAATTCAATTAAAATCGCCAATAAATAGTTTACGAGAGCGACTAGTTGTCCTTGTTGCAAGGTTCCTTCATTAACAAAGTGACCCCCTTGCCAAATGACTAATATCAACACACTATTAACAACGACATAAGTTAAGGGGTTCGTAAAGTTTGATAGCTTCCCAACTCTAATTTGATCGCTAGTTAACACATCGTTTTGGGTTTGAAATTGAGCTTGTTCTCTTTCTTCTTGTCTAAAAGCACGTATCACGCGGATACCTTGAATTTGTTCACGCGTTAAAGTCACCAAACGGTCCAATTCTCGACGGATTTTCGAATGAATTGGCGTTGTAATATAAATAGAACCACCAACAACGATTGTCAATAACAAAATCATTGCCACAAAATAACCTGTCATTCTTAAATCGATTTGCATGGCCATAATTAAAGAACCTAATACGATAAAAGGCGACCTTAAGAATAAACGGAAGAAAATATTAATGGCCGATTGAATTTGAAATAAATCACTGGTCATGCGCGTTACCAAACTAGCTGGTGTCAAATCATCGCGTTCAGCTTTGGGTAAATGCATAATATGCTTGAATAGGTCGTTGCCTATATTGCGTGTGATTCCAATCGCAGCTCGTGCGGAATGATACTGAGCCGTAATGGAGAACACAAAGCCAGTAAGGCCAACACCAAACATAATCGCAATATAACGTAAAATTTGGCTCACTTCTCCTGAAGGAATTGCCTCATCTATGATGATAGCCACAAACATCGGGACTGTTAGTTCAAGTAATGCTTCGATTAGCTTGAAGAAGGGACCAAAGAAACTCGATAATCGATAATCTTTGAAATACTTTAGTAGTCTTTTCATAACTCAACCTCTTATATTTTTTTGATAAGTACCATTTCCTCATAAATAATTTTCTAAAGCTAGTAGTAATTTTTGTTGCAGTGTTGAAACTGGTAAATCGCGGATTTCCTTTGGCTTTTGCCAACGCATCAATTCAGAATCAAAAGGCAATGTTTCAATACCTGTCATAATAATGGGGACCAATTGTAAATGCCAAATTCGATGACTGAATACATGCTTGACGGTAGGTAGAAGTGTTGTACCTTCGACATCTCCAAAAGGCATCAGTTGCTGGTTAATTGCAAACCCTGTTTCTTCTAAATCAATCGTTTTTTCCACATCAGTTGCGTCTAATTGCTCACTCCACCAATCTTTAAAAGGTTCGACTAGTTCTTCAGCCGAAGCAGCTTCCATCACAAGAGTTTGTTCAATCATTGGAAAATGCCATAAGCCCGTCAACAATTCGCCCTCTTCATGCTTACGCACAAGCCAATCTCCTTGGCTGTTCTGTACGATATAGGCCAACAATTGATGTTGAGTCGCTTTCGTTTTTTTCTTTTTTACTGGATAAAGATGAGCCGTCCCATTTTGATAAGATTGATCAAATGCTTTTAAAGGATTCGCTTCTGGAGTTAGATTAGCTGGCGTCATAATTGTTGCACCTAAATCCATCAAAGCTTGATTAAAATCTCCAGGTCTGTTTGAATCGATTAATTGATAGAGAATTGCCGCAAACAACTTGCGTGATTTTACTTGCGCAATGTCAGCTTCTAATTCAAATAGTCGTGCAGTGACTCGCATCAAGTTACCATCAATCGCTGGTTCAACTAAACCAAAGGCGATACTTCCGATTGCAGCTGCTGTATAAGGTCCGATTCCTTTTAAAGTCAATAATTCTTTCATAGTACGTGGCATTTCGCCATGGAAGTTTTCCATAACTTGTTTAGCAGCAACTTGCATATTACGGACACGTGAGTAGTAACCTAACCCTTGCCAGAGACTTAATAATACGTCCTCATCCGCTTGCGCTAAGTCTTGAATAGTTGGTAAAGTCTCAATAAAGCGTTCATAATATGGAATGACCGTGATTACTTGTGTTTGTTGCAACATAATTTCACTTACCCAAATTTTATAAGGATCATTGGTATTACGCCATGGTAAGTCACGTTTAGTCGCATCATACCAACTTAATAAGGTTTGTTTAAATTCTTGAATTTTGTCTGGTGACCAGTCAATAGGATACAGTGCTGGGTCTCCTTGTATATACGTCAAAATATTCACTCTTTCTAGTCTAACTTGCTTATTTACCTGACTTCTCCCACAATTCAGCGTGATCTTCCAGCCAATAATTAATAGCTTCAAAATCAAAACCTTTACGGTACAGGCCTTCTTTTACTTTATTACGTAAATCATAGCCCGAATATTTTTTCTGGCGAGTTCTCACTAATTTTTCTGCTGTTTTATTTAATAAATCGTCTTGATGATCCTGCGAATAATCAAAGTCTAATTGGTCCATTTCTTGTTTAATTAGATCACTATCAAATCCCTTAATCAGTAAATGTTCAAACAATTTATTCTTCAACATCTTAAATGGCACATTCTTTTTGGTACGAATATATTTCTGTGCTAGATGCTGAATGTTTTCGTTCTGTTGATCCATTGGATATTCTTCTAAAGCTTGCAGTATTTCTTGTTCCGTTAAGCCTTTTCGAATCAACTCTTGATAAATGGTCGAGGGGCCTTTACGATTAATTAAAGCACTCGTTCTCACATAACTTTGACCATAAACTAAGTCATTTAAATATTGTTGACCTAGCAAACGTTCAATAATATCACTAATGAGTGAGTCATCGATTGTTGCGACTTCTCCCGAACCTTCTTTTCCGATTTCTGAGCGTAATTCTTCTTCATTTAAAGCCGGTATTTTGGCTAGATAATCCCGCATTTCTTTAATGGTACGTAAACCATAAGATATATAGTGAATCGCTTTAGAATAGACTTTCTGATGATATTCAGCTTCTCTTATTTCTGCCAGTAATTCTTCTGATACCTCTTGACCTTTATGCAAGGAAAAATGAATTAATACTGCTTCATCAATTCCTAATAAAAACTGATCATCAACGAATAGTGAATAACGTTGCTTATCTTTCTTCTGTCTTTCGATTTTTGAAATAATCATCCTTAATGTCCTTTCTTAAAAGATAAATATTTGTTTAGAATACTTGTTATTATACAAACGATAAGTTAAAGTCAACGGTTTATCCAGAGTAAAGACTCTGAACATTTTTTTTATAACTTGAGCATTTATTTTAATTCTTTCATAGTCATCTTGATTAATAAAAGACAGGAACGGTTTAAATTAACTTTCTGGACTTCTCTATTATAGGTCATCTTTTTCTGCTTGAATCAGCTGTCTTGACAATGGTTTAGTTAAAAATCATTAGTCCTAAGTACTCTATTATGTTACCATTAGTTTGCAACTAACCCAACTAGAAAATAATGCAATTTGAGGTGTTAAATTGAAGAGAGAATATAAAAAAACAGCTGAAGTCGCTGCCTTGGCTGGCAGAATTATGCTGGAGTCTCATGCTGAGAGCTATCGTGTCGAAGATACAACTCGGCGAATATTGCAAACAAGCGGTTTAAATATTACAGAAGTGATTGCCTATACCACCGGTTTATTCATCACCTTAGATGATACCTCACCTGATGTCGAACCGATCACTCTAGTTCGCCGTGTGAGTGAAAGAGGGAATCATTTGAGAAAAATTTACCGCGTTAATAACATTTCGCGTCAGCTAACAACAAATGAAATCACCCTTGAAGAAGCTCGCAATCGTCTCATGGTTGTCGATGAAGAAGAATATACGGTCTACAGTATGGATATGGCTACCATTTTATTGGTGGTCGCCTTTACAGTTCTACTTGGTGGCAACATTTGGGAGACACTCATTTCAGTCATCGCTGGTATTATCGTTGCGCTATCTAGAATCGGTAAAGAACAGATTGGTATGAACGAGTTTGTCTATGGTATTTTTTCTACGTCCATTACTGCCTTTGTCATTACAAGTATCATTCAATCGATTCCCTACGATTTATCCAGTGATGTCATTATCATTGCAGCTTTGATGCCTTTATATCCTGGAACAGCTTTTACCAATGCAATTCGTGACATGTTAAAAGGCGATTATAACTCGGGTGTTGCCAGAATTGCAGATGCCTTAGTGGTCGCCTTGAGTTTAGCCTTAGGGGTCGCATTAGGCTTGTATTTAGCAAGGGTGGTGTTCTAAGATGGGCTTCATTATTCAAGTGCTTGGTGCCTATGTGGCCACAATCACAGCAGCCATCACTGTTGAAGCACCTAAGTCTTTAATCTTTAAAACTGGGATTCCTGGTGCTGCTGGTTATGTTATTTACCTACTAACTCTTGATCGTATCGGTGCTGTCTTAGCGACATTTTTCGCCAGTTTATTAATTGCAATTTTAGGACAGGCATCCGCTCGACACTACAAAGCACCTGTCACTATCTTTTATATTCCAGCCTTCTTTCCCTTAGTGCCTGGGTCTGCAATGTATCGGACTGCCTTCCATTTCATTAATAATGATGTCGATCTGGCAGCGATGAGCTTTGTTCAAGCAATTTTAACCGCCGGTGCAATCGCACTAGGTATTTACCTTGTTGATTCCTTCTTGGAAATCCTAACTTATTTACAAAATAAAACAAGCATAAAAAAATTAAAGTAAACATGAGCAATTATTAACGAAATGAGAGGGAGAAAACGATTTGAAGCAAGAAATAGATCTAAATCAAGTAGTCTATGAAGTTGTGAAGACAAATCCTGAAGTCATTGATTTGTTAGTTGAATTAGGTTTCAAACCTTTGAAAAACCCAGTGATGTTAAATTCCATTGGACGTACAACCACAATTAGACAAGGGGCTAAATTAATCGGTCTTTCTTTAGATGAAATCAAAAAGAATTTAGAATGGAATGGCTACACAATTAAAGACGATTCAGCCAACTAATTGTCATGACTTTATATAATACTGCCGCAATGTGATAAGAAAATACAGGAGATGACTATGTACCAGAACATTTTACTAGATCTTGACGATACAATTTTAGACTTTGGTGCCAGTGAGACCTTCGCCTTTCAGAAAGTCGCAGAGACTCTCGGGGTGACTTATAATCCAACTTTATTAAATGATTATAAGCGATACAATCAAGACCTCTGGTTACAAATTGAAAAGAACACCTTAAGTAAAGCGGATTTAATCGATCAACGCTTTCCCGGATTTTTCAGTCGTTATGGCTTGAGCAATTTATCCGGCCGTGAGATTGATGAGCAATTTCGCGCTTACTTAGCTGATGGTGGCCATATTATTCCTGGCGCTCGTCAATTGTTAATTGACTTAAAAGCCACTGGTCGTAACATTTACGCGGCCTCTAACGGTAT
Organism: Fundicoccus sp. Sow4_D5; assembly: GCF_052116365.1. Classification (NCBI taxonomy): domain Bacteria; kingdom Bacillati; phylum Bacillota; class Bacilli; order Lactobacillales; family Aerococcaceae; genus Fundicoccus; species Fundicoccus sp. Sow4_D5. The sequence continues at coordinate 94,127 of NZ_JBQKLF010000001.1, read as the reverse complement.
TTATAACACGCAAATTAACCGCTTGGAACAAGCGGGTTTAATCGAATACTTTGATGATTTATTTATCTCTGAAAAGATTGGCTATAATAAACCCCATATTGGCTTTTTCGATCATGCCTTTCAAGCCATCGGTTCTCAAGCCAAACAATCGAGTCTAATGGTTGGCGATAGTTTGACATCCGATATCAAAGGGGCGAATGCTGCTAAAATTCCAGCTGTTTGGTTTAATCCTAAAGGTCTAAGTGCTCCAAATGAATTGATAATTAACTATGAAATTTCTAGCCTGGAGCAGTTATACCCTATTATCGATTTATAGAAAGCTAAGTTATTCATAAGAGCCTCAGTTACACCAGCAGATTTAAAGTTCTATTTTGAAAAAAAACGTTACTCCTCTAAATAAGTGGGTAACGTTTTTTTATCTTTTATAATCTCCAGAAGTGATAGCCTTTTTCAGTAAATGCTTGGCTATCGAGAATGCTTTTAATATCAATTAAGACACGTTCCTTATTTGGCAAAGCTGGGTTGAACAAGGCTTCAATCGCTTCAACAGACAAAGCTTTAAATTCCTCGTGTCCAACCGCTAAGACCACACAATCCACATCTTTTATTTTATCGAACTGCGATAAAGTCACGCCATACTCTTTCATTGCGTCATCATGGGATGCCCATGGGTCCACAATTTCCGGCTGAATATCATATTCGGCTAAGCGTTTTAAGATGTCGCTGACTTTCGAGTTACGCGTATCAGGGGTGTTCTCTTTAAATGTTAAGCCAAGAACCACCACTTTGGCATCAATCACTTTCTTGCCCGTTGTAATCAGACCTTTGATGATTTTATCCGCAATAAACTCACCCATATCGTCATTAATTTGACGACCAGATTTGATAATTTGGCTATGATACCCTAAGTTTTCCGCTTCATAAACGAAATAGTATGGATCTACGCCGATACAATGTCCGCCTACTAAGCCTGGTGTAAAGCCGAGTGCATTCCACTTCGTATTCATCGCGTCAATCACGTCTTGAGAATCAATCCCCATACGGTCAAAGACTAAAGCCAATTCATTCATAAAGGCAATGTTGATATCACGTTGGCTATTCTCAACTACCTTAGCGGCTTCGGCTACTTTAATACTTGGTGCTCTATGAACACCGGCATTAATGACTAACTCATAAACTCTAGCAATATCTTCCAAAGCTTCCGGGGTTGTCGCTGAAACTATTTTTGTAATATTCTCTAAAGTATGTACTTTATCTCCTGGATTAATCCGTTCGGGTGAGTAACCTACAGAGAAGTCGATTCCGTGTTTAAGCCCAGATTCTTCTTCAAGAATGGGAATACAGACTTCTTCAGTCACTCCGGGGTAAACCGTAGATTCATAAACAACAATGGATCCTTTACTCAAGTTTTTTCCAATCGTACGTGTTGCACTTTCAACCGGATTTAAGTTTGGTGTTTTATCTTGATTAATCGGTGTCGGCACAGCCACAATGTGAAACTGCGCTTCTTTCAAACGACTAGCGTCACTTGTAAAATCAAGGGTCGTTTCTTTAATCGCATCATCGCCGACTTCCATCGTCGGGTCAATCCCTTGATGATATAAATCAATTTTCGCTTCATTATTATCAAAACCAATTGTATCAACGACTTTAGCAAAAGCCACAGCAATCGGCATACCGACATAGCCAAGTCCAATTATTGATAATTTGGCTTCGCGGTTTAAAATTCTTGTATATAAACTCATTATCATTCTCCTCTGAGGGTCGTGGTTTCGCTTAATAAACTCTCTATCGAATTATATCAGAAAATAGCTTAATGGCAAAACTGCTCAGTTTGTGATAAAATCCAGATACTTCTTGACCTTCCGCAAGGTCATTAACACGTGAATCTAATGATCAAAAAGGATGATTTAATGACCAAAAACATACATAAGCAACTAAATAAAATTTCACGTAAATTATCTTCACTTGGACGCCTTAAAGTTATCGGTTTGTTTGCCTATTTGACCGTATTTTTAGGCTGGCAGCCACAAGTAATTCCTGTTCAGGCTGAAACGAGTGACGCTGTCTCGACTATTTGGGTCATCACTGATATTCACCATTTCTCACCGATACTCTTTGATCATGGTAGCAAGTTTGAAGAAATGCAAGCGAGCGCAGGCGGTTTGGACTTGCGCTATGGCCTCGAAAGGCTCAATGCTTTAGTGAGGCAAGTCGAACAAGAGACGCCAACTGTCTTACTTGTTACTGGTGATTTGACTTTAAACGGTGAATTACAAAGTATGCTCGAATTAGCCGAAGCCTTTGAAAAAATTGAAACAGCTGGTACGCAAGTCTTTGTAGTTCCAGGCAATCACGATATCAGTAACCCATGGGCATCAAGTTTTAAAGGCGCGGATACCATTCGTGTCGCGCAAACTTTACCAGATGACTTTCGACAACTTTTTGCCAATTACGGCTATTCGCAAGCAATATCGAAAGATTCAGCAAGCTTGAGTTACATGGCAGAATTATCAAATCAATGGCAGCTATTTATGCTGGATTCTAATGTCTACTCAAACACTTCAGGCCTATACGCGCCCAAGTCACACGGCCGGTTGGCAAATAAAACGCTCAATTGGCTGGATAAAGAATTAAATATTCATCAAGCCAGCGATAAACACGCCTTAGTCGTCGTTCACCATAACAGTCTGGTACATTTTCCATCACTCAATCAAGGCTACACACTTGATAATGCGACCAATCTACAAGCCCTGTTAGAAAAATTTAAACTGCCAATAACTTTAAGTGGTCACATTCATGCCCAGCATATTGCCCAAGAAACTCTGTCAGACGATTTTACCCTGACAGATATCGCGACGGGTGCCTTCGGTCTCTATCCTAACCGGATCGGTGTCATCACTCTCAGTAAGCAATCCATTCACTATCACGCGAGCGAATTAGACATGGCGAGCTGGGTTCAACAGACTCAACAGACTGACCCAAACTTATTGAATTACAATACCTATTCGCAAAACTTATTGACCGCTTCCTCTCGTCTCGTGGCAGAGCGCGAAATCATCGCTTACCATGCTTACAGCCCACAAGAAGCTGAGGCCGTCATTGAATTGTTCAGCCAAATGAATCAAGCCACTTTTAGCGGCGACCTAAATTCACAGTGGCCGACTCAAATCAAAGCCCACGAAGAGTTGATCAGTAACCTAAGTAACTATGGTAACGAATTTTTTAATGCCTACCTCCAAGACATCATCAACTTGCAAGAAGAAGAACACCAAACAATAGATATCACTTGGTGAATCACGTTGAGAATAGTCTTCCAACCACTTGATGATAGAAGAATTGGAAGACCTAATTGAAATTTGTTAATAGCTTCTACTGTTTATCGCTCTACTTAGCCTTTCGTGGATCATGATTGTTAGTTGTTGTAAGTCGAACAATTGAACTTATTAAACCACTCACTTTAATCGCTTTAATTAACAAACAAAAGATGTCTTTTTACTTTAGAATTTTAATATAGAAGTTGTTGTTTTGAATTAAAAGTGTTGGCAATTGGAAACAGGACGTGACTTTTCGATGACACTTCCCTTAAGACTTCGAGAAACACGTGTCATGAGGTGACACGACGACTTTCGAATTAGGGGTTAATAATGAATCAGTGATCTGTTACATTGCAATGATTGTCAGCTGCAATACGACCCTTTGAATGACAAAAAGAGTGCAACGCATAAATAAACAATCTTCATACAATGAGCAGTTCCAATACAAAAAAAACCGCTTTTCTTATCAGTAGCAAATACACTATCTAGCGTATTAACTGTTCTCATAAGAAGAGCGGTATTTTTTATAAGCGTCTTAAGATAGCTTGTAAGACATAATGTCCAAAGTAGTATGAGGCTTTGATTAAAGATAAGCCTTCTAAATTATAGTAAGTATTCCACGTACGTTTCAATGCGCCAACTCGGTCACTAGAGATTGACCCTTCTACTTGACGATAATAGTTTAAGACTTTGTCCAAACCATAAGCTGTTAGATTGCGCTCACGCATCAACTTCAACCAAGTAGCTGTGTCTTGTCCTTTACGCACAAGTGGCATATTGAAACTTCCTACGTGCAATCGGTCGATGACAACCGTTGAACAAGCAATTGCGGTATTTTTTAATAGACCTGAATAAGTAAGTTTTAAAGGCAACTTGACCGCTTCTTTTAAAATTTCGCCTGTTTCATTCACTAAAGCAAAGTTTGTATAGCTAAAGTGAACGGCTTGGCTTTTCATAAAATCCAATTGATCAGCTAATTTAGTCTCTCTCCAGCAATCATCGCTGTCAATAAAAGCGATGAATTGGCCTTTGGCAGCTTCAAGACCTGTATTTCTTGCAACAGCCGCCCCGCTATTTTCTTTCAGATTAATTAATCTAATACGTTTATCTTTGTTTACATATTCTTCGACTATCGCTTGACTTGAATCTTGGCTACAATCGTTGACTAATAATAACTCCCAGTTTTGGTAAGTTTGTTTCAGGACACTTTCAATTGTCTCAGCGATAAAACGCTCTGCATTATAAACCGGTGTGACAACTGAAACTAAATCTAATTGTAATTCTTCTTGCATCTTCACACTACCTTCGCTTATATCGACTTTAAATAACATGGATAATTTTTATTGGTACATTATATAAGCCTGCCAAAATTGCTTGCTCACGGTACCATACTTTATCTGTATGATTGCTATGCACTAAAATAACGATTTCTTCGGGTCTCGACTCAATCTCTGCTAATTCTTGCAATGTATTCAAGATTAGCAAGCCTTTATACTCTTCTTCAACTAAAACCGGTTGTAAAATTACCTCGGCACTTGTTTGAGATAAGACCACGCGATTTTTCTTTACCGGCACTCGGATAAACTCTTGTAAAGTAGAGGTATTGTCATTGTCTGTTTGATATAACAAATGATAATCTTCTACAGACCAAGCATAATCAAAGCCATAAGTAATTTTCTTTTTACTTAATCTCCATAAGAAACTCAAACCGATCGTAGCAATGGTACCTACAATTAAGCCAGCAATAGCATACACAATGTACGAGGGTGTACTAGGACTCTTAAATGGATTTAACGTTTCTGGATTAGCTAATGTTTCATATATTTCAAAAGGAAGTAACTCCTTAGAAATTGGTTCGGTAATAATAGAAATCGTGCTATTTCTTAAAAAGGGAATGTCTCCAGAAGTTAAGATATCCGCGTAAGCTTGAGCAATTGCCAAGTTTTCTTCTGATGTTTTACCCACTAAAAATCGTAAAGTGAATATATTACTACTTGAATCACGAATGGAAGCCAAACCACCTCGGAAGCCACTTGTTTTGTATAATTTTAAGGCAATTTCTGATTCTCGCCATTGGTGGAATTCGATGCCAGTTGCTTCCTCTACTTGTTTAATTACTTGAGCATTACTGAAATACTCATCAAAAATATGGCTATTTGTATAGACAGTGCCATCTTCCAACGTCACAATCATCTCTAAAGATGCTGGTGTTTGTGCGTAAACCTCACTTAAATAATGAGTCGCTTCTTCTTGCCCTTCTTCAACATATATGTTGGCTAAATAATAACGTCCGCCAACAGCTAGTATTGCAACAGCAATGGCTCCTAGCAAGATTCTCAAACTGTAATCTTTAATAAAACGCCATAATTCTTGTAATATAGTTAATAAGCTCATCGATATACCTTCTCTTTCAAATAATTTAATGAGTCCTTAGACTTATTGAACCTTGCTTTTTTCTTAGCCTGATTCTGTCTAGCATCACATACTTTTACGAAACTAATAATTAAGCCAAAGAATAACCAATGCCACTCAATTAGCATATTATTTGCACTTGTAATACTTGCAAAAATAAAAATCACCATAAAACTATATAATGCATGGGCAGTTCTACCAACAGCATGACTTGATTGATTAGCGATTTGTAACAAGCGAATCAGCAGTAAGCTATAAGCTAGCACATAGACAAAAAATGCAAGCAAACCATGTCCAACTAGAATCTCCAACCACCAGTTGTGCATATTGGTAATTAGTTGTTGACCGTTGGTTGTCCAGAATGCATTCTCCAACATCCAATGTTCAATGTTTCCTAGCCCTACACCAAAACCAGCCGTTTGTCCTAGAAAAATCAGTCCATTGCGCCATAAATTCATTCGAATCGTGTCACCCGATAATTCATTCAGGTGACCTCCGAAATAAAAGAGTGAGGTTACTTTATTAATTAAAGAAGGTCGCATCATCACAAGACTAAATACTCCAGCGAGGCCAATTGCGATACCGGCCCCGTAATGCTTTGCTTTTAAATCTAAACGAATATAACTTAAAGTATGTAAACCTAAGAACAGTAATAAACATATTAATGATAGCCTTGAACCACTTCGGTAAACAAGATAGCTTGCTGCTAAAAAACTAGTTGCATAAAGGATTCGGTGCCAATTCGATTGGCTGAAATAATACATGATTAAACATAAGGCCAGATAAGCAAGTAATAATGTCGCAAAATCATTTTGATTTTCAAATGTTGTTATTGGTATTCGTGTCATCGGTTGCGAACTAAAGGTCCGGTATTTATCTAGTTTAGCGACATTCGCAAATAAATAAATATTTGTCACAATTTCAAAATAACCCCAGATGACTAGGCCAGTGACACTGACCCACGCACCCGTTATTAATCTCTTCCACATTCTTAAATCATTCACCCAAGCATATAAGGCAATGATACTCGACATACCAATCGACATTAGAAAGAGATGTTGGAACCACCCTTTTAAATTAGTCGCCCAAAGTACAGATGAAAAGGCCAAGAACCACCAAATTAAGAAGCAAACTAAAACGTTCGTTGCTGTATTAGCCGTAGCGATTTTCAACTGCTGACGCGCTCGAGTGACTTGGTAGACTAACAGTGGGATGGTCGACAAAGCGAACAATCGATAAATCGTTAACTGAGCGACCGGTGTGGGTATTGCTAAAATTTCTGTTCCCAAGAAAATACTGCAGACCAGAATTAATAGATATAGATACATTAAATGGTCCGTCCTTTCTAAGGTGTTATGAAAAATCCCAATTGTCAGGATTTTGCTTAATTTCGATTGCATCTTTAACAGTTGACCATTGGATTACTAAACACATTAGACCGATAGCCAATGTAATCAGAGTGCGATAAGACATATCAAATGCATTCAAACCTGCTGCAACAGTCATTAAACAGACAGTCAAAATTTGTTTACGTTGGCTAAAGCCAAAACCCGTTCGATTAGAAAAGTATGTTCGGGCTAAATAAAAGATAATATAAGCTCCACATGATGCAAAAGCCGCTCCTCTTGCGCCCAAGTCTGGTGTAAGTAAATAGTTAATTAACACACTTGGAATTAATGCTGCCACACTTACAAAAATATTCAAGTAGGTTTTACGTGAAAAGACAATTCCTAAAGTAGTTGTTTCAGATAAAGCATACATAATATGTGGGAAGCTCAACAACCCTAATAAATACTTAGACCCATCATAGCCAATGAATAACATGACAAACGGTCTAAATAATAGTAGGCCAAAGAATAAAGCAGTCAGAATAAACAGCAACGCATCACTAATGAATTTAAAATGCTTCATTTCTTTTTTTTCTTCATACCAACGATAAGCAGTGGGTACCCAAAAACTAGCAAAAGCTGTTTTTAGAATTCCGATAATATTGACTATTTTCATTGCACCACCATAGATTCCTAACTCACTTAAGGTACTATAGTTTCTTAACATGGTCGTATCAACTGAATTCAAAACTGAATTCAATGAAGCTGACAGCATTAAAGGAATACCGAATAATATCATTGTCTTTATTAATTTTGGTTCAAGTGTAAATGTTTTAATATCAAAAAAAACTCGGTAACGCCAGAATAGAAAAGCATCTCCTATCAGTTGTCCAAATATTAAACCGAAAACAACGACTCTAAAATCACGCATGCCAATTAAAATTAAACCAACTGAAACAAGGAACACATTAATTTTTAACAGCAAGGTGTACTTAGAATATTCGAGCGCTTTTTCTTCCATTCGAATCGTTAATAATAAGAAGCGTTCTAATACAGTGGCTAATACCCAGATGCCACTTAGCCAAACGATGTAACTATAATCCGGACTAGCAAACAGCCAATTGGAAATCGGTTGTGAAAAAATAATTGCGACAATAAACATTAGAATACCAACAATCATTGGCAGTAAAGCCGCCTGTTGCATTAAGTTTCGTTTGTCTTTAGCTTGGTTATACTCTCTTGTATAACTTTGATCCAGACCTATATATAAAAAGTTAGGTATATTGACAATCAAAGTGCTAAACAATGTCGAGATACCATATTCAGCTTCTGACAGTAACATCGTCAAAATTGGGATTTGAATTAGCGAAATGACAGCGCCAAAAACCGGTCCCATACTAAAGCCCATTAATCGTTTTAAAAAATGTTTCATGCAAATCTCCTGTCTTCCATTGCTTCCGAAAGTTCAAACACTTCTTGGCAATTCATCACTTGCATTGGCAAGCCGCAAGCTTTTTATTCTGTTAAATTATATCACAATTAGTGGTGTAAGCCACTTTCCCTTCAATTTTAAGTCAACTAATTAGACAAAATATCCACTCTCAGCACTCAAATCGAACTCGTGTGCTAAAAAGTGGATATAATAGACATTCAAATTATCACTCTGAAGTTGTTGGTGGGACAGAGTCTACCGGTGGTAGTAATGATTCTGGTGGCGGGGTTGGCGCCGGTGGTTCCACTGGTTCAGTCGGCTGTTGTGTTTCTGGCGGTTCGACTGGCGTAACCGGTTCTTCAGGTGGTGTGGGAACTTCAGGCTCAATTGGCGTAACCGGGGGTTCAGGTTGAGTTGGTTGAGTTGGCTCGCTTGGCGTCGTCGGTGTGGTTGGTGTTTGTGGCACGACTGGCGTACTTGGCGCAGGATAATGAGGAGCAGGATACGTTGGATTTGTTTGCTCATAGTAATTACTCTCTCTGATTGTCTGTAAAGAATTCTGGGAATCCTCAAGGTGCGCTAATTGTTCACTCGTTAAACCACTTGGGTATTGATTGACAATAATCGATGCGGTTTTAGCATAGTGACTACTCTCATCACTGATTGGATCGACTAAATCAGCCAAACTGATCGGCGCTAGCATTGAATGCTGGCGTATTTCATTAGCCACCTTTACTCTTGCATTCAAAGGAATGTAAAAGTAGAATACTTCATCCAAGTACATATCCTCCATTGATTCAAAGGAAATAGAACTGATATTCTCTAAGGCTGGCATATAAGTTTGAGATATATCTAAAGCTGTCGTTAAATTCAAGTTTGTTTGAACGTTTTTAGTCACAACTTTTAGTATTTCTGGATAAGTAGTTAAAGTATCTACGGATAAAGCTTTATCAATCACTGCTTTAATCACAATCTTTTGACGATTTTGGCGGCCAATTTCGCCTTCAGGATCATCATAACGCATCCTTGCAAAGTTCATCGCTTTAAGACCATTGACTTCACGTTTCTCTCCTTCAACGAAGCCAGTCCCTCGATAATCAAAGGTTAATGGACTTATGACTTCGATGCCACCAATTGCATCAATTAATTCAACAAGACCGTCCATATTAATAACAGCATAATAATCGATTGGAACATCTAAAAACTCTTGAACTGTATCAATCGTCAACTCTACTCCACCATACGCAAAGGCATGATTAATCTTATCAGGTCTGTCAACACCTTCGATTAAAGCCATCGCATCACGTGGGATGCTTAATAATTTGGTGCTTTTAGTCTGGGGGTTCAGTGACACAAGAATCATTGTATCGGATCGACTCACGTCACCGTCAGTTTCTGTTCGTTCGCTTGAACCGTCAGTACCAATCAGTAGAACATTAATCGGATCGCCTTCAGCGATATCTACTTTTTCTTGTCGTATATTTTTTATCTGTACTTCTTGCGAGACGCTCTTGATGGTTTGGTTAATATCATTTAACACTTTTCCAGCAGCTGCAGCAGACACTAAAATTAATAGGATAAAGACATTGCGAAACAATTTCCAATAACTCAAGCGACCATTTTCATTTATAAAATATTTCTTCATAGTGTGCTTCACATCCTTGACCTAGCACAAACTGATCACACGGACTACTGTCCAATTACTTGATTTAACGCTTGTTGTGTTCGCTCTAATCGATGGTCATTCATTAACTCGTAGGGTTCTTTATCAGCTTGATAATCCCCACGTAAATTAATTATCGACCGTTGAACTAGGTGTTTTATATAATTATTTCTCACAAAATTTACAAGTGTCTCATAAGTCACGTCTGTGACTAGTAAGCCTTCTGCTTCAGCGAAATATTGACTTAATTGCGGCAGGCGTCTTATTTCTGAAAACGTATCAAATAGAATGATACTGATTTGTTCTAACACTTGAACTTGGCGTTTGTTGTGTTCCCATTCCGATTCATCGGTTTGTGCTTGTAAATAAAGCATCACTTCACGACTACTCAAGTGAACGGTTTGCTTCGCTGAATATTCTTGGCCACCTAAGGTGATGGCTTCATTAATTTCTAAATTTAGTCCACCTAACTGATCGAGAAGTGGTCGTAACTCAGATAATTCAATCATCACAGTGTGATCAATTGAAATCTCTAAGAGCGATTCAACTTCTGATTTGATGGTCCTTAAGCCTCCATTATTATAAGCGTGGCTTAGTGTAACATCTTGAGCATTATCTTTCAACAATCTTGATAGGTTGACTTGAACACTTTCTTTCGTGTATGGATTGATTGTAAGTGTCGTAATGACATTTGCTCGTTTTTCTTCAAGTCTTCCCGTATGACCGTAGTCGACACCAAGAATGAGAAAAGTCACCGTCTCATGTTGGTCAATCGGTGACTTTTCTATTGCCTGTGTTGTTTGTAAACTCGGATCTTCAATAGCTGTGCGGTAAGCTTGTCCTATCTCGTGATAAATTGTAAATAAATAGAAGAAAATTGCTACACCAATCATCATCAGAATAAATAAGGTAAGAATTCGTTTCGTTAAAAATCGTTTTGGTTTGTGTTGCTTAATAGTAGTAAGGGATGAATTTGAGTGTTTTTCTTCTTTTTTCACAGTCTAGTAACCTACCCTTTCCTATATAGCATCGTAGCCATTAGGGTTGTTTGACTGCCACTTCCAAGAATCTCGGCACATATCCACTAGATTACGTGAAGCCACCCATCCTAATGTTTCCTTGGCATGGCTTGCATCTGCATAGGCGATATCGTTATCTCCAGGACGACGGTCTGCAATTTCATATTTAATTTCAATCGCATTCGCTTCTTCAAAAGCTTTGACCAAATCGAGCACACTGTAGCCTATTCCTGTTCCTAAATTGAAGACGCCTACGCCTTTAGTCGTTTGATTATGTTCTAATGCTTTGATATGACCTAAAGCCAAATCCACTACATGAATATAGTCTCTTACGCCAGTTCCGTCGTGAGTATCATAATCCGCTCCGAAGACGCTTAATTTGTCGCGTTTTCCAATCGCAACTTGTGTCACGTAAGGCATCAAGTTATTAGGTATTCCTTGTGGATCTTCACCTATTCTACCGGACTCGTGTGCACCAATTGGGTTAAAGTAACGCAGTAGTGTAACAGACCATTCTGGATCTGAGACCGTTAAATCTTTTAATAGGTGCTCGATGACAACTTTCGTATAACCGTAAGGGTTATTGGAAGTGTCTGTCGGCATTTCTTCAACAAATGGTGCGATGTTATCTGTTCCATATACAGTTGCTGATGAACTGAAGACAATACTTTTCACATTCGCTGCGGTCATTTCTTCTAATAATGCTACTGTTCCTTCAACGTTATTATGATAATACATTAAGGGTTTCTCTACTGATTCGCCTACTGCTTTATAGCCAGCAAAATGAATCACAGATTCTATTGAGTTTTCAGCAAAAATTTGACGCATTGTTGAACGATCTAGAATGTCTGCTTCATAAAATTTAAACTCTTTGTTAGTAAGTTCTTTAATCCGCTCTAGTACTTCTGCTTTACTATTATAGAAGTTGTCCACAATAATAACTTCTTGATCTAAATTAAGTAATTCTACGACAGTATGACTACCAATGTAACCCGCGCCTCCAGTAACTAATATCGCCATGCTTATTCCCCCAAGTTAATTTTTTTGTTTTTAAAGATTCACGTTGTAGTATACCATAATTTAGAAACGATTTTAGCTCTAGAAATATAAATGTCATATTTTGCAAAAAATTAAGAAATGACAGGCTTCTGAGAATAAAAGTGGATTCTAATGTAAGAGACGTTTTAATTTGTTATAATGGATAAGATTAAAGTGAAAAAATATGCTGTGAAATTCAACAAGGCATATGATTTTATTGTAAAGGAGGAAAATTGTGGCAAATGCATTAATTATTTTTGCTAGTCTGACAGGTAATACTGAGGAAATGGCGGAAATTGTGGCAGCAGAACTTGAGGCTCACGATGTAGAAGTTGAGATCCTTGATGTCATGCAAGCCGATGTCGAAGAATTTCTTGATTACGATATTTGTTTAATTGGTAGCTATACTTACGGTGTCGACGGCGTCCTTCCCGATGAAATGATTGATTTCCACGAGGAATTAGGCGAACTTGATTTAACTGGGAAAGTCTTCGGTGTCTTTGGTTCCGGCGATGATTTTTACGAAGTATTCTGTGCGGCTATTGATTTCTTTGAAGATCAGTTTAAAACCACTGGTGCCACACAAGGTGGCGAGAGTGTTAAAATAAACTTAAATGCAGAAGAAGAGGACGTTGAACGTCTAAAAGCACTCGCTGCATCAATTGCTGAAAAAGCAGCAGAATTATAATTTTAAAAACAGAAAGAGGTATTTCATGACTTTAGAAAATTTTGATCAATTACTCCAAAAATATGCAGATGTGATTATCCATAAAGGTATCCAGGTTTCAAACGACGATTACTTACTAATCAATGCTGATATTGAACAAGCGCCCCTTGTACGTTTACTGGCTCAAACGGCTTACGCTGCGGGTGCTAAAAAAGTTAAAGTCACTTGGGCAGATGATATTATAACGCGCATTGGTTATGAAAATCAGTCAGTTGAAACGTTAACGGATATTCCTCAATACACAATTGATGAATCGAAAGATTGGATCGAAAAGCGTGCTAAACGTATTGCTTTACGTTCAAGTAATCCAAATGCTTTAAAAGGTGTGGATCCAAGTAAAATCAGTGCGTCTCAACGTGCAGTTTCTGAAGCACTTGTTGAACAAAGAATTGCCACTCAAGCCAATGTTGTGAGCTGGTTGGTTGTTGCTGGTGCTGGACAAGAATGGGCTAATTTAGTCTTCCCTGACTTAGCAACAAACGAAGAGAAATTAGACGCTCTATGGGATCAAATTTTCAAAACAACGCGTGTTTACGAAGCGGACCCAGTTAAAGCTTGGGACGAACACGAATCGAAATTAAACGAAAAAGCTAATTTCTTAAACGAGATTCAATTTGATAAATTACACTACACTGGACCTGGTACTGATTTAACGTTAGGTTTACCTGACAATCATATTTGGGAAAGTGCTGGCAGCTTAAACGAAAAAGGCGATGCATTTATCGCTAACATGCCAACTGAAGAAGTCTTTACGGCACCTGATTCTAATCGTGCTGAGGGTCATATTTCAAGTTCAAAACCTCTTAGCTATGGTGGGACGGTGATTGACGGTATGACATTCTACTTCGAAAACGGTCAAATTACAAAAGTTGAAGCTGAACAAGGTGAAGAAACACTACGCAAATTAGTTGAAGACAATGACGGTTCACGTTCACTGGGTGAAGTTGCTTTAGTACCACATCAATCACCTATTTCTCAATCTGGTATTATTTTCTTTAATACATTGTTTGATGAAAATGCATCAAATCACTTAGCTATTGGTCAAGCGTATGCAACCTCTGTTCAAGGTGGGACAAAAATGAGCCAAGATGAGCTAAAAGAAGCTGGTCTAAATCGTTCAAACGTCCACGTTGACTTCATGGTTGGTAATGCCGAAATGAATATTGATGGAATCACTAAAGACGGCCAAGTTGTTCCAATATTTAGAAATGGTGAGTGGGCATTCTAAATTCCCACTGACTTGTAAAAAAGGAGACTAGAGCATGTCGAACTCTAAAAATACCAACAATCTAGAACAAGAAATTTCCAAACAAATCCAACAAATCGATCGTCGATTAGATCGTAGTGGATGGTTTTACCTAGTAGGAGTGTTGGTCATCTTCTTCCTACTTGTCTATTTAACAGTCACAGTTTTTCGTATTCCAACTAGTGAAGAACAATCTACTGAACAGGCTTCTGTTGAATCCAGAATTGAAGATTTAGAATCACGAATTTTCGAATTAGAATCTTCACTTGAATTAACAAGTACAGAGTCGCAGTAGCCATGGTATTAAAGTGCGTGCAAGGAGTAACTAGTTCGTGAAAATATTACATATTAATTCATACTTCCAGACATCTGGATTATTTAAACAATTATACGACCGTCAAGTAAAGACTGGTCATGATATAGACGTTTACGTCCCAATCTCTCATCAGTATCCTGAGGATCGGCTGGCGACAAGCGGTGACTATACGTTAGTGAGTCGTAATCATAATCAATTAGATCGTTGGTTATTCCATTATAAACATCGTAAGATTTTGAAAGATTTACTGAGACGTTATGATTTTTCACGCTTTGAATTAATGCATGCCCATTCCCTCTTTTCAAACGGTTGGCTTGCTTGGCAATTACATAAACGATTCGGTACCCCTTATGTGGTTGCCGTTCGTAATGCAGATGTTCGTACTTTTTTTGGACGGATGCCTTGGTTGCGAAAAATGGGCTTAGAGATTATGGAAAACGCGAGTCAAATTGTGTTCATTTCCAAAAACTCTTATAATGAAGTGTATCGTGACTATATTCCCAGTGCTTTGAAAGAGCGCTTGAAGAGCAAGACGAGTATTATTGCCAATGGAATTGATGATTTTTGGCACGATTCGCTTTATAAAGATAAAATTCCAACAATTCATCGTCCTTTAAAAATTATAACTACCGGTAAGGTGAATCGTGGTAAACGCTTTGTTCAGTTAGCTGATATGGTCGAGAAGTTAAATCGCATGATCGATACAGAATTACATATTGTGGGCCCCAACTGGGATGAAGCGATTATGGAACAGCTAAAGACTTACGAGAAAGTCATTTATCATGGTTCAAAAACAAAAGAAGAAATGCGTCAATTATATCGAGAAATGGATATTTTTGCCCTACTCTCTTATCCTGAAACCTTTGGTCTAGTCTATCCTGAAGCAATGAGTCAGGGCCTACCTGTCATTTATACTCAATCAGAAGGTTTTGATAGCTATTTTGAAAACTATCAAGTCGGAGTGAGTGTTGAAAAGACGGATGAAATTGGCTTTACTGAAGCAGTTGAATATATTATCAAACACTATCCTCAATTTGTTCACAACGCCCTCGCTGGTATTGAGAATTTCCGATGGGATGCTGTACATGATAAATATGAAATACTTTATCAAGTATTTGCTCGACTTTCTGGGAAAGAATAAAATTTTAAACTAAAAGGAGCTTGTATTGTAAATGGTTAAAGTTAGGAAAGCTGTTATACCCGCAGCAGGTTACGGGACAAGATTTTTACCAGCCACTAAAGCAATGGCTAAGGAAATGCTGCCGATTGTCGATAAACCAACTATTCAATTTATCGTCGAGGAGGCCATTGCTTCAGGTATTGAAGATATTCTGATTGTAACTGGCAAAAGCAAACGCCCGATTGAAGATCACTTCGACGCGAATATTGAACTTGAAGAACACTTGCGCAATCAGGGAAAAACGGAATTACTTGAACTAATCAAAGAAACAACAAACTTAAATCTATTTTTCGTTCGTCAATCTTATCCAAAAGGTTTAGGTGATGCTGTTCTTCAAGCAAAAGCTTTTGTTGGCAATGAGCCTTTTGTGGTCATGCTAGGTGATGATGTCATGAGTAGTGAAGTGCCTTTAACTAAGCAACTCATTGACGTTTATGACGATACCCATGCGTCAAACTTAGCTGTAATGGAAGTGCCTCATGAAGATACTTCCAAATACGGAATTGTTGATCCAGAACGTGAAATTCGTGACGGCGTCTATAATGTTAAGACGTTTGTGGAAAAACCAAAACCAGAAGATGCGCCAAGTAATTTAGCCATCATTGGTCGCTACTTATTGACTCCAGAAATTTTTGACATTTTAGAAAATCAAGAACCTGGCGCCGGTAACGAAGTTCAATTAACCGATGCCATCGACACACTAAATAAAACACAAAGAGTGTTCGCTACACGCTTTGACGGCAAGCGTTATGACATTGGAAACAAACTGGGCTTCCTAGAAATGAGCGTTGAGTACGGCTTGAAGCATCCACAAATCGGTGATGAGTTACGCGACTACATCATTGATTTAGGCATGAAACTTGAAAAAGAAGATGCTGCCAATGTCACTCAAACGCCACAAGATAAGACGCCTACTGAAAAAGTTGAGATAGAAGTAGAAAAGAAATAATTTTTCAAAGGCAAAATAAGACTGACCGCATGCTTGAATCAAAGCACGCGGTCAGTCTTTTTGCTTGTTGTTATCAGCACAAATTTTAAAGGTGCTAGTGACGCCCAGCTGCGTTTTTACTACTCGCCGTGACGACCAGTTGCGTTTTTGCTAGTCGCCGCAACGACCAGGTTCCTAATCCTATAGCAGCAAATTTTAGTTAATATTGGGTGCAAGGCTTACTTGTTTTTGATTAATTGTTTGACTTCTTCGTTAAAGTCACGAATGGATGCAATACCTAATTCATCCATCCTTTGTGGAAGAGCATTAATTAGTTCTGGGCAAATCATTGGATTCGCATAGTTTGCTGAACCTATTTGAACGGCTGTAGCTCCAGCTAATAACATCTCAAGCACATCATCCACCGTTTCGATCCCACCAATTCCAATAATTGGAATCGTGACTGCCTCGGCTACTTGTCGAACCATTCGAAGTGCAATGTGTTTTAAACTTGAGCCTGACAATCCACCAGTTACCCCTCCCAGAACAGCCTGACGACTTTCCAGATTGAAGGCCATTCCCGTTAATGTGTTAATCATAGAAATTGCATCCGCTCCAGCTTCTTCAACTGCTGTCGCAATTGCCACTATATCCGTGACATTCGGTGTTAATTTGACATAGATCGGTAAACCTGTTGCTTGTTTACAAAGGCGTGTTAAACGTGCGGCCACTTCAGGATTTGTTCCGAAAGCCACGCCCCCTTCTTTTACGTTTGGACATGAAATATTCAACTCAATCGCTTTTACGTTAGGCGCTGTTGAAATGCGCTGGCACATTTCGACATAATCTTCTTCGCTTGCTCCTGCAACACTGGCAATAATCGGCACATCATATTTTGCTAAGAATGGTAATTTCTCGCTCAATACTGTGGCTACTCCAGGATTTTTCAAACCGACTGAATTAAGAATTCGATGACCTGAGTGATGATACTGTGGCTGAGGATTGCCTAGTCGTTCTTCAACTGTTGTACTCTTGATAATTAAAGCACCTAATAATCCTAAATTATAATGTGTCGCAAAGTGTTCTCCGAAACCAAAGCACCCTGAAGCAGGCATGATTGGATTTTTTAATTCGATTCCTGGTAGAGATACGGCTAATTTTGTCATTTAATTCGTCTCCTTTGGATGATGTCATGTATGAATGAGTTATGTGGTTTTAAAATGCGTTTAATTTAATTGTTGCGAATGCCCTTACTTAACGTCCGCTTGCCAAACAATCTCTCCTTTCACAATAGTCAGTGAACACATGCCGTAAACGCGATGTCCATTAAAGGGAGTATTGCTTGATTTTGATAAGTAGTCACCCGGATCAATTGTATACTCGCTGTCTAAATCAAAGACAGCTAAGTCTGCGGTGGCTCCTACTGCCAATTGTGCAACAGGTAAATTAAAGAGTTCTGCTGGCTTTTGACCCATGCGGTTCAATAGGAATTCCAAACTCATGCGACCTGTTTTAACAAAATGAGTATACATTAAAGCAAAAGATGTTTCGATTCCTACAATACCAAAAGGTGACTGTTTAAAGCCGTTGCTTTTTTCTTCGTTTGTATGTGGCGCATGGTCGGTAGCGATAAAGTCTAAGGTACCATCTAACAAAGCTTCAATTAAGGCCTCACGGTCTTTGGCACTCCTAAGAGGCGGATTCATTTTATAGGTCGCATCATCTTCCAGGATATCGAGTTCACTTAAAATCAAGTGATGCGGCGTTACTTCGCCAGTCACTCGAACCCCACGTTTTTTCCCTTCTCGAATAGATGCAACAGATTGTTCTGCTGACACATGGCAGACATGGTAATGACAACCCGTTGCTTCTGCAATATGAATATCTCTGGCAATCTGACTACTTTCAACGATGCTCAAGATGCCGGGTAAACCGAGCTCTTGATTACGCAGACCTTCATGCATCACACCACCATATAACAAACTATTGTCTTCCGTATGAGCCACAATTGGTTTATCTAAGCTTGCTGCCAACTTCATTGCTTGGTACATGACTCCTGCTGTTTGGACCCCTACACCATCGTTTGTATAGGCAAAAGCATTGATTCCAGCCATATCCACTAATTCATCACTTTTGAGCCCTGTGGTAATTGGTGCATACTGTAAGACTTTGACGACTGCGTCACGCTCAATTATATCTTGAATCTCATTAAACTTTTCAACTGTATCTGGAACGGGGTTCGTATTCGGCATAGCTGCCACAGTAGTGAAACCTCCGCGTGCCGCTGCTTTTGATCCAGACAGAATTGTTTCTTTTTCTGTAAAACCAGGCTCACGAAAATGTACATGTATATCAGTTAAACCACTCGTAATTAATTGTCCATTTAAATCAATCGTTCGATCAAATGTACCTTCTAATGCTTGCCCGATTTTAATAATTTTTCCGTCTTCGATAAGAACATCCGTTGATTCCAACTGGTTTTCTCCAACTAAGCGTTTACCATTCTTCAGTATTAAGTTCATCATATCTCCCTTTCAAAACCCATTCTAAGATTGCCATTCTTGCAAAAACACCATTCTTCATTTGAGTCACTATTCGACTTTTTTCGCATTCAACCAACTCGTCCGCTAATTCCACATCGCGGTTGACCGGTGCTGGATGCATTATAATCGCATCATCTTTCATTGTTAAAAACCGTTCACGGGTTAAGCCAAAACGACGATGATAATCTTCTTTCGAAAAGACGAGTTTATCGTCTCCGTGTCTTTCCAATTGCACCCGCAACATCATCACAACATCCGATTGTTTAACAGCATCATCTACACTCATTAACGTTCCGTACTGCTCAAAGCTACGGTCAAAATAATCCGAAGGTCCGGCAAAAGTAATTTCAGCACCAAGCTTATTTAACATCATCATATTACTCATAGCGACACGTGAATGGCGGATGTCTCCTATTATGGCAACTTTTAAGCCAGTGAAGCGACGAAACTCTTCGTAAATTGTCATGATATCTAATAATGATTGAGAAGGATGTTGACCGCTCCCACTTCCGGCATTGACGATTTGAATATTTAAGTTCATCAGTTGGTTCATATAATCTCTATCAGGGTGACGTATGACAGCGACATCGACACCAATCGCCTGCATGGTTAGGACCGAATCGTAAAGCGTTTCTCCCTTTTTCACTGAAGAACTGCCCAGATCAAAATTCACTTGATGCATGCCTATTTTATGTTCCGCCATCTCAAAGCTATGCTTAGTTCGTGTACTGTCTTCGAAAAACATATTGACGATGGAACGATCACTTCGAAAACTGTCTCGACCTTTTTTAAAATCCAATGCCCTTTTAACTAGCATCATAAATTGTTCGTTAGTAAATTGTTCGACTGATAAAAAATGTCTCATACGATCCTCCTAAAAATAAAATACGCTCAATCCAGAGACTGAGCGCACCTAAAGAAGGTGTTTTCGCTTTCGGTCTCTCGGATCCAATTAAAGTGAAATCACAAATGATTATGGTTATTAGTGTATTAATACTTGATCTTCGCTATCTACTTCCATCACGTGAACAGTGATACGTTCACTTTTGGCTGTTGGAATATTCTTACCTATATAATCCGGACGAATCGGTAATTCTCTATGTCCACGATCTACTAAAATTGCGAGTGAAATTTCAGCTGGTCTGCCTCGGTCAATACATGCATCCATTGCTGCTCTTATCGAACGACCTGTATACAAAACATCATCTACTAAGATTATTTTTTTACCTGAAAAATCAGTCGCACCTTCAGGGGCTTGATAATTTAGTTTCACATCATCACGGTAAGCACGAATATCTAAACTTTCTACTGCCACTGGTCCTTCTAGTTGAGTTAATTTTTCAGCCAATCGGTTTGCAAGGGGCACGCCACGTGTTTCAATACCAACGAGTATTATGTTATCTACGCCATGATTACGTTCAATAATTTCATAAGCTAATCGAGTCAGTGCACGGTTCATTTCCATTTCATTCATTACCACTTTTACCATCGTAAACCCTCCTTAGTGTACAAAAAAAGACCTCTCCCTTTACTTGTTCGCAAAAGAAGAGGTCCTCAAAAACAGACCAAAGCTATGCCTTCTTCGCCTCTCTGGACGCAAGTTAAAGGTTTCTTATTACCGTAATTATATCTTACTTTTAATTTAAAGCAATCATTTATTTTTATAAACTTTCACTAATTATATCTCGTTCGTGTATTTGTAGAGTATCAAACAGGCATTTTTCTCTTTAGACTGTTTGATAAACTATTTTTAACGTAGAGGCTCTCTTAGCATCGTCACGTAATGTGCCAACGACACCCTTCATGATGCTTTGAGTGTAAATGTATCTCTCGTTTACTTTAGCAACTCAAGCCCTCTCCTCTATACATTCCTCTTCTTTTGGAAGCCTCCCAATTCAACACAAGCACTGAAAAATCATCAGCTAGTGAGTCGTCTTTTGGTGCCTATTGGAAAAAGAATGTTTTCCTATGCTAAATCAGCTTGGTTTGTTAACAAGAGTGGGCCATCTTTAGTAATCGCTAAAGTATGTTCATATTGTGCACAGAAACTACCATCACGTGTTCTGGCTGTCCAAGCATTGCTGTCCATATTCATTTGCCAAGTTCCGGTTGTAATCATTGGCTCAATAGTAATTGTCATCCCTTCCTTCAAGCGCAAACCTTTACCTGCTTTTCCATAATGCGGAACTGCGGGCTCTTCATGGATGGTTGGGCCTAAGCCATGACCAATAAAATCACGGACAACGCCATAACCTTTAGCCTCAGCAAACGTTTGAATCGCATGACCAATGTCACCAATACGGTTACCAATCACCGCTTGTTCGATTCCACGCATCATCGCTTCATGAGTATCTTCCATTAATTGTTGATGCTCAGCTGATAATTCGCCAACAGCATAAGACCAGCAGCTATCTGATAAACCACCATTTAAGTCGATACAGAAATCAACCTTAACTAAGTCGCCAGATTTTAAGACGCGTTCTGAAGGGAAGCCATGACAAATTTCATCATTCACACTTATACATGTCGCAAATTCATAACCGTTATAACCGATTTGCGCTGCAACTGCACCAGCTGATTCAATTTTATCTTGAACAAATTTATCAATCGCTAATGTTGTAATCCCTGGTTTAATAAAGTCACGCAATTGAATATGAATGCTTGCTAACAACTTACCAGATTCATGCATCGTTTCGATTTCTCTAGCGGATTTTAATGTAATCATATATTTACTCCTCATTCTCCTTAAAAAATTCATTAATCTTGCCAAGTTATGCGTATATAACACGCATCCTTTTGTTTAATTTTGTTTTTAATTGTTTGGTAGGTCTGAAACACACTGCCCCCGCCTAATCCTTCCTTAATTATAGACGCATCTGGTAAATAAGCAACTACCTCTGCCGCCTCATCATAACGAAGTTCACTCCCATATTTAACTTCAATCTTCTTCACTTTGAATTGAGTAAAGTAACTTTCAGGTAACATCTCATATGCCCAACGAATATACACTTCATTGTTCACATGTTGGTTATAATCAATATCTCTCGCGACAATTTCGCGATCCTGTTGACTAACAGATGAATCCCCTTGTGGCACTCTCAATTGTTCAAATGCATAATCGATACTTCCATCAACCGCATCAACATTTTCTAAACTATCGACAGACACACGGGCCATTTTACGCGTCTCAAGATTGATGATGGCATACTGACTGACAACGGTCAATAATACCTCATTGGCCACTCGCATTTCGAAATGACGTTTAACGAAAAAGCGATTCACCTCAATCACTCGAGTCGTTACATTCAAGCGTTCATTCAATACTGGCCAACGTTGAATATCCACACTAGATTGTGTAATCACCCATGATTCATTGTCCTTCAACAAAGGTTCATCCAAAAAGGTGCTGATTAGTTGGTCATGTTGCCCGGCTGTTTCTAAAGCAATTGACAACAAACGTGTCACATCAATTTGTTTGCCTAACTTATCCAGAAAATACGCTTCATTCACATAATAATTCGTTGTAAAAGACTTTAAGCTCTTGTCTTCTTTAATATTGGACATCTAAACAATCCCCTTCCTAAATACACCTATATAATTATATCGAACTTCAGCCAAAGATGAAAGAAAGGGACCAGTTTTCGCAAATAAATCCTAACCTTTGACCCAATAGGACTATAAGCTATATAAAAAACCTACCCAATCCGCTGGATTAGGTAGGCAGTAAAAACTAACATTATTTAGCTGTTAAGATCTTTGTTTTAAGACAAATGATACAACAAAAATTAAAATAACCGCTCCTAGAAGTGATGGAATAATAGCAAAATCAGCAACTACCGGTCCCATGGTAGGAAAAATCATATTCCCAATCCAAGAGCCTAAGAAACCAGCAATAATATTACCAATAACTCCGCCTGGGATATCTCTTCCCATAACCATACCTGCTAACCAGCCGATAACACCACCAACAATTAGTGACCATAACCAACCCATTTTCTTCACCTCTCAAAAAATATTTTTATTTCAAGACACTAGTTCCTGTCCTGTTAAGTATATTATATCTAAACTTTGCCTAAATGACTAACAATATACCTTGAGAAGTCAGATATTACTTATCGCATTGTCACAAATTCCTCAGAACCAGTCGGATGAATCGCGACCACTGAATCAAATTGTTCTTTTGTCGCACGCATTTTCATTGCGACACCGAAGCCTTGAATCATTTCGTCGACGCCTTCACCAATCCCATGTAAACCAATGACGGTTTCTTCAGGTCCTTGGCAAATCAATTTAAAATAACAAGGTTCTCTATGCCAAGAAGCAGAGGCATACATTGAGAAGAATTTATTGCGGTAAATTTTAATATCGTCTTCTCCAAATTTTTCTATTGCTTCTTCTTCCGAGTAACCGATTGTACCAATCGCAGGATGACTAAAAACAACGGTTGGAACATTCGTGTAGTCTATCTCGGAGGTTTTAGCATTGTTAAATAAAAACTCTGAAATTTGACGCCCCGCACGAATAGCAACTGGAGTTAAATCAATTTTACCAATCACATCACCAATCGCATAAATGTTTGGTGTATTCGTTTGATGACGATCGTTCACTAGAATAAAGCCATCTTCGTCTGTTGCGACATCCACCGTTTCTAAACCAATATTTTCAGTATTTGCCTGACGACCGACCGCCATGATGACGCGCTCAACGACTAATAATTTTTCACCATTTTGATAACAGGATATTTTTCCATCTTCTTCACGATACTCATCAAAATTTGTATGTTTCATAAGCGTTGGTCCGTTTTGTTCCATCGCTTCCATCAAAGCATCTGCTAACATCGAATCAAATTTACGTAAAGGACGGTTGTGACGAACCACTAAATGAGTGTCCACACCTAAGCCATCTAGAACCCCTGCTAATTCAACAGCAATATAACCTGCTCCAACGACGGCCACTGATTCTGGTAAAGTTGTCCAATTAAAGAAAGCATCTGAGTCATCCGTCAATTCAATCCCCTTAACATCCGGCATTTTAGGACGGCCGCCTGTCGCAAGTATTATATGTTCTGCATAAATAATTTCACCATTGACTTCAATTTCGTGATCACTTACTAAACGAGCATGGCCTTCAAAGAGCTCGATATGATTCTTTTCAAAACGACTAGTATAGCCTCTTCGCGAACGTTCTACATAACCATCACGCGCTTTTAGAAATTCCGCATAATCAAAGCTTGTCTTTTCAGTTTTAAAGCCATACCCTGGTCCATAATGTTGAATCGCGGCATTCACTCTGGAAGCGTACCAGGAAATTTTTTTAGGGACACATCCTCGATTGACACATGTTCCACCTAGGTGATCTTCTTCGATAACTGCCACCTTGGCACCATATTCGGCTGCACGGTTAGCTGCAGCAATCCCACCACTACCGCCACCAATTGTTACTAAATCAAATTTCTTCATTCAGTCTCCTACTTTCTTCTTACTTCTTTTTTTCTAACCAGACACAAGCCATTGTTTGGCTAGCTGGTATAACGGCCATCGTTCGACCATGATTAT
Organism: Fundicoccus sp. Sow4_D5; assembly: GCF_052116365.1. Taxonomy (NCBI): domain Bacteria; kingdom Bacillati; phylum Bacillota; class Bacilli; order Lactobacillales; family Aerococcaceae; genus Fundicoccus; species Fundicoccus sp. Sow4_D5. Next base: position 69,423 of record NZ_JBQKLF010000001.1, on the reverse strand, counting down.
CATACGCTCGGTAAAACAATTGCCCTTTATCATTGTAACCAAACGCATACACTAGCAACCAATGGTTACCATATTTACTACCGAATAAGCGTGTGGTCCCCACAATCACTGGCAAGGGATTGCTTTTGGACAATTCACGTACGACGATTGGATTACTCACTAAATGATAGCGGGCTTCATAACTACCATCATCAGCTAGTAATTCATTGAGTCCCTCTTTTAAATCCCATGCAAATGTTCCTCGATAGGTTTGTCGGTCTTCAATTTTCGGTCTTAGTCCAGCCAACAGTTGCTGCATATCTAATTCATAGTCACGCTCTGCTTTAATCGTATAATGTATTAAAGCAGCACTCACATACGTTCCACACATACCAGGCTTAATCCGGTTCACAAAAGAACGATACATCGTAAAGTGAATGGACGATAAGCCTGTCCATTTTTTGGGGTATTCTTTAAAATTATAATCATTTTGCCATTTTATTTTTTTCATCGTTCAACCTACTTTATGAGTCTATTGACTTTAGACTTTAGCCTTTAGACTTTAGTTTACTACAAATATAGCTGTTTAAGTACCTATCTGCCTAGAGACGAAAATCCTCCACATGCCAACTAGGCTGAGGAGGACTATTCTATCCAAAAGAAGGACTCAGTAATAGGCGCTTTTCCTTTGAAGTGACTGTTCAGATTGACAACTAGCGATCGTTTCCTGATAAAAGTCGACTAAACTGCGAGTCGCAGCTGGCCATGAATACTTCTGGGCTTCATGACGTGCTCGTAAACTGACTTGCTTCATTAATAATGGCTGATCCAGTTGCTTCAAAGCCTCCATTAAACTCGCTTCATTATTCGGTTCAAAGATAAACCCCGTTTCATTCGGGACAACTTGTTCCAAAGTCGGGCCATTTTTAGCGGCAAACACTGGCAAGCCAGATGCCATAGCTTCTGAAATAGCTAAACCAAAGGTTTCTGAAACTGACGGAAAAATAAAGCCATCGGCTGTCGCAAATGCTCTGGACAAGTCATCACCATGAAGAAAGCCTAGAAAGGTTGTTTTGGTCCCTGCAAATACTTCTTCCAAATGATTTCTTTCGGGTCCATCGCCTACAATGGCAAGACAAATATCTTCTCGGTGATTAAAGATTGGACGCAATTGATCTAACTCTTTTTCTTGTGCGAGTCTTCCAACATACACCAATAAATGTTGCTTTTCTTGATTAAAGGTTAAGTGGTCATATAAGTCTTGATCAAAGTAGTCTGGATGACGTGCCTCCAAATCAATGCCACGTGGTAAGACACCTAAGGTTGGAATCGCTTGTTCCATTAATTCTTCTTTTAACGTCTGAGAAACAGTTATATTAATATCTGCCATTTTGTGCCAATGTCCTATATATTCCCATAGCATCGGTTTTAAAAGAGGCATATGGTAATGATCCAGGTAATCTGGCATATGAGTATGATAGGAAGTCAACAAAGGGATATTTAATTTTTTTGCGTAATAGACGGCTGACGTCACCATTAAAAATGGATTGACTGCATGCACCACATCGGGATTAAACGCTAGCATAATTTTTTTGATCTTCCTTGAAGGCAAGCCCCAAGGTCGAGAGCCGTATAAGGGGAAAGTAATGGTCTCCATCCCGACTACCGGTACGCCATGAAAATCGCTTAATCCAAGGTCTGGGGACACAATCATCAACTCATGCCCTAATTTTTTTAACTCAATAATCATGTTTGCAAGTCGAGTACAAATGCCGTCAGTTGCTGGGACAAACGTTTCGGTTACGATCATAATACGCATAATGACACTCCTTTATCAAAAGACACTTCATTTCTACCTGTTACAATTCTGGTGATGTTTAGGTGTGATAGGATAAGTTTAGCGAGCTAACATTGATTTACTGCGTAATTATTGTAAAGACTGTGTAAATTCATACATTAAATCTACAGACTTATTTAGGGTTACGACGCTTCCCTTTGTTTTTAGTATCGCGTTTGCGGTTTTTCTTTCTTGTCGCTTGTTTAACTTGTGGTGCAGCTTTCGTATGGTACGCTGCTTTTGCCGCTTGAGTATTTTTTTTATCACGAACGACTTCCTTTGTCGAATGTTCTTCATGGTCTTTATCGTCTTCGTCGTCATCGCTCATTTCGAGATCATCAAGCGCGAGTTTATTTCTTTGCGCCGCATCTACAAACTGTGCTGCAAAGACAAAACGTTCAGTTAACTCAACTTCCTTATCTGATAATAATTCTTCCAAGTCACGTAATTCTTGCTCGTTTACTAAAGAAATCACTTGACCATATTCCCCCATCCGACCTGTACGGCCAGAACGGTGAAAATATGAATTCTCATCATAGACACGGTTAAAGTGAATCACAAACGGTACGTTTGCAATATCAATTCCTCGGCTTGCAACATCTGTCGTTAATAAGAACGTTGATTTTCTTTGAGCAAAATCTTCTAGTGCTTTTTGACGTTCCATTTTATTTAATTTACCATGCAGTAAACCAACTTTAATGCCATCGTGCAATAATCGACTCGCTACTGATTCAAGCTCATTCACTTGTTCAAAGAAAACTAAAGCGTGCATCCCATCCACTTGCGCTAAACGCTTCAGTTGAGCTAGTTTTTGTCGGTTATTGGTAATTAAATAATGATGATCGATATCTAGGGATTGATTACTAGTATCGGTTTGAATTAAATGAATCGTTTGTTCACTCGCTTCAATCATCTGACGAATGTCATCACTTAAAGTCGCACTAAACCAAACATAATTCGTATCTCTCATCAATTTTGCTTGTAATTCTAAAGCTGCTTTTCGGTTATCTTCGTGCCAAATATAGTCTGCCTCATCAAATACAACCGTATTAACTTTGTGTAATTTAAGTTTACTAGATTTAGAAGAAATTTCTAGTAATCGGCCTGGCGTAGCAATAATAATTTCTGGTTTGTCTTTGAGTGCTTCTTGTTGACGTTTAAAGTTTGCGCCACCTAGAATAATCTGAGCGTTAATTCCTAAGGGGTTCGCCCACTCCTGAGCTACCGTTCCAATTTGTTTCGCTAATTCTTGAGACGGAGCAATAACTAGTGCTTGTAACTCTTTATTCGCCTCTAGTTTAGTAAGGATTGGCAATAAGTATGCCAATGTTTTACCAGTCCCAGTCGGTGATATCGCAACAAATGACTCTCCTTTTACTAATGGGTCAAATGTTTTCTCTTGAATCACCGTGGCGGATTCAAAGTTTTTATCCTGCCACAATTTTTGCAGTGGCAAAGCAAGTGTCTCTTTAATCACTTGAAAATTCCTTTCTTTCTGTTTATAAACCTCATCAAATGTCACAGAGGTATTAAATCAGATTGGCTGATTTTCTGAGCATTTCCATGACTTGTGCCACTTGTAAACTCAGTTGTTTCCAGCTCTCATATTTTATTTTCTGATGCATGTCGTCTTTTTTATTAATGACTTCAGCAAAGTTTAACATTTCATCGTACATTGGATTGGCTGGTTGGTAATCGATAATCTGCACTTCATCACCAGCACGGCTTACAAGTTGGATATCATTCATACGTGTAATATCTTTAATAACAACCGTCTCATCGTCTAAGTAGATCTCACTAGGCATCACAGAGTGAACACTCTTCGAGACAAAAATTGAGACTAAATGATTATCATAGCTTAGAATAATCGTGCCAAATAAATCCACATGATTCTCGCCAGTAATTGTATGGTAGCGAACGCTCTCGGGTAAACCAAACAGATCCATCGCCACATATAGAGGATAAACGCCCATGTCCATAATTGAGCCACCGGCAAAAGTCGGATTAAATATATTCGGAACAGTTTGATCATGTTCAACCGCATCTAGGAAAGCCATATAACGGGAAGAATATTGACCAATATTGAAATTTGCCCCTAAAAATGGTTGCTCCATTTCATTACGTTTATTCATCACTAATTGTCTAAAGCGTTTATAGTTACGGTTTTGATAATGCAAAGCAGCTTCAAATACTAGCACACCATGCTCTTGAGCCAATTTATGAGCCTCATGCCACTGACTAACAGAAGCAAACATTGGCTTTTCAACAATAATATGTTTGCCGGCTTTAATAGCTTGGACTGCTTGTTCGAAATGCATACTATTTGGACTCGCAATATAAACAACATCAATTTCTGGATCATAAAGTAAATTATAAATTGAATCAGTATAATAATCCGCTTTAACTTTCGAAGCGAATTGCTTCCCTTTCGCTGCATCCCGTGAGTAAATGCCTTTAATATGGAACTGCTGAGTTAAACGGGCGCCGTCAATTAGTTGCTCCGTAATCCAAGATGTTCCGATGGTTCCTAAATTTAACATACTATTACCCCCTCTTAAATAAATGGCTGAGTTCGATCAGTCATCCTTATAGTGTCTCGTTTAGTCAATCCATTTTCGAACCACAAGGCTCGTTAACTTTTGGAATAACTAGTCTCATAGTCTAAGTAATCCTATTCAGATATAAACCAGTTCACTATCAGAAAGAGACATCAATGAATGTGCTGCATTTTCTGATAGTGAGTGTTAGCTGGCTTATTTAGTTTGTAAATCGGCGTCTGATACGCTATCCAAGTAATCACGAATTGAAGCAATCACTGCTTCTAAGTTCCCTTTTCCAAAAGGAGATTTCAAGTGGGCAGTCTCAACAATCTCTAAGAATGACTGAGTTCCCCCCAATTGACAAATTTCTAAGTAATCTTGCCAAGCGGTGTCATCATGATCAACTTGCGTTCTCTTCCAGAATTGGAAGGCACACACTTGCGCCAAAGTATAGTCAATATAGTAGAAAGGTGAGCCAAAGATATGGCCTTGACGTAGCCAAAATCCACCATTTTCTAAATAGTCATCCCCGTCGTAATCTTTCCAAGGATTATATTGCTTCTCTAATTCGCGCCAAGTTTGACGACGTTCAACAGGTGTCATATTTGGATTTTCATAAACTTCATGTTGGAAATGGTCCACTAATACCCCGTATGGTAAAAATGTTACGCTACTTGCTAAGTGGCTGTATTTGTATTTAGGTGTTTGATCACCAAAGAATAATTCCATCCATGGCCATGCGATAAATTCCATACTCATTGAGTGGATTTCACAGCTTTCGTAAGTTGGCCAGATCACTTCTGGTGTTTCAACCCAACGTGATTGGTAAACTTGGAAAGCATGCCCGGCTTCGTGTGTTAAGACATCAACGTCGCCAGAAGTTCCATTAAAGTTTGAGAAAATATAAGGTGCTTTGTAGTCTGGGATATACGTACAATAGCCCCCACCAGATTTCCCTGGTTTTGTCACCAAGTCTAACAGATTTTTTTCGACCATGAAATCAATAAACTCACCGGTTTCTGTTGATAATTCATGATACATCTTCACACCCGCTTGTAAAATTTCTTCTGGTGTACCAATTGGTGTTGCATTACCGTCTTCATACTCTAAAGGCAAGTCATAATGTTTCATATCTGAGATGCCAATTCGATTCGCTTGACGTTTGAAAATATCATTCGCTAAAGGCACTACATAATTCAGTACTTCTTCACGGTATACTTCAACATCTTTGCGATCGTAATCTAAACGGTTCATGCGTAAGTAACCTACTTCAACGAAATCTTTAAAGCCTAGTTCTAAAGCGATTTGATGACGTGTCTTCACTAAATCATCATAAATGCGATCTAAGGTTTCAAGATTTTCACTCATGTAGTTAGATATTAAAGTCGTCACTGTTTTTCTTTCTTCGCGATCAGTTGATTGTTGGAAAGCAGCTAAGCCAGCCAAGTTGTAAACTTCGCCTTTGTAATCGATTTGAGCTGAAGCAAGTAATTTACTATATTCTGTCGATAATTTATTTTCAGTTTGTAATAAAGGAATAATTTTAGCATCAAATACTTTTAAACTGTTTTCTGCCATTTTAATGAAAGGTTCAGAAAGGTGTTCACTCAGTTGAACTTTAAAATCTGAAGCAAGTACAGCTTTATAATAATCGTTTTGCCAGTCTTCGATAACCGGCGTATTTTCATCCCAGAAAGCCATTTCTTCTTCATAAAAAGCATCACGTGTATCGATTGAATTTCGAATCGAAGCGATGTTGCCTTGAGTTTCTAAACTCTTTTGAATTGTTTGGATAGCCTTGACAGCTTCAAGTGCTGCTTTTGCAGTAGTGGCTTCTTTAAGTGCCTCAATATTTAGAAGAAATCCATTCTTTACTTCTTCTAAATTAGGTCTTTGATAGTCAAATTCGCTGAATTTCATTTATTACACAACCTTTTCTTAAATTCTATACTCTTACCTAAACATCCTAAGACTAAGTCCTTAATCGATACAAACAAGGTGTCTAATGACGGTTTCAGTAAATTATAATAGGATATTCACACTCTTTAGTATAGCATAAGGTGACGTCATTAAGCACTTTTGAAAGCGTGATTTGACAAATAATGTATAATAGAAGTAAGTGATTATATTAAGAGGGGGATGACCATGGAGACGACGCACGAACGTTTTCAAGGACACATAATACAACAGAAAATTATTCAAGCAGACAACCCAACAATGGTACTCATTAAACTTCGCCTAGATGATGAAAGTGAAATGGTTGCGATTCTCGCCAGACACGCTTTGACCTTTATGCTTGAGGTACAGGTTGGCGATTTGCTTTCGATTTACGGTCATTACAATCATCGTAAACAGTTTATTATTGAAAAATACTTACTTAAGCAAAAAATAAATTTAGACCATACTGATGCAAAAGGTCATCTACATTACCCTAAACAAAAACGTTATTCAAAAAATTAATCCAATTAATCACCCATAATTCAAGTCATTTAATGATTCAAAACAAATTAAAAGGAGGTCCATTGATGAGTGAATTTTCTAAAAAAGATATTCTTCAACAACAAAGACAAGCTGCCCTAGCTGAAAAAGCTGAAATCCAAGCGAATATTGAAAAAAAACTCAAACTACTACCCGATTTGCCTGGTTGTTATTTGATGAAAAACGCCGATGACCTCATTATCTATGTAGGCAAAGCCAAGAATTTAAAGAACCGTGTACGTTCCTATTTTCGCGGGGCTCATGATGCTAAGACAACGAAACTGGTCTCAGAAATTCATCATTTTGAAACCATCGTCACTAATAGTAATAAAGAAGCTTTGATTCTTGAAATTAACTTAATCCAAGAATATAAACCAATCTATAATATCCGATTAAAAGAAGGGACCATGTACCCTTACTTAAAAATTACAAATGAACGAAATCCTCAACTAGTGATTACGAATCATGTGGTCAAAGACGGTGGGCAATATTTCGGCCCTTTTCCCAACGTTTATGCTGCTACCAATACTCAACAATTATTACATAAGGTTTACCCGCTACGTCGTTGTAACAAGAATGAGACGCGTGCCTGCTTTTACTATCATTTAGGTCAATGTATCGGCTCTTGTGATCATAGTGTCAGCCGTGATACCTATAATGAGCAGATTGCTCACATCAAACGTTTTTTAAATGGTGATGTGGCGGAAATTAAACAAGACTTAAAGGCCAAGATGGCTACAGCTGCTGAAAAACTTGATTTCGAACAGGCTGCTGATTATCGTGATCAAATAGACTATATTGAAACAACCATTGAACGGCAAGTTGTTATGAGTCAAGACTATGACAATATGGATGTCTTTGGTTATACCTTCGATAAAGGTTGGATTTCTGTTCAAGTGTTTATGTTAAGACAAGGAAGTATCTTGAAACGTGAGGCCGCCATTTTTCCTTCACATGGTGAACCCGAAGAAGAAGTCACTACTTTCATTGCCCGCTTTTACAAAGAACAACCACACATAAAACCACGTGCCATATTAACTCCAAGTGATGTGGATTCCAAACTTTTAGAAGAGGTCTTAGAAATCAGCGTTTCAACGCCCTTGCGTGGTAAAAAACGAAGTATATTAGAACTATGCGAGAAGAACAGTAAGTTGTCACTTGATGAAAAATTCCGTCTGATCGCAATGAGTGAACAAAAAACAATTGGGGCTGTGGCTGAGCTTGCTGAAATTCTCCAAATTCCTCAAGCAGACTATATCGAATCCTTTGACCACTCAAACATTTCCGGAACCCACTCTGTTTCAGGGATGGTCGTTTATCGAGATGGGAAACCTGATCGTAAAAGTTATCGTAAATTCAAAATTAAAAGTGTGGAAGGTGCCAATGAGTTTGCGCACACGCAAGAAGTCATTCGTCGCCGCTACACACGTTTGTTACGTGAGCAAAAAACGCTGCCCGATTTAATTCTAATGGATGGGGGCAAAATACAAATAAGAGCCGCTCGCGATGTTTTGGAGAATGAGTTAGGGATTGCGATTCCAGTAGCCGGTATGGTAAAAGACGATAAGCATAAGACGGCAGCCTTAATGGATGGTTACTCAGAAGCAGTACTTGAAATAGACCATCGTAGCCAAGCCTTTCATTTTATTCAAAGAGTTCAAGATGAAGTTCACCGCTATGCGATTAGCTACCACCGCCAAGTACGAAGTAAAACTCAATTTGGCTCTAAATTAGATGAGATTGAAGGCGTCGGTCCGAAAACGCGTAACAAATTATTGAAACATTTTAAATCAATTGCTCGAATCAAAACAGCTGATTTAGAAGAATTTCGTAAATTAGGCATTCCTGGCCCTACTGCCGAAAGGATTCTATCTGTATTAAATGAAGGGGATAATGATAGAGTAACGCCAAGCAAAGCTGAAGGTATCCTTGCTAATCATGTAAATAAACTAACCAGTGACTAGATCACATATGCAAATAAAAAACACGATCCTTATATCACCGACAAGCCCCGCTTGCTTCGAGATGACAGTGTGATCGTGTTTTTATTTTTCTATTAGGATTAAAACTTAGTCTTGAGATTTCATTGTAAGCTATTTGGCCTTATTTGGCCCGTGGTGAATTAATGGCTAATTCAAAAAAAGGTAAAACATCTGAAATCGTTTCTTGAATCCATTGGCTGGTACTTGCTTGATTTTCAAGTACAGACTCGCCCACTTTAGCGAGTCTTCCAAGCATAAACTCCGCTTTCTTGATATTCTCCAAGCGGTCAAAGAGCTTGTTAAAATCTGCTTCTGATTGCTGGATATAAGGTAATTGCGTGTGGTCAGGGATAATAATCAAGTCATTCGGCAATCGCTCAAACTGGGAAAGGTTTTGTCTAAAGGCCCTCGCGATATTTTTTTCATTGATAGGATTTTCAATTATTGCAAGCACAATAAAAACATAGTCTGGATTAATTCCAAGTTGAAAATGTGGATACTTTTTATAGCCTCGCTTGTCCCCGCCTATTGCTACCCAAGTATTCTTAGCTGGATGAACCTTTCGGCGAAGGTGTTTGGCGACATGAATCGGTAGATTTGGCAAGTGATGGTCAGCTAATTGGTCAGCTACTTGCTGAGCATAATGATGGAATAGAGGTTGAATGCGCGAACGTATGGCATCCATGCGACCATCCACTGAGTCAAGTTTAAATGTGTCAAATACATATTGATCAAAGAGATAATTCAAGCGCCTCACACCTTCCTGTAATCCTATCTTAGCTGAATAATGGGGCGTTGACTAGTATTATATAAACGATTGGAATAACTTTAAGCTATGCTCCCTTAGAGTTTATTGGCTTTATGCGTTAAATTGATTTTACCGGAATGAGTGTTAACATAATTGGCTAAGAAATCGAATGTTTGAAGCGATTCCCCTCTAATTTCAGACGGCCTTCCAATTAGTTAGCCGCGTAAACCTATCGCCCCTTATACTCTAAAAAAAAGTTCGCCCATCTCTCCATTAATACACAAAGGATAAACAGGCGAACTTATAAAGGCTTTTTTTAGCTTACAGCTTGTTTAATGTTTCCATTAATAACTGGTTAAGTACTTGTGGATTTGCACTTCCTCGTGATGCTTTCATGATTTGTCCTACTAAGAAACCAACTGCACGGTTTTTACCGTTTTTAAAGTCGATGACTGATTGTTCGTTTTTAGCGATAATCTCGTCAATCATTGGCTGTAAAACAGCTGGGTCACTTAATTGTGCCATGCCACGTGATTGAACGATTTCGTTCGCGTCGCCACCTTCTGTTACTAGAACTTTGAATAATTTCTTCGCGATTTTAGATGAGATTGTGCCGTCAGCAATTAAGTTAATCATTTGAGCTAAGTTTTGCGGTGTTAAGGTAGTTTCAGCTAATGTTGTTTGTTCACTGTTTAAGTGAGCAGAAACCTCACCCATTAACCAGTTTGATACTTGCTTAGGATCTGCTCCAGCTTCAATCGTTTCATTAAAGAAATCTGACATGTCTTTGTTTAATGTTAAGACCATCGCATCATATTCTGGCAACTCATATTCTTCAATGTAACGTTTACGACGTAGGTCAGGCATTTCTGGAATTGAAGCACGTGCAGATTCAATCCACTCTTCACTAATTGTGATACGTGGTAAATCAGGTTCTGGGAAGTAACGGTAATCTGCCGCTCCTTCTTTCGAACGCATTAAAACTGTTTGCCCAGTTACTTCATCGTAACGACGAGTTTCTTGAGTAACGACTCCACCAGATCGTAATACTTCTGCTTGACGTTTTTCTTCATACTCAAGTCCTTTACGAACAAAGTTAAAGCTGTTCAAGTTTTTAATTTCAGTCTTTGTTCCAAATTCTTCTTGTCCGTATGGACGTAAAGAAATGTTACCATCACAACGTAATGAACCTTCTTCCATCTTCACATCAGAGACTTCTGTATACATGATTTTCTCACGTAATGCTTCTAAAAACGCATAAGCTTCTTGAGGCGAACGAACGTCTGCTTCAGTTACGATTTCAATTAAAGGTGTTCCTTGTCTGTTTAAGTCAACATAAGAGAAACCATCTGTTCCGTGAGTGTTTTTCCCAGCATCTTCTTCCAAGTGAACACGTTCAATACGGATACGACGAGTCTTACCTTCTACCTCGATATCAATATAACCGTTTGAGCCCACTGGTTGATCCATTTGAGAAATTTGGTAAGCTTTCGGGTTATCAGGATAAAAATAGTTTTTACGATCGAATTTCATTTCACGGGCAACTTCACAGTTTAATGCAAGTGATGCACGGATACCAAAGTCAATCGCTTGGCGGTTAACTTTCGGTAATACTCCTGGGTAACCCCAGTCAATTTCATTCGTGTTGCTATTAGGCTCTGCACCAAAGTGAGCAGGTGCAGGACTAAACATTTTAGATTCAGTTTTAAGTTCAACGTGAACTTCTAATCCAATAACAGTTTCAAAATTCAATGTACTACCTCCTATAATTCTGGTGCTTGCGATACGAAATTATGTTTCACTTCGTATGCATGGGCAACTTGATAAAGTGTTGCTTCGTCAAGTGGCTTACCAATTAATTGTAAACCAATCGGTAAGTTAGCTGAATCAAAGCCAGCTGGAATTGAAATAGCTGGTGAGCCTATCAAGTTAACTGGAATCGTTAATAAATCAGCCACGTACATTTCAAGTGGATTATTCACACGTCCACCGATATCAAATGCCGTACTTGTTGTAACAGGTCCCATAATCACATCATATTCAGCAAAAACTTTATTAAAGTCATGACGGATCAATGTACGAACGCGAGCTGCTTTATCGAAGAAGGCATCATAAGCACCTGAACTTAAACTATATGTTCCTAACATAATACGACGCTTCACTTCAACTCCGAAACCTTCAGAACGTGATTTAACATAAACGTCTTCTAAAGTATGTGCTGCTTCTGAACGGTGACCGTAACGGATCCCGTCAAATCTTTGTAAGTTGGAAGCTGCTTCTGCTGATGCAATAATATAGTAAACATCTACACCATATTTAGAATGAGGTAGAGAAACTTCTTCAACAATAGCGCCTTCACTACGGTAAAATTCTGCTGCTTCTTCCATTGCTTGACGGATTTCTGCATTGATTTCTTTTGACTTGAATTCTTTAGGGAAGGCGATTTTCATCCCTTTTAAAGACTTGCCAATTTTAGCAGAGTAGTTTTGATCGATTGAAGGAAGACTTGTTGAGTCTTTTTCATCATGACCCGAAATCACTTCTAAAATTAAGGCATTATCTTCAACAGTTAAAGTCATAGGTCCAATTGAATCTAAACTTGAACCAAAAGCAATTAAACCATAACGAGAAACGGAACCATAAGTTGGTTTCATTCCTACAACGCCGTTAAAGGCTGCTGGTTGACGGATACTCCCTCCAGTATCTGTTCCTAATGATGCTGGAACTTGACGTGCAGCTACAGATGCACCTGATGCACCTGATGATCCACCAGGAACTTTATTTAAATTCCAAGGGTTACGTGTCACTTTAAATGCAGAGTTCTCATTACTTCCGCCCATTGCAAATTCATCCAAATTGACTTTACCTACGATGACCGCACCAGCATCTTTTAATTTAGTTACCGTTGTTGCATCATAAGTTGGTACGAAATTCTCTAACATCTTGCTAGCAGCCGTTGTACGTAAGTTTTGAGTCACAATGTTATCTTTAACTGCAATTGGGATACCGTTCAATAATGGAGCGTCATCGCCGTATCCTCTTGCATCGGCCGCTTTAGCAGCTTCTAAAGCGACAGCCTTTTGAGATTCGATTTCTAAAAATGCTTCCACTTTACTTTCTAATGATTCAATCTGTTGGTAAGTATGCTCTAGTAACTCAACAGCAGTAAACTCACCAGCTTTTAAACCAGCTTTTAATTCTGTAATCGTTGTTGGGAATTTAGACATCCTATGCTTCCTCACTTTCTATAATGACTGGCACTTGAATAAAGCCACCTTCTGAACTTGGCGCGTTTGCCAATAATGCCGCTTGATGTTGACTATCAATCGCCACATCTTCACGGAATGCGTTGACAATATCATTTCCATGGTGAGTAGGTTTCACATTGGCTGTATCCACTTCACTTAAAGTTTCTACCATGTTGACGATGTCTTGGAAATCTTTTGAGAATTCATCAAATTCTTCACTATTAAATTGTAATTTTGCAAGTTTTGCAACGTGCTCAACGTCTAAACGAGTAATCTTCATTTATACCTTCCTTTTCTTGACACACTCTTTTTACTTTTATGTCGTTTATATCATATTTTATTGACGGAAAATGTGAGATTTTATTTGATTCTCACCTGGTTGTCGACCAACAAATGCTTCGGTACCGGCCGATGAAACAATTTTAATTTCTAAGCCAATTCCCTCTGGCAAGCGACTTTGAGCGACGTCTGTCACATGCTGAGTTAAGGCAGTAATCTCAGTTAACTGGTAGAACTGAGTCACAATTTCAATATCAAGTGAAGCTAAACCATTCTCGATATAAAGAGCTTCACCACTTATGCCATTTAAGTGTGGGAAAAAGCTAATGATATCATTTCTAAATGAATCAAAGAATATATATTGATCACTTACATCTGAATTATCAATAATTGGTAATGACACACGGTACTCATTGCGTTCTGTCCAATCCGTAACGTAGTTACCTTCACGTGAGATACCATCTAATACATAGTTACCACCCGCATTTTCATTGTCAGGTGCCTGACGGAAAATACCAACGACAATCGGCACTGAACGCAATTGTTCTGTATTTCTTAATCGTCCGACAATGATGTTTGCATAGGCTTTACCACGCTCACGCATTTCACCTAATGAAATTTCTTGTTCGTAAACGACCCCCTCAGCATCCGTATACTGGTAAACACTGTTCATAGCCAAGCCAATAACAATACCACCTAAAGCATATCCTTCATCGGTTTCGACCATGATGTTCTTTTCCATGATTTGAGACAAGTAAATCGGAGTTGAATCAAGGTCCACAATTACTTGGTTTGATTCAGCCGTTTCTTCTCCAGTTTCATCCATTGCTTCGGGATCGTCTGATGGATCCACTGATTCAGTTTCTTCAATGGCTTCTTCTTGCGCCCCACTAACTGGTAATGCTGGATTTAAACCTTCTGGATTACCTTCAGATTCTCGTGAAACCCAACTCGTTAACGTATCGCCGTCAATCAGTTGACCTTCTTGCATATAATATTGATCTGTCGGAAAAATATCTTGACTGATTCGCAATAGGCCTTCCTCAAAGGCAAAGATATTTCCAGCTGAACTTAAGCTATTGTCTGCACTTGCTGAAGCACTAAGTTGGTAACGATTGTCTAAAATAACAGAACGATAATATTCGTTAGACAATTGGTTTGCTGTTGTTTGAACAACTACTTCGTCCGGCCCTAATTCTACCTCTTGGTCTTTACCATCTAAATTATTTAAACAACCCGATAGCAAGAACGCAAAGGACATTAGTCCGACTACTTTGCTTAGTTTTCTTTTCATTCGCTTTTCTCACTCTTTTCTATTGAACGCAAAAATTCTTCCTCATTCATTACGGTAATTCCCAAATCTTGCGCCTTATTTAGCTTACTACCTGCTGCTTCTCCTGCGACTAAAATGTCTGTTTTTTTAGAGACACTGCCAGTCACTTTGGCTCCTAAAGTTTCGAGCATCACTTTCGCTTCACTACGACCATAAGTTTCCATGCTTCCTGTTAAAACAACAGTTTTACCAGCCCAGTAACTATCCGTGTCAGCTTGTTCTGCTAATGTTATGCCTTGATAAATCATATTAACATCAGCTTCTATTAAACGTTTGATCAACTCTAGACTTTCAGTTTGACCAAAGTAACTAACAACTGATTGGCTAATCATCTCACCTATACCATCAATTCTTTCAATCTGCTCATTACTTGCAAGTTGTAAGTTTGCCATTGTTTCAAAGCTTTGAGCAAGTAATTGTGCTGCTTTTGCTCCAACATGTCGGATACCTAAGCCAAATATTAAGCGTTCAAGTGAATTTGTTTTAGAGCCTTGAATGGCAGTGTAATATTTTTTGGCAGATTTTTCTTTTGTGTTAGCTAACTGTAAGAAATCTTCTTCAGTTAAATAATATAAGTCCGCTGGATCTTTGATGAAGCCTTTAGTTAATAATTGCTCAATTACTTTTACACCTAAGCCCATAATATTCATCGCATTTCTCGAAACGAAATGACTTAACTGAGCTAATTTTTGTGCTGGACAAATGGGATTAACGCATCGTAAAGCAACTTCCCCTTCAGCTCTAATTAACTCTGCCTTACATTCCGGGCAATGACTAGGGATATCCAATGGCACCGAATCTTCGGTCCGCTTATCGACTAATACACTGGTTACTTCTGGAATAATGTCTCCCGCTTTATGCACCGTTATCTGGTCATTCAAACGCAAGTCTAAGGCTTGAATAAAGTCTATATTGTGTAGACTAGCTCTTTGAACAGTTGTTCCAGCTAATGCAATAGGATCCATTATCGCCGTTGGAGTGACAACGCCTGTACGACCAACGGTCCATTCCACTTCTCGAACTGTCGTTGTTTCAACTTGAGCTGGGAATTTATAAGCAATTGCCCAGCGTGGTGCTTTAACCGTAAAGCCCAAAGCTTGTTGTGTACTCACATCATTCACTTTAATAACGATCCCATCAATTTCATAAGATAAATCATGACGTTGATCACTGATTGTTCTTAAAAAATCACGAACTTCTTCCTTAGTGGAGCATAATCGGCGCAAACTATTCGTCCTCAATCCGGCTGCTTCTAATGCTTCGAATAAGTTCGCTTGAGAAACTGGACTAAATGATTCTGTATAAACACCGCTATATAAGAATAAATTTAAATTTCGTTTAGCAACAGCTTTGGGGTCAATTTGTCGTAAACCACCTGCAGCTGCATTACGAGGGTTGGCAAATGGTACTAAGCCTAATGCATCTCTTTCCTCATTCAAGGCTAGAAAACTCTTTTTCGGCATATACACTTCGCCACGAATTTCAGCCGTAATTGGTTGTCGTAACTGGAGTGGCAAAGATTTTATAGTTCTCAGATTAGTCGTAATGTCTTCACCGACTATTCCATCTCCACGAGTCGCTCCGCGAATAAATCGTCCCTCTTCATAAGTTAAAGCCACTGCTAATCCATCTATTTTACATTCACACATAAATTGAATCTGATCAGACTCAGCTTGTTTAAATACTCGGTCGATAAAAGCATCGACTTCTTCTTCACTAAAAGCATTCCCTAAACTATACATTGCTTCAGCATGTCGAACTTTTTCAAAACCATCTAACAACTGGTCTCCAACTCTTTGAGTGGGAGATTCTGGGTTAATCCATTCTGGATAATCTGCTTCAATTGTTTCAAGTTCATGGTATAAACGGTCATATTCACTGTCAGCAACTGTCGGTTTATCTAATACGTAATACTGATAGGCATATTCATTAAGCAGTTGTCTTAATTCATCCAAACGTTTACGTAAGGCTTCTTGTGTTGTTGCTTGTTCCATCTTCACTACTCCTCAATTTTCACGTCGAATAGCGACACTCATTTCATTTTAATAGTATAACACTTCTGGTATCTAGTCGCATCAAGAGTTTACTCAAATACACTGCTTAATACCAGTGAGTTAACTTTATCATAAGCTCAACCTAAACTTTTTTTATTGGTGCTAAGCTTGGAAGCAACTCTTTTATGCCTTGCGCTTTAAAAGCTACGCTTAAAACAGTATCATTCTTACTTTGCTTCACTTTGACCACTGTTCCTACTCCCCATGCTTTGTGGTCTACTTGATCGCCAACTGCCCAATTTTCTGTCGTTCCTGCACTAGTGTTTTTTCCTAACGTACGAGTTGGTCTAGTAGAACGTGTAGATGTACGAGAGGGACGATTTGATGATAAAACGACCTTGTTCGCAGAACTACGACCAGTAGTTGATGATGAACGATAATCTTTTTGGCTCGTTACACGGCTTTGGAAAGATTGCCCCACATAATCTATTAATTCACGATCAATTTCATCGATAAAACGACTGGGTAAGTTTGACTGGTAACGTCCATATAATAGTCGGTTACGCGCTGCTGTTAAATAAAGAACTTGTTCGGCACGAGTCATCCCCACATAAGCAAGACGACGCTCTTCTTCTAATTCATCATCACTTTCCATTGCTCGTCTTAAAGGAAACAGCCCTTCCTCCATACCTACTATGAAGACATAAGGAAATTCTAAGCCCTTAGCCGCATGCATCGTCATTAATGTAATTTGATCAACCTCTTCTTCATTAGACGTATCTGTCAGAAGGGATAATTCAGTCAGAAATATAGTAAGTAAGGACATTTCTACTTCTTCTTCTTGATTGCTAGCATCTTGCATTGCATAATCTGGATCACTTTCTTGTGTTAACTCATGGTCACTTTCATCAAATTGCTTCGTTACAGAGGCGAACTCCTCCAAGTTTTCTAAACGGTTCTGTGACTCTAAATCTCCAGCTTTAACTAATGTTTCAGTATATTCTGATTGTTCCCACACTTGTTCAACTAATTCAGTAATATTCAAAAACTCTGCTTGTTGTCGTAATCGAGCAATCATATCTGCAAAGCGTTGGAATTTCGTTTGAGTTCCTTTTGGAATATTTGAATTTGCGATATGCTCAATTGCTTCTAACCAATTCATGTTCAGACTAGCCGCATAATCGGCCAATTTTTCTACTGAAGTTGGACCAATCCCGCGTTTAGGTACGTTAACGATTCGATTAAAACTAATGTTATCCGAAGGATTATCGATTAGACGTAAGTAAGCCATTGTATCTTGGATTTCTTTTCTAGAATAGAATTTTAATCCTCCAACGATCTTATACGGTATATTCGCTTTCAGCAATGAATCTTCGAGTCCACGTGATTGCGCTTGGGTACGATAAAGAATAGCAAAATCAGTATTTGCTAATTTAAAATCTTGTTTAGCTTGATAAATCTGTTGAACAACATAACGTGCTTCTTCTTGATCCGTTTCTGCACGATAGAAACGGATTTTTTCGCCCGCTTCATTATCTGACCAAAGTGCTTTATCTAATCGATTCTGGTTATTCGTAATGACACTGTTGGCAGCTTTTAAGATATTCTGAGTGGAACGATAATTTTGTTCTAATAGAATTGTTGTCGCATTAGGATAATCTTTCTCGAAGTTCATGATATTCTCCATATTTGCGCCACGCCAACCATAGATACTTTGATCTGCATCACCTACAACACAAATATTCTTTAACAATCCAGCTAATAACTGAACTAATCGATATTGTGTCATATTTGTATCTTGGTACTCATCCACATGGATATACTGGAATTTATGCTGATAGAATAAACGAATAGCCGCGTTTTCTTCCAATAATTTAACAGTTACTAATAACAGATCATTAAAGTCCATCGCATTCGCAGTTTTTAATTTCTTTTGATAAAACGTATAGCACTTTGCTTGAATCTCACCCATATACCCTTCCGCTTCTTGCTCAAATTGTGCGGGTGATTTGCTATTATTTTTCGCATCATCAATTACTGAAAGCATATCTTTATAACTAAACTGGTTTGAGTCTAAATTCAACTCTTTTAAAACTTGTTTCATTAACGTTTGTTGTTCACCTTGATCAATGATCGTAAAGTTTTTTTCATAACCAGCTGCTTCTGCCTCACGTCTGAGTATACGTGCACACATTGAGTGAAAGGTTGATACCCAAATTGAGTCCGCTTCAGGACCGACTAAATTTTGTACCCTCTCACGCATCTCTGTTGCCGCTTTATTTGTAAAAGTAATTGCTAGAATGTTCCAGGGATTTACATTGTTTTGTTCTATCAAGTACGCAATACGATGTGTCAACACCCGTGTTTTTCCACTTCCTGCTCCTGCAGAAATTAATAAAGGGCCTTCTGTAGTAAGGACCGCTTCTCTTTGTTTTTCATTCAATTGTTGAATATTGGTCATTAATGACACCAAAAATTCCTCCGTTCATTCGTTCTGTACGCTCAAGCCGATACAGACTAAGCTTTCAATGATGCTAATTCAGCATCTTCGCTCTCTATTAATACACCGATTCCTATTATAGCAAAAAATCATTCGTAACTTGAGGTTTAGTCACAAATTTTATGAAAAAGTCATAAATTAAACATTCCCCAAGGGCGAACCATAGACTTTGCCTTACTTACGAACACTTTCAACACTTCTAGGACTAAAAGAAGCTAAGATATATTACTTGAGTTAGAAATGTATTTTTGTGAAAAAAATAAGCTTCTTCCGTAATCCACGCCCACCTTCCGATATATATAAAAAAGCGGCATGTCTTTTGCTAACAGCAAAAGCATACCGCTTTTCTTTAATTTTTCTTGTAAAGTTCTGTCAAATCAATTTGTCTTTCACAGTTAGCTAATGAATCGCCTGTGACGATGACTTGTCCTATAATATCTTCACTTTGATTTCCCATCGGGTTAAATAAAGCAAAGCCCCAATCTGTACGCAACATATATTGTGTCTTAACTGCTTCAATATTTAATTGACTAATCGGTAACGATATCGCAGCTGCACTCAATGGCGATAAATTTGGTAATGGTAAGCCAAGTAACGCACGAGCAGATGCTTCAAAATGTGACATAGTCATCGAACCTATCGTGAAAATAGCTTCCACTGACAAACCGATACTCGCTTCATTAATATAAACGACGCCGGCAGATGTAATGAAAAATTCGATTGTTAATGACCCTACTAAGCTTAATGATTCCGCTAATAACTGACCCAAACGGTTTATTTCTAGTTCAACCATCTCATCAATCATTGCTGGAAATCGTACCTGTGTTCCAAGTTGGTGTCCTTGTTGAATCAATTCGAAGACAGGATAGATTAATAATTCACCACGTTCATTACGCACGACAGTCAGTGTCGCTTTTTTTTCAGTTGGAATCCATGCTTCAAGGATGCAAGTCCCGTTAAATATTTTAGCTTCTGCATTTGGATAGTCTTCTTCACTATAAAGCACTACATGATTATGTGATTCAGGTAAATGGCGCTGTGTAGATTTTAACACACACGGGAAACCAATATATTCAACAGCCTCCTTGACATCTGCTAAGTCAGTAATCATCGAGAATGGTGTCACTAAACATTTAGCAGAATCGATGTATGCTTTTTCAATTAGACGGTCAGTTGTGATTGCAATTAAATCATCGGATAAAGTTAAATCTGTTAATTCTGCAAGGACCTGGAAATCACGGTTAGAGAGTAGACCCGTCTCACTTGTTACAACATCAACTCGACTAGCGAAATGGCGCAAAGCTTGTTCATTATAACTCGTAGTCACCGTCTGCCAGCTTGCAAATTGACGAACTGGATTATTATCTGTTAAAACTAAGCTTGCAACGCGATAACCCAATTTACCAGCAGCTTGAGCTAACAAAGCCGAAGCAATTGACGAACCAATAATGCCAACTGTTTCGCCTGGATAATGTTTTTCTGGCATGCGTTTATCTCCTTTTAATGTGTAAGATTCTATATTATTATAATGTAAAAAGCGCATATTAAAGCGTTTTCTATACATAGACCGCCTACATCATACCATAAATGAAGAGATTAGTTTAGACTATTTTTTTCTAGTTTAGTGGTTGATCATATTGATTCAAATCCCATTCTTCAATCATATTTATTAACTTTTGTGCATAATCAGGATCAGTCGCATAACCTGATTTTTGCAAACCAAAAGCTTGTTCTTTATAAGAATTACCTTCAATTACAGCAGAATAATAATTTTCATCCCAAGTCACGCCATAATAAATTAATTCAGCATGAGCTGTCATCGAAGCATCCCAATCAGGATAAACTTTAAAATAATCAATAATTTCAATCCATTGGTCATCGATATACTCTGCGGTCGCAAAGTCGACTGAATTTGGATCGTCTGACGTTGTTTTTACACCATATAAATTATAATAATCAGCAGCTAATTGGCTTTGCCCAAAATCTGACTCTACCATCGCTTGAGCCATAGAAATGCTCGCCAAAATACCATACTGACGTTGAAGTTTTTGTGCCGTTGGAATAATTTCCCTTACAAAATCTTGTCGGATACTTTGTTCTTGATTAAAGCCAGGATTAAAAATTAAAGAATCACTGCTAAACATTATTCGGAAAATCAAAGCTCCCATTAAAACTGCTAGAGCAATTATAAACAAGGAGACGCCACCAATTTTCTGTAACAAGCTTGCTTTAAGTTTTTCAAACTTTTTTTGGCGTGCAGTTTTAGTTCGACGCGGCTTCTTTGGTCGCGGTCGTTTTTTGGCTGTTGTTTTTCTCTTTACTGGCCTTTTAGCCATGTTATCACCACTCTTATTTATGTATAGTGGCGCGAAAACGACCACCTGTCTAATTATCGATCAATTTCAGTTGCGCGTCATCATGCTAGGGGCTGAAATTTAATCTTTCAATTTTTCAGTTTCTGAATCAAACCATTGTAATAGTTTTACTTCATCTGTTTCAATTTGCTGACGAATAACGCCTGGTAATCTAATTTCTATAATATCATTATATCCCCAGAAATTGTAGTCGGCAATTAACTGCAAAATAGTCATATTCGATTTACGGTTACTTTCTGCTTCGTTGCCGTCACTTTGATGCCACTCTAAGCGGACCATCCCGTGATGAACCCATGTTTTGGCGATTTGATATTTTAAAAATAAATACTCTTTTACCGGTTCGTTCATGACATCGGTCATAATTTCTGCATTACGGACAACTTTTTGCACAAGCATCCATTCATAATCAGTGAATAATGTGGAAAGAATTTGAATGTTTTCGTATTTCAACCCCTGTTCACCTTTCTTCCAGCGATCCCAACTCTGGGGCGAGATGCCTAATTGCTCAGAATAAAATGACTTTTCGCTAACATACTTCTCTTGGATTGCGTTAGTAACAATTGCTATAAGTGCTGGACTCACAAAACATCACCCTTTACGTGTATTTTACAATTATTATACACCTAAAAGGTGATATTTGTAAACGGATTACATACATCTCAACGTGTATGATTAGGTTCTATCACACATTTACTTTCCTTTTAAAAGTAATCTTTTTGAGAAAAAAACAGAGTAAGTGCATTTTACCTATGTGACTCTAATTGATGATTGTCCCTATTTTGGCTATAATTTAGTAATGTCTTTGCTTGAGGGGGGAAATAATGAATTGGAGAAGGTTCAAAATTGGTTGGCGAACGAGTAAAACGGCGATTTCTGTCGGCTTGACTATTCTATTATTCGGCTGGATCGACAGAGGTTCTGGTTTGTTGGCTTGTTTGGCTGCGGTCTATTCATTGCAAGCTGACACAGAGCAAAGCTTGTCATTTGGTCGTAACCGAATTTTTGGTAATACAATTGGAGTGTTTAGTGCGATGTTTATTCTACAATTACGTGTGTGGAATTGGTTCCCAGACTTCTTCTCACATTCGGTTGGTACGGCCATTGGTATCTTATTAGTGATTACAATTTGTAATGCGTTGAATTTTAACAAGATGGTATTCCCTGCAACCGTCGCTTTTCTAGTGGTGCTGCTGGGCGAGCACGGTGATAATGTCATCAGTTACGGCTTGAACAGAGTTTTAGATACTATTATTGGTTCTGTGATTGCCTTAAGCGTGAATTATTTATTGCCAAGCCCTCATCTTAAGGAAGTGTCTTCTATAGACAAAGCATAAGTAAAATGGTCCTATTGGCGGAAAAGACTGGTCTATTAAAACCAGTTTTTTTCTGATTTAATTTTCTTTGTATTTCTTTCTATTAAGATCACAAGTAATATCGAAGTAACCATTAGCGCAAACAATAATTGCGAATTGGCAACCCGTACGTAGTCGGACACTTCGGGGAATATTTCGGCGATGGCTAGAGCAGCAATTGTTGATGTCGAATTTGGAAAATCATCCTTCTTCAGTCAAAGTTGCATGCTAAAGCCATGGTTTTCAGGCTGTATTTAGAAAAAATGCTCCTCTCACATCACCGCGAGTCGAGCGTCGGATTCTAAAGTCTAAACTGTATTCCACATCCTCACTCCAAACTCCACTCACGGCTTCTCCTTTTAAGAACACTCCGATCGCAGCACAGCCAATCGTCAACTACGTCCATACCTATCCCGTCCACCTCCCACGCCAACAACACAAAAAAAAGTAGCCGACTCACACAATTTGTGTAAATCAGCTACTAGCCACAAGTAAATTAAATGATAATTAGCGGTATTTCCATGAGCCACTTTCATCTTGGAACCAAATTCCTTGACGGTACTCATCGCCAAACCAATAGAGATTTTCAGTTGGTTTGCCGTCAAACAATTCGCCCGTTGGTTCACCAGAAGGTGATAACTCTTCATTCGGGGTCGTTGGTTGAATTGGTGTTTCTTGAGCTGGCGTTTCTTCTACAATCTCAACTTGAGTTGTCTCAGTTTCCGATTCAACGACAACTTCTTCCTCCGTCTCTTCTTCCTCCGCTGCTTCAGAAGGTAAAGCTCCTTCAGTGAAATAAGCCGTTAACTCTTCAATTGTTGTTGCTATCGCTGGAACTACCTCTTCAGCATTTGTCGCATTGGCAACTAACATCACTACGATGTAAGATGTTTCTTCCATTTCAAGCACACCTGCATAGTATTGACGACTTGGATTATTGTCGGCAGACATTAATTCATAACGTGTGACAACTCCTGCTAAATCTTCAGGATACTTATCACTAAATGGCGATTGTAATAACATTTCTTTAATAGTAGCGTCAGATGTTTCGTTCACTAAACTGTCATTTGCTAAGGCATCTAATAAGTTACCCAAGTCTTGTGCACTTGTCATTGCTCCTGAAATTACCCCTTCATCATTGTAAGATAATGGAGCTGTTAAGCGAGTCGAGAAGTAACCAGATTCATTCAACCATAAGTTAAATTCATTTAAGCCGCCAGTTTCTTGAATTAAGTGGTTCATGGCAGATAAGTCACGCTCACGCACAACATACTCTAGCAATTGCTCGTAAGTGTAAGTAGCGTCCACTTCAGTTGTTGCGACTGTGCCTGAATCATTTGCTGCCTTCAAACTGTCATTGACTGCAACTGAACTCTCCAAGGTAAATTCTCCATTCGATAAACCTGCAAAAGTACGCTCAATGACGAACCAAGCGATTAAAGAATCAGCATCGATTGATTGATTATCATAAGCAAATGGTACATCGGCGCCTGCTTCGAAGAATACAGCTGAAACATTTCCTAAATCAGTTAAATTATTGTTGATAGTATCATTAAATTGTTTCGCTTGCTCTTGATCGACATTAACATCTGGCAATGTATAAGTGACTGCCTCATCGATGTTTAACTCTTGGGAAACTAAACGAAGTGTTTGCTCTTGTTCTGTAGCTGCTACCACTTCTAAGGTTGGATCATTAAAGCTTAAAACAAGATTGTTACCTTCTTTAAATAAAGAGTATTCTGATAATTCGATTTCTTCACCAGTACCACTTACTAAGAATTTAAAGGTCGTTTGGTCAACTGAACTTAAAGACTCTTCAAATGCCATTGTTACACCAATCGTTGGATAGTTTTCTAACTCAACTGATTGATTTGTTAACGTTAAAGCACTCTGTGAGACAGTTTCTTCTGACGCTAATTCTTCAACTGATTCACCATCAGCGGTTGATTCGCCGTCTACTTCGGTCTCTTCACTCGCAACATCACTCGTTTCTTCAGACGAGTCGTCTTTTGATCCAAATGTCTGGACAAAGAAATTATCCTCTGAATTGAAGTAATCCATTACTTGTCCCACTAAACGTGGTCCATATAAAAACAATAGGAAAACAACAGCAACAGCAATTAATAACTTGATGATTCCCCAAACGGCATTTCCACCCTTACGCTTCGTCTTAGGAAGCACAGTTTGTGGTTCACGAGCACTACGTGTTTCGTAAACTTCACCCGAGCCAATATCACCGGCATCTCTAAACTCAGTTACTTCTGGAACAGCCGCTTCAACGCCACGTTCACGCTCATTACCGACAACTTCTGGTGCTTGTTCAGTTCGCTCAGAACGTTTTGGTTCTGCAGCAGCAACGTCCCCAGCTTTAAAATCGTAACCACAATAAGCACATTGTGTTTTACTTCTTACATTACGATCACAATTTGGACATTTCATATTTACGTACCTCCTGAATATTTATCTATTTCAGTTATTAGTCTCATTTATTGTAGCATATAAAGTGACGCATAAACAATTACAAACTGATTAAGCCTCCTTTGCCATTCAACATAAAGCCCCTCCGGACAAAATAAGGCTAAACCTTTCGCGACGCACAACAACAATAAAAAAAGCTACTGGACTCTCTGAATCCAGTAGCTAAAAGCTTGTTAATCAACGGCTTTCAAAGCTTCGACCATATCTATTTTTCTTAACTTCTGATGCATAAACAGCATCACGATACTTGAAAACAAGAAGGTTAAACCTGCAGATACAAGATAACTATCCCAATAAATAATTGGATGGAATAATAAATTATTTGGCTGCATCATCTTCATTAAAAAGCTCGTTAATAGATTTCCTAAGCCCAGGCCAAGGATTGAACCTATACTAGTTAAGACAAGTATTTCTTCAAAAATATACATACTAACTTCTTGATTGTAAAAGCCTAACACTTTGATAGTTGATAATTCCCGCATTCGTTCAGCGATATTTATATTCGTTAAATTATATAAAACAACGAAAGCCAAACCAGCCGCCGATATAATCAGAACAATTGTAATGACATCTAAACTTCCCAGTGACTGCCCTGCTTGATCAGCAACTGTTTCAAGATTAAGCAAAGTTAAAATACGATCATCGCTCGAAAAATCTTTTTCTAACTGACGACTATCAATGCCCTTTGCATACTGAATATAAAAAGCATTAGCTTGTGCTTCTTTTAAAAATTGTTTTTCATACGTTTGAGGCGAAAGGTATAAACTATGTCCAATATAGTGTTCAGTAATTGCTGAGACTTGGAATTCAAATAACTGTTCAGTTTCATCTTTTAATTCTAAGACTTCTCCTTCATCAAAAGATAAATGTTCAGCTATTCTTTCCGTTAAAATGACCCCTTCGGTGCTTAAAGCAAGTGTTTCATCTGGCTGACTTCGACGTCGTAAACTAATAAAGTCTGCCAAAGCATCATCATCAACCAATGGTACAACCACAGAGATAGCTTGATTTACTTTATCTGAACGATTAGTTTCAAGTTGCTCGGTATAAATTGGTACAAAATCTTCAATCGCTGGATTGTTAGTCAGCTCCATCATAAAGGCTTCAACATCATCAGACTCTTGTTGACTGTTTAAATAAACCATAGCGTTATAGGTTTGAATTTCAGTCATTTGTTTATCTACAATTCCTGAAATCGTATCACTAATTCCATAACCAGTAACAATTAGCATCGTACAGCCTGCAACTCCAAATAATGTCATCATGTTTCGTCCTTTATAACGTAAGAGATTCCGAATGGTCATCTTCCGTTTAAAACTTAGAATATTCCACAACCAAGTGATTCTTTCAAATATAATTTTCTTACCTGATTTAGGGGGTTCCGGTTGAAGTAGCATTGCCGGTTGAGTTTTTAAGATATTGATTGGAGTGACAATCGCTGGCACCAGAGCACAACTTAGCGCAATGATAGCCACCAGCACATTCACACTATACGAGGTCACTACTACTTGATCCTCCAAGTAATACATCATATTATAGGCATTCATAATAACCGGCGGAAACACCCGATAGCCCACAATAATTCCAAAAATCACCCCTACAACACTAGCTAAACCAGCATAGGTCACAAATTTTGATAAAATGACATAGGTTGGGTAACCCATTTGTTTCATCGTTCCCATATAATTTCTTTGTTCACTACCCATTCTTTTAACCGTCGTAAAGGTGACTAAGACTGCGATTGCAAAAAAGAATACGGGAAATATATGACTGATAATATTTAATTTCTCGGCATTTTCATAAACACTTTCATATGGCTGTAAAGTATCACGACCATTGACATAATAAATTGGGCCTTCCAAAGTGGCGAGTTCTTCTTCTGCAGTTGCCAACTCTTCTTCTGCCTCTGCTAATTCAATTAAGCCAGCTGTTGCTTCATCCAATAATGTTAGTTCATTGCTAGCATAGTCTTCTTCTCCGTCACGAAGTTCACGGTAGCCTTCATATGCTAAACGTTTACCATGTTGTAATTCATGCCACGCGTCTTGAAGGTCAAGGCGGCCTTGTGATAGTTGAGCCTGTCCGTCAAATAAGGCATTGCGCCCCTCTTCAAGTTGTGTATAGCCTTCATCTAAGGCGATGCGCCCTTCATCTAATTCAGCTTTGGCAAGTGCTAATTGACTTTGGCCATTTATTCGTTCGTTATCTAATTGGATGCGACCGGCAGTTAACTGGCTCAGACCTGCTTCATATTGAGATAAACCACTAGCGTACTCAGCCCAGCCGGCATCCAATTGGGTTTGAGCTGCATTGAGTTGTGCCTCAGCTGCTTGCATCTGCTCGATTGCTTCAATCAGCTGTCGAATTTGTGCCTCAATGTCTGTTTGTGAGGCTAACAATTCGTCAATTTGCTGTTGAATGGCTTCTTGGTCAATATCTGCCCATAATTCTTGAAGCAATTCTACTTCAGACACCTTCTCGATTTGGCTTTGTCTTAAGCGCTCTATTTGCCCTTGAGTGGTTTCAATTTGAGCATTTACCTCCGCTAATTCGGTCTGATTAGCCGTTAATTGGCTTTGGGCTGCTGTCACTTCAGTTTGTGCCTGTGAGACAAGTTGACTCTGCTGTTGGGCTTGAGATTGAACTTCCATTAGTTGAGCTTGAAGAGATTGATAGTCCGGATTGGCGATCGACTCGCCTTCTTCACCAGTATCTGGATCAAGTTCGCCTGGGATAGTAGGCGGTGTTGCTTCGAGTAAGGCCTGGATACGAGCGACCTCTTCTAGTAACGGACTGAGTGTATTTTCTTTAGTGACTAAATTATCATGTAAAGCTACAAGAGTTACTTCTTGAGTTTCGATACTTGTTTCTAATTCCGTTTGGCGAGCAAGCAGTGTTTCTTGACTCGTTTCTAGTTCAGAAATCTCTGCTTGAATCGCCGCTAATTCTTGACCCAAAGTTTCTAATTGCTGAGGCAATTCGCTTAAATCATCTTCCAATTGAGAGACTAACGATTCAACCGAAAGGCCGATTTCTTCTAAGTAAGCCAGAATCGCCTCTGGATCTTCAAACCCTTCGGGAATTTGTTGAGTTAATTCATCAATTAATTGTTGGCGAGCGGCTGTTAACTCTGCACGGCCTTCATCGATTTGTCTTTGGCCATCGATTAATTCTAAGCATCCAACTTCAAGTGCCGCATAGGCGCTAGTCAGTTCGACTTCACCGGCTTTTAATTCTGCTTCGGCTAAGGCGATGCCATCTTCAAATGCGCTCAGACCTGCATAATACTCTGCTAATCCTGCTTGATAAACGCCTTCGTTTTCGAGTAGTCGTTTTTGGTTAGCATTTAATTCCAACCAACCTGCTTGTAAAGCCGCTTGACTATCCTCGAGTTCTTGTCGACCTTCAAACAGTTGAAGCTGACCTTCTATAAGCTCCTCTTGGCCTTCACGGTACTCAAACCAGCCTCCGTCTAATTCCTTGCGCCCCTCACTAAGTAAACGATGGCCGTTGCTTATTTCAAGATAGCCGTCTGAGATTTCTTTGCGTCCGTCGCGAAGTAATTGGTTGAGGTCACGGCGCATTTCATTTAAGCGTGCCAAAGGTTGACCATTCAAACTTTCTTCGATTGATTGTTTGCTCTCTAAGGCAATCGCATCATATTCGTCGGAATACGCATCATAGGCGCTAGCTTCATCTACCCAGTAGTAGACTTCACTATAAATATCTCCAGCTACATTTTCTTCAGGCACTACTGCAAAGGTTGAAACGGTACCAGGTCCACGAGAAATCCGTTCGAAATATAAAGGGGTCTCAACAAAGCCCACCACAGTATATTCTGTTTCTAGTAAGTGAGGTGCTTCAACTGTCAACGAGTTGGACTCTGCTTGGTGGGAGCCGGAACTTGCCAGGGTTTCTTCTTCAAAGGACGTCTCATTGTAGTTGCTAGGTTGTTCTAAAGTCACCACATCGCCTAATTGAATGCTGTCACCGTCTTCGTTCATCTGCTTCATAAGTAGTGTGTCCAAGGCGATTTCCTTACTTGCTTCTGGTAAATGACCTTGTACAATGTTAAAGAAATGTTTGGGTTCTTGTGGCTTATGGGTGTAAATTTTGGCCGTTTCGGTGCCGGGTTTTAATGTCGAGTCGAAACTTTTCATCGGTAGCCAGGTGATGCCGTGTTGCTTGGCCAGTATGTCAAGGTCGCTCGAGTTGATGCCGCTGGTCGAGAGTATGGTGCCGTCGGGTAGTTGGTAGTTGTCAAAGTATTGGATGGCTGTTTGTGTCATCGCGGGTCCGGTCGCTTTGATGCCAATAAAAAAGGCGACGCCTAGACTAATGATTGCAAAGATCGATAGAAATCTCGGGAAGGATTGTTTGATTTCACGTAAGTTGTCTTTCCAGATTGTTGAGTTCATCGTATCACATCACTTTCTAACACTGTTACCATTGGATATCATCTACTTTTTTCGGATGGTCGTTACAGGTCATTTCGCTGACTTTACCATTGCGTATTTTGATGACTCGATTGGCCATTTGAGCGATGGTTTGGTTATGAGTAATGACAATCACGGTTGTGTTAGTTTCGTGACAGGTATCTTGGAGCAATTGCAAGACTTGTTTTCCTGTTTCATAGTCCAATGCACCGGTCGGTTCGTCACACAATAACAACTTAGGTTTACCTGCAATCGCTCTGGCAATCGATACTCTTTGTTGTTCCCCGCCCGATAGTTGGGCTGGGAAGTTATTTAAGCGATGGCCGAGGCCACAATCCATTAAGGTTTGTGCTGCGTCGGCTTTGCTACCGGCAATTTGAATCATCAGTTCGACATTTTCTTTGGCTGTCAGATTGGGAACCAAGTTATAATTTTGAAAGACAAATCCGACGCCATAACGGCGGAAGGTTGTCAGTTCTTTAGTGGAATATGTGGCAATGTTTTCTTTGTCAATGAGGACATCGCCTGAAGTGGCTTGGTCCATGCCACCTAGTATATTTAAAGTCGTTGACTTTCCTGCACCAGATGGGCCAAGAATGACAACGAATTCACCTTTTTCAATCTTAAAGTTTATGCCGTCATTGGCCCGGGTTACCACATCACCCGTTTTATATTCTTTAACGACGTCTTTTAATTCGATATAAGCCATGTGTTAACCCCTTCTTTCTAATATCTAATTACGTTAGCGCTTGTGTTTGCTTAATTATTGCGGTAGAAGACTAATACTTTTAAGTAGTGGCTTTCTGCATCAAGACTCGCTGGGAAATCAAATGGTAGACCATAAGACTGTATCATCTGAAAATGTCCTGAATGTGAACGACCGACTTGCGACATTTCATTAATAAAGGCTTCTTTTTTATAACCACTGTGGTTGGTACTTAAGATACATAAGCCTCCAGGTGCCGTAAGGTCAAATAAATCTTGTGCTAATTGTGCGTAATCTTTTTCGGCTTTAAACAGGCGTTTTTTAGTGCGGGCAAAACTTGGTGGATCACAAACGACTAGATCGAAGGTTAAGTTATGTCTTTTCGCATAATTCACATAATCGAATACGTCCATCACACGAACTTCATGTTGAGGTGGTTGAGCATCAATGCCATTTAATGCAAATTGCTCTTTCGTCTTTTCAACACTACGATTAGCAACATCGATGCTGACCGTTTTAGCTGCGCCTCCGACAGCCGCTGCGACTGAAAATGCGCCAGTGTAGCTAAATAAGTTTAAGACATTTAAATCTTGTGCTTGCGTTTGTACAAATGAACGGACTTCACGTTGATCTAGGAAGATGCCAGTCATCCAATCCTCGCCTAAATATACAGCGTACTCAATTGAATTCTCTTTAATCACTAACGGTTGTGGAGCAGCTTCACCACTTGTATGAGCAATTGCTGATTCATTATCGAATAATTTGAAGCGCTTTGTTTCATAGATACCTTTGATATTAGGTAATAATTCTTGTAAAGCCGCTACAAACCACTCACGGTATTCATATATTCCTCTTGAATACCAGTTGAATTGAATGTATGCTTCGTACCAATCAATCGTTACACCGCCAATGCCGTCACCTTCTCCATTGAATAAACGAAAAGCGGTTGTGACACTTTGGTCTTCTGATAGAAATTTTTGTCTGATTTCGATTGCTGCTTCTAAGCGTTGTGTAAGCAACTCTTCATCCCAAAACTCGTCTTGCTCATTCGTAAATACCCAAGCGAGTCCTTTATTCTGACGGCCCACTAATGCTTTAGCATTTAAACGACGGTCTGCGTCGCTTAACATAATTACCATGCCTTCTTCTAAGTGTTCCGCTTGCTCTGTTTGTTCAAAGTCATCAATTGTGATTAAACGCTCGCCTGCTAATATTCTTTTCGTTGCTAGTGGTCTTAAACGGTATCTTTTCATACGTATCCCTCTATCTCTTTGTTTATTATTTGTTAGTTCTTACAGTGTCTATGTATCAAGTCTTTGATTATTTTCGTGCGCTACTCATTATAGTACATACAAGTGCCTTTCACTTATAACTATTCGATGTTACAATAGTAACACCTGATAATTTGGACTTCAATAGATAAAGCCTCAGATGTGACACTCAAAGGACTTTTGCTACACCTACACCAACAGATGAAAGGAGTATTCTATGGCATCCCCTAGCAATCAAGAAATCAACCAACTGACCCGCGAGGCAATTATGACCGCCATGATGCAACTACTCGATCATAAATCGATCGATCAACTCTCTGTCACGGAATTAACCAAACGAGCCGGTGTTTCTAGAATGGCCTATTATCGTAACTATGATTCGATGACGGCGATTTTTCAAGATATTTGCAATCAACTCTTTTATCGAATCCTCGCTGAAGGTGAAGCCTTCATCTTAGGAGGCGATTGGTATCAGTTTTGGTTACATCTGTTTACTTTCCTCTACGAGAACCAAGCCGAAGTGAAGCTTGTCTTGGGAAGTGAAATGCAGAGCTATTTTGTCCTTAATTATTTGAACTCGGCTTTTTCTGAAGATTACAGTGAAGCAAGTATGCGTTATAATGTGCGTGGTATGATTGGACTAGCCTTTAATGTGATGACCGAATGGGTCAATAATCAATTTGATATTTCGCCGAATGAATTGGCAGATTTATGTATGAATTTTACGACGCAACAATCGACAGATGTGAATCATATTGTCTTTAATACTAATAAAGCATCAATTTAACTTTAAAGTATCTTCAAAGATGTTGCCATTTAGATGCTTTTTTACCGTTATATTGATGTGTTGAGTGTATCCTGAAGATGCCGTCATTCATTTAAGGTGCTTTTACTTGAAAACTTTTCTTTAGCTTTCAAGCTTAAGTTTTTTTAATCATTTTAGACATGAGAAAGAGGTGTTTTATTGGTTTATTCAAGATCCAAATTTTTGCTTGAGGAGTATGCTTTAAAAGCGGCTGAAAAAGTAGTCGTTCATGGACAGATCGAGGGTGTTTATACTTTAATTTCTGTTCAACCTTAGAGTAATCTTTACTATATAATGCTCGGTGCGCATCCAGGAGAAGCTGTGGCTAATATTGTGCTTTTTTTCGAAGACTGCAAGCAATTACCGACCATCCATTCAATCGAACAACAAGCTGCTACGATCATCATTACTGGGAAAGTCTCCTTAAGAAGCAAAAATGATGCAAACGATTCGTCATATTCTTGATACTTTTCCAGAAAAATTTCGCAAATTGGGTTATGAGACGGACGATGTTAAAACAGGCATCAATGATGGTTCGGTCAAATTGAGTCAATTTAATGAGTACTATACGTATTTATCCGAGGAGAATTATTATTTAACGCTCGAAGAAGTCAAGGAACAACAGACCCAATTTACCAACAAAAAAGAGAATATGTTGCTTGGTTTAGTGGGTGCCCTAATGGGTGCTTCACTAAGTGCTTTGTTGTAGTTCTTTATCGGTTTACTTGGCTATTTTGCTTGGATTGCGGCTATCTTGGCTTTGTTCTTTGCATTCAAGAGTTATCAAATCGCTGGTGGGAAAGTCAGTAATGTCGGCGTGATTTTAGTTTTTATTCTGACCATTTTTATGGTTTTTTAGGCAATCATGCGGTTTGGGCTTGGACAGCTGACGATGGCTACGATCAATTTTATTGGTATGCTTTCAGGAATATCCATCGGGTGATTTTAAGCGAACCCTCGGTTCGCATGAATTATCTATTTGATGTTGGCCTAGGGGTGGGTGTGATTTCTCTCATTGGTATTCCTTTTATGAGGTCACTGTATAAAGAGAACACGAGTCATTACGAAGTCAAAAGATACGACTAAATAAACAAGAGCTTTACTCAGATGATTGAGTAGAGCTCTTGTTTATATCCGTCTAATTTAATAATTAGTTTTTCAATGAAGTTTTTTTAAGGACTTAAAAGCTCCTCAAGAATATAATCCGCTTCTGCTCCGGTCATTTTTCTAATGTCGTCTAATCTGGGGATTTCTCGTTCAATTGGCTTCACAGTATAATCCAAGCGGTACTCGGTTGTTTCTAAACCGGCCGTTTCATCACTGAATATATTAAATTCAATCTGTTCCACGATTCCGACTAAAGTCATACGATAAGTTTGAGTGGCCTTATTATACGCCATATTTACCTTCGTTAATTTGTCCAACATCACATTATTATCCAAGCTCATTTGACGGGCAAAATTGTCATTAACTCTTACGGTTTCTTCAGGAAGTTGTGGCAACATCAAGTCACTTAATTCAGAATCAACGGCAACTTTGAAATTCAAGCTGTTATCTTTTTCTGAAATTTGAAAGCGCTGCTCACTCGTTACATTCCAATCTAAATGTGTTCTATTTTCTGTCGCTGGCAAAACTTTCATTCCTAAGTGAAAGTCAAAACCGAAATTGGTCGACCTTCTAAAGAGATACTCTGGAATCTCAAGTCTTTCTAGTGAAAGTAAATAAAGTTCATTCACCTGATATAGGCTATCAGCCGAGATGCGACTCAAACGATTTAAATCTGGCAACATCAAGAGTGTTTTGAACGGATCATTTTGTAGATTGACACGGTTTAATTCGGAACTTTCAATCGCCACAAACACATCATGTAAATCCGCTACTTGTTCTTGAATCGCTCGGTTGAAATAAGGTTGATTAAAAAACGCCATCGAATCCAACCATTCAAACGTTTTTACGTAGGCTAAATCAAAATGCCGGTAACTGATAAACTCAAAATCATATTGCTTCGGGGCGGCTTTGGGAAAATGGTAAGTGATTCTTCCCATTAGATCCCCTTCGGTTTGATTTCCGACATAATCACCTTGTGCAACAATTTCTTCTGTTTGAGTATCCGTTAGTGTGTAATTGATTTGATAATGTTCAATGGTTTCTAAGCCGCTCAAAGCTTTCACAAAATCATTAATTTTTTGTTCATCTCGATAAGCCTTAGCCTGCGCTTCATCAACTGGTGTTTCTTCAGCAGGCATTTCTGAATCCATTGTCGCCTGCTCGTCCTCGCTAACTGACTCACTATACGCCTCACTTGATAGGTCCTTTTCAGTTTCATTGACTGAGTCGGACGTAATGGCTCTTTGAGAGTCAACTCTTTCTTCAATATCATTCAATCGCGAATGAACTGTCTTTGCGTTAATCGCTTCAACTGTAAGGTTAAATAGAACCGCTTGACTGGTTAATGCCAGTAACAGTAAATAATAAATTTTTCTACTCGGCACTGAAACACCGCCCTTCTTCTCGTATTTCCCTCTCTCTTAGTCTAGCTAATTTACTCGCATTTTACAAGAAGTTCAAAAGCAATCGCTTCATTTATTAACGAGACTTCTAATGATTAGGTGATGGCTGAATAAGCAAGATAGAGTACAAATAGACCTCTGACGATCAGTCCTAAAGCTGACAAACCAATTAAGAAAGCAATAATCGGTCCTGGTGTCGCATCTTGCACAAATAAATTAACCAACCAATGAGAAATTGTCTCTAGATTAAATAAAATCACACTACCAATCACGGCGAATAACACATAGATTCCTATTGCAAACCAAGCAGTATTCCAAATTTCTTGATTACGTTCTCGCTGAGTGCTCTTGGCATTTTCAACTAACAAGGTCAAGTTTTCATCACTGATTTTAGCCTCTTCCCCTTCTGCGATTGCATACTCTGAGTGCGATTTTTCAACAAAAGCATAGCTAGCGTCTGCAAAAGACACCAACTGATTATTGAAATCAATTCTCGCTTTTAAAACAGCAGCATATTTCTCATTAACCCTTGTTGCTAGATTATTTTGTACTTCTAAGGCAGATTTTTTAATTAATTGTTGCTCAGATAAATTCATAAAATAGGCTGAATCAGAAGAGTCACTTTGTGTCTTACGTAAACGATAGAGTTCTTCTTCGTCGAGGGAGTTCAGTTTCACAATATAGGATTCATTAAGATAGCCGTTCTCTGGTTTATTTGATTCTTGTCTAACTTGCCAGAAAAACAAACCGAGAATTACTAGATAAACTCCGAAGAGACCTAACATGCTTTTATTCATTCTGATCACCTCCCGCTTGATAGATCAGCTCTCCCGCCTGTTTAATACTCTGGGCTAGGATACTTAAATTCTCAGGCCCTTCATCTTGCACCCCTAAATTCTGTCCTGTTACTTCAACCATTCCAGACAATTCTAAAGTGATGCCGGGCGTATACACATAATAACTCTCAAAAAAGGAAGCATTGTCTGGCTTGATTTCCAGCCAATTTTCTTGTTCATTACTTGCAATGACTTTTCCAGTAATAGTCAAAGGGGCCTTAAAATTTGGAAGAATCTCCCAATACTCTTGCGTCAACGTTTCAAACTCTAGCTTAGCATTACCTCTTCCACTTGCTAGTCGCGTATAAGGCAAATAACTATCATATATTTTGTCTGGATTGGCCAGTTGTTCAGCGCTAGCAATATGGTACTCATCTTCAGCAAGTAAGATGTCGCTTGCTTGTTCCTTCGACACAGTGTTTATGCTGTCAGGAAAGACTGCTTCAATTTCTTCGAAAGTTAATAATCGATACATACTAATCGTTTCGTCCGTAAAACCTTCCTTTTGTATTGAAATATGACCTAAGCGATACTCACCACGATCCTCATAAATCGTATCCAAAAAGGCTTGTTCAATCTCTACATCTGTCAACAGTGGATCCAACAATTTCGCAAAGAAATAAAAGAAACTTCGCCTCTGATCTTCGAGGTTATTGATGGCGGGTGTTTGTGTGTCATTATGAGCAATTGTAAATCTAATCTCAATTCGTGAGCCCGCACCGGACTGACCAGAAAAAATATAGAACTCATTTAAACGACCAAATTCAGCTAACTCCTCAGGATAATAATACACCGTATTTCCCATCGCAGTTAGGTGTTCTTCACCTAATTCAAAGCCAAAAGTCTGACTGATTTCATGTAGAATTCGATTAATAAACACTCGATTAACATAAACTTCTTCTTGATTGTCGGCATAATCTTTGGCATAAATATTAGGAAATTCCGTTGAGTCGTCATACAATGTTGTCACAATGTTTTGAACACTTTCGTCTTCAAAAACTGTATCGAAGTATTCATACATGACCTCAAAGGCAAGGTATTCTTTTTCATCTTCTATATAATTATAGGTATTCACCGCATGTCCGCCTAAAATAAAATTCTGTGTGCCACTTAAATCCATTAACCACTGATCATAGGCCTCTTGAATAGCCTCTTCGCTAAGCGACTCATCTACTAAGTTTACCAAACGGTGAATCGTTTCAAAATCAGCAACTTTTTCAGAAGCCACTTTTTGGTAAATATAAAAACCTTGGCCGTGAGTGCTTTTACCGGTATAAAAACTAACACTAAGCCCGTCCTCGCCCAATGGTATTTCCACTTGAAAACGACTTTCCCCATCCCTTTGATCAAGGTACATTTCCTTAGAGCCTTCTATATCAAACTCCGTCATCACCTGAGTAATCAATCGATTAGTTAGCCCACTCGACGTATGAGGGATTGCCTTTCCTTCATAATTCTCCATCAGCACATTTGGTAAAGTTTGCCCTGATATTCTTGGCAAGCCAATAAAACACAACATTAATATAAGTATAATTGAACGTTTCAGCATCCTTCCACCCTCTCTCATTCACTTTCTCTAAGTATCTTTACATTAAATATACTTAAAACCGAACGTATAAAACAAGAAATAAGCCTCTAAACAAGCATATTTAAAAAAATTCTCACGCCATACTATCCCAAAAAGTAAATCGGTCAAAATAAACACTCATCACTCTTTAAAAACCAACTATATTTGCCGTTTATTTGAAGCCTAATCACTTAATTTACTCCTTAAGATAAACTATGAGTAAGTTCTAAAAATATGCTCTAATTTCTTCTTGTGGGTGGATGTACAGCAATTAGAAGGTGATTTTAGTATGCCACATTTCACTATAAGGGGTTAAATTTCTAGGTTTGGGAATACTCGATACAGTCTTATTCGATTATAAAGTTTGCTAGAGACATGAAACAGTTAGTCATCACTTAGCTTACATCGTCTCGAAACGCACTACGTTTTCTGAACCAAGAGTCACCCCCCTGGCTCAATAATAAGAATAGTTGGCTTCAGTTTGAGACCTATCAACTAGTTCAATCACTCCTAATGAAATAAAAAACGCCCATGAAGAACTTTATCTTCATGGACGTTTAGATTAGTAGTTATGATATGCGGTCGATGGGATTTGAACCCACACATCCTTTAGGACACCAGCCCCTCAAGCTGGCGCGTCTGCCATTCCGCCACGACCGCAATTTTCAACAACAATATTATTGTAGGGCATCCTGACCTATTTTGTCAATCACTTTCTTCATATAAACGAATTTGCTGACTCAGTTGATGTAAGGCAGTCTCTAATATCTGCTTGCGATAAGCCAGTTCTCTTTGTTCTGAATCGATTGCTTCAATCTCTTGTTTGACTTTTTCCACCCGGCGCAGCAATTTTGTTTGTAACCCCACACTATCCTGATGATCCTGTTTGAGTTCAACAATACTGTCGATAGTTAAGCCCATTGTTCTCAGTTGCAACACGCTTTGCAAAGTCACTTCATCTTTTTCTTCCCATTCCAAGGAATCATTAATGCAGGTAGGATTCAACAAGCCACGTTCGATATAGTAGCGCAAGGCCTCTCTCGAGACGGCATACTTTTGTTCAATATCAGATGTTTTCATAAAATTCTCCTCTTTTCAAAGCACAGAATTTAAGTTGAATCTATTTTACCGCATTGCTTATCAGATTGCACCTCACAATCCAAAAAAAATACTAGTGGATCTTGAAAAATCATGACCACTAGTATACTGAATTAGTTATTTATTTTAGGGAATAAACGTTTCAAACCGATACGACTTTTCGCCTTATCAACAGAAATCACTTCTACTTCAACAATATCTCCGACTGAAACTGCTTCGGAAGGATGCTTAATGAATTTTCTAGATAACTTAGAAATGTGAATTAAGCCGTCTTCTTTTACGCCGATATCCACGAAAGCACCAAAGTCTACTACGTTACGAACCACCCCTTGTAACTGTAGACCTTCATGTAAATCATCCATCGTTAACACGTCTTCACGTAAGATAGGTGCATCCTGGCCATCACGAATATCTGCGCTAGGATTCATTAAGCCATCGATGATATCTTGTAATGATTCCACACCTAAATCAGAATCAAGGGCTAAAGTTTTAACGTCGATTGTCTTTAATTTCTTATTCGCATCGTCTGTACCCAACTCTGATAAGTCAACTTCAGCCATCTTCAGAATCTTCTTAGCATCTTTATAAGTTTCAGGGTGAATACTTGTTTGGTCTAATGGATTCTTCCCATCAAGAATACGTAAGAAACCAACCGCTTGCTCATAAGTTTTAGGTCCTAAACGTTTGACATCTTTAATTTGCGTACGGTTGTCAAAGCGTCCTATTTCATCACGCAAAGCAATAATGTTTTTAGCTGTTGTCGTCGTTAAACCAGAAACGTGTTGTAATAAAGGGACGCTGGCTGTGTTAATGTCCACACCAACCTGATTCACCGTGATGTTTACCACGAAATCTAACTGATCAGTTAACATATTCTGAGCCACGTCATGTTGGTATTGACCGACTCCCATCGATTTAGGATCGATTTTAATTAACTCAGCTAAAGGATCCTGTAAACGACGCGCAATACTTACCGCACTTCGTTCTTCCACTTGATAATCTGGGAATTCTTGACGGGCAATTTCACTCGCACTATAAACGGAAGCGCCAGCTTCGTTGACGACAATAAACTGAACTTTACGGTCTAATTCTTGAACGATTTCGTTTACAAAGGTTTCTGATTCGCGGCTGGCTGTTCCGTTACCAATTGCAATTACGTCAACTTGATGTTTTTCAATCATTGCTTTTAATGCCGGTCTCGCTGCGGCTCTTTGCTTAGCGTTGGCAGGTTTATGAGGGTAAATAACGTCCTTATCCAAGACACGTCCCGTTTCATTAATAACGGCTAACTTACATCCTGTACGGTAAGCTGGGTCTAATCCTAATACGATACGCCCTTTTAGTGGCGGTTGTAACAGTAAGTGACGCAAGTTATCACCGAATACTTGAATAGCTTGTTTGTCTGCTCTTTCTGTTGCTTCATTTCTCAACTCACGTTCAATCGCTGGTCCAATGAAACGTTTGTAGCTATCCTCGATAGCCGCTTGAATTAACTCACGTCTAACTTCTGGAAGTGCAGAAGCAATCGTTCGTTGACTCATATAGCGAATCACAGGCACTTCATCAATCACAAGTTTTGCGGATAGAACTCCTTCTTTTTCAGCACGATTGATTGCCAAAATACGGTGTTCAGGCAACTTGTTAATGCCTTCTGAAAAGTCATAATACATTTGATAGACTTTAGTTTCGTCTAAACTTTCATCTTTTAATTTAGTCGTCAATTTCGCATTGTATCGAGAATACTTACGGATAAATTCACGGTAAGTCGCATTATCAGAGACTTCTTGTGCAATAATTTCATGTGCACCTGCTAAGGCAGCTTCAGCCGTCTCAACTTTCTCGTTGATATATTCCGCTGCTTTTTCTAAAGGCGTTACTTGTGGATCAGCGCTCGATTGCAACCAATCCGCTAAAGGTGATAAGCCATTTTCTTCTGCGGTCATCGCCTTCGTGCGACGTTTTTGTTTAAATGGACGATAAATATCTTCAATTTGTTGTAAAGTCGTTGCTTGTTCAATTTGCTGACTTAAGGCATCTGTCAGCTTGTCTTGCTCACCAATCAAACGCGTCACTTCTTCTTTTCTTTGTCTCATATTCATCATGTATTGATATTTTTGCTCAATCAAATGAATTTGAACTTCATCTAACGAACCCGTCACTTCTTTACGGTAACGTGCAATAAAAGGAATGGTATTGCCTTCTCCTAATAATTTTAACACCGAATCTACTTGCGTGGGTTTAACTTGAACCTCACTACTAATTTGCTTAATTACTTGCTTGTCTTCTAATACCTCTGTCATGTCCGTCTCCTAACTCTTTACTTGAAACATTTGTTTTACTTCTTGGCGATTCATCTGCAAAGCCAGTAAACTTCCACCATAAACTGCGCCGCCATCGATACCCCATTTGTCATCTTTTTGCCAAACATGGACGGCCGATCGGTTATTGTGCAAATTCATTACGGGCGTATGTCCAAAGACAATCGTTTTGCCCGTTTGGTTGGCGGCTTCGTGAAAGTCCTGACGAATCCAAACCATATCATGTGGGCTCGTGTGTCGCCAATCATCTAAACGCAAATTAAGTCCGGCGTGCACAACGACAAAATTCCCAAATTCTACGAAATAGGGTAAATCGCGTAGCCAGCTTTCCAACCATGGATAGCGTTCATTTAATAATCTCGCAAGTTTAATACGAGAATATTGACTGACGGTTAGTGTCGATTCCCCTAACAATTGCGAAACAGTGCTCAAACCACCATTTCTTTCATAGAGGGTCCATTTACTAATCGGATTTTGAAGAAAAGCTAAAAACATTTCTTCGTGATTCCCTCTCAAGCAAATTGCCCCGTATTCCATCTGAAGTTTTCGTACAAGTAGCAAAGAATCAGCAGATTGTGGCCCACGATCAATATAATCGCCAACAAAAATTAATTGTTGTTTATCACGATTCCAATTTTTCAACATGTCTTCAACTGATTTCTTCATTCCATGAATATCACCGATAACAAAGGCTTCTTCAAAACGCTCATCTATATATGCTTCCATCTCTATGCACCCCTTTCTTTGCTTTAGCATCCATAATTATACCATATTCCCCCTTCGCTAACATTCACGTGCAACTGGAATGGCTGTTTTATAAAATTCCGTAATCATTCGGTAATAGTTATTGACCATAAAATCACGCTTATTTCACAAAAAAGCGCTCAACGAAATAAACACGAACATTTATGTTATTTAAAATTAAATAGTTCTGTTTTATGCTTTTTTAAGGAATTTAATATGCTATACTCATTTTTGTAATTATGAAGAGTTCATTATTTTAGGAGGATTTTTGTGGAAAATTTTTTTAAGTTCGAAGAAAACGGTACTAAATTAAGTACAGAAATTACAGCTGGGATTACGACCTTCCTT
The DNA here is from genome assembly GCF_052116365.1 of Fundicoccus sp. Sow4_D5. Classification (NCBI taxonomy): domain Bacteria; kingdom Bacillati; phylum Bacillota; class Bacilli; order Lactobacillales; family Aerococcaceae; genus Fundicoccus; species Fundicoccus sp. Sow4_D5. The sequence continues at coordinate 27,661 of NZ_JBQKLF010000001.1, read as the reverse complement.
GCAATGTCATACATTATTTTTGTTAACCCGTCATTATTAGCTTTGTCAGGTATGCCTAGTCAGGCTGTATTTCTAGCAACTATTTTTTCTTCTGCTATCGCAACTTTAATTTTAGGATTATTTGCTAACGTGCCTTATGCAGTTGCACCAGGTATGGGGCTAAACGCCTTCTTTACGTATACAGTTGTTTTTGCTTTAGGTTTTACATGGCAAGAAGCACTTGCAATGGTATTTATTTGTGGGGTTGTTAATATTGTCATAACAATCACAAAAGTTCGTAAAATGTTAATTATTGCTATCCCAGATTCATTGCAACATGCGATTTCTGCAGGTATTGGGATTTTCATTGGCTATATCGGAATTAAGAATGCTGGTTTATTAAACTTTACGGTGGACGGCTACAACATCTTGTCAATTAACGGTGGCGACCCAACAGCTCCAATTACAAACGGAATCGACTCACTTGTTGCCAACAGTGGAGCACTTCCTGCTTTAGTTAACTTCACAGATCCAGGTGTGTTACTTGCTTTAATTGGTTTAGTGATTACAGTTGTCTTAATGCTTAAAAATATTCAAGGTGCGATTCTAATTGGAATTGTTGCTACAACTTTATTAGCTATTCCAATGGGCTTAGTCGATTTATCAACCATTAATTTAGTAGACAATTCATTAGCAAGTGCATTTGATGATTTAGGTGAAACATTCTTGGTAATTTTCACCCCTGCAGGCCTACCGTCTTTATTCTCAGACCTCACTAAATTACCAATTGTATTAATTACTATTTTCTCATTCAGTTTATCTGATATCTTTGACACAATCGGAACATTTATTGGAACTGGTCGTCGTACTGGTATCTTCTCTGAAGAAGATGAAAAAGCGGTTCAAGACAGCAAAGGTTTCAGTTCAAAAATGGATAAAGCATTGTTTGGTGATTCAATTGGTACATTAGTTGGTGCATTGTTTGGTACATCGAACGTAACAACTTATGTTGAATCTGCTGCAGGTATTGGCGCTGGTGGTCGTACAGGTATGACATCTGTTGTCACTTCTATTTGTTTCTTATTAGCGATGTTCCTTTCACCAGTGATTGGCATTGTGCCAACGCAAGCAACTGCTCCTGCTTTAATTATTGTAGGTATTTTGATGATTGCTTCTTTAAACGATGTGGACTGGTCTGATTTCTCTGAAGCTGTTCCAGCATTCTTTGCTTCAATCTTTATGGGGCTTGCTTACTCAATCTCAAATGGTATTGCAGCTGGTTTCATCACATACGGTTTAGTAAAAACTGTAAAAGGTGAAGGAAAAGACGTTCACCCTCTTATCTGGGTATCCATTATACTGTTCATCTTAAACTACATTGTGATGGCCTTTATTTAAATAAATTAAGGGGTCGACCATCTGGTCGACTCTTTTTTGGTTAGTTGTTGAAGAATATTGGATTGGAAACGCCTAATAAAATTGATGTCGTTAGCTGCATTATCAATGTTTAGTGATATAACAAACTGCTACATCACCTGGAAGTGATATAACAAACTGCTACATCACCTGGGAGTGATATAACAAAGCACTACATCACCTGGGAGTGATATAACAAAGCACTACATCACCTGGAAGTGATATAACAAACCGCTACATCACCTGGAAGTGATATAACAAACTGCTACATCACCTGGAAGTGATATAACAAAGCACTACATCACCTGGAAGTGATATAACAAACCGCTACATCACCTGGAAGTGATATAACAAACTGCTACATCACCTGGAAGTGATATAACAAAGCGCTACATCACCTGGGAGTGATATAACAAACTGCTACATCACCTGGAAGTGATATAACAAAGCGCTACATCACCTGGGAGTGATATAACAAATCGCTACATCACCTGGAAGTGATATAACAAATCGCTACATCACCTGGGAGTCTACTTCAAACAGCCATCTCTTCATCTTCATCTTCATCTGCATCTTTTACTAAATATTAAATGTAATATTATGGTCTAAAGCTGACTGTTGCGTTATAATTGAAGTAGTAAAGGGAGTGATTAGATGAATTTAACATTTACCCAAGAGGCAAGCACATTTCTTGAAAAGAAAGCAGCAGTCAATCAGCTGAGTCTTTTTTATGATACTGGCACAGAGGTCTGTGCCTGTGCAAATTCTGGTGTATTCATTCTAAGAGCCAATGATGCCCAAGAAGTGTACGATACGACGATTGAAAGTAATTTAGGGCCAATTAAAGCGCAAAAGTCTGCATTAATTTATTTAGATCAAGAAAACATAATTGATTTAAAATTACGGTCTAATGCCTTCGTCTTAAAAAGCGAGCGCGGCTACCTTAATTTAAATATGCGTTTAGAGATTAAGGCTGACGAAACGGTTTAAATATAACTGAGTGAGAGCGACACATTACTTTTGTAGTGTGTCGCTCTTTTGTTTCTTATGAGGGCGCCAACCTTTTTTGAAGTTCGTTCTCTTCTGCCGTCTTTATTTTTTTCACAAACTTCCTTTTGAAACAGTGTTCCTATCAATCCTATTTTGTTATATAATAATGCAAACTAAGTCTGCTTTTAAGGGAGGGGTGGCAAATGAATTCTAAGAAGGGTTTAAGGTTGAATTATTGGCAAATTTCTCTGATTGGCGTGGGCTTTATGGCCTCGAGTTTGGCTTGGGCGGTTTATAATGCTCAGGTGCCTTTGATTTTGGATGAGCGGTTCAGTATGAGTCGGACGATGATTGGGACGATTATGACGATTGATAATTTTTTTGGGGTTATTCTGCAGCCTTTGATTGGTGCTTGGAGTGATAAAACTAGGAGTCGTTTAGGGCGACGGTTGCCATGGATTGTGCTTGGTATTCCGATTTGCGCGTTTCTGTTTGCATTCATTCCTTTGCAGATGATTCTTTGGCAATTCATGGGCGTTATTATTGCCTTTAACCTATTAATGGCTTTGTGGCGGAGTCCTGTGGTAGCAATTATGCCGGATGTGACGCCGTCGCCTTTGCGCAGTGAAGCCAATGGAATTATTAATTTAATGGGGGGCCTTGGGTCAATTATTGCGTTTTATTATGGTGGCCTGTTGTCGGATATTCGCGAGGACAAGTTTTATGCTTTCTTAATGGCATCGGTGATTATGATGCTTGCCTTAATCTTTCTGTATTTGTTTGTTCGTGATCCGGATTCGATTAGCTTTAGAGAAGAAAAGCAGTTACCGATTCGTGATACGATTGCCAATCGTTGGGCGCGAACTGCTAGGGACCAATTTAGCTTGTATCAAGCCGAGCTGTCGACTCAATCAGTTACCGACTTTGAGAGTTTGTCAAAGATTAAGTCGAAGACGGGGAGTATGACTACCTTCATGGCTTTACCTTCGCAATATAAAGTAAGTTTAGGTGCTTTATTGTTAGCAATTTTTGCTTGGTTCATGGGTAATAATGCGATTGAAACCTTCTTTACCTTGTATGCGACGAATACTTATGGAATTAGTGGTGGGCAAGCGACGGTCATGTTAGCAGGTTTCTCATTATTTTTCTTGTTGTTTGCTATTCCGGCGGGTCGCCTCGGTCACAAGTTTGGACGTAAGAAAACAATTTTGTTTGGCATTGTGGGCTTTATCGGAATTTTCGTCTTGATTATCGCCCAACCTAGTCAACATTTATTGCAGCTTCTCCTAATGATTGGTGGTTTTTTCTGGGCGTTGATTAATATCAATTCCCTACCGATGGTGCTGGAGTTCGCTTCGATTACGTCGATTGGGACTTTTACTGGTTACTATTACCTCTTCTCTTTCTCAGCTTCCATTGTAAGCCCAATTTTTTATGGTTTGTTGCAAGATGTGTTTCAAGCTGATCATCTCTTGTTCGTTTTTGCTTTAGTTTGTTTTATCGTGGCTTTAATCTGCATGAAGTTTGTAGCACACGGTGAAGAAAAGAGTCTAGAATTAAACGACTGATTTGGTCGTTATTGTAAATAGGAGTAAATAACACACAAGCTAATCAACCTTCATCAAAGGCTGATTAGCTTGTGTGTTTGCGCTATTAAGTTTTCTTACTTGTTTAATTCGATTGTTATCAGCTTGTCTAATTCGTCGACTTGGTCATAGAGATAGACTAATTGTTCACGGCGTTTTTTTAAATTACTCTGGACAGAAAGGTCTGTAAAAATGTTATCGAACCAGACATCAAACATTTCAGAAGCAAAATCTAAATTTAACTGCTCGGGTAGTTCCAAGTTGATGTCACCGTACTCTTTTTGTAATCTTTGCAACGCCCGTTCGATTTCTTCCATTAATTGATTACTTTCTTTCATGCGCCCTCTTTTGACCATGCTTGAAATCATGCCACCTGCAAATATATCATAGAGCCCCCAATTTCTTGCACTATCGATTTTCTCCAGAGCTTGCTCAATTAAGGTTCGAACGATTTCGGCTTGGTCTTTCACATCTTTAAGTTCTTTATTCATATCCATTATATCTTCATTCCCTCTTTATAAATTTAAAGCAGTATTGCTTCGATTGTTTAGCGAAATTATTCAGTGCCTTTCTTATGACAGCTTTTTTCCTTCTCATTTCTTAATGTTTCACCTCTGACCATAACTAGTCTATCCGCTGCTACTTTATTGGCAACCTTTTTGAATCTTCAGACCTCTTTACCAGACTGACACACCCTTTCTACTCTTTCGTCTATTTTAACGAATATCCAGTCTTGAGTCGATTTTCACACCCTTTTTACCAAAAATGACCTTCATTCGTTTTGTGCTCGATGTTAGTAGAATCGATCATCTTTGACGTTTTAACTAAAGAAATGAGTGGGCACGTTAGGTGGGGAACAAGTCGATTTAACCTATCAGTCAGCCTGTTAAAATAAAAATCTTATTGTCAGTTTAATTCTAACGCAGCCACTTAGAGGCTAACGGGGACAATTAGAAGTAGTGAAAAGCAATTTAGAACGGCAGTGTAATGGGAGACTTTAGTAAGGTGCCAAGGGACCAGAGGGGGGGCGTTTTTCATGATGTGGCGGCTGCGTGGCTTGTGTTTGGCTTATTTTCCCTAAATAAAAAACTAGCATACCGAAGTATCCTAGTTTCTCGTCATTTATTTATTGTTGTTGGATGAAGTTTATTCTAAACCTAAGTGGCCTTTTACTAAATCTTCAATTGTTTGGAATTCCATTGTGATGTCTGAGTCACTTAATAAAATTCTTTCAATTGCCATTTCGATTTCAGAAAAGACTTCTGATGCGCCTACATAACCTGGTTGAGACATTCCGTAAGTTAATTCTGTAGAAGCTGCTTCTACTAATGGATTTTCTTCCAAGAATGTTGTCCATGTGTCAGATTCTGTACCTTGACTTGTAATTGGTAAGTAGCCTGTTTCTGATGCCCAACGAGCTGTATTGTCAGCTTCTAATAAGAAAGCCATAAATTGTGCTGCGCCAGCTTGTTCTTCTTCAGTAGCAGAAGAGAAAATTCCTAAGTCGTTACCTGCAAATAATGTTAATGGCTCACCTTCGCCAAACACTGGAATTTCAGCTGTTCCTAAAGTGATGCCAGATTCTTCAATACCAGGTAATACATAAGATAAACCAGCTGATGAACCGATGTATAATGCAGATTCACCTGATGAGAATGGGCCTGACATAAAGCCGTCTTCACCAGCTGTACGAGCGTGTCCCTCAGCAATTAAATCATAAATGAATTGAACGGGCTCTGTTGCTGTTTCAGAAGCAATTTCTACTGCTGATAAGTCAGGTGCAATCCAAGTTGCGCCGTTTTGACGAGCCATTGTTTCTAGTTCCATAGAAATACTATTTTCTAGACCCATTGCTGGTGTATCAATTCCAGCTTCATCTAATGCCACTCCTAAATCTAAAACTTCTTGCCAAGTTGTTGGTACTTCTGCGCCAACTTCAGCTAATAAGTCTTCGTTTACATACATTAAACGAACCGATTTAGAAAATGGAATAGCGAAAATTTCTCCATCGTAAGTTACACCGTCGATGAATCCTGGGAAGATACCGTCTTTAAGTTCAGTAGTCCAGCCGTTTTCATCTGTCATTAAACCGTCTAAAGCTAACAATAAGCCTTGGTTTTTGTAGTCTGGTGTGTTTGATGAAGTCAGTTGAGTCATTGTTGGTAAATCACCAGATGCAGCAGATGCCATGACTGATTGTTGTAAGGTGCTATAGTCACCTTGGTTTTGCTCAACCACTTCTACTGTATCTTGAGATGAGTTAAATTCTTCTACTAATGTTGTTATCATTTCTTGGTGAGGACCATTCATTGCATGCCAGAGAGTAACTTGTACTTTCTCTTGGGCAGATGCCAAAGGTGCGAATACGCTTGATACTGCCAATGCAACTAAAGCTGCAACTACTAATTTAATCTTTTTCATTAATATTTTCCCTCCTGAGAGATCATGTGAGCATTCTACAACGTTAGCCTTTCAAGCCTGAGCGAGAAATGCCTTGAATAATGTGCTTTTGCAACAATAAATAAATGACAACCATCGGAATAACTACCAATGTCGACGCAGCCATTAACAATTCAAACTTTGTTCCGGCTTCGGTCGTAAAGGCTTGTAACCCTACTGGTAAAGTACGTAGTGCTGTGTCGTTCGTGACAATTAATGGCCACATGAACGAATTCCAACTTCCAATCACTTTCAGAATCATTACTGCCACAATAGAAGATTTAGAAAGTGGTACCATCATTTCCCAAAGGAAACGCCAGTCACTTGCTCCATCAGTTTTTGCTGCATAGTAAAGTTCATCAGGAACTGATTGAAAGGATTGTTTTAACGTAAAGATTGAGAATACACTTGCTAACCAGGGAATAATTAGCGCCCAATAAGTGTTAATCATGCCCCAGCTCGCCAATGTGACGAAGTTCGGGATGGTCATTAACTCACCTGGCACCATCATTGTTGCTAACAAACATAAAAACAGAATATCTTTACCCCAAAACTTTAGTTTAGCAAAGGCAAAGGCTGCCAAAATGCTCGTAATTAACTCGCCCACTGTCGATGTGAATGTAACAATCACACTGTTGATAAAGTAGCGGGCAAATGGGGCTGCTTCAAGTGCTTTCTGGTAATTCGAGAAAAGCCAGTTTTCAGGCAACCATGAGGGTGGGACTTGAATTGCTTCCCCACCTGATTTTAAACTCGTCGTAATCATCCAGTAAAAAGGTAACACCATGATGATACTTCCTAGGAACAAGATACTATATAGTGCAATTAACTTAAAGACGTTTTTCATACTGAATTATCCTCCTCTTTTTTCAAAATAGGAATTTCCAACATATTGAATGAGGGTTATAATCAGGACAATTCCGAATAAAATAATGCCCGATGCAGCAGCTACGCCGTATTCAAACTGCACATAGAATTTTTGGAATAAGTAATAGACTAAAGTGGTCGCAGAGCCTGCTGGGCCTGGACGTCCATTAAATAATGAGTACACTTCATCAAATACTTTCGAACCGTTAATAATACCAACAATTGATAATAAGAATAAGGTCGGACGCAGTAAGGGAACCGTAATATTCCAGAACCTATTCCATGCATTCGCTCCATCAATCTTAGCGGCTTTATAGTAGTCTTCAGATATGTTTCCTAAACCAACTAAAGTCAGTAGGATATTAAAGCCAAGGCCCTTCCAAATAGACATGATAATCACGGCTGGTAAAGCCATTTTTGGATCATTCAACCAATTAATTGCATCAATCCCGACTAGGCCTAAAATAAAGTTAATCAATCCGTAACGCGAGTGATATAACCAACTCCAGACAATCGACACGGCTACCGTACTTGTTACAAAGGGTAAGAAGTAAACCGTTCGGAAGAAACTTTTGAAAATTGGAATTTGATTTAACATTAGGGCAATCAAAACCGAAATGACGATTGATGCCGGTACAACACCTATGATGAAAATACCGGTATTTTTTAATGCGGTATAAAAGCTAGGATCGTTGAAAATTTCAAGATAATTGTCTAAACCTCGCCCATCAATCGAGCCACTTAACATATTGTAATTCAGATAAAAACTCATATCGAAAGACTTGATGATCGGATAGACGGTAAACACACCAATAAAAAACAACATGGGAGCTAAATACAATAAGGCCTGTAAGGTGCTTTTTAGTGTGGGTTTCTTATTCATTCTCAACCCTTCTTTCAACTAGTTGTTCATTCTCATCGAATAATAACAAGTTGTCTGGGCTAACGTTTAGGTAAAGTGTATCTCCTACAATTGAATCTGTTTCTAAGTCGGACACCACAAATTTTTCACCTTGCCACTCACAATGAATTGTAATATCTTTACCAATTGTTTCGATTCTTTGAATGACCGCACGGATTAAGTAATCTTCTTCATTTCCTAACGTAAAGTGCTCTGAACGAATGCCTAAAGTCATCCAATTTTCTTGTATTAAAGCTGACTCTGGATTCAAAGCTAATGAGTCTTTAGTAAAGGTGTTAATAATAGGTGAGCCGATAAATTTGGAAACAAACAAGTTGCTTGGTTTACGGTAAAGCGTCACTGGATCTGTCATTTGTTGGATTTCTCCACTTTCAAGTACCATAACATTATCCGCAATACTCAACGCTTCTTCTTGGTCATGGGTAACAAATACTGTGGTAACACCCGTTTCTTGTTGAATACGACGAATCTCTTCACGCATTTCAATTCTCAAACGTGCATCCAAGTTACTTAATGGCTCATCCATTAAGAGTATTTCTGGTTCTTTTGCTAAAGCACGACTAATGGCGACCCTTTGTTGTTGACCACCCGATAATTGGCGTGGATATTTATCTAATTGATCAGCAATTTTCGTCAATAATGCCATCTCTTCTGCACGCTCGCTACGTTCCTTTTTAGATAGCTTAGCCATCTTTAGTGGGAACATAATATTCTCGCGAACTGTTAAATGGGGATATAAAGCATAATTTTGGAATACTAACCCAACGTTTCGTTTTACTGGATCAAGTTTAGTCACATCTTTGTCTCCGAAAAATATTTTTCCAGATGTGGCATTCAATAGGCCAGAAATCAGGTATAAGGTCGTTGACTTACCACAACCACTAGGACCTAAAAAAGAGATTAATTCTTTGCTAGGCAAAGTAAAATTTATTTGGTCCAACACTTTCTTATTTTCGAATTGCATTGTCACGTTTTCAAATCTAACTTGCATTCTTTCACCTCAACTTCAATTTTCAAAGCATTCGAATCAATAGTAACAGATTATTGTAAATTTTTCGTAAATTTTTAACGATTTAATATTAACATCACCGTTTTATCATGTTGTTCTCATTTTACATTAGACGTCGCTCATCAATATAACAAAACAGCCTACTAAAATCAGACGAGCTGACTTTAATAGGCTATTCATAAAATTAATTTTTTTAATAAAAAAACTGTTATTGCTCGTCTTCTTCTGGATCGAATTCTTCGATTCCTGCTAAGAATTGTTCCATCTTAGTTGGCAAATCATTTTTAGGTTCCAAGTGTCGACCATGTATTTGTTTTCCACGTTGAATACCTTTTAGGAATTCGGGAGTTAAATCGTTACCTTCGATGTCTACTACTTTTACATGCTCGATTTGGTCTTGAAATGATAAGCGAATGAGTTTAATATAGCTTTCACGTAATTCTTGTCGTAACGCTATTTCTCTTTCATCCAACCCATACATTTTTTCTTTTCTCGCATAATAATTGATACCTTGTATGATTAATTTCATATCCATGCTTACCACTCCTTTACAAAAAGTTATTACGATTTCGTAATATATGAAGAGTATACAGCAAATGTCAGCTTTAGTCAAATCGGTGCTTGAATGACCATCTTAGGAATGCGTTAACCACTCAACATGTCGATAATTCGCATTAATCGCTGCCCAGTTTTTAGACGTAAAGTCTGCCAAGGCTTCACGCAAACGAGTTGCGATATCAATCTCACTAATCGAGACTATTTTGTCCGGGGTGTAGGTTTTATAATCGCCGCCGCCAACTGCACGGTATTGAGACACTGCAATTGTATAAGTTTGATCTCTTTTAATTGGTAATTGTGTCCGTTCATCAAGCAATTGCTCGACACGCTGTCCTAGCGGTTTGCTCAAGTTTGCGATGGTTGTCAAACCTGTAAATAAGTCATAATTATAATGACGCGGTTTAGGGTCAATATAATCAGGGTTGACTTGGACCTCACCTTTTTCATTTAAAGTCCAATATTCTAAGTTGAATTCGACGATCTCATATAGATCTTGTCCGCTTAGTTGAACTTTCGCTATACGATTATAGTAAGGATAGACTTCCAGTAAAATTTCATTAGTCACCGGTCCTTTAAACTTCACAAATGATTCGTTGATTAATGTGACAGCACTAAAGTCGGCACCTGTTTCTTTTAATTGTAGTTGGTTAAGTAGTTCAACAAAAGGTGTCCCTGTTAGACGCGCTTCAAAAGCATCTGCAACTGGCACGTCTAATTTCGCCGTACCTAAGACTTGTTTCAACCACTGCTCTCCTATTGTACGTTCTGGATTAACCACGTCTTTGATGGCAGTATCTGCAGCGTCCAGGCTTGTATCATGAAGCTCTCCTGTCATATGCACAATTTCTTTATTGTCTAAAGTCAGTGTTATGGACGCAACACACTCACCCGCATAACCCGGTTGAACGGTCCAAGCATTATTAACTTGTTGATTAATTAAACGGTGTTGGTGGCCCGTTAACAAGACATCAATTTCAGGGATTTCTTGTAACATACGTGCCCCTTGGTTTTCACCTGTTAAGTCTTCTAATGCTTCGCCAGTATCCAAATCTCTTTCATAGCCACCATGATAAGCCACCACCACAACGTCCACTTGAGAGCGAAGCTGCTCAGCGTAAAACTTCGTTGTCTCGAATGCATCTTTGAAGGCTAAACCTTCATAATGTTTAGGTAATTCCCAATTGGGGATGTAATGAGTCGTCGTTCCAATGATGCCGACTTTAATTCCTTCAACTTCAATTACTTTATAAGGTTGACCTAAAACAGGTTGACCTGTTTGAGCATCGACAATGTTAGAACAGATAATTGGTGCCATGATTTGGTTCAGAATACTTTCACGGTACTCAGGACCAAAATTAAACTCATGATTCCCAATAATCTGTGCATCATAAGCAAGATCATTCATCGCTCTAGCAAATACACTCCCATTTTCAGCAATTTGACTACAATAAGTCGCAAATGCTGATCCTTGAATGAAATCACCTAAATCAATGCTGATGGTTGGATGCGTTGACTCTTGCTTCAAACGCTTCAGTGTCGCCGCTGTATTTAATAATGACTGGTCTGGTTGATTAGGCACATCAATCCAGTAACCATGTGTGTCACTCGTCATTAAAATCGTAATTTTCTGCATATCTACTCTCCTAAATTTACTTAATCATATCTGAAAGTTCAGCCGCCGTGTATTCAACGTGGTATTCGGGTAACCAAGTCTGTAAACCAATTTCTTCAATTGCTTGACCATAAAAGTCTGGTTTAAATGTATGCCATGGCACGACTAATTTAGCTTGGGTCAAGTAATTCACTAATAATAAATCACTTTGCGATGCATGTCCTGAAACATTCGCATGGTAAAATTCCCAGCCAGCTTCAACGAAACGGCGTACATAAGGTTCGTATTCTGCCATGTAACTTCCAATTGGCATCCCGTTCGAATGGAAATATACACCCGCAGGTAAAGTAAATACATGTTCGTGACGTTCATAATCAAATTGAAGAATATAATGTTGAGGCATCTCACGAAGCATCTCCAAAGAAACCGCTTCGTCTGTCACCTCAATTGACGCATTTTCATCTAAAAGTAAGTACTTTACATTCAAATAACCTGTTAAATAAGGCTTCATTAATTCAAAATAGGTCTGATCCATGACGAGCGTTCGGCCTAAAGTGGTGAATAATTCCGCTAACACTAATAAGCGTTCAATATTTTGAGGGTAACCATTAAAAGCAATTAATTGCTCTGAGTGTTCTTGAGCGATGGCCTCAATTGAATTCATTAATTTGATTTCATTGGGTGAATTAATCGAATGTGTCACCTCCGCTAGTGCTACATCGACTGGATTAGGCTCAGATGCAAAATGACTAAATGTTGTTCCTTCAACAAGGAAAAGGTCCGCATCAAACTCATGTGCTTTTTGAGCCCAGTTTAAGACTTTTTCTGGATGGAAGCCCGATAAACGGAAATCACCTGAATACACAATTTTAAAATCTGGCGTTTTAATAAAAATACTTGCAGCGCCAACTGTATCATGATCACTCTCATGAAAGACAATCTCAAAAGGTCCATGTTGAAGTGTACTTTCTGCAGTCACTTTTTGCCAATTAACAGCATAACTAGGCAGTAAGCTTGTTTTTTCTAACTGTTTATAAAAATCAACAGCTTCTTCTAATGCATAAATAGGTAGCTCTTCTGGCAACTGTCCAAAAGCACCCAAATGATCTAGATGTAAATGTGAAAGACAGACGATTGTATTTAAGGCTGACTCCTCAAAACTCTCCAGTTCGAAATCACCAATGGCTGCTTTGGGATACAAGCCGGAAATTGCCGGTAATTGTCCTAATGCTAAATGAGAATGGGTTGTTTCCTTACTAAGTAAATCCATAATATTCACTCCGGCTAATGCACCGAAATCAGTGATGATGCGGTAGTCTTTGAATTGGATACTCACGATGTTGCCTCCGATTGTATCTAGGCCACCCCAGAATGTTATTTTAGTTTGATCTTTCATTTCACAAAACTCCTCTGATTAAATTTTCACTGCTTAATTCTAGCACTCATTATGATTTTTTGAAATAAAATTACTTGAGTGTTTGAATATGCGACACGTTAATTTTCACTTCAAAATTAATGTCTTCCCTTTAATAATAACTCAACACACACAAAAAAGAAGCTAGGTTTAACCCTAGCCTCACTGATTTTCTATAGTTACTTAGTCAACAATATAAATAGTTAGCGACTGACGACCGAATTGGTACGTGTCTGCGACATTTTCAAAGTGAACATCAATTTTGTTACCTACAATTGCGCCACCTGTGTCAGCAGCACGGTAATAACCCCAACCAGGAATGTAAACCGTTGTTCCAAGTGGAATGACTGATGGGTCAACAGCGATAACAGCTGGTTCCAAACGTAAGTCAGTACCATCTGCAGTAAAGTTTCCTAGACCGGCTTCGTTACGCGAGTATGCAGTAGCTTCAACTACAATTGGTGTGCCATAAACAGTTGGATCAGTTGAGTTTGCAGCTTCTTCGTCAGCCAAACGAGCAGCTTCTTCTTCGGCTAATTGAGCGGCTTCTTCTTTAGCCAAACGAGCAGCTTCTTCTTCAGCAAAACGAGCAGCTTCTTCTTCAGCCAAACGAGCAGCTTCTTCTTCGGCTAAACGAGCGGCTTCTTCTTCAGCCAAACGAGCAGCTTCTTCTTCAGCCAAACGAGCGGCTTCTTCTTCGGCTAAACGAGCGGCTTCTTCTTCGGCTAAACGAGCGGCTTCTTCTTCAGCCAAACGAGCAGCTTCTTCTTCAGCCAAACGAGCAGCTTCTTCTTCAGCCAAACGAGCAGCTTCTTCTTCAGCAAAACGAGCAGCTTCTTCTTCAGCTAATTGAGCGGCTTCTTCTTCAGTTAATTGAGCAGCTTCTTCTTCTTCAGCTAATTGAGCGGCTTCTTCTTCAGCCAAACGAGCAGCTTCTTCTTCGGCTAAACGAGCAGCTTCTTCTTCAGCTAAAGCTTGTTCCAGAGCTGAGTCGTCTACTACGACTTCTTCTGCTGGACTTTCGTCTTGATTGGCGTTCATTGCTTCACCAAGATCCCACTCTTCTATCTCATCAATTAAGTAACCATCTTCAACAACAGTTGTATCTTCCACAATCGTTGTATCTTCAATGACTTCTGCTACGTTAGTTTCTTCAGCAGCTACCGTTACTTCTTCTCCACTTGGTTCAGTGTAAGTTAAGGTATGATTAACGGCATCAAAATAAATAACAGAACCTGAGATAATTAAGTCAGGGTTTGAAATTTGATTGATAGCTGCTAAGTCATTGACTGAAATGCCTGTCGCTGCAGCAATTGTTCCTAAAGTATCTCCCCATTGAACTATATATGTTTGGTTCCCTAAGGAAACGACTTCATTGACAGACGCTTGTACGTCTTCTAAACTACGTTTTCTCCAGCTACCTGCGTTTAAAGTAAATGCGGCTGCTTCGATGGCTTCAACTTTTAAATTTGATAATGGTGCCATTGTTGCAGAAAGTGATATAGCTGCAACAGCTATTTTAAGCGATTTTTTCATTAAATATTCTCCTCATACTTTCGTTGTCTAATTAATGCAAAAGACAAACGAGTGTTTGCATAGAGTATCTTAACGCACCTCAAATAAAAAAACAGGATTAAATGCCAGTTGTTAACTAGCTTTAATCCCATTGCTTGAAACCGTCACACTAATGTAAAATATGAGCCCAAATATGACTTTTCGAAAAATTTGTTACACAACTGCAACATGATATAGCTACGCTACTTTTATTAGCCGAAGTTATATTAAGCTTCTTTTAATTCCTCAATTTGATCTAATAAACCATCAACAAAATGAATCGCTTCTCTTAAAGCAGCAGCATCCGTCATTGATACACCTGCTTTTTCAGCGGATTCAATGGGACCTAATGTTCCACCTGCTTTTAATACTTCCAACCAGTTTTCAATAGCAGTTTCATCTTTAGCTGCAATTTTTTGACCAATTTGAGTGCCAATCGTTAAACCTGCTGAATATGTATAGGAATATAAGCCCATAAAGTAGTGTGGCTGACGCATCCAAGTTAATTCAGAACCCTTATTGATTTCAACTGCATCGCCCCAGAAGTTTTCTAGTGTTTCTTTGAAAAAGGTATTTAAACGCTTAGCATTTAGGACATCCCCTTGATCAACTGCTTGATAAACTTTTCGCTGGAAATCTGCTTCCAATAAATGTGTCACCATATTATGGAAGTAAGTTCTTGAAATAAATTCAGCAATTAAAATACGTTTTTGTTCGGCTGAAATCGGTTGATTTAATAAATATTGACACATAATCACTTCATTGGCAGTCGAAGGCGCTTCAATAAAGTAAAGACTTGCTTCTGGTGTCAATACGCTTTGTTCTTGATAAGTTAATTGGAAGTGACCGGCATGACCTAATTCATGAGCCAACACTAGCACTTCACTCAATAAGCTTGTCCAATTCAATAAGATATAAGATGGACCATTATAAGACGTTGAACAGAAACCACCTGTGGATTTTGTTTGATTCATCGGGTAATCAATCCAACGCTCATCAAAAGCACGTTTAACAATCTTACTATAGTCTTCTCCTAAAACTGACAAGGCATCTTCAATCATCACACGACTTTCCTCAACGGAAATTGTTGCAGCTTCCTCGGTTGAAAATGAAATTTTGATATCCGCTAAACTCACTTTTTCATAACCGTGTTCTTTTGCTAATAAACGCGCATAACGTTGCATCACAGGTGAAAACTCAGTCATGATGACATCAATTTGACGATTGAACGCTTCACGATCAACCTTTTGATTGAATAGTAAATAATCAAACACAGAATCAAAACCTCGTAAAGTAGCCATTTTTTTCTCAGTTTGAACGTGGTTGATGTAATTAATCGCGGCACTGTTTTGATAGCGTGCTAAGCCATCGTGAAACGATTTCCAAGCTTTTGCACGGACTTCAGGATTGGCATGAACTTCATACTCCCCTTCAAAGCCATTAAAACTATTTGAATAGTGTTGATCGGCAACAGTGAAAGAATCAAAGCTCATATCTTGTAATTTCATTGTTAAGTATTGACGGTATTGATTATTAATTGAGTTATCCAAGCCGCTTAATACTTCCTCTACTTCTTGAGAAAGATGTGTTTCTTTCTGTCGAACGACTTCTTTTAAGAAGTACTCATAAGTCTGTCCTTCTTCAGTTTGGCTAATGCTTGTTAAATACTCAAGATCTAACAAAGCTAATTGATTATCATAGAAAGTTAATTGTTGACCTTGCCACTCATATAAGTCTTCTAAACGACTCATGTTGCTTTCAAAGACGTCGTTTAATTTATCCGTCTCATAACCTAATGAGGCATAACCAGAAAGGCGGTGTAACTGCTCAATAATCTGCGCATAATCCGCTAATGAAGTTAGTAAAAGTGATTGATCCGCTAACTTTCCATTGTACTTTTCAGAAAAAGTTGTAACCTTCTCTTTAAATTCTGCTAAATCCGTTTCATATGCTGCTTGATCTGCGTATAGCAGTTCAAGTTGCCAAGTTAACTCTAAAGGTAACGCTGATCTTAATGGTAATTCTTGTGTCATGTGTGTTTTCTCCTTGTAAGTAAATTGTGACGTTCAGTTAATCGCATAAATCTGGCTAAATAACTATCCTCACTATCTTAATGCTTTATAATTTTAAAATCTATCGAAACAAATTTTCTCGAAGTTCAACGTTTGAATATACAGGTCATTCTCTCTTTCTAAAGAAAAAAGAAGTAATTATTATTATTTTCATATATTAAAGGTTTTTAGTTAATTTCATTTCGAAAGTATGATAGAATGTATTTCTAGTAGAGCAAAAATATTTTATTAAGAAGGGGGCTCTTTTCTATGCAAAAAATTGACGTTAAATCTCCTGAAATTAAAGAATACGTTGATGTCCTTAAACTTCTAGCCCACCCTATCAGATTCTCAATCGCTTTAACACTGTATCAAAACAGAGTGTTAAATGTTGGTGCAATCCAAGAAACGTTGGATTTACCACAATCGACTGTGTCTCAACACATCAGTAAAATGCGTGAATCTGGTATTGTGGAAGCAGAGCGTGAGGGCACAAAAATCTTCTATTCATTAACGAATGAAGTAGCGAACAAAATCATCAAAAATGTTACTGCGTAACATTTAGTGTTAATAATTGCCTTGTTAATTGTGATTACTACAATTAACAAGGCTATTTATTTACCCTCCAGTATTAATTATATATTATAATCAATACTCTGACTATTTTATCAATACTTTTTTATACATTGAAACTTTATTTATTAAATTTAGTTATACAGTCTCTAGCTTTTGCTTATAGAAGTGTGCCCTTATTTTCACGTAAAGCTTCAACAAAAAGTGCCAACCTCTCAAAAGCAACCTTCAATTCTTGAATTGAATAAGCATAAGATATTCGGATAAAGCCCTCTCCTGAAGCACCAAATGCCGTTCCAGGTACAACCGCAACTTTCTGACTATAGATCAATTGAGTCGCAAATTCTTCAGAAGTCAAACCAAACTCAGAGATGTTTGGAAACACATAGAAAGCGCCAAATGGCTCAAAACAAGGTAGTCCTATTCGATCAAGCTCATACAATAAAAAGCGACGACGTTGATTATAACTTTCTCGCATTACTGCAACATCTGCATCACCATTTCGCAAAGCCGTAATTCCCGCATATTGACTAGTCGTGGGAGCCGCCATAATCGCAAATTGATGAATCTTAATCATTTGTTCCATTATCTCAGCTGGTCCACAACAATAGCCTAAACGCCATCCCGTCATCGCATAAGCTTTAGAGAAGCCATTGATATAAATTGTGCGCTCTTGCATGCCAGGTAAAGCAGCAATTGACACATGTGCCTCTTTATCAAAGTATGTCAGTTCCGCATAGATTTCGTCCGTAATGACCATCAAATCATGTTCCAAAACAACTTCCGCAATCGCTTCTAAATCAGCTTTCGCCATAACAGCGCCCGTAGGATTATTCGGAAAGGATAGAATTAATATTTTGGACTGAGGGGTAATGGCTTGTCTGAGCTCTTGAGCTGTCAGACGAAAATCATTCTCTTCCTTCAAAGGAATCGCAACAGGTATCCCATCAGCTAATTGAATACATGGCAAGTATGAAACGTAACTCGGCTCCGTGAAAATTACCTCGTCGCCCGGTTCAAGCGTCGCACGCAAAGCCAGATCAATCGCCTCACTGCCTCCTACCGTTACCAAGATTTCATTTGAGGGATTATATGTCATGCCATACTTGATAGCAATCGTTTCAGCAATCGCAAGACGTAACTCCATTAAACCTGCATTTGACGTGTAAAAAGTTTGCCCCTTTTGCAAAGCATAAATTCCCTCATCGCGAATATGCCATGGCGTATCAAAATCAGGTTCCCCAACCCCCAAAGAAATTACATCCGCCATCTCATTGGCTATATCGAAAAACTTGCGAATACCAGATGGCTTAATCCCTTTGACCTTTTGATTGATGAAAGACCTCATGGACTAACCACCATCCGTTTATCTTCGTCATCTTTCATAAGAACCGTATTGTGGTCTTTGTAACGCTTCAATACAACATGGGTTGCAGTCGATTGAACTTCCTCAATCACTGACAAACGTGACGATACAAAGTTTGCGATTTGTCTCATCGGTGCTTTCTTCAATTCCACTAAGTAGTCATAACCGCCCGAAATTAAATACATCGCCTTCACTTCGGGGAATTGATAGATTTTTTCCGCAATCCGATCAAAACCTTGCCCCCGCTGAGGCGTTACACGCACCTCAATCATCGCCGAGACATAGTGATCATCCGTTTTCTCCCAATTAATCAGTGTATGGTAGCCCGCGATAATTTTCTCATCTTCAAGATGTTTAATCGTCTCACTGACTAATTTTTCGTCGAGATTTAATAAGATAGCGACTTGCTTCACCGTTAAACGGCTATCTGTTTCAAGCAGCTTTAAGATTTCTTCTGAATGATCCACTCTCACCACTTCTTTCATATGTTATTTAAATTTCATTATATCAGACCCATCCACATTAAAAAATACTTTCTTGAAATGTATTCTATTCTCATTTCGCATAAAAACCATAACCCCATTCAGGGAACAATATGACCCATCCACGAATGGCAAAAATCAATAGACGCCTATTTGCCCTTAGAGAGCTATCTCCTTTTGATACATTAAAGTCTCCTTGAAAGCAAAAGAACTTGACAGCCTTTAATCACCAAATAACAAGTTTCCTTAGACTCCTATCGTAACCTGTCTGTCATCTTTTTTAAGAAATGAAAAGCGCCCGCCTCTGCTTTTAAAAAAGCAAGAGCGGACGCTCAATCAATGAACCGAACATTATTCGACTATTTCTTGATAATACGATTCTTCAACACTTCCAGGCGCGAAATAACTGTCACTATCTTCAACGGTGACCCATAACTGCTGTCTTAATTCATTAAACACATCATGAATCCTTAAAGACAAGTAACCCATCTGTGTTCCTACCGCATCATAATCCCACGGCGTTTCTGTATAAACGGCTAAACTATAAGAACCATATGGCGTCACAAATGTTGCGACATCATTCTGTTCTGGATCGCCCAAACCAGACTTATTCCAAGAGGTTGTTGTATAAGGAATAAACTGGCGTAAAAAGTTATGAGAGTTTAAAAATAATTTATCGATATACATTTCATCCCAAGGTTCGCCATTAATACGGTTATTGTACAATAAGGCGAATAGACGGGCAGCATCTCCAGGGGTCGTATGGAAGTAACCTTCACGTGTATTATAATACTTACCATCAACATAGGTATCATAGAAACCTAACTGATGCATATGAGGGGTTATCACACTCCCGCCACCTACCGCATCAATTAACATGTTTGCGGCTGTATTATCACTATAAATCGCTACTAAATTGACGAGTTCATCTAAGGTAAACATCGTGCCTGGTGCGTAACTTTGAATAATACCCGCGCCCGGCACTTGATCTTCCCAACCCATTTCAATATATTCATACGGGTCTAGTATTTGCCTACTATATTGATGATATAACTCAGCTAAAACATAGATTTTTTGTGTACTTGCTGGGAAGAAGGTCTGGTTATTAACACTCACCTGACTCATCGTCTCATTATTGACAAAAGATGCCCCTGCATTAGCACTAATATTGGCGATTTCTTCATACAAGACTAATTCAATCGTGTCTAATAACTCTTGTTCACTATAGAAAGTCAGTACATAATCATTAAACTGTTCATCCTTTTTAATCCAACCTAACTCTTCATAGCCAATCATGACGCGTAACCAAGTCCCGCTAAGTGTCGATATTTCTTCAACAACTTCCATCGGCATATCTTCAAAACTTGCTGTGTTGGTTAAGAATGTTGAACCATACGTTCCAGGAGGTGAAGTAAGCACCATTTGATCCCTTGCTTTGTAAAGGATACTATAATTCACTGGATAACTTTCGGTCATGACTTCGTATTTTTCTGGCTGTTCAATGAAGAAGGGTTGATAATCCACGACCGGTACTAAAGCTGTTAACTGATTACGGTAACGAATCAAGTCATTGGCTTCAGCCGACGAGATAATTAAATCAGCTTGAGGCACCCCATCCGAAAAATAGTACCAACCATCAAAGGAGGTACTATGCCAACCTGTGTAAGGTTCACCAAATTGAAATAGTCGTTCCTCATTATCCACCAAATACCAAGCAAAGCCATTGACAGTTTCTTTTCTCAATAATTGCTTTCTTTGAACAACCGATGTAGGTGACACAATCGCTACATTGGGACTAAAGTAAAACCAAGGCAGATTCTCTACGACTTCTTCTTCGGTTTCTAAAGCCTCCATTAACGGCTGACCATCTCGATTACCAATCGATAGGTTTGGCCCTTCTAAACGCAATGATTCAATTAACAGACTGGCTGATTGATCCAAATTAATTGGCTGAGTTTGATAAACCGGAGTTTGCTCATAATAATTTGTTTCCTCGATTAAAGCAGCCTTTTGATATTTATCTACTAAGGAATTAACGGTTCGGTTGATATCGGTTTGGAACAAAGGACTCAATAGAAAATAAGCTAATACGCCTACCATTAAGCCAAGCCCAACCACAATCCCTGTTTTTTTCGACATGCTCTAGTTCTCCTCCACACACACAATCTCAATATTTATAATTTTTACCATATAAGATAGCTTGACCGTCTGATTAAGCATTTTCACCAGTCACTTTAAATGTGAAGTTCGGTTTGAAGTATTCAAACAGTTCAGTATTATATGACATTTCTGGCATAATTTTTTGGAAAATAGTGTAAGGATAACGCTCTCGCATATCAATTTCATCGGCTCCACTACGAAGTACATTCTGTTGAATGAAACGCTCATAAGTTAATTCATCTAACTCATGGCCCTTCTCTTTAAAAATGTGATGGGCAATCAGCTTGAAGATATAATCTTCCACGGCACGCTCTTTTAAGATTGTGTCGATATCACCACGTAAACCTAATTTTAATTGTGCGTAATCATTAACAGGCAAGTCTTCTTCTTCAGCAAAAGCTTCAATTTGCTCAAGATACTCTTCTACATAACGCTCTCTTTCTTCCGCATTAATGACCACTTCAGCGGTTTCTCCATGAAAGGCTAATAAATATGGCAATAATTTGTGATAAAAGGCATAAGAAATATACTCATCTTGATAATACTCTTTTGCAAAACGTTTAAACGCTGGAACAGTTGATACGTTGGCAATACCTAAATCAATCACCATTTCATCCGTGATTGAACTCTCGCCATAACGATTAGCGACCTCTTCTAATAACGGTTGGATAACATCGTCCCATGATGCGATTGGAATTTCTAAATACTGATCTGGAACAGGTATCTCATGTGTTGGCGTATAATATTCAACAATACTTTTCATAAATTGCACCCTTTCTAACTAACATCTATCATATTAAAGAATTTCAACCCCTTTAACAAGCCAAAATATCCCAATTTTATAAAAATCTATCACTTAGTAGACCACTTAACCAAATGACAAAATGCCTTTAGAGCACTTCCCTCATTTTAGACGATACAAGCACAAGCTAGGAAAGTAATTTCTCAATGACACAATGCTTAACGAAATAAAAACACACCCTACAGCGAGCATTCTAGCTCACTACAAGGTGTGATAAAACTCTTATAATACTTTATTGAGGAAATCTTGTGTTCTGTCTTCTTGAGGATTATCGAAGATTGCTTCTGGTTGATCTTCTTCAACAATATAGCCTCCGTCCATAAACACAACACGATCCCCCACCTCACGCGCGAAGCCCATCTCATGTGTCACAACCACCATCGTCATACCATCGGCTGCTAATTGCTTCATAACCTCTAATACATCGCCGACCATTTCGGGATTTAAGGCAGAAGTTGGTTCATCAAACAACATAATATCCGGACTCATTGCTAAAGCTCTTGCAATGGCTACTCGCTGTTGTTGTCCTCCCGATAGTGATTTAGGATAGGCGTCTGCCTTATTATTTAAACCAACTTGATCGAGTAACTTTAACGCCACATCATTCGCTTCCGCTTTTGAAACTCTTCCCAATTCTAAAGGCGCTAACGTAATGTTGTCCTTTACCGTTAGATGTGGAAATAAATTAAACTGTTGGAAAACCATCCCGATATTTTCGCGAGCCTTATTGATATCAATTGTCGAACTTGTAATATCTTTATCAGCAATTGTCATCGACCCACCTTGAATTTCTTCTAATCGGTTAAGACATCTCAATAAAGTTGATTTACCTGACCCAGAAGGACCAATGATACACATTACTTCACCTGAAGAGACTTGCATATCGATGCCTTTTCGCACTTCATTTTTTCCGAAGCTTTTCTTTAAGCCTTTTACCTTAACTGTTGACATAAATTAGACTAACTCCTTTTCTAGACGATTTGAAATTTTCGTTAAAATTGTAATCAAAATAATGTACATCAGTCCAATAATTAACCACATGCTGCCTGATTGATAAGTACGGGCGATAATAATTCAGCCAGTCTGAGTTAACTCGACTAAACCAATAACGGATAGGATTGCTGTGTCTTTCAACGTAATCACAAATTGATTGATAAATGATGGAATCATAATTTTGAATGCTTGCGGTAAAATGATTCGACGCATTGTCGTTCCATAATTTAAACCTAAACTTCGACCAGCTTCTGCCTGTCCTTTAGCAACTGCTTGAATACCGCCACGCACATTTTCTGCAACATAGGCAGCAGCATTTAAACTCAGCGTTAGAATACCCGCGATACTTGCGCTCATATTGATTCCTGTCATTTGTGGCATACCAAAGTAGATAAAGAATGCTAATACTAGTAGTGGGATACCACGCATAATATCGACATAAACTAAACCAATTCCAGATAGAATCATCGATTGACTACTACGCATTAAGCCAATCAACATACCAATAATCATCGCAATCACAAAGGATACTAACGTTACCCAAATGGTCGTGATTAAGCCAGAACTTAGCGAGGGCCAGTTTTGTTTTAATTGACCAAAGAAGCCAGTTTGAACAGATTCTTGGCTTGCTCCATCCCCTAAGTAAGTGGCCAGTATTTCATCATACTCACCCGATGCTTGGCTATTAGCTAAGCCATCATTAAACATGTCAACTAGTTCTGGATGATTCCCTTTATTTACAGCAAAACCAAACGGAATAGATGCCTTCTCTTCAGCGATTAAACGTAAATCGACTGCTCCTGTATTGACGGCATATTGAATAACTGTCGCATCTCCAATCACTGCTTGACTGTTGCCTGCGGCAACGTCTTGATACATATTAACTGAATCTTCAAAGGTCGTCGTATCAAAGCCATATTCGCCCGATAATTCATTAGCAATTGCTTCACCTGTCGTACCAATTTTCACAGCGACCTTGTGACCTATAGATCTTCTATCGCTTCAATTTCACTATTGGCAGCCACTGCAAACATTGAACCACCTTGAAAGTATGGATTTGAAAAGTCAAACGACGCTTCTCTTTCCTCTGTAATTCCCATACCAGCAATCATACCATCTGCTTGTCCACTTTCTAAAGCTTGTAAGCCAAAAACTGAACGGCAGCGTCATTAATTCATATTCAAAGCCTTGGTCTTTGGCAATTGCAGCCAGAATATCAATAGCTATTCCGATTAAATTACCTTCACCATCAAGAAACTCGAAAGGAGCATATGGCGTATCAGTTGCGATTGTATAGACCTTTTTATTTGCTTGCGCCTTTACTTCTGCTACGTTCGAACTTCCATTTCCTAATCCAAAAATACCTAGAACCAGAAAAAAAATGACGATTAAACGACTCGTCTTTACTTTTTCCACTTTCTTTTCACCTCAAATTTTAATCTATGACACAGCATATAAAAGCTTACGTATTCTTTCACATAATATGCATTATAGGAGATGATATATTGTGACTGGTTAAATGTTGAAATTCCTATTTAACAAGGTGAAAACTTTGTTTTTTGTCCGAAAAAAGATATTCCGGAGATTCACTTGAACTTTCGGCCCCCGTCTCCTTACTTCAAAATAAAAAGACCCCCTAAATCCGTATTCGAATTTAGGGGGTCTCTACAGATTGCTCATCTGCCTTTTTTTACTTTTATAATACTTTATCTAAGAAGTTTTTCGTTCTTTCATGAGCAG
This sequence comes from Fundicoccus sp. Sow4_D5, assembly GCF_052116365.1. Taxonomy (NCBI): domain Bacteria; kingdom Bacillati; phylum Bacillota; class Bacilli; order Lactobacillales; family Aerococcaceae; genus Fundicoccus; species Fundicoccus sp. Sow4_D5. The sequence continues at coordinate 3,148 of NZ_JBQKLF010000001.1, read as the reverse complement.
GAGCCGAGAAGATTTTCTCTGGTACATCCTCTTCAACAATATAACCACCGTCCATGAAAATCACGCGGTCTGCTACCTCACGCGCAAAGCCCATCTCATGCGTTACAATAACCATTGTCATGCCATCTTTTGCTAATTGTTGCATAACTGACAGAACATCTCCTACCATCTCTGGATCGAGTGCAGAGGTTGGCTCGTCAAACAACATAATATCAGGATTCATTGCTAGAGCACGTGCGATTGCTACACGTTGCTTTTGACCACCTGATAAGGAATTAGGGAAAGCATCTACTTTATCAGCTAAACCAACTTGTGCCAGTAATTCACGGGCTTTTGCATCTGCATCTTTGTTTTTCAAGACACCTAATTGCGTTGGTGCTAAGGTAATGTTTTCTTTCACACTAAGGTGTGGGAATAAGTTAAAGTGTTGGAACACCATACCAATGTTCTCACGCGCTTTATTCAAATCAACATCTTTTGAACTAATATCAAAGCCATTGATTGTCACGTGACCGCCATTAATTTCTTCTAAATGGTTCAAGCAGCGAAGTAGTGTTGATTTACCTGAACCAGATGGCCCAATAATACAAACAACCTCTCCTTCTGCTACTGTTAAATTAATTGATTTTAAAACTTCGTTCGAACCAAAGCTTTTTTTCAAATCTTTGACAATTACTTTAGACATAGTTTAATTCTCCTTTTCTAGTCTCTTCGATACTCTAGTTAATGCAGTAATAATGATTATATACATTAAACCAACAATTAACCACATACTTCCTGATTGGAAATCACGTGCGATAATTATTTTACCAGTTTGAGTTAATTCAACCAAGCCTATTACGGATAAAATTGACGTATCTTTCAAAGTAATAACAAATTGGTTAATAAATGATGGTACCATAATTTTAAACGCCTGCGGTAGAACAATGTGTCTCAACGTTTGATTGTAAGGTAAACCTAAGCTTCGTCCTGCTTCAGACTGGCCGATTGGTACGGCTTTAATTCCCCCACGTACAATCTCAGAGATATAAGCTGCTGCGTTTAAACTTAAGGTAACAATCCCTGCTAAGGTAGCTGGGAAGGTTAAGCCTGTTAACTGAGGCACACCAAAGTAGATAAAGAATGATAATACTAATAACGGAATACCTCGCATGATATCAACGTATAGTAAAGCGATAAATTTTAAGACTGGGTTTTGGCCAGCACTCATAATCCCTAAGGCAATCCCGATAATCATTGCGATTAGAATCGATACAAGTGTCACCCAAACCGTTGTCCATAAACCATTTAATAATGGTCGCCAGTTTTTAGTGATTTGACTAATAAATACGTTTGCTGCTTCTTCATCTGCTTCTTCTGTAGCTAGCGCATCATTTGCAACTGATTCAGTTGCACCATCAGTACTTGTATACGTTGCTAAAATCTCGTCATAAGCACCAGATTCTCTTAAATTCGCTAAACCTTGGTTGAAGGCTGTTAATAAATCAGCATTCTCACCTTTCATTACCGCAAAGCCATAAGAACCCACCGTGAAGGTTTCATCTAACAGACGTAAAGCCACGTCCCCTTCCTTAATGGTATAAGCCATTACAGGATGATCCTCAACTAAGGCCGCGCTATTCCCCGCTAAAACATCTTCAATCACATTGGCAGAGTCTTCAAAAATCGCAATCTCAAAGCCATATTCCTCTTTCAAACTATCCGCCAAATCCGCCCCTTGTGTCCCAGTTTTCACTGCCACACGTAGACCTTCTAAATCAGCCAACGTTTGAATCTCACTATCGGCTTTAACCGCAAAGGACAACTGACTGTCAAAATAGGGCTCTGAAAAGTCAAAGCTTTCTTTTCGAGCATCTGTGATACTCATCCCAGCAATTACACCATCAGCTTGACCACTTTCAAGCGCTTGAACAGCAGCATTAAAACCTAAGACTTTCATCTCATAATCAAAGCCTTGATCCTCGGCGATCGCTGCCATTAAATCCATATCAATCCCGACTAAATTATCATCATCATCCACAAACTCAAACGGAGCGTAAGTTTGGTCAGTCGCAATAATATAAGTTTTATCATGTTCCAGTGCTTCAGCTGAATCACTACCTAAATAAGTGGCCAGAATCTCGTCATATTGACCTGAGGCTTGGATGTTTGCTAAACCACGGTTAAAGGCAGTCACTAAGTCTGGGTTTTCACCAGGACTGGTCGCAAAGCCGTAAGAACCAATATCAAAGGTTTCTTCTAACTGTCTTAAATCTAAGTTACCATCATTGATTGCATAAGCCATTACAGGAAAATCTTCAACCGCTGCCGCGCTATTACCAACCATTACCTCTTGGTACATATTGACAGAATCTTCAAGGGTCACAATCTCAAAGTCATACTCTTCTCGTAATGACTCGGCTAATTCAGCCCCTTGTGTCCCGGTTTTAACTGCAATTCTTTGTCCCTTTAAATCGTCAAGCGTTTGAATTTCGCTATCTGCTTTGACAGCAAAAGACAAGCTACTTAAATAGTAAGCTTCCGAAAAATCAAAAGCCTCTTGTCGCTCAGGTGTAATACTCATTCCAGCAATCACACCATCGACTTGCTTACTTTCCAAGGCTTGAACAGCCGCATTAAAGCCTAGTGCTCGCACTTCATATTCGAAACCTTGATCTTCAGCAATCGCTGCTAGAATATCCATATCTATCCCAACCATCTCGCCCGCTTCATTTACGAACTCAAATGGAGCAAAGGTTGTATCGGTCGCAATCACATATTTCTTGTCATGAGTCAATTCTTCTTCTTGAGCAATGTTAGATGCATCATCAGCAACTTCTGCGTCACCTAAATAAGTGGCAAGAATCTCATCATATTGACCCGACGCTTGAATATTAGCTAATCCTTCATTAAAAGCTGCGACTAAGTCTGGGTTTTCACCAGGACTGGTCGCAAAACCATAAGAGCCAATATCAAAGGTTTCTTCTAACTGTCTTAAAGCTAATTTGCCATCATTGATGGCATAAGCCATTACAGGGAAATCCTCAACCGCTGCCGTACTATTACCAACCATTACTTCTTGGTACATATTGACAGAATCTTCAAAAGTCACAATTTCAAAGTCATACTCTTCTCGTAAGGACTCAGCTAGTTCAGCCCCTTGTGTCCC